>JABISG010000167.1 GCA_018699955.1 Planctomycetaceae bacterium | reverse complement strand
TGGCCCCAAACGGCGACGCACCTCTTCCACGGTGCGTCGTCGACGCTTGGGGCCTACCAGTTTCCCTGGGAGGCCTCTTTGAGAATCTCCATATCCAGAGCCTGTTCGGCCACCATCTTTTTCAGCCGGGCGTTCTCCTTCTGGAGAGCCTTCAGTTGTTTGGCCATGTCCGGCTGCATTCCGCCGTACTTCTGACGCCAGCGATAGTAAGTATGCTCGCTGATCTCAAGCAATCTGCAGATCTCAGGAACCTTCTTGCCCTTGCCAAGCTCCACGTCAGCACGACGCAATTTCGCAATGATCTGGTCCACTGTGTGTCGGTTCTGCTTCATCTCAAAGAATCCTTTCCGGGCAGTCAGCCCGGTTGAGATTCTCTCACTCGCTGTGGCTCAATAAAAGGGGGGAAGGTCACAAGGATGGCTGTTTCACTCTGCTATAGCAGAGTTTGGGATGGTTTGTCCGAATGCAGGCTTTGTCCGTCCGGACTGAACGCCACGGTGTGGACAGCGCCGGTATGCCCTTTCACTGTCAGCGTTTCCTGGCCCGTCTCGGTATCCCACACCTTGAGCGTCTTGTCAGAGCTGCCGCTGACGATCTGCCTGCCGTCCGAGCTGAACGCCACGCTGAGGACGCTGCCCGTGTGGCCCCGCAAGTTCTGATGGTTGGCGTTGAACAGCGTAATAAGGTAGTCGTGTTCCCAGCCGCGGAAGTCTCGGCGACAGGCATTCAAAGAATGCCATGCGGCCGTGACGCTTCCATTCTCCCATTCCCGTTGGGCTGTGGCGATTTGGCCGGCATAGACCAGCCACTCGGAACGCGTGAGGCGTTCTTCCGCTAAGCCCCGTGCAGCGCTTTCTTCAGCAGCCAGCTTCGTCTTCTCCTCGGCCAGTTTGTCCTTTTCAGCCGCTAGATTCAGTGCATTATTGCGCTCGTTGTCTGCCTTGTTTCGCTCACTGTTTGCATCGAAGGCGAAAAAGACCGATGCAGTGACGCCGACAATCAGCGAAACGGCCACCGTCGCCGTCAGAACGGCAATGGCGCGATTGCGCTTGCACCATCTCCACAAACGGGCCGCCTGACTGATGGGCCGGGCGAGAACGGCTTCGCCGTTGATGAACCGCTGCAGGTCTTCACCCAATTTTCCAGCGGTTTGATATCTTTGCCCCGGCTCCTTTTGCAGGCACTTCAGACAGATCGTCTCCAGGTCGCGCGGAACGGTTGCGTTGAGCTTGCGCAGACTCGGCGCATCCTCGTGGATCACTTGATGCAGCAGCATTCGGGTGTTGCCGCGGAAGGGGCGTTCGTTTGTTAGTAGCTCGAACAGGATCACTCCCAGCGAATAGGCGTCGCTGCGGGCGTCGGCGTCGTGGCTTTCTCCTTTGGCTTGCTCGGGCGACATATAAGCCGGCGTACCCAGCACCTGGCCATCGACCGTCATTGTGATTTCGCCCGCCTCGCGTTTCGCAATGCCGAAATCCATGATGTGCGGTTCGCTGGCAGCGTCGATCATCACGTTAGCTGGCTTCAGGTCGCGGTGAATCACACCCGCCTGGTGCGCGTGCTCCAGCGCTGTGGCCACTTTCGCACACAACTCGGCCGCCTCGCGCGATGAGAGTTTCTGACCGGTCAGCCAATCCAACAGACTCAGCCCGTCAACCAGATCGCTGACAATGTAGACCTGCCCATCCTCGCGACCCACTTCATGCACGCTGACAATGTTTGGATGCTTCAACTGAGCGGCGGCCCGTGCCTCGCGAATGAACTTCTCGGCTTCGCCGGAACTCAACTGTTCCTTGCGCGGAATCTTAACCGCCACGCTGCGATCAAGTTGGGTGTCCCGGGCTTTCCAAACCGTGCCGAATGCACCGGTTCCGAGTTCGTCCTGTAACTCGAAGTGGCCAATCGTAGCATTCTCATTCGCACGATAGACCACCGTCTCATCGCCCAGCAGATTGAACTGGCTGTCGCACGATGGACACTGGATGTCAGTCAGTGACGAGTCGTCGAGGACTTCCAGCGGATTCTGACAATGCGGGCAGCGAACTTGCACGGTGACACCTTCTTGATGCGCACGCAGCGGAATGCAGCCGCGTTGAGATTCCGAATCTTGAATCGGATACGCAATGCCGCAGATTACAGGACACAGGAAGTGGTCCCACTGTTGCGCGTGGATAGCCAAATGTCAAGCAGTGCGGAGCGATCGGCCGGCCCTCACCCTGCTTCAAGAGCCTTCGGCTTTGAAGCTGTCCCTCTCCCCGGCCGGGGAGAGGGTTTTTGGAACTGCATCCTAGACGATATCAACGCCGGGGAATTCGTGGCCGAGGACCGATTGGCTGGAAATATCGAGCCACTTATCGAGAATCGTTGCGTAGACCGAGCGGAAGTCGGTGTGGTATTTGAGGTCGCCTTGGGAGAGATCGGTCAGGCTGGGGTGCTTGCCAATCAGGCCCCCTTTGTCGCCGGGAGTGACTACGAACATTTGCGAGGCGGCTCCGTGGTCGGTGCCCAGGCTGCCATTCTCTTTCACGCGACGGCCGAATTCCGAATACGTCGCCAGCAGAACCTGATCCTGCAACTTATGCTCTTTGAGGTCCAAGTAGAAGGCACGGATGGCTGAGGAGAGTTCCGACAGCAGCCCTTGGTGCGCTCCCGCCTGCTGCGAATGCGTGTCGAATCCTCCGAGCGAGACGAAGAAGATGTTCGTCCCGAAATCGCCGGCAATTAACTGCGCCACCGTTTTGAGTTTCCCACCCAGTCCGTTAGTCGGATACTCGGCCGCCGGTTTGTAGGTCGCGGTGACTTTCTCCAATTTCCTGGCGGTGGAGAGAGCCGTTTGGGTTGTCTTGCGAAGAAAGTCGAGGTCCGATTCCGTCGCGCTTTGGCGATTCGCCAAGTCGCCGATCAACTTCCTGCGAAGTTTCTTGTTGGCTGCGGAACCGGCACCGAGTTGGAGTTGAAATTCGTTGACGTTCTGAACCGTCGGCACACTGAGCTTTGAGCAAACGAGCGCCAGCGGCAGCCGATTGGTCCCGAGCGCCAGCGCCGGTGTTTTTCCAGCATGTCGCTTGGCGTGCAGGTCCAGTGATCGGCCCAACCAACCGTCTTCGGTGTACTCGACGTCGGGACGAGCCGAGTGCCAGATGTCGGTCGAACGAAAATGCGAGCGGTTTGGGTTGGGATAACCGACGCCCTGAATAACGGCAAGTCGTCCTTCGTCGAAAATCTCTTTGAACCCGGTCATTTGCGGATGCAGCCCGAGGTCGTCACCGATCTTCAGCACCGCATCTCTGCCGATGCCGATGCCCGGTCGCGCCTTCTGGTATTCCGCGTCGGTGTAGGGAATGACGGTGTTGAGTCCGTCGTTGCCGCCGGCGAGTTGCACCAGCACCAGAATTCGTTTTTCGGCCGGCGGTTTTTCCACCTTCTCGGCCGCCAACGCCGCACGCGTGAGAAACCAGGGCGGTGTCGCACCGAGGGACACAATTCCGGCGGCACCCAGGTTGGTCAGAAACGTTCGTCTCGTCGTTGCCATGGTCTTGGTCCTATCTTAACGTGTGCCGCAATCCGTTGTTGCGTCGTTCGCAATCAGACAAGCTGATATTCGGGCATGGACATGATGAGCTGGATCAGACCGCGGCTGCGCTCGCCACGATCGCCTTCCGCCTTTTTCAGATATTCGGTCAACCGTTGTTTCGACGCGGGTTCGACGTCGCCCGAAAGCAACAACTCGGTGTAGTAGCCGACGACATCGTCCTGTGTTTTTCGTCCGTCTGACTTGAGAACCGATTGCGGATCGTCGATTGTTCCGTATCGCGAACTGCTTGTTAGCGCGGGGGCGAAGTTGGCTCGCAGCAGCATGGAAGCCGAGTGAATCCACAGTCGGCCTCCTTCCCAGCCCTTCACCGTTGGCGGCTCGAACACGTCTTGGCCCAGACTCGCAAGCAGGCCGATGGTGGCTTGCAGATCGGGCCGATTCCCCAATGCCCGATAAGCGCCCAGCACGAGTTCCAATGGACTCTTGATGATTGACCGGCGAACGTTGGTGCTGAAGAATAATTCTGAACCGAACATTTCACGAAGCACCGGTGTCATTTGAAAATCGTGCGCACGAATCCGCAGCGCCAACTGCTCGACGTCCTGCTCGTCGGGGCGGGGCGTCACGAATGTTGCCAGCAACTTTGTAGCCAGAAAACGTGGGCAGGCTGCCTGCCCGAGGCAAATCTCGATGACGTCTTCGCCATCTAAACTGCCTGTTTTTCCGAGAAGTGTTTTCTGCGTGAAATCGTGTTGCCGTCGGTTGAACCAGTATTTGTCGTCGCGCAGATGCCAACCAGTGAAGGCGCGGGCGGCTTCCGCGATGTCCTCTTCGGTGTAGTTTCCGACGCCCAGGCTGAACAGCTCCATAACTTCGCGGGCGAAGTTTTCGTTCGGTTGCCGTTTGCGATTCGCATTGCTGTCGAGCCAGATCAGCATGGCCACGTCGCGGGCCATTCCCGAGAGCAGCTTGCGAAAACTGCCGACCGCTTCCCTTCGGATCAAGTCGTTCTGCGCGACGATGTGGTCGACAGAGCCGACTTTGGCGTTTGAGGTGGCAAAGTGGTTATGCCAGAACAGCGACACCTTTTCGACCAGCGGATTGGCCGAGTTCAGCATGCGGTACAACCACCACGCCTTCAGATGGCTGATGTTGCCGGTGTCGACGGCGACCTGGCGCAGCAAACGCTCAGACGTCTCGAAATCGGGTGACTCCTCTTGCGGCGTCAGCAGCCGGTCGAGGGTCTTTCCCAGACCGGCCGTGGTGGCCTGTTCAATTTCATCGGCCGATGCACCAAACTGCGTCCGCCACAGCAAGTGCGTGGCGTCGCGTCGCGTCCATCCATCCTTTTTCGAGTTATACGGGCGAAGAGGATCGCCGACCGATTTTGAGCCGCTCACTTCCACGCCCCTTTCAGTTGCACAGTGAATGCATCGTTGGTGGCGGTCGTGTTGAAATCGAGCGATTTGAAGTATCGCAACAAATTCAAAATGGCTGCCATGTCCTGTTTTGCTTCGTCGGTCGTGCGTCCTTGTTGGATTCGCTGAGCCTGGAAGAAATCCTGATTGGCTTCGATGATGTCGGCAAACGGATCGAAATGGAATTCGAGGTTGAGGTTCTTTTCGACGCGCTTGTTGTTCTCCGGCTTCTTCAGCGCATCGATCAGATTCCGGCAGAGGTCCACCGAAGAACTGATAATGTACTTATCGCCGACGCGGGCCGATGCGGGCATGAAATTGAACACCAACGGCAACCGGTCCCCCTCCGGTTTCTTCAGGTAACGGCCGTAGGACACTTTGACGTCTTTGTAGATTTCCGTATCGAGCAACCACGGCTTTCGGCCCTGTTGCCCCGCCTGCAAATTCAAGATTGCCGACAGCGTTTGAAAGAACATCTGAAAGGTCTGCGCACCTTCATCTGGTCTGCCCAATTCGAAGATGGCGGCGAACCCCGGCAGTTTCACGCCCGGTTTGCCATCCAGATGGCTGTAATCCTGTCGGGCGGCCACCAATGTGATGTTCTTTCCAAGCTGCGGCAGAACGTCTTCACCGAAATCTCTGCCGGGCAGAATGTTCCCCAATCCCGCCTCGAACTGGTCGAAGCCGGGCAAAATCTGCGGCTGCAACAACTCTTCGCGGCGACCGTACCAATCGGCAAAATCACGGTAAATTGTGACGCCGCCAATTAACTGCGGCACTGCAGGAATCGGCCGCGTTCCCGTCGCAGGCGGACTGGCGAAAAACGGCGAAAACAGCTCACCTAGTTTACTCTGATCGCCGTCGATGCCGGCAGAGAGGACAAACTGATTCTCTTCAACATCCAACGTCAATCCGGCATACGGACTATGCACTGCCAATTCGAGAATTCCGCCGACCAACAATGAGGCGAGCGGGTTGTCCATCTTCTCCGGCAGGCCGAATCGCCCGCCTGTCGCCTCGGCCAAGGTGCCGGTGTTGACGAAGACGCGTCCCAAATGCTCGGTCCCCATCTTCTTCGACATCAACTGATAGGCATCGTCCTCGGTGAGCGATGTCGCCTCCTCGTCGGAAAGCAACCCAACCGTCCTGGTGAGCAGATCCCGATTGCTGCTGGCCGCAATCCACTTGTCATTGATCCCGAAAAATACGCTGTCGTTGATCGCGACCAACTCAACGCCATCGCCAATTTTGGATTTTTCGATCTTCGCGCCCGTCAGCATCAGCAGCGGCTCGACCTGTTTGCGAAGATTAACCAGCGTCTGAGCATCTTTCACCTGAATAATGGCGACGGCGTCCGGCTGATCGGAATTCGGTTTTGGATAGACGGCGACTGCGATCCGGTTCCCCAGCAACTTCTTGCCGACGGTCCACAGGTCCATTCCCAATTGTTTTTCGAGAACCGCCCGCCCGGCTTGTGCCTGCTTGTACTGCTGGGACTTCGCCACATCCTGAAACTGCGGGCTTTCAAGGACCTGCTTGAGATAGTCGGAACTCTGAACGCGGTCGATGACCGATTCCAAGTCGGCGACTTCACCAAACGCCAGTGCTCCCGCCGGCATCGATTTGGCCAGCGAAGGTGATTCGGCAACAGCGCGCCCGGCCAACAGCCCCCCGGCTGAAGTGACGAGAGCAACAACAAACAGCCTAAATACTCGAGTCCTGCTAAACATCAGTCGCCTCTCCGAGAGAAGATATCGATCACCCGTAGCCAACTTACCACAAAAGCCTTTTCTATTACGACCATACCTGCATGTGCATCGGTCGGATTCACCCATTTCGTCGATTGTTCAAACTCGACTCTTAACGCTTTGCAGTCCGCCCGTCGTTTCGCCACCAGCGCAGTTCGTAGCTGCCGTGCTCGGCACATGCTGCGATGTCCGGTCTGCCATCGCCGTTGAAGTCGGCGATGATGATTTGATTCGCACTGCGCCAGTTATTCTTCAGCATATGGCGCGTCCATTGGCCCTTGGGGTTGCCGTGATTCTCGAACCAGACGACGCGACCGGGATTGCGCCACGAAGTCGCTGCGACATCGATGTCCCCGTCACCATCCAGATCGCCGGCCACCGCTTCGAAGGCGTCATCGAATTTCGGCCCAATGACGTGCTTTTCCCAAACACCGACTGTCGGCTTGCCGTTGTTTTCGTACCAGACCACCCGATTGTCCTCTTGCCGGAGCGAAGCATCCGGATTGTTTGAGCCGGGACGATAATAGAATCCCAACGCCATCACCACGTCCAGGTCGCCATCGCCGTCCATGTCGGCCGGGTTTCCGTGTGCCGGGCAACGCGACTTGTTGTCGATGAGGTGTTTCTTCCAGGCAAGTGAACCGGCGACGCGATGGTTCTCGTACCAAACGACCTGATCGGCTTTGCGGGCGGTGCCCAGCAGATCCATGTCGCCATCTCCGTCGAAATCGGCGGCGCGCATCGTGCGCGTTTCCGCGATGTCTTCTTCGATCATGTGTTTCTGCCAATCCCCATCTGCCGGGGTCCCGTCGTTCTCGAACCAGGCGAATTGATTTCCCAGCACCCAACTCGAAGCGGCCACGTCCAGGTCGCCGTCCTTGTCGAAATCGGCCAGCGCGACGTCGTAAGCGCCGGGCAAGTCGGTGGAGATGACGTGTCGCCGCCAGAGTTTTCCGTCCGTCGGTTTACCGCTGTTCTCGAACCACAGCAGGTGACCGCGCAGGTTCTTCACAATCACCACGTCCAGATCGCCGTCGCCATCAACGTCGCCAATCATGTGCCGTTCCAAACGTTCGGGGTCTTCCTTTTGGACGACGTGCCGCTTGAACTTTCCGCGGCTGTCATTCTCGAACAGATACAGCATGTTGTGCGGTTGGTAGTCGGCGGAGGTCAAATCGAGATCGCCGTCGTCATCGAAGTCGGCCGCGGCGACACCATAGGCATACGCATATTTGTCGGCGATCAAATGTTCGGAAAAGCGAACGGCATTTGGTTGCTTCGCCTCAACAAATACGTGTCGCAGTGCGGCCGCCAAGTCGAGCCGCTGGTAGCTGCGCTTTGTGGCGGGATCATCCACCTTCACGCCGGTGTTCTGCATAATGGCCAACATGGCTGCGGGAATGTTGGGGCCATTCTGTTTCCAGTTGTAACCGGTTTCCAGAATTGCCTCGCGGATGATTATTGCAGCGCCGCAGGCGATGGCGTTGGAGGAAGATGTGGCGCCGGCGGGTACGACCAAATCGACCTTCGCGTGGCGATCAAGGTAAACTTCGTCCTTCCCCTGCCGCACCGCTCCGATGGCAAAACAGTTGGGCTGACTGGCCGGCCAGGAAATTCCATTGGTGAAGTTGTGGTTGCCGGTGGGCGCGCTGACCCAAATGCCAAGCTTTCGCAGTTTGGTCAGTTTTTCGTCAATCGCGGTTGCGACCGGCTTGTCGTGAGCCTTGTCATCGACGGGCGCCAGATTCACGGTTGTGATGCGGTATCGCTTGTGGTGGTCGATGATCCACTGCAAACCGGCGGCCACGGTTTTTCCGTCGCTCACATTGCAATGGCAACATTCGAGCGCCCGGATGACCGCGATTTGATTGTTGTAGGCGACGCCCCACTTGCCGCCGTAATTGACCGACGAGGGAATGCCGATCGTCGAGCCATGATACCCCCGGCCTTCGTGTTTGGGGTCGTTGTCGCCATCGACGCTGTCGTAAGCGACGATGACTTTCGGTTGATCGCCATCCGACTTCGACCATTCGGGCATGGACAGCTTGCAGCCGTCATCGACCAGGGCCAACGTCTGTCCCTTACCAAACGTCAGTTTGTGCTTGTACGTGTTCCACGCCTCAATGATGCCCGCATGTTTGAATGCCGCAGGCTGAGCCGGCTCACCGCCGCGAAGCCCGGCGGGCAACGCGATCAGCAACAACGGAAACAGCCACGAACAATTCGCAACCGGCAACCCGTTCAAACAGCATCGGCGAATTTGCATTTAGACGTCCTCACGATAGATATAAGAAGTCAAAAAACTCTCAGAGTTCAATTCGCTATCAAACATGGCGTTTCCAAGTCCACCGAAGGATCGCAAACCTGTGATTCACGGTGTGTTCTTTCCGAGTGTCGGCACATCAAACTTTAGTGAAAACAGGTCCGCGTCACGGAGAACGAATCGTAACCGAACCGGCTGTCCCGCGAGACGACTTACGTCGCTGCTTCCTTTCCAGCGGACAATGCCGTCCAGTTTGTCACCGGTAATCTCCGTGCTGTCGGCCAGCGTGAATCCGGAAATCGGTTTCCCAGCGGCATTCTGAATCTCGACTCGCACACTGCCGGTTGCGGCCGTCACTGTGTTGATGGCGAGCCGGTTGCCTTGAAATCGCAGCGCCTTTGTTGTGACCGATGCACTGCGTGCGCCGGCGTTAAACGAAATGAATCCGTCACGGCGGATGGTTGCCAGACCGATGCCACCCTTCGGACCGGAAATTTCAGGGCTCCATTCGCCGGCGTGAGATCTCGCCAATCCGGCGTAATACAGCCAATGTCGATCTTTCCAGGTGACGATGCTCGCGGCCGGTTGAATCCAACGGCAGTCGAATCGCCCCGGCTTGCCGCGCTCGATCAACGGTTGATCGCCGAAGACCCACTGCAAATCCCACGGCTTCTCGCCGCGCGTCGTGGCGAGGTACGCATTCATCGTCTCCCTAATGCCGGTCTTGTCGGCGCCGGTTTCCAATGCCCAGATCAACGCGAACTGCACACCTTCATGGATCCAGCCGTTGACGCTGTAAAGCTGCCGTTGACGATGATAGTTTGGGTCACGCTCGCGACTCACTTTGGCGTCATCGGCGATGACCGGCGGCTTTGTTTCCCAACCGAGACACCATTCGCGAACCTTGCGCCAACTCTTGGGATCGGAGAGGTCGGCATCGGCGGCGGCGACCATGTCGCGCGTGCCGCGGACTTCGCCCGTCTGACTCGTGCCATAATCGGTGCGCGTGTAAAGCCGATACACCTTGGCAAACGGATCCCACAGCACTTGGCTGATCGTATCGGAAGCACGACCGGTGATAGCTGCCCCGTCGCGAAACTGCGTCCACTTCAAACCATCCGGAGAATGGGCAAAGGCCGTGTCGATCCGCAGCGAATTGATGGCCGACTTGTACCGTCGTGCCGGGTCGTTTTCATTCGGATCGACAAACGGCGTAAACGCCTGCGGCTGGCCCAGTACGTAGATGTTGTTTTTCCGACTGCCGTTGTGTTCCATCAGCCCTAGCGCGGGCTTGTTCCATTTCAGACCGTCGGCCGATTCGGCATAACACCAGCGTCCACCCGCCGGCCCGCCGCCACCGCCGCGATACCACATTCGAAACCGACCGCGATCGCGCAGCACACCGCCAAGAATGGGAGTTCCCAGTTCTTCCCACGGTTGATCGAGATGGAGTACCGGTTGCCCGTCATTCACCTTCTGTGGCTGATGCAGTTTGCGCTCGGCGCCGTCATTCGACTCGATCAGAAAGTCGTCGCAAAAAAGTTGCCGTTGCGAACCGATGTTGAGGAAGCTGTCACGCTCAGCTGAAAACACCCGCGCGATCCCGCTGTTTGTCGCCGCGCCGGAGATGCCCAACGCCACCGCCGACTTCAACCAGTCACGCCGTGAGGACTTCGATTCATTCATAGGATTGCGGTATCCAAACTCGGCAAGACATATCTTGTTAACAGAACGAGTTATTCAGCCAGTTCAAAGTCGAGAGTGTTTACAGAAATGATCCGAAATGGACCCGGCTCCGAATTGTCAAAGACGCCAGCCTCAAGACGATCAATGGCGTAGTCAATCGCAGGAATCAAGCAGTGCTCGTTGACCGACACTTCGGTAGCCAGATGATTGCAAGATAATGGCGAACATTCTGGAGAGTTCTACACCGAGTAGGTAACAATATCGAACCCAAGAAACCGGGATTTCTGCGGCGGAATTATCGACGTGAGGAAAGCATCATGGGCGGTGAAGGACTCCCACGATTGGGAATCGGCGTCGTATTGGAGACTGTGTGCCTTGTAGAAAAACAGAGTTGTACCCGAAAGATCAACGTCATTGGCAGCAGAAAGAACTTGAATGTCACGGGGCGAATTGAAGAACCAGTATCCGTTGTGTTTCCAGAAGTTGATGTAGTCGCAAAAGTCGGCAGAGACGCAACGACTGACGGCGCAGACATTTTGCACGTTCGGCGTGTCCAGCCAGTCGGGGCGGGTCACAATGTGTTTAGCCATGTAGCCGAGGTCAATCATGGTTCTGCTGCATAACAGTGTGAGTCACATATTCGTTGCCTGATCACAATCAACACGTTTGACCGCCGCAGCGCAATCCGATTATTCTCAAGCAGACGTGAGACTCGCCAATTGTCCCCGATCCGAATCCGGGAGTATGCTTCGTGAATCACAACCGCCTGTTCGCTTTTGCCGCCGCGCTTTTGATTATATCGTCGGCCGCATCAATTCGCGCCGACGATGGCCTTGTCGCTCATTGGAAACTTGCGGCGGACGGCAAGGACAGCACAACTGGCGGCCAGGACTCCGTCAATCACGGTGTGACATTCGAGAACGGCAGCGCCGTATTCAATGGAGTCAATGCCTGGTTAGAAGTGCCGGAGTCGAAGTCGTTCAATCCGGGAACGGGGCCGTTTTCAATCGCCGTTTGGGTTCACACTGCCGAACTGTTGGACGACGTACTGGGCGACGTCATCACCCAGTACGACCCCACCACTCGCAAGGGTTTTACCCTCAGCCTGATGAACTATGCCGGCGTCACTTCGGCGCAATCAAACTGGCGGAATATTCTCTTCGGCATCGATGCCGCGCAGATCGATCCCGAATGGACCGACTGCGGGCGACCGGGTACGAACCAGTATGTCAAGTCGCTCGTAGTGTTCGATGGTGACTTGTACGCGGCGGTGTGGGAACCAGGCGAAGGCAAGACCGGTCACCTTTACCGCTATGCGGGCGGCACACGCTGGGTCGATTGCGGCAGCCCCGATCTGGCGAATTCGATCACCGGTCTGGCCGTCTACAACGGGAAACTTTATGCCGGCACCGAACTTTACAGCGGCGGTGGATCGTCGCTGCCGCTTTCGCCCAACCAGAACCACGGCGGGAAGGTTTTCCGCTATGAGGGGGGGACCCGCTGGACCGATTGCGGCAAGGTCGCCGACGTCCGCAGCATTAGCGGGTTAGCCGTCTACAAAGGGAAACTGTATGCGGGAACCGGAACCACCGGCGCCTGGCGCGACAAACCACGCACGCGCGGAATGTACCGATACGACGGCGACCAGAAATGGACGTCGTGCGGTTGTCCCGGCTTGCGTGTCGTGCATCTCTGCGTTCACAACGGCGATTTGTTCGGTTTGAGTTACGACGGTGGCGGATTCTTCCGTTACGACGGCGGCACCGATTGGACGCGACTAGGTCCCGTTCCCGATACGACACAGGTTTACTCGACCGCCATTTACGAAGGGAAGATTCACGCCGGCACCTGGCCGACCGGTTCGGTGTTCCGATTCGACGGCCCGCAGAAGTGGGCAAATACCGGGCGGTTGGGAATGGAGAAAGAAGTCATGGGAATGTCCGTCTACAACGGCAAGCTGTATGCCGGGACGTTGCCATGGGCGGAAGTGTATCGCTACGACGGCAAAGACAAATGGGTCACGACCGGCCGACTGGACAAGACACCCAATGTGCGCTACCGCCGGGCATGGGTGACGGCCGTCTTCGACGGGAAACTGTTTTACGGCGTGCTGCCGTCGGGCCACGTCCGCTCTCTCGAAGCCGGAAAGAGCGTAACCTACGACCGCGCTTTGTCGGCCGGCTGGCACCATCTCGTCGCAGTCAAGGGCGACGATTCACTCAAACTTTACATCGACGGTAAACAAGTTTCCCAGAGCACGAAGTTCGATCCCGCCAAATACAATCTGAACGCAAAAGGACCGCTGAAAATCGGATTCGGCCAGCACGACTACTTCAACGGAAAAATGAAGGACCTGAGAATCTATGACCGCGAACTCTCGCCGCGCGAGATTGCACGCGTGCTTTCCGCTGCGAATTAATCGATACTCAATCCGTGTTGAGAAGAACACGCATTAATCATGCCCAGCAATGTCATACGATTCATGCTTCGGCGCGACTTTCTTGGAATCGTCTTCGCTCTGGTCTTTGTCGTAGTTATTTTTCGATTGATAACTGCAGAGTTTCGCCGCTTCCGTTATGAGCATGCTGCGATACTTGATGTGGTGGAACGTTGCCAAGCTGCAGTGCCACCCGATGTTGACCGCCAGACGTGGAAAAATGCGTGGGTGCGTACGGAGATTGCGATCTTGAATGTTTGCGCTCCCGAACACGTCGATATCAATGAATTAAGCCGACTTCGAAAGGGAATTGAGCAAAGGGCTGACGGGCCACTCACGGTCGATACGTTGTATTGGATCTGGGATGAGTTGGCGCGAATTGAATCCACCGGACGCTACGGTAATGGCTACGTCGAGCGATATCGAGGAACCATGCTGCGAGATTTCTCTGGCGGTCCCGAGAGCGGCAGTCCAAACGGAACCGAATAACCGGGTGCATCCGGCTCTTCCTGACGTGCTATTTTTGCGACAAGAACTCCAGTCCACAAGATTATTGGGAGTCAGACAATGAACTGCTTCAAGAGCCGAATTGCTGCCGTCCTCCTAGTGGTCTTTGCATCGCTCGTGTTGGTTTCCGGGACTCAAGCGAGTGAGCCGACCGCGCAACCGATTCGTGTTGTCAATCCAAAGGTCCTGCGCGGCGATGACGTTGCGGCCGCGCGCACGCCGCTTGGTCTGCCCAACGATTACAAGCCGTTTGTCGCGCGACTCAAGAGCGGTGACTTGCTGGTTGTGGCGTTTTGCTTCGGACCGATTGCAGGCGTTGACGGCTATGCCGAGCGGGCTGTGTTCTGGCGTTCCAAAGATGGCGGCCGCACGTGGGGGCCGCGCGAAGAACGGCTCGACATTCAGGGCCGAGAGTTCGGCTTGACGGCACTGAGCGACGGCACGCTGCTGATGACCTGCCACTGGCTGTCTCGCGACGTCTTCAACCCGTCCAAACACACGCACAGCAAAGTTTTCCGCTCGACCGATGAAGGCAAGACCTGGTCGGAAATTCGCATCGGACCCGACGGATTTCCGAATCAAGCGCAGACGTCGGCCGACTGGATGGCATTCGAGATTCCCGACAAAAACCGCCCCGGCAAGTTTCTCACCTGTTTGGGGGTCAGCATGCAACATGGCAAACAAGATGCTCCGAAGGTCGTTCGCATCTGGCAATCGCGCGACAGCGGCAAGACCTGGGACAAGTCGCTGCGTCCTGACACCGCTGGCTGGATCGACGTCGATGGTTTCTTCTCACAGACCGTCACGTTCACCACACCCTCGGGGCGGTTGCTGCATCCAGTCCGCGTTGATCGCACCGGGCCGCATTGGCACATTCCCGGCACACCCAAATTGTTGGCGAAGGAAAGCGGCGATCAGGGCGACCGGATGATGCTGTGGGAATCGGGAGACGGCGGGAAGTCGTGGAGCAAGCACCGCAAACACGGCACGTTCGGAACCTACGGCGAGATGTATCCGCGGCTTCTAACGCTCAACGACGGCCGAACGCTGTTAACCTTCACCGTCCGCAGCAACCCGACAGACGGACACGACCTCGGCCTGCGAGCAATTCTCAGCGGTGACGAGGGGCGGACGTGGGATTTTTCGCACGATCGCCTTGTCATCAGCGACGTCAACCAAGGGGCCAGCGGCGGCGGATTCGGTAACACGATCCAGTTGCCCGACGGAACACTCGTCTCGGTCTACTCCTATCGCGGGGCCGACACCAAAACCCAAGTGGAAGCGGTCCGCTGGAAGCTGCCGGCAACCAATAAAGAGTGACAGTTGATGACTTGACGACAACCGCGACCAGACCGCATAGTACACCGAAGGAACAGACTCCCGCCCCTTCCCCCCCCAACATCTTGACGCCGATTCGCTGACTCCGGGTACTGCAGAAATCGGTGCAGGTCATTAACATCAATAGAGACCAGTTCAACCTACCGAAGGAGTACTGACGAATCATGTACGCGAAATTCTGCTGCAGTTTCCTGCTGTTTACGTTGTTGATTGCCGTGGTCGGCTGTTCTGGAGAGACGGAAGACAACACCGTTACTGATCCGGTTCCGAACACGGACGCGGACTCAGAGACAGTGCCGTCAACGGACAGTGACGATCAGCCTGCCGAGCCGACCGCAGATGAAACGACAAAGACAGATGAGACCCCCTCCGATGCCGGCGGGACATTAGCAGACGGCTCGGTTTTGCTCGGCTCCACCGCGTTGACAGCTGGAATTCCAGGCGAAGGGGATTTGACTGTCGCACAGATCGGCGCCTGGCTCGATAGCGAAGACAATCACGCGCCGCTAGCGGTCACACTGCCAGCCGGCCTTGCCGCCGGTAGCGCGGCGATTGTGATTCCCGAGGACAATCCGCTGACGCGCGCTAAGATTGAACTCGGTCGGCAACTGTACTTTGATCGTCGCCTGTCGGCCGACAATACCGTCAGCTGTGCCGACTGCCATCATCCCGACGAAGGATTTGCCCGCCACACCCAATTTGGTGTGGGCATCGACGGACAGCAGGGTGGCCGCAATTCACCGATCAGCTATAACCGAATTCTCAGTGGTGCTCAATTCTGGGATGGCCGTGCGGATTCGCTGGAAGCGCAGGCGGTCGGCCCGATCGCAAGTCCCATCGAAATGGGTAACACCCACGAGGCGGCAGTTGCGACCGTCGGTAAAATCGAAGGTTACAAGCTTCAGTTCGACCGCATTTTCTCCGACGGTGTGACGATTGACAATGTTGGCCGCGCCATCGCGTCTTTCGAGCGTGCGATCGTGACGGGGCCATCACCGTTCGACCATTACGAAGCATTTCAGCGATTTGCTAAACTCGACGAGGAAGACTTGAAGGAACTGCTGGCAGACGATCCGGAACTCGCTGCCAAATACGAATCGCTTGGAGATGCCAAAGACAAGCACCCCATGTCCGAAAGCGCCATCCGCGGCCGCGACCTCTTTTTCAATAAGAAGATCAACTGCGCCGCCTGCCATGTTGGCGCGAACCTGGCCGACGAAAAGTACCATAACCTCGGTGTCGGCATGAGCGCAGAGAAGCCGGATCTCGGCCGTTTCGAGGTGACCAAAGTTGATGCAGATCGCGGCGCGTTCAAGACACCAACGATTCGCAACGTCGCCTTGTCGGCTCCCTACATGCACGATGGCGGTTTGAAAACTTTGGAAGAAGTTGTCGAGCATTACAACAAGGGGGGGATGAAGAATCCGAACCTGAGCGACAAGATCGTCAAGCTGAACTTGACCGATCAGCAGAAAGCCGATCTGGTCGAGTTCATGAAAGCCTGCACCGGTGCGTTTCCCAAGATCGAAACGGAACGCCTGCCACAATAGAGGTGCTTTCAAAAAAACCTCTCCCCGGGTGGGGGAGAGGGAGAATCGCCAGGCAGGTTCCGCTTGCTATCTCCTGTTTTGTTCAGGCGTTAGCCACCCGGCAGAGTTTGAAACCCGTTGCCAGCTGGGGCGGGTATGGCTGATCGTCTCTGCATCGGTTAAAGTGGATACCACTCAAAGCGTCTAACAGCCGCCTTGCAATGGAACCGCTCGATGAAGATTGTCTTTGGCCGTTTCTCTTTTTCGCCGATACTTGTCGGGATGCTCGCTGCCGCGCTGCTGCCGGTTGGAGCAAACGCTCAGGACAAAAAAGGCGAACTGACATTCGAGAAGGACATCCTGCCGATCATTCGGGCGAAGTGCATCCGCTGCCATGCCGGCGTTGATCCGAAAGCGGGCCTGAATCTGACCAGTCCTTCCTCGCTGCTGACCGGCGGGAATTCCGGAGCGGCGCTACGAATCCGTGCGGCCGAATCCAGCCTGCTGTATGAAAAAGTCAGCTCAGACAAGATGCCCCCGGTCGGCCAGAAACTGACGGCCGAGGAAAAGGGCTTGATCCGGAAGTGGATTAACGACGGAGCAAAGGGGGTCGGCAATGCCGCCACAATCGATCGCTCTGAGGATGTCACCGGCGTGGATCATTGGTCGTTCCGGTCGCCTGTTCGTCCGACTGTCCCCGTTGTTCGTCAGAGTCATCGTGTCGATAACCCAATCGATGCCTTCGTCCTGAAGCGACTGGAAGAACAGAGTCTAACGCTGGCGCCCAATGCCGAGCGGCTCACGCTGCTGCGCCGTGCTTCGTTCGATTTGATCGGGCTGCCGCCGTCACCTGAGGAGATCGAGCAGTTTCTGGCCGATGACCGTCCGGGCGCCAACGCGCGGATGATCGACCGGTTGCTCGCAAGTCCGCGGTACGGCGAACGGTGGGCGCGTCACTGGCTCGACGTTGCCGGCTTTACGGAATCGGCGGGAATTCTCAATCAGGACCTTCGGTTGCCGCTGGCATGGAGGTACCGCGACTACGTCATTCGCGCGTTCAACAGCGACAAACCTTACGACCGGTTCCTGCAGGAGCAGATTGCCGGCGATGAGCTGACTGGATACTGGGACGCATTTGAGACGGCCGAGCAACTGCCGGACGAAGTCGTCGAAGGCATTGTTGCGACCGGTTACCTGCGAACGGCTGCCGACCCGAGCCGGCCGGATTTCAAGGGGATCAAGAACGCAGCCGGGCAGTACTACTTCCCGACTCTGTTCGACACGCTGCAGATAGTCTGCTCATCGACAATGGGATTGGCCGTGCAATGCGCCCGCTGTCATAGCCATAAGTTTGACCCGATTCCGCAGGTCGATTACTACAGCATGCAAGCCGTGTTCATGACGGCGTACCGGCCGGACAACTGGATTCCGCAAATGAACCGCCGGCTGCCGATCGCTTCAAAGCACCAAAAAGACGCCGCGACAAAACGGAATGCCGAAGTCGATGCCAATGTAAAAAGACAGAAGGCCGAGTTGGCGGCATTGAAGAAGACGTTCACAGATCGGCTGTTTGAAGATCGTCTTGCTGAACTGCCGGAAGGAATTCGTGAAAACGTTAAGGCAGCACTGAATACGAAGAAGTCGACTCGGACCGACGCCCAGAAACAGCTTGCAGCGAAGTTCGAAAAGCAGTTGCGACCGCAAGCAAAGAAACTCGATGCGGCGCTAGCGAAAAACGCGGACTACAAAAAGGGGGCGAACGACCTCAACGCAGCGATTGCAGCCGAGGAACGGCGACGGCTCAAATTCGATGAAGTGCGAGCTTTGTATGATCAAGCCGGCGAAGCCAAGACGCACGTGCTGTTGCGGGGCGACTCGCTGACTCCGGGGCCGCCAGTGAAACCGGGTGTGATTTCGTCGCTCGAAACACCGCAGCCCTTTGAGTGGATCGCTCCGGATGACAAAGCAAAGACCAGCGGTCGGCGACTTGCGTTTGCCCGTTGGTTAACACAGCCGCAGCATCCACTGACGGCGCGGGTGATGGTCAACCGCATCTGGATGCATCATTTCGGCACCGGCATCGTGGCGACGCCGGATGATTTCGGCGTCGCCGGTTCACCGCCGTCGCATCCTCAGTTGCTCGACTGGTTGGCAACGGAATTCGTCCGCAGCGGTTGGAGCATCAAGCACATGCACCGGCTGATTCTGACATCGGCTACTTGGCGGCAGCGGTCGCGGGTGGACACTCAACATCGCGCCGCGTGCGTGCCGATCGATCCGGACAATCGGCTGTTGTGGCGACAGACAATTCGCCGACTGGAGGCCGAGCCGTTGCGCGACACGTTGCTGGCCGCATCGGCATCGCTGAGTCATCCGATGTACGGGGCCTCGCAATCAGTTGCCCGGCAAAAGAATGGCGAAGTCCTCGTGGCGGCCGGAAAGAATCAGAATCGCCGTTCGATTTATGTGATGGTCCTGCGGCTCACCCCGGAAACGATGCTGCAGGTGTTCGATCAACCGACGATTTCGGTGAATTGCACGCAGCGCAGCACATCGACCGTTTCCACCCAGGCATTGGCGCTGCTCAACAGCGACGTGATGACCCGCGCTGCGGCCGCGTTTGCCGACCGTGTTCTGACGGAACAGCCGAACGATCCCGTTGGCCGAGCCGTGCTGACGGCATTCTCGCGTCCAGCCACATCCAGCGAACGCGAACTGCTGTCGCAGTTTTTCAACGAACAACAATCACGCTATCTGGAACTACAGGACGAAGCGGCCCGACAGAAAGCGGAAGTGATCGCCGCGGCCCGCAGTAAGGCGATAGCCGATTTGTGTCACATGTTGATGAGCGCCAACGAATTTGTTTATGTGGATTGACGGAGTCACTGATGAGCCAGTTTGATCTACTTTCGCGCCGGCAAGCGCTTTGCCAATTTGGTGGCGGGTTCGGCGGACTTGCGCTCGGTTCGTTGCTGGGGAATTCGGCAACCGCCGCGCCGCGTCATTCGAGTGCCGCTCCGCACTACGAGCCGAGCGCCAAGGCGGTGATTCAGCTCTATATGCATGGCGGGCCGAGCCACGTGGATTTGCTCGATCCGAAGCCGGTACTCAATCGGTTCGACGGAAAGACTCCCCCCGCCTACGTTGCCGATGACGAAAGCCTGACGAAGAACCTGAAGGGTTCACCGTTCCGTTTTAATCAATGCGGCGAAAGCGGCTTGGAGTTCTCGGAGATCCAGCCGTTCGTTTCGCAGCATGCCGACGAGATTGCCGTCATCCGTTCGATGTTCACCGAGCATCGCAATCACGAGCAGGCGATCTGGATGGCTCAAACCGGCCTGACAACCGCCGGCCGACCGACTTTGGGCGCATGGACGGCATACGGAATTGGCACAGAGAACCGCAACCTGCCGGCATTTGTCGCGCTGCCCGATCCGAACGGACCGTCGGTCGATGGGGTGCGCAACTGGTCGAGTGGCTGGTTGCCGCCGCGATATCAGGGAACCGTCTTCCGCGAACAGGGCAGCCCCGTGCTGAACCTGCAGCCGAAACAGCCACGACCGCGTGCAATTGAGGACGCACGCGCCAAGTTGCTGCGGCAACTCAATGAGCGCCACCTCGCCGGTCGGCCCGGCGAACTGGAACTCGAAGCCCGCATTGAAACCTTCGAACTGGCCGGCCGCATGCAACTTGCCGCAACCGATGCGCTTGATCTATCACAGGAAACCAAAGAGACTCAGCAGCTGTACGGTTTGGACAATGCCACAACGAAATCGTACGGCACCCGTTGTCTGATGGCGCGGCGGTTGGTGGAACGCGGCGTGAGGTTCGTGTCGCTGTTCATGTCGGGCCAACCGTGGGACACACACTCGAACAACAACGCCGGAACAAAAAAGTGTTGCCAACGGACCGACAAGCCGGTCGGCGCGCTGTTGGCCGATTTGAAACGCCGCGGATTGCTCGACTCGACTCTGGTTCTGTGGGGCGGTGAATTCGGGCGCACTCCCGCTGCCCAAGGCGGGAATAGTGCAGCAACCAGCGGACGCGATCATCATCCCTATGGATTCAGCGTCTGGTTGGCTGGCGGCGGCATCAAAGGCGGTCAGCACTACGGAGCGACAGACGACTTCGGCTATCGCGCGGTCGAGAAGAGAACGCAAACCGCCAATCTGCACGCCACCATTTTGCAGCTCCTCGGCCTCGACTACCAGTTGCTATCGTGGCCCCATAACGGCCGCGAAGAACGCCTGACCGACGTGTACGAAGCCAAAGTGATCGAAGAACTGATCGCCTGATTCGGCCACATCGATGGCCCCGGAAGAACGATCAGTTTCATGCCGCGAATGGATCAGCCACGCGACAGAATGTCTTCCAGATAGGCGCGGCTGCGGTTGATTTCGGCGGTGACCGCTGTTGCCGTTTCTAGAATCGGGATGCCGCGTGGGACGGGATGCATAAAGATCTCTGTCCAGCCGGAGTAGTTGATACGCTTCAACGCCGTCAACAACGGACCAAAATCCAACTCTCCGCGTCCAGGCAGTTGCAGCAGTTCCTGTTCCTTGGGAAGCTTCCGGTGACATCCCATGCCATGCTGCCATGCATAGAACACTTCAATCGAGTCGCCGAGTGCTTCGATCAAACTGCCGAGTAGTTTTTCATCCTGCGGCAGGTGGTAGGGGGCGAACCCAATTCCGAGGTGCTTTGAGGGACGCAGTTCGGCCAGCCACTTCAGCGAATCGGGGGATTCGATCAAGCTGTTACCATGATTCTCGATGGCAATCGTCACGCCGGTTTCTTCGGCCACGGCGAGATGGGGCTTCATTTGCTCAATGAACTTTGCGACCGCTGTCTTCAGTTCCCCTCCCTTCAAGCCCTTCGGCCCCTTTGCACCTGCGACCATCGTCTGGCAGCCGAATCGTTGGGCCAACCGCATTTCATCCTGAAGCCCAAACGCGCCAAGTTTGTATTGTGTGATGCATCCGAGCGTGATGTCGTGTTGCTTCAGCATCGCAGCGAACTTCTCTTCACCCAGATCGGCAAGTTGTTCGCGTTGATTGCCATGAACCTTGGGCCAAATATCGATGGCTGCCGCCCCGCATTTGCGTACTTCGGGGAAGATCTCGCCAACGTACTGGTAGCCGTACAAGCAGGAGCCGAGAATGTACTTCAAACGAAACTCTTTTGGTTCGGCACCAGCGGATGGTTGCGGAAAAACCCCACTCGCAACCGCAGCAGTGGCTGCTGCGCAGAATTCTCGGCGTGAAATCAATGGGTGTTGCATTTGATCTTCCTCATCTGTTGTTTCTCAATTGAAAGCGAAACCCCTGCAGAATCGACGTCGCTTACCACAGTTCCTTTGAAGCGATCCTGGCACCTTCGGCCAGATTCGCAAACTTGGCCCAGACGATGCTGGGGTGGATTTCCTGCTCGGTGGCGGCAAAAGATGCGAAGCCGCAATCGCTACCGCCGATGACATTTTCCCTGCCGACGATATTTGCAAAACGCACCAGCCGCTGGGCGACGAGTTCGGGGTGTTCGACCAGCGGCGTAGAATGCGAAATGACCCCCGGGATAATGAGCTTCCCATCGGGAACCTTCACGTCCTCCCAGACTTTCCATTCATGTTCGTGTCGCGGGTTTCCCGCTTCAAACAGATAGGCGCCTGCATCGACCTTGAGCATGATATCGACGATGTCGGCGAGATTCATTTCATGAACACGAGGACCAATGTTGATTCCGTAGCAGGTGTGAAATCGCACGCGATCGATCGGCAAATCTTTAAGGGCATGATTAAGCGCTTCGACACGCAATTCGGCCCACTTGCGGCAATCCGTGATGCTCAGGTCCGGGCGCGAAATGTAATAGGTCAGCAGCCGCGGGTCGTCGATTTGCAAAATCAATCCGGAATCAACAATCGCTTTGTACTCGTCGGCCATCGCCTCGGCGATGGCGTACAGATAGGCTTCGTCGGACTCGTAGAATTCGTTGGCCTGTTGCCCTTCGACGTCGGACGGCGATACGGCCGTCATGAAGACGTCTTCGATACCGTGTTTTTCCGCCGCAGCTTTGACGTTCGCAATTTCACGCTGCACGGTTTCGTGGCCCGCGTATTCGATTGGTCCGGTGCATGTGAGCTTCACCGGCTGGGCGATCAGTCCTTCGCGGCTTTTTCGATGCGCGTCGTAGAATTCGGGGAACGCGATAGTCTCGCGTGAATCGATCCAGAGGTCTTCTCCCTGTTCTTCACATGGAGAAAAACCTCCAAGACGTTCGGCGATGTATGTCAGAAAACTGGATTTCCCCTGCTCGCCGTCGCAGACGATGTCGATGCCGGCTTTGGCCTGGCCGGCAACGATGTCATCCACCGCCTGCCGGGTCGAGGAATCGAATTCCGCCTTGTCGTAGTCTTCACCACGCTCTTTGGCAAAAAGAAGTTTGAGTTGGCCATCGGGACGAGCCAGACTGCCGACATGTGTCGTGAGAATGCGATCGGTGCTGCGTTTCATTCCGTGTTGTCTTTCCAGTTAGTGATTGCTCGTTGAAAAGTTTCGCCTCTTCAGACGACATCAACTCACCGACTCTCATGACCAGACTAAAACTCGCGAAGCAATATTCCACATTGTGTGCGCGTTGATCAGTACCAATAACTTATCGGACCACAATCGAGTACGTCAGTACGGGCTGCACACGGTTCTTAACGAGGACCGGTTCGAGCTTATCGGCCGTGATCGAACCTTTGACTTTGTCGTACGTTGAGTTGCTAATACAAACTTCGCCGGGTCGGCAGATCGACTCGATGCGTGAGGCGACGTTCACGTTGTCACCGACGACTGTATAATCCATGCGAGTTTCTGAGCCAATGTTTCCCGCGACCACTTCTCCCGTGTTGATGCCAATTCGCATATTCAGTTGTGCGACGTCCGTTTGAGTCTTGTGCCACTCGCCGCACAATTCCGCCAGTCGGCCTTGCATGCGAATCCCTGCCTGGACGGCTCGCAGAGCTTCGTTGTCGTCCTCATCGGCCGGGATGAAGACAGCCATGATTCCGTCTCCAATGAACTTATCGACGATTCCCCGTTCGTCCTGGATAATGTGAGTCATCGCCGTCATGTAAACGTTAAGGAAATCGACGACCTTCTGTGGTTCCATGACTTCTGAAATCGACGTGAATCCCTTGATGTCCGTAAACATGACACTCGCGCGAATACTCTTTCCGCCCAATGCCAGTTTTTCTTCTCGGTTCCGAGAGATGTTGTCAACGACGTGTTTGGGAATGTATGCCCGCATTTTGTCTTTTTCGATCGACAGCCGGCGCTCTTGTTCCAGCGCTTCGCGCAGGTCTTCGGCCAATGCCTTGGTCTGCTCGAACAGGCGTGAGTTTTCCATCGCAATTCCCGCACTGCCGGCAAACGACTCGAACAGTTGCAAGTCCTGGTTGTTGAATGCCTCGCTGTCGATCTTATTGATGACTTCGACAACGCCGATAATTTCGTCCTTCACCTTGATCGGGGCGGCGAGAATTGACTTCGTTCGAAATCCTGTTTTTTCGTCGAACGATCGATCAAATCTATGATCACAATAGGCGTCATCAATCCGGGTTGCTTCGCCTGTTTGAGCAACCTGACCGGCGATTCCACGGCCAACGTCAATCATTGCTTTGCGTAGCTGTTCTCCGCCTGGCCCGGTTGCGACCTGGAATTCCAACTGACCGTTTTCTTTTTTCAGCAGCAGAGATCCCGCTTCCGCATTCATCACTTCTTTGGCGACATCAATGATGGTTTCAAGCAATCGATCAAGCTCGATGACCGAATTCATGGCACTGGCAACTCGGTTCAGCGCGGCCAGTTCACGAACTCGCTGCCCGAGAGTTTCGTTACTGGCCCGAATGTCGCCGGTCGCTTCCTCAACCCGCACTTCCAATTCGCCATTGAACCGTTCGAGTTCCTGATTGGCTTCGTACAGTTCGCGGCTCTTCTGTTCAATCAGTGTTTCCGCTTGTTTACGGGCGCTCTGCTCCCGTTGAAGCTTTCGTTTGAGCAATTCAAGATCGCTCATCTGTCAGCCGCCCCGTTTCGTCAACACAAATCGAACACAGGTTTCGTTGTCATGCGATCGGTCTTCACGTTTGATGTCCAACGTCTCACCGAAATGATCCGCACAGCCCGCGATCAGCCCTTCCGCTAAGTCGGCGAATGGCCGCGCAGAATGATAGATCATGACCAACTCATTTGGATCACTGGATTCGTAATCGAAGGCGGGAAGCTCGGCGTCGGGGTACAACTTGAGAACCTCGACATGAATGTAACCTTCGATGTTTTGCAGAAACTGAAACGCTGTTTCAACTCCGTCGAAAAAGTGGTGATAGTTTTCGTGAAATCGACCGAACAAATGACGGCCAAAACTGCACAGCAGCGCAGGGACTTCAACGCCTGTTTCCTGGCTGAGCTGTGTCACAAGGCGGATAATTTCATCTTTGTCGTACGTACCAACAGACGTGTAAGCACCTCCGGATTCCAGGTTGGACGCCTCGATGATACGGTCGGCAATTTTCAGCGAGAACTCTTCTTCGACCATCTCCAAAAACTCGGAAAAGATGACGCCTTTCATTACGTGGCCCCCGATCCGGCTGAATCACATACTGTGACTGCAGATGTCACTTGAATCATGTGCTTCCCATTCTGATTTGAAGCGTTAGGCCACGCAAGACACGTGGCTGGAAGAAACGAAACGATTATCCACAGAGCTTGACGGGGCGGATGCCCCCGACGGGAGGAAAGAATGCGAAAGACGCAGATGTCAAACAAAAACGAATCCGATTCGTCGCTGACTCGACCTTGCTTCAAATCAACTCATCCACCGGATCGCGGTGGTCGATGAGATATTGCGGACGACCGGCTTGGTCGGCGACTGTTGTGTTGGCAGGGTCGATCCCCAATTGACGGTACAGCGTGGCGAAAACATTCTGGTAATGCACCGGGCGGTCTTTCGGCACTTCGCCTAACCGGTTGGTCGAACCAATCACCTGGCCGGTTCGCATTCCGCCACCGGCCAATAATCCACAGGAGACCCGCGGCCAATGATCGCGCCCGGCGCTCTTATTGATTTTTGGAGTTCGGCCGAACTCGCCCCAGGCAACAACGCTCACGTCGTCCTGTAATCCCCGGTCGTGGATGTCCTGGACGAGTGCGGTGATTCCCTGGTCGAGTTTTGCCAATTGGGTTGGCAGACGACTGAAATTTGCCCCGTGCCGATCCCAACTGCCGAACGAAAGTGTGACACACCGCACGCCGGCTTCAATCAAACGTCGGGCCATCAGAAACTGGTCCATCCAATGCGGTCCGGCATCTTCACCAAAGGCGGGTGACGAACTTCCGCGGCCGTAACGGTCACGCAGGCTCTTATCTTCCTTGTCGAGGTCAAGTGCTTCAACCAATTTGCTCGACGTCAGCAAGCCGAAAGCACGCTCGGTGAAGGCGTCCATCCCTTCGACGATTCCCGAAGCGTCCGCGTCGCGCCGAAATCGATCGACGCTCGACAAAAGAGCCTTGCGATCCGACAGCCGATCCGCGGTGATGCCGTTGAGTCGCATGTTCGCCATCGCTTCGCCGTCCGGCTGAATTGGCGCATGCGCCAGCCCGAGAAATCCCGGCACACCTGGATTGGAATAGGGTGCATGGCGGGTCTTGGTCGTCAGCCCGACAAAGGGCGGCACAGCCCGATCGACCGGCCCCTGAAGTTTCGAGAGAAACGCACCGAGCGAAGGATGTCCTGATTGCCTTTTGCCGCCTCCGATTGGGTAGCCGCTCAGGCAAAGATCGGAAGCATGTTGATCGGGACAGCCGTGGAGCGAACGGATGATGGCAAACTTGTCCATCATTTTCGCCAGCCGTGGCATGTGCTGGCAGATTTCGATGCCGGGGACGTTCGTCGCGATCGGTTTGAAGTCGCCGCGAATCTCCTTGGGCGCCTTCATTTTTAAATCGTACATGTCCTGATGGGACGGCCCACCGGACAAGTAGATCATGATGACGCCTTTGTGCGACAGTCCTTTACCGACCTTGGCCGATGAAGACTGTGACTCCGCCTTCAAGACTTGTGGCAGTGACATTCCGCCCAACGCCAACCCGCCGATCTTGAGGAATTGCCTTCGTGAGGCGCCATCACAAAATCGCTGTTTCTTGCCGACGATTGTGAGCATACGGTTTCTCCCAAACCAGTTCACCGCGATCGAAGTCTTTTGATCGACTGCGTAGCCATCAATGTATCTCAATTCCCCGTGCAGAGACAACCCGTAGACTCGATCCAAGAGAGTCGTGACAGACAGCCTGAGCCGATTGTATTGAGTTGCTCAACAATGCCGCCCTCGTAAAACCCGGACGCTGCCGGTGATCATTTATTTTCGCTTTCAAGACTCTTCAACCAAAGCCGATAGTCGTTCTGTTTCGATTCGTCGGAATCCTTCCCGGGGGCGAACTTTTTGCGGAACTCGAGAATCTGGTCCGATGTCAGCCCCCGCGCTCTCCACCAGTTGCTGCCTGTGAAATCGGTGTTTCGCAAATTGGCCTCGGTGAAGTTCGTCAACGCCACCTGCGTGTCGCGGAGTACGGCCGATTCGAGGTTCGCTCCGGAAAGATTCGCACCGGTCAAATCCGCGCCGGCCATGTCGGTCATCAACAAGTTGGCGTCCGAGAGGTCGGCCAGCACAAACACGGATTTTGTAGCAGTGGCTTGCTCCAGCGTCGCCGCTTGGAGATTCGCCTTCCTGAAAATGGCCGATTCGAGCTGAGCCTGCAAGAGGATCGTCTCAACCAGTTCGGCCTCCGAAAGGTTGGCGTCATGAAGATCGGCCAGGTGCAGATTACATTTGGACAAGTCAGCATAGACCAGCTGCGCGCTCGCCAGGTCGGCCGCTTCGAGATCGGCCCATCGGAGTTCAACACCACTAAGTTCAACCCCCTTGAGTTCGAGTTGTTTCAGTTGTGCGCTGCGCCACTCTTTGTTGCCCAATTCGACCAGTTTGAGGAATGCCCGCGTTCGCTCTGCGGGAGTCTCCCGGCTCTGGCAAATCAGCCAGAATAACCGCTGCTCTTCCGACGAATCGATTCGGTCCAAATTCGCCGACATCGACCAAATCTGTATGCCAAGTATCCCCAGCAATGCGAGTAAACCAAGCCACAACGGCAGGCCAGAACGCGACGCGACTCGCGATTGGCATTGCTGAGCCTGTTCCAATGCGGCAACGCGTTCAGGTAGACTGGAATTCTCACTCATGGTACTTTCCAACGTTAACTCTGCCATCACAGTACGGTATCGGACACACGGCACGGCCTCGGCAACACTATGTTCAACACAGTCTCGAATCCGCCATTTAGACAAGTTGAAGCTCGGTTCGCAATGGCGCGCCCAGCAGGTGATCGTTAATGTCTGACAGTTCACTCGATGACACCGGCAAAGGGGCGCAATCATCGGTGCGCCGCACGATCACCGGTTGGCAGCGATGGAAATTCCGACTGGTGGCGATTGCGGTCGGAATCTTGCCGTTTGTTCTTCTCGAAACGGCGCTTTCGGTGTTCGACATCGGCGCGACCGAACCCGACAGTGACCCACTGGTCGGTTTCAGCAGCCTGACGCCGCTGTTTGAGCATGATGTTGACGGTGACGTTTTCCGGTCAGCGCGATCGCGGCGGCTGTTCTTCGGACCGCAGCAGTTCGCCGCAAAGAAACCGGCGGACGGATTCCGCGTGTTTTGTTTGGGCGGTTCGACAGTCCGGGGACGGCCTTTCGAGACAGATACCGCGTTCGCTAAGTGGCTGGAACTGGAACTGGCCGACTGTGATCCCAAACGACACTACGAAGTCGTCAACTGTGGCGGTCTGTCGTATGCCAGTTACCGGCTCACGCGAATTCTGGAAGAAGTACTCCAGTACCAGCCGGACTTAATCGTCATTGCCACCGGACACAACGAGTTTCTGGAAGACCGGACGTACCAATCCATCAAGACGCGTTCGGCTGCGCGGGTTTGGATTGAGGAACGTCTTTACTCGCTGCGAACCGTGCAAATCATCTCGCGACTGTCGAACGGTGACGAAAGCAAGCCGGGAGAAGACAATTCGGGCCGAACAGTCTTGCCCGACACGGTAAAAACACGGCTCGATGAAGCAAGCGGTTACGCGTCCTACCATCGTGACGAGAAATGGCGCACCGACGTCGTTGCGCATTTCGAGAAGTCGATTCGGAACATGATTGACATGTGTCGGCAGAAAGGCATTCCGGTCATGCTGGTGGGTCTCGGTTCCAATTTGAGGGACACACCGCCGTTCAAATCGGAACATCGATCGGGCGAGTCCAACGGCAAGCCGAAGCTTACGGCCGACGAAGAACGCCGCTGGCAGGCTGTATTCGATGAAGCCACAAACATGGAAGCGGGCGACCTGCAGCAAGCCATCGAATTGTACCGACAAGCCGAAGCGATCGATGCCGAACATGCCTTGTTGCTATTTCGCATGGGACGCTGTCTCGAACGGCTCGGCCAATCAGATGAAGCACGAGAGTATTACATTCGCGCAAAAGATCAGGACATCTGCCCGCTGCGAATGCTTGAGGACATGGGCGGAATCCTCAAGGCGGTTGCCCGCGAAACCGACACGCCGTTGATTGACGCACGACGGATGTTCGAGGAACAGAGTCCCGACCAAATTCCCGGCAACGATTGGTACACGGATCACGTCCATCCGACGCTTGCCGCTCATCAGCAAATTGCACAGGCAATCAGCGCAGAAATGCGGCGGCTGAATCTGCCAGATACGATGTCGGCCTGGTCCAATTCACAGCGACGCTCCGTTTACCGGCGGCACTTTGATCGGCTGGGACCGGTCTATCTGGCCAACGGTCGGCAACGGATTGACTGGCTGGAGAACTGGGCCAGGCGTCAGCGGCTTCACGGTGAAACCCTGCCGAAAGACCCCGCAGCGCACCTGCGCCACGGTTACAAGCAACTTGATTTCGGTGAGGTTGAACAGGCCTGGGAACACTTCAACGCGGCTCTTGTTGGTGATGTAAAGAACGCTCACAGGCTGCTCGAATTTGCATTGAAACTTTTTCAGCAGGGCCGCGCCGGCGCAGCAGCGGACTTGGTCGAACGTCTGCGAAAACACTCTTTGGCAGACACACTCCGGCCGGAACTCGACATGTCGTCTCTGGTGGTTGCGCTCGAACTAGGCGACGTCGAGCGGGCGAGGGGGATTTACAACGCAGGCGGTTTGCAGTGGAACGGTTTGACACCCGATGCGAATGCCTGGTTGAAAGCGATGCCCGATGCCCTCGACCGATGTCGAGACAAGCCGGTTTCGGCAAAGTGAGAGAGTATGCCGGGGTGAGACGCCCCCTGTTGTTCGGCTCTGCAGCCTGTCAATTCAGCGAGTAGGATTGATGCATTCGGTACGATCAATGATCGCACTTCCCCCCATTACCGAAAACTGAGACAATTCAGCCGCGCGACTTGCTGTGACACTCTGGAGTTTTCGGCGCGAATTCTCGACACTTCAGAGTAGTGTGCCGAACTGTTCAATTGCGATCAATCACGACAGTCTATTCAGCGTTTACGAGTGGAGTCCAAAATGCGAATTGCCTCCGTCGTGTGTCTCGTGTTCTTGCTGGTCACTGCTTGGGGAATTGGCGTTGGCTCTTATTCCTCTGCTATCGAGTTGGCAGAGAACCGGTCGGGCGGAACGTTGCGGCGACCGGTGGCAATCGTTGCAAACGGTGATCGAGTTCTGGTTGCCAACCGTCGTAGTGGAACGATCTCGGTGATACAGCCATTTGCAGGCAAAGTCGTCGCCGAGCATTCGGTTGCCGCGCGCATTGCCGACATGATTGCGATCCCCCACACCGACGCGGTGTTTGTGTTGGACGACGGGCAGGATCGCCTGCTGACAGTGTCTCTGGATGACGCCGACGTTTCGATTGACTTCGTCACCAACGTACCAAAGTCGGCCGTCAAACTCGTCGTCTCTGAATCGCGGCGGCGAGTTTTCGTCAACTCGAAGTGGTCGCGTGAGTTGGCGGCCATCGACTTTGACATCGGATTTGAGCGGGCAGTACACAACCGAACGCTCACACTTCCCTTCGCATCCCACGAAATGTTGTTGCTGGACGGAGAACGAATTCTGCTGGTTGCCGATGCGTTTGGTGGTCGAATTGGCGTTATCGACGCAGCCAATTTGAAACTGCTTGGCATCCGCACTTTAGACGGACATAACGTTCGTGGATTGGCCGTCAGTGCCGATGGCAAAGACCTCTATGTCGCCCATCAGCAGTTCAATTCCACGGGACGAGCCGACTACGAGGATCTGCACTGGGGTAGGCTGGTTACCAACGCGGTGCAGGTTTTCAAGACGCAAGGATTCATAGAAAACAACTTTGCCGACAGGGATGGCGGCGCAATTACCCGTGGTTGGCTCGATCGGTTCGGCGGCATTGGCGGCGCGAGCGGCGATCCTGCTGCCGTCGTGACGGATGGTCATGGTCTGATGGCCGTTTGTCTGTCGGGGAGTGGTGAGGTGGCGATTCGTTCTGGCGGATTGGTGAGACGGATCGCCGTCGGCCAGCGCCCTACGGCGATGGCAATTGATAACGGGCGGTTGTTCGTTGCCAACCGATTCGACGATTCCGTCACAGTCATCTCGCCCGACACGGGCAAAGTTGTGCAGACGATTTCGTTAGGAAAGAGGCCGCAACTCTCTGCCATTGAACGCGGCGAACTACTGTTTTTCGACGCACGACTCTCGCACGACAACTGGATGAGTTGCCACAGTTGCCACACCGATGGTCACAGCACGGGACTTCTCGTCGATACGCTGGGCGACGGCGACTATGGTGCCCCGAAACGCATTCCCTCATTGCTGGGAACTCGCAACACAGGCCCGTGGGCTTGGAATGGAAGTATGAATTCACTGTCCGATCAAATTCAGAAATCGGTGACAACAACAATGCACGGTGATCGTTTGACGGAGCGACAGGCGAAGGATCTTGTCAGTTATCTGGAAAGCCTGCCCGCTCCTCCGCCGACAACACGACAGACAATTGAACAAGTCCGCTGCGGTCGAGATGTCTTCAAATCACGCGGTTGCGTGCGATGCCATACATTGCCGACACTTACTGCAACCGAGACTTTCGATGTCGGCCTGTCCGACGAGCGGGGACGTCGCACATTCAATCCGCCATCGCTTCACGGCGTCAGCCAGCGGGCGCGGCTATTTCACGACGGCCGCGCGGCCGGTCTGAAAGATGTCATACACCGTTTTCGTCACCAACTTGAAAAACCGTTGAGCGCAGAGGAATCCGCGGCACTGCTGGCGTTTCTTCGAAGTTTGTAATCGGAACGGGTGATGAATCTTATTGCGGATGATCGAACGATATTTAGCCGATTGATCCCTCGGGCCGCAGCCCGAGGGCTTTGAGACGGGACAATAATTGTCCGAGTCTTAATTACCGCCCGAACGTCGGCGGCCCAGGAATCGTTGGACGGTTCGGTCCGGTAGGACGTCTTCCCGATTTGTGACCACATCGAAATCCGGAAAGAGGTTTAACAGTTCGCTCGGTGACAGCGTGAATCTCGGGTTAGTGATGTGACTGTCCGGTCGCTCAAGTTGCGCCGCGGCGAATGTCTCGTAGATCAACCAGCCGCCTGGGCGCAATGCGGCTCGTACAATCGGCGGCACCGTTTCGCGATCCAGAAAACGAAATACAGCAACAAGGTCATACTCACCGCGACTTGGGGTCCAGTCGTCGAGATCCGCTTCAATCCAGCCGACTTCCACTTTGTTGGCAGTCGCGCACCGGCGGGCAAGTTCCAACCCGTTGGCCGAAATATCGACAGCGTCGCAACGGCATCCTTGCTGAGCCAGCCAGATCGCGTTGTGTCCGCGGCCGCATGCGAGGTCGAGAGTTCTCGTGGATGATTGCAACCCATCGCTCTCTTCTCCAATCAGCCGAACAGCTTCAACCAGCCACTCGTCGGGTTGAACCATTGATGAGGGCTTGCTCTTTGCGTATTTCTCATTCCATCGGTCTCGGTCAGGCGCCGACATGGTTGTCGTCCTTGGTAGTCACTCTTGTTCTGTTGCGGTCCGAGACAAAAACAAAAAATGCGGTCGAGAGTTGGTTCATGTCATTGAAATCACAACAGAGATCCCGATCAGCACGGCTCCAATCAGACGCATGACCATGGTCCGATGACTTGCGCCAGAGCCGGATGTGTTGACGTGTCGCGCGAGAAGCCAGGTCAGCAGAACTCCCCACAGGCCTCGTAACGAATACACGATATTCACTCGCGTCGCATCTCCAAATAGACCCAACGTGACGGTCATTCCGATTGCCTGGACCGACATGAAAAGAGCACCGCCAGCCAGCAGTGGAAGAACCCCCAACCGCCGGAGGTCTGCCGGTCGATCGGCCCACGGAACGAATGCCAACGAGAATAGGGCCGCGCAGGCGAATGCGATTGGCAGGAAATACCCCGCTCCCCAACTGGGGGCCCACCGTTGAATCAACAGGTCGAACAGCGTCATCGAACATGCGGCCAGCAGTGCATAGCCGACCGACGCCACGATTCGTGAACGATCGACTGTCGCGTCGCGGGTTTGCACAAACGCGATGCCAATAACGGCAATGGCGGCGGCAATCCAGATCTTCGCCGACAACTCCTCATCGACGAAGAAATGAGAAGCCGCCGGCACTATGAGTACCTTGATCCCCAGCACGGGTGCTGCAATTGAGACGTCTCCGTGTGCCACCGCAAGAAATGTCAGCAGTTGGCCTGCGAGAAACAGTCCGCCGATAATCGCCGGTTGCCACAACAATGTGGCAGGCTGCATCGTGCCGCCCATGAACGTCAATGCCGGAAATATAAACGCCGAGGACCAGCAGACAAGAATGATGGAAGTCCACGTCGATGCACCGCGTTCGTGGGTACGCTTGAGGCACAACAAGCCAAAAATAACCACAATACTGGAACAAAATGGAAGCAGAAGATGAATCGGCTCGGCCCTTTCCGGAGCGAAAAGTTGGAGTGTGTCCTCAGATGTTGGCAGGCGGCGCTCGATTCAGCAACTCCATATCGACCCGCAGAGCGTATCCAATGCGATTGGTCGCGTTTGCTACGCCTATCAGATGGAGTCATCGTTCAAACCCTTGCTTGCGCGGCGGGCTGGTGTTTCGCCCCGTCGAAAATGTGAACAGGCCGTATTTCGGGTTGCCCTTTGCCGCGAACGGCTAATAATACGGCTTGCGTTGGGGAGGCTCTCCTTTGATTTCGGTGCGGTAACTTATTTCTGCGAAGGCCGTCGGTGTATGGCGACAGTGAATTACGATGCCGTGAATTACGATGCCGTCTTGATAATCGGGTTTGGTGGCCCTGAGCGACGCGAAGACGTGATACCGTTTCTTGAGAACGTGCTTCGTGGTCGCAATGTTCCACGTGAACGAATGCTCGCCGTCGCCGAACACTACTATCAATTCGGCGGCAAGAGCCCAATCAACGATCAGGTGCGCGAGCTCATCAATGCGCTGCGAATCGAATTGGATCGGCGTGAGATCGATTTGCCCATCGAATGGGGAAACCGTAACTGGCATCCCATGCTGACCGACACCTTGCAGGACATGGCCGACGCCGGGAAACGGCGGGCAATAGGATTGGTGCTGGCGGCGTACAGTTCGTATTCAAGCTGCCGACAATATCGCGAAAACGTAGAAGCGGCAGTCGAACACGTCGGAGCGAACGCACCGGTCATCGATAAGATTCGCGTCTTCTACAATCATCCCGATTTCATCGCGGCGAATGCCGATCACCTTCGCCAGGCCGTCGAGCAATTTTCGCAGGAACGGCGCGGCAACGTACACGTGGCCTATACCGCGCATAGCATTCCGGCATCGATGGCGAACAGTTGCGATTATGAGCAACAACTTCTCGAATCGTGCCGGCTGGTTTCGGAGGCATCCGGCATCGCTGGTGACCATTGGAAGCTGGCGTATCAGAGCCGCAGCGGCCGACCGCAGGATCCCTGGCTCGAACCAGACATTTGTGATCATCTGCGGAAAGTGAACGAAGAGGGGGTGAACGAAGTTGTTGTACACCCCATCGGATTTCTGTCCGACCATCTTGAAGTGTTGTACGATCTCGACGAGGAAGCGCAGCAGGCTGCGAACACAATGGGGATGCAAATGATGCGTGCAGCAACGGTTGGAACGCACCCCGCGTTTGTCAGCATGCTCGGCGAGCTGATCGCCGAACGGCTGTCCGAATCGAGCGAGCGTCGCGCCATTGGCCAATATAAAGCCGGTCCCGATATCTGTCCCCTCGACTGTTGCCCGGCGCCAATTCGGCGACCGCCACAAACTCAATCTTAGGTACATCGATGTCCCGCGACACAGAATCCGACCACACCGCGTCCGATCACACCGCAGCGGCGGTTGATCGGCATGTGCCGTTATTGGAGCTTCTCGAAATCCGCCCGTCTCAGGTCGATGCCGGCAAAGCCGTGTTCGAAATGACGGTCGATGAGCGCCATCTTCGCACTTTGGGAATTCTGCATGGCGGCGTGGCTGCAACACTCCTTGATACGTGCATGGGATTTGCGGCCGTCACCGTTGCTCCCGAGGATCATCATGTGGTCACGGTGCAGTTGAACGTCAATTTCATTCGGCCTGCGTGGGAAAGCGAACGCCTGACAGCGACGGGAGAAATTCGACATTCGGGACGGCAGACGGCTGTGACAGCCGGCGAAATCCACTCCGCCGAAGGGACGCTAATCGCCTCAGCAACTGCGACATTCCTGTTTCTCCCCAAGCCGCCACCCGGCGAAGATATCGCGCGACAACCCGATTGACGCGCGAGCGCGTCTCGGGGATCGCATCTGAACGGCGTTTGGGACGCCAAACTCAGGTCAGACCGAAACTGTCGGTTGTAAATGGCCGATGTCCGTGCGATTGTCCACCGTGGGAGCCGGCGCATCCATTCGGCTGATCGAGATCTCCGGGGGCGCTTCAATCCCAAGACGCACTCGACCGTTCCCGACTTTCACGAGCCTTACCGTGATGTTGTCGGAAATTTTGATCGCTTCTCCAAGTTTTCGGCTCAAAACCAGCATCATTCACCTCCCTGTTTGTTGTGTTGATCGACGTTGCACCGATTCAATCCGTTCTTGCTTTCACGCACACCCGACGGGCATGCGCCGACGGTAGATTGCTGGTCACACGGTTGAAAACCAGCGAAATTGTCCATGCGAACTATGGTCTGGCGTATCCTGCTGCCAGGTTCGAGTGCTCAGTGGGAGTTTGAATCACCTCCCGGCCAATGGACAAAACACCACACTGACCGTGCAGTATACGGGAGGCCAGTTCTGTGTCAATCGAGAACTCCCGGCGACTGCAGTACGAAACTAACATTCATTCCGTTTGAGGCTTCGGCGAAGGGTTGTTCGTATTGACACAAGCTAACCGCTCCCCGTAACTTCCGTCCGCGTTTGTCAGGCAATTCGCTGCACGCAACAAAACCTTGGATTATTTGAGCGGTCACAGGAAACGACGATGGAATCCGATACCACGTCTGTCATGCCTGATTCCTCCGAGATGACCGACTTGCCCCGTCATCCGGTCGAAGTATCGCACCGTTTACGGCTGCTGTGGATTGGCGAACAGGAACCGAGTTGGATTGGTTTGGCATTGCAGCTCGATGCGGACGGATGTCTCGAACCGCGATTTCGCTGGGCATCGACCCCAAGCGAAGCATTGACCGTGCTGCGGGACGAAAACTTCGATTGCGTAATCCTCAGCGATTCGACAACGACGCGGTCACCCACCCCGCTCGACGAACCGGAGTTGCTGCTCCAGGCGGTTCGCGGCAGTGGCTATAGCGATTCGGCGATTTTCATCACCTCGCGAATCAACGATCAGCGCGACTCTCGCTTGTGTGCGCTCGACTGCGATGTGTTGGTGACACCCAATTCGTGCGATTCACCGGCATTGCTGCCGTTAATTCGTCGGGCTGTCTCGAATGCAGAACGACTACGCGAGAATCATCGTCTGTCGGTGGTCCATCAACGGCGGCTCGTTCGGGAGCGAAATGAAGCGGAACATCTGCTGCAACAGCAGCGGTCGTTCATCGAAACACTGGAAGGTCCACCAACGCCGGACATTGAGGACGGTAGACATTCGGCCGATGAGTCGAATCGTCCGTCAATATGCAAATCGTCGGCAGTGGGGCCGCTGATCGAATTGCCGGATGAAACCAAAGAATTTTACCACGAGTTGTTGCGGACCTATGTCATTATGGGCTCGGGCAGTTTGGCATCGGAAATTGCAGCCTTTGCCAAGTTGGTGGCGACGGCAGGCGTAACTCCTCGCCGGGCGTTGCAGTTTCATCTGGATCGCGTCGAATCGCTCGTGCGCGATCTCGGTAATCGCAGCGCACGTCACGTGATGGCGAGAGCCGATCTTCTGGCGCTGGAGCTGATGGTTCACGTCGGCGAAGAATACCAGCAACGTGCCAGAACGAGCGAGTGAGTCGATCCATGGATTGCCCGTCCAACGCTGAAACTCCAAATGTCGAGCATGGCCGGCAAGAATTTGTGGCAACTGGCTCGAAATATGCGGCTGAGTCGGCCCGCACGGTTTGCGGCGCTCTCGCTTTCGGAAATCCGCTCTCGATTAACAAGATTGCGACCGTTTTTTGAGGGGCTGTACATTTTTGGGGCGTCGTGATCTTGCGTGGCGACTGTCGTCATATCGATCCGATGCGTATCGGCTTCTACAAAAGCCCATCCGGCGCATCTATAATCGACCAATGGTCAAATTGGGTGTTGAGACATCTGAAAGGTGAGGCGCAGCGATGTTGCCAAACGATAAGACAGACCGCGGCGTTCAATTGGTTCAGGCTGCCAATCCCCTTCCCATTACACACGCCGGCGCGTTTTGCCCACAGGGTGGGCTGATTCCCGATTCGTCGGCACAGTTTGGCGAGGACATCCGCTGCCTGTTGGGGAAGCGTCTTCGCCTCGCCGTCAGCATACTGTTTGGCGGCGCGTTGGCCTTCTTGATTCGCAACCTGTTTTGGGGACCGGACCATGTGTTGGAAACGCACATTCTCGTGCCGCAAATTATGGTGACTGCCGTTTTGGGCGGAGTGACCGTCCTCTTGGTGGCAAAGTCGTGCCTTTCGGTTCGTATCTTACGATTCTGTGAGTTTGCGGTCTTCGGGTTGCCCGCTGTGTTTTTTGTCTGGGTGCAGTTTTGCGTCGCCTGCGATACGGCGCCTCAAGAAATTGCAGCAGCCGCTCGTGCGTTTCCGGCTGAAACGACGATCCGCTGGATAATTCTGATGAATGTGTACGGGGTGTTTATTCCGAACACCTGGAGGCGCGCTGCCATTGTTGTAGGATCAATGTCGGCCGTACCCATTGTGGCGGCATTTGGGGCGATAACCCAACAACAGGCGGTTCGTAATTATCTGCTGGATCAGGGCGGGCTGTCGTCGATGGGAATTTGGGTTGGCATCGCGGCAGTGACCGCGATCTACGGGTCACACCGCTTCGGCAGGTTACGGCGGGAAGCGTTCGACGCGGGACGCGAAGGGACTTACACCTTGCGAGAGAAACTCGGTTCGGGGGGAATGGGCGACGTTTACCTTGCTGAGCATCGCCTGCTGAAACGCGCCTGTGCCATCAAGCTGATTCGCTCCGACAAGGCGGGCGATCCCCATGCCATCGCCCGCTTCGAAGGAGAGGTGCAAGCAACCGCCAAATTAACACACCCGAACACCGTCGAGATTTACGATTACGGTCACACAGACGACGGCACCTTTTATTACGCCATGGAATTTCTACCGGGTTTGAATCTGCAGGAATTGGTTGAACGGTACGGACAATTGCCGCCCGAACGCGTATTGTTCCTATTGAAGCAGGTCTGCTCGGCGCTGAAGGAAGCCCATGCCCACGGGTTAGTCCATCGCGATATCAAGCCGGGGAACATTTTCGCTGCCGAACGAGGCGGCCTGTACGATGTGGCGAAGCTGTTGGACTTTGGTCTGGTGAAATCGATTGGTGTCGAAACGAGTTCGATGAATTTGACCATCGACGGAACAATCGTCGGTTCGCCGTTATATGCTTGTCCGGAAGCCGCAGTGGGCGAGCCACTCGACGCGCGAAGCGATATCTATTCGCTCGGTGCGACGGCATATTTCTTACTGACCGGCCGCCCTGTGTTTGAAGGTGATCGACCGATCAAAGTTCTTTTCGCGCATGCTAACGACACGCCGACACCACCGTCGCAAGTCATTCCGGACGTGACAGACGACCTGGAATCGGTTGTGATGAAGTGTCTCGAAAAGAAACGCGAAGACCGTTTTGCCGATGTTTCGCAACTGGAATCTGCATTGAATCGCTGCAAACCCAATTCGCCATGGACTCAGACTCAAGCGACTGAGTGGTGGTTACAATCGAGCGACAGTTCCGAGCCCAAAACCGATGATCCAGCCGATGCGGCAACTGTCACAATGGTGGCAGCGGCCGATGGCTAAGAATATGTGGTAACATCGAAGGCGGGAGTTCTATGTGATCGAACGTCGCTTGCGGTTTCGCGAACGCGCGATGGCAATATCGTTTTGAGAAAATGTCTCCAATGCGCTGGCCGATTCGCAATCAGATTCTTTTCCCCTTCGCTGCGATTCTACTGGTGGCGGTGGCGGTGATCTCACTGTCGGCAGCTTTTCTGGCAGCGCGGCGCAGCGAACGGGCGACGCTCGCTCAATTGAATCAGGTGATCGACACACTGGGCCGTACAAACTTTCCCTATTCGGAAAACGTGTTGTTGCAAATGCGGGGACTCTCCGGCGCGGAGTTTGTCGCGTTGGACGCAGATGACAATGTCCTTGAGACGACAACACTACCGCAATCCAAACTCTCGGGACAGCTGCTTCAATCACTGCTGCTTCAATCACTGCCGGCCGGGGGCGATCTCAAGTCGTTCGCAGGACATCCCACCATCGAATTGGCCGGAACGCAATATGTGGTGGCGACCGTCGTGCCACCGAATCCGGCCCGCGCACAGAAACTGTTGGTGCTGTACCCGGAAACGAGTTTGCAACAGGCCCGAAGCGAGGCGGCGTTGCCGCCGTTGATCGTCGGTGTCGCCACGTTGTTCTTCATGGTGATTGCGGCGGCCTGGATGGCCAATCGTCTCAGCGCCCGTATTCGCCGAGTGCAACAACAGGTGGCCGACATCGCGGCGGGCGACTTCAGCACCGTCGAAGCCGCCGGCCCGATCGATGAAATTCGCGATTTGATTGCATCGGTTAACACGATGAGCGATCAACTGCAGGAGATGCAGCAGACAATCGCACAAACCACACGTGCGCAGTTGTTGGGGCAGCTTGCCGGCGGACTGGCACATCAATTGAGAAATGCTGTGACTGGGGCGCGATTGGCAATTGAGATTCATCACCGCCGTTGCCCGGCGGCAGACGACGACAGTCTCGATGTCGCATTGCGTCAACTGCGGCTGACTGAAGAGCAGGTGAAAGGTCTGTTATCTGTAGGACGCCCCGAGCGCCGCGAGCGGATTCCAAGTCGCATCGATTCTCTGGTCGATGAGATTGCCACGTTGGTGGGGCCGGCCTGTCAACACGCCAACGTTGAATGGCGATGCACGGTTGCAGCCGATGCAGAGAGAGAACTTCCCGATTCCGAAAGCGTGCGGACCGCCGTCCTCAATCTAGTATTGAACGCAGTCGAAGCGACGGGCGCTGGAGGACGCGTTGAACTCAATGTCACTTCCGCTGCTTCCTCCAATCGCGTTATCTTTTCGGTCATTGACGACGGCCCCGGTCCGCCTGGCGAATTGGTCGATAACATGTTCGATCTGTTTGTCACGGGCAAACCGGAAGGCGTTGGATTTGGACTCGCGTTGGCCAAACAGGCCGCCGACGACCAGCGCGGAGAATTGACCTGGAACCGAAACAATGGCTGCACAGAGTTTCGATTCGAGATTCCGGTTGCGACAGAGCAGGACGATTCCAGACTGGCAACCTCATCAAAACAAGGCAACGGCTTTCCGCCTGTGTTATGATATGGTCGTGCCGTCTGCCGGAGTTCCGTTCGCCCCGACTGTCGATTGTTGAGCCATGTCGCACGTACTAATCGTCGATGACGAACCGAGCATCTGCTGGGGATTCCGCGAATTCCTCAGCGACGAAGGCCACGAGGTGAGTGTTGCGGCCTCGGCCGAAGAAGCGTTGCAGTTGGTCGGCGAAAGCAAACCGGCTGCCATTGTTCTCGACGTGCGTCTGCCCGGAATGGATGGGTTGACGGCCATCGAACATTTTCGGCGGCTGGTGGGTGATGTTCCAATCATCGTCATCACCGCGTTCGGCAACCTCGAAACGGCGGTGCAGGCCGTCAAAGAAGGCGCATTCGACTACCTGCCGAAACCGTTCGATCTCAATCAGGCGTCGGAAATCGTCAGCCGCGCACTGCGCGCGGCCGAAACGAAATCGCAGGATTCCGCATCGTCACAGGTTGAAGAGGTTGCCACCAGTTTGATCGGTTCTTCGCCATCGATGCAGGAAGTGTTCAAGCAAATTGCATTGGTGGCCGCATCCGATGTTCCGGTGCTAATTACCGGCGAAAGCGGGACGGGCAAGGAACTGGTGGCCCGCGCGATTCACTTTCACAGCCAACGGCAAGTGGAGCCATTTTTTCCGGTCTGCTTGGCAGCGCTCAGTGATGGTGTGGTGGAAAGCGAACTGTTTGGTCACGTTCGCGGCGCGTTTACCGGTGCCGCCGCCGACCGAACCGGCCTGCTGGAACTCGCTGCCGGCGGCAGCGTCCTGCTCGACGAAATTGCCGACACCTCGACGGCATTGCAGGTGAAACTGCTGCGTGCGCTTGAACAACGCGAAATCACGCCGGTGGGTGATTCCCGTTCGCGTCCGATTGATGCTCGTGTGATTGCCGCGACGAATCGTGCGCTGCCGGAAATGATTGCAGCGGGAGAATTTCGGGAGGATTTGTTCTTTCGATTGAGCGTGTTTCAAATCCAACTGCCACCGTTGCGAGAGCGCAAAGAGGACATTCCGGATCTGGCCCGCCACTTTCTGCGGCGTTTCCGTCCGGGTGACGATGGCGACGTGCATCTAACAGACGATGTGATTGATGCGCTCTCTGCACGCGAATGGACTGGCAACGTCCGCGAACTCCGCAACGCGGTCGAACATGCTGCAGTCGTCTCACGGGGCAACACGATTCGCCCAGAGGATCTTCCGGTGCCTGCCATCGTCGCGCGAAAGACGGTCGATCCGGTTGAAAATGTTCGCGAGACGTTGTCTGAATGGGCTTTGGTTGAAACCATTGCCGAAGGTGGCGACGAAGAGCTTTACGAGCGATTCTTAAGCGTTGCGGAGCCGCCCTTGTTGCGGGCTGTATTATCGGCTTGCGACAACAACCGCGCGCAGGCCGCACGTGTGCTCGGTATGCATCGCACTACGCTGCGGCAGAAGCTTCGTCGCCACGGGATTGAGTAACTGTGAAGAAAGACCCACGGGTTGCAACCCGTGGGATTTGTGCCGCGCTGTCTACTTCGTTTCCTTGGGGATGCTGATTGATTTGTCGGCTGTGGGGAAGTTATCGGGAATGGGGATCGTCACCTTTCCGGTTGCCGCCCATTCGCAACCGCGAGAGACAACACTCTGAAAGCCGACGCATTTCATCGAATAGTCACCGTGCCCCATCACTGTGGTGAAGACTCGGCCTTTGCCGTAGGGAATCCACCAGATCATCGGTTCGTGCGCACTGGTCCCGCCGTTGCCCTTTGCAGAGTACGCCGTCGCGATGATGTGCATGCTCAACGCGGGGCCGCGCTGCCCGTGATACAGTTCGTCTTTCGCGTGCAACCATTCGGCCGGCATGCCTTTGGTCACCGGGTGTGATGTGTCGCGGACGACGATGGAGAATTCGTGCTGGGAACCGTGACCGGCTCCAGGGCCTTCTCCCTTCGGTGTGCGGACTGTTTTGCCCGCGTCGTTCAATGTCACGCGATCGCCGAATCCATTGCCGCGCCAACCCAGGCCGATCATCTTGTTCCACTCGCCCCATTGCGGAAAGGCGTTGTTGGCGGCGTGTACCACGACCAACGCTCCGCCCCCTTTGATGTAAGCTTCGAGGCTGCGCTGCACGTCTTCGGGCCACAACTCCCCGTTGTAATTACTCAGAACGACATCGTAGGCGGCAAAGTTCGGGCGAAACTTGTCCCATTCATCCTGCGACGCTTTCTTGTTGGTTGGTGTTGTGGCAATGTCCGGCGGAGCAAACCGTCCCGAGGCTGGCAGGAACTTTCGCAGCACTGGCGTTGTTGCCCGCCAGTTGTGATTATTCTGACCATCGATGATCAGCACCTTCAATTTGTCCTTCTCACCAGCCAACGTGGACTGTGAGGTGCCAGACGTCATCAACGCAACCAACATGGCCAAGGGTAGCCAATGGAATGATTTCATGGGATTCTCTTTCATCTTGCGGAGTGATATCAAAACCTCTCTGCCATGATGTCCTCTCGCGGCACCGGAATCAATTGACGGCGAGCGAATTGTCCAATTCGGCAACAATCGCAGCGGCGTGCGAAATCTGTTTGACCGGCAACGACAGCGGCGATATCCTGATGAGTGACCGAGTATGTGCTGTCGATTTCCGCTGCCGTCTCCAAATTAATTGTGAAGGCAAGACAAATGCGAATTCTCTCTTCCATCATGTTGGCAGTCGTTCTGCTTCTTCCCGCTGCCACCCGCGCCGACGGACTGATTTATCAACTTCCGGCCGATGGTTCATCGGCTGAATTCGACCTGAAGATGACGATGGAACGCAACGGCCAGACAATGGAAGCCGATGGCTCGTTCGCCATCAAGTCGGTGGGCAAGCAGAAGGTTGATGATGTTGACTGTCGTTGGATCGAATTCAAACTGGAAATGAAGATCGGAGAGCGCGAACAAACGGTGCGGGCCAAGGTGTTGGTTCCGGAAGCGGAGTTGACCCGTGGAAAGAATCCGATTGGCCACGTGAAGAAGGCATGGTACAAGCCGGGCGATCGTGATCCGAAAGAAATCACCGATTTCACCGGTTCCTCTGCTGGTCCACTGCCGGCCTTTCTCTGTGGACCGCTCAAAGACGCCAAAGAATTGGATGCCGAAACCGTCGAGAGCAGCCTCGGCAAATTCGAATGCAAAGGGGTAACCGGTACCACCGAATTCACGGTTGGCGGACGCGAAAACGACGTCACATTCACTAATCGCCTGCATGAGAAGGCCCCATTCGGCATTGTTTCCTCGGTGATGCAGGTCGAGGTCAGCCGTGACGGGCAAATTCAACAGAACATCACTATGAAGATCAGGTTGAGCAAGGTCGGCAAAGACGCCACGTCGGAACTGCCCGACTCGAATTAGAGTCATTTCCGATTGCTGAGTGCCAAAAGTGGCTGGTATCCGTCTTTCCGCACATTGCTTGACGTGCTATTCTTCGCGGCCTGCCGGTGTTGGCTGATGGCGGCCAGTGGGGTTTCAGCCCGTGACAGCCTCTTCCTGCACCGTGCGGCAAATGCTGAGTTGTTAGGCTGAGTTGTTAGCAAGTGCGGCTGTGATTGCGCGTCACCGTTCGGTTATTTGAACGACCGACGCAGTTGAAGTCGCTGCCATCTGATTCGCGAGGACATCGCCATGGAAGGCGTTGCAACCAGAATCCTGACCTGCCTGTTATTGACCGCGACCCTCGCCGGTTGCGGTTGGTGGGATTCGAGTGAGGAAGAAGCCTTCGAGGAGGATCTCCCGACTCTCGGTGCTTCGATCACTTCCGCTCCCGCTGAAGAGGCGGAGAAGACAGATGAAGCCGACGTCTTGCCGCAAGCCCCCGTTTCCACCGGTTCACGATTCGCACTACGGCGACGCGTTGTCCAGACTATTTCGCAGGGCGACGTCAAGAGTCGAACGGCACTCGAACTCGACTTAACGATTTCCATTGACGAAATTATCGCCGATGGTGCGCGACGATTCGGCGTCCACTACGAAAGGGTTCGCTACAGCGGTGAACTGGCTGGCGAAACGTTCGATTACGACTCGAAAGATGCAGCTGCCGCAGCGCCCATCCAGGCATGGGCATACCGTGGGTTGGTTAATAACAGTTTCTATTTCTGGATCGACCAGTCCGGGAAGACAAAGTTGGTGGGGTTCGATCGATTTCTGCGGCGCTGTGTCGAGGCCTTGCCGCACACGGATCGTGAGGCGGTTCTGTCGCGACTGTCCGTCATCACCGACGCGGAAGGCGTAGCGCGGTTTGTTGATGAAACCATTGGGTTGCTCGCCGATAGTCCGCTGCAGCCTCAGAATTCCGGTGGGCTGAAAACGGGCGACCGCTGGACGAATCAGCGGAAAATCAGCGGCGACGTGCCGACGCAAGTTTTCACCGAGTACACCGTCAAATCGCTGACACCAGATGCCGTTGAGGTTGAGATACGGGGAGTCGTCAGCCCGTCGAATCAGCCGATCGTGGCCGTGTCGCATCGCGGTGATCCGCTGGTCACGGTCAAAGGCGGCAGGACAATTGGGGCTTGCACATTCGACCGTCAAACGGGATTGCCCAAGTCGTCGAGCATCGAGCAGTTCGTAGATATGTCTGTCCAGTTGGCCGACGGGACGAGCTTCGATCAGCACAAGCACGTGATCAGTACGACAACTCGCCCGAGTATCGACTGAGGGGCGGTTTGGCCCCTGATTTGTGGCGCGGCTTTGTTAGCGGCCGATCATTCTTCGTCCTCGACGTCGTCATCATCATTGCAGATGCCGAGCATTTTCAGCCAGCGATTGCCCGTGCCGCTGTCGCGGTCAAGCTCGATCTCTTCGTCACCGTCGAAATCCGGGTCGAGTCCCAGTTGGCGCAGAGTTTTTCGCGCTGTCTCTTCCATCTGGCGGACGCGTGATTCCTCACGTCCGAGGCGAGCCCGCTCCAGAGAATGTTCGAGTTCGCTTAGTCGGAGGGTTTCGGTCAATTGCGATTGAAGTTCTTCAACCTGCCGACAGAGTTCTTCCGGACTCGCTTCCCATTCTGTCCAGTCGGTCGGAAGGTGTGTTGTTGCCTTCGCATGCCGCAGCTTACGGATGAGAAACCCAATGTATTCGTCGCGTGCGGAAACGGCACTTTGAAGGACGGCAACGTCTGCCTCGTCCTCAGCGATCGGTTCTGGCGGATCGGCGGTTTCCCCCGGATCGGTCGCTGGCTGTTCGGAGTTCGCACTTGCGCTGTCGGTACCCACTGTCTCTTCGGTGTCGCGCTGTGCGGCTGTCCCCAGTTGTTCCTCGTCAGTTTCCATCAAATGCGACTTCAACGACGCCCAGCGTTCTTCCTGGTCGGCCGCAGGCTCGTCATTATTCCCCGACTCGACTTCGCCGCCTGGCTGCTCACTCTGGGCATCGTCTGTCTGGATGAGGCTATCTTGCCATGTCGGCTGCCCAAGGCCACTTGAATTTGACGAAACGAGATCGTGCAGTTCGGAGACCTGCGTCTCAAGATTTCCAAGTGCGACGCCGGCCTGCATCTCATTCCATTGCTGGACCGCTTGCTGCAAGTCATCGACGAGCGACTCCTGCCGTTCAATCGATTGGGGATCGAAGCCGCCCCCATTGCCTCGCACGTTTTGATCGGCACCGGATCGTTGGAACCGATCGAGTTGCTCGGCGGCCAGTTCCAGCCGCTCGGTCAGCGCAGCGACCAGTTCGTCCTTTTCCTTCAATTGCGACTTGAGGCTCTTATTGTTCGACATAACGGATTCGTCGGTGTGAGGGGAGGCTGCTCGTCGGATGTACCCTGGCTGCGACCGTTCCCGAGATGGAAACCGACCGCGCCCCAAGCAATCGGACAACTGTAGCTCGCTGGGACGCTAGACAACGAAAGGGAATGGGCATCACCAGCTGTGCAAACCAGAAGCAGTGTCGGCCGTGCTAGTCTTGATAAACATGCGGGTTAACCACATGTTCCGGCCGCACGCCCTGGAGCGATTCTGCGACTTGTGTAGCGGTTCGCGATCGCAATTCGAGTAACGACTCGCGCGAAAGAAATGCGGCATGCGGCGTGACGATGACTCGTTCGTGCAGAAACAACGGCTGAGAAAGATCCGGGGGTTCCGGATCAAAAACATCCAACGCAGCCCCCGCGATCCCTTCCGATTGAATTGCCTCCCATAAGTCGGCGTGATTGACGAGCGTGCCGCGCGAGGTGTTGATCAGCCATGCGGACGACTTCATCTTCCCGATTGCCGTGGCCGACATCATGCCGCGCGTCTCGTCGTTCGCCGGGCAATGCAATGACACGAAGTCGGCAGCGTGCAACAACTCATCCCATTTGAGCATCCGACAACCGGTGCCGCACGCATCGTTGCTGCGGGAGTGCGCAACGACGCTCATGCCCAAAGCGCGGGCCTTGCGAAAGACAGTCTGGCCAATGCGACCGAATCCCACCAATCCTAAAGTCAGTTCCGATAAGCGACGCAGTGGCGGCCCAGCACTTCTGTCGTAGGTCCCGGCTTTGCTTTGGTGATGGTAGATTCCGACGTTCCGCGCGCAGGCCAGCAAAAGTGCCAGGGTGTGGTCGGCCACTTCCTCGACGCAGTAGTCGGGAACGTATGTGACCGGAATTCCCAACTCGCTCGCTACCGGAACCGCAATGTTATCCAGTCCGATGCCAAATCTCGCAATAATGCGGCAGCGCTTCGCTTCCCGCACGACAGGTTCGGTGACATTCGCCCAACATGTGGCAATCGCATCGACATCGCGGGCCAACTCGACGAGAGTCTCCTCATCGCCGTTTGGCGCTTCGACAACCTCGGCATCGACCTGCGACAGAATCTGCCGTTCGACGTCACAATCGGGCCAAGCGCGGTCGGTGATGAGAACGCGGAAGTTACAACTCATGATGGAAACGCCGGTCGGCTATTTTGCGGCGTCCGAATCACGAATTACGCGAATAATTCGTCGACCCTCATGCGTGCGACCGAACATGTCTGTCGTGCGAACGTCGATGAAATGCGTTCCCACCGCTGGCTTGGATGGAAGTTTTGCATGCCAGAGATGCGTCGAAGGTTTCGGCTTCGACATCGCACGCCACGGCTTGTCCTTTATCTCTTTTTCGAAGTCGAACAGTTTGATGAGAGCCGGATCGGATTTCACCTGCCGCTCCATCGGCTGCCACGTTCCTTTTCGCCCCAGCTTCATTTCGACTTTCGATTTCTCGGAACCGTTGAAGACGTTCACGAACACGTCGGTTTCCGCAGCATCGGCCACGGCCACCTCTTCGGGCGCGAGAATCGACATCTGATAGCTCGCGGGACGGCCAGCCACTTTGTAATCGAGGCTGTATTTCGTGCCATCGAAGCGAATGATGGAATAACCATTCGGCGCGCCGTCGGCCATCATGGTGTGCGGAATCCCGCGCTCGTCGGGGGCACCCGACCACCAACTTCCACTGACGGTGACGTTAATAATGTGATGATGCGGCTTCGGACCACGCCAGCCGTCTTTGTCGGTGATGAAACGGTGTTCGTGGTGATGCGTGTGTCCGGAAACCGACAGGCAGAACGGGCGTTGTTCGATCAAACGATACAACTCCTGCCGATCGCGCACATCCACCAGCGGAATGTGCATCAACAACACAACCACTTGTTCCTCGGGAATCATCGCCAGATCGTTGCGAATGAATGCCATCTGCTGTTCGCCCAGTCCGCCTCGGTAGCTGCCTTTGCCGTTCTCTTCGGAGACAGTCCATTCGACGTC
>JABISG010000154.1 GCA_018699955.1 Planctomycetaceae bacterium | reverse complement strand
TTGGACTACGAGACCCCCGCCGCATATGCGGCCCGTTCTGTTCAACAGGACTTCGCTACGCTGCGCCCTGTTGAACAGAACGTGTTACCTGAACCCCGATTCTCTCACTGAGGGTGGTACAAAGATCGGGGGTAGGCCAGCCAACGGACCAGGTTCGCGGCCGATACACGATCGGGTTCTACTCGAAGATGGAGATCAGTTCCTGTATTGCGCAGACGCTCGATGAATATGTCGATATCGCCGTCGCCATCGGTACCGATGCGCTTTATCGCAGCGGCATCGAAGCCGAAATTCGCGCAGCGAGCGACGTGATTTTTGAAGACTCGGCCGTCATTGAAGAGCATCAACGCGTTTTCGAGTGGCTTATCGAAAAGTCGCGTGCTGGCTCGTCGTGACCCGAATCATCGCCCCTCTTATTATCGAACAAGGGCGGTGTGCTGGGAAGCATTCGAACCGCATGAATGCGGTCACTACGAACCCTCGAATGCCGACTGGATGTCTTTGACATCCGTCAACGGCGCCTGGCAGGTTCCGCGTTCGCAAATGTAGACGGTTGCTGTGCCAGTTTGTGTGGTCTTGCCGGCAAGCAGCGGTTTGACGGCAGCCGGCAGGTCATTGTCACTAGCGCCGGCTGGCCGAAGCAACAGCAGCGCGTTCGGCAGAAAAAGTTGGCGGATCGGACGGAGTAAATCTTCGGTCTCGGCCGGGCTGTTGCCTTCAACGATGACCACTTCGTGAGTGGGGCCGAGTAGGAAATCGGCGGCAATGAGGGATTGACCGGCGGATGTCGGATACTGTGCCAGTTGTGCAGCCAGCATTTCCAGCGTGCCGACGGCAACGTCTTCCAGGTCACTTCGACCGCAAAGCCGTCCCAGCCGCAACAGCGCAGTTGCTGCCATGCCGTTTCCCGATGGGGTTGCGTTGTCCTGGCTGTCTTTGTTGCGAGCGACAAGTTGTTCGTGATCGGCTGACGTGTAGAAGAATCCGCCGGTGTCGGCATCGTGAAAACGTGCAATCATCCGTTCCGACAGCGCGAGCGCTTCATCCAGATGACGCGTTTCAAACGTCGCCTGATACAGGTCGATCAACCCGTCGATCAGGCAGGCATAATCGTCGAGGTACGCATTGAATCGCGCTCGTCCATCTTTGAAGGCGTGCAGCAATCGGCCCTCGTCATCGCGCATCTGCTGCAGAATGAAATCGGCCGCGTCCCGTGCGGCGTCGGCATATTTCGGTTCATCCAGTATCTGCGCCGCCCGTGCCATCGCGGAAATCATCAAGCCGTTCCAGGAAACGAGCACTTTGTCGTCGCGCGCGGGCGCGATGCGCTGTTTACGAACATCAAACAACTTCTGGCGGCAGCGATCAAGAAGTCCTGATAATTCATCCTCGTCGAGTTTCAGCGCGGCAGCGGCTTCGGCGTGCGTCTTGACGCGATTCAAAATATTGTGACCTTCCCAGTTCCCTCCGGCAGAGACGTCGTAACACGTGCCGAAGACGCGTTCGTCTTCGGGTTCAAGTTGATCGCAGAGTTCTCGTTCCGACCACACGAAAAACTTGCCCTCTTCGCCTTCGCTGTCTGCGTCCTGTGTGCTGTAGAACCCGCCTTCCGGCTGTGTCATTTCGCGCAGAATATAGTCCAGCGTTTCGCGGACGACGCGTTCGTAGTCGGGATTGCTCGTTGCCTGAAACGCATCCAAATAGGCCATTGCCAGCAGCGCATTGTCGTACAACATCTTTTCGAAATGCGGCGCAAGCCAGCGTTCATCGACGGAATAACGATGGAATCCGCCACCCAAATGGTCGTAAATACCGCCGCGCGACATCTTATCGAGCGTAAGATTGACGACGGCGAGCGCGTCGTCGCTGCCAAACCGTTTCCAACAGCGCAGCAGCAGGCGGATGTCCATCGGGTGAGGAAACTTGGGAGCGCCGCCAAAGCCGCCGTTCGTGCGGTCGGCCGTCTTGAGCAGTTGTTGCATCGCAGCAATCAATTGGGGTTCGGCAATCGTCCCCGGTTCGCCTTGCGGGACACCCATTGCGATCACATGCTCGGTCAACTCGTCGGCACTTTGGAACACGTGGTCGCGGCTGTTGCTCCAGGCTTCGTTCACCTTTTGCAAAATGTCTCCGAACCCAGGCATCCCCATTCGAGAAGTCGGAGGCCAATAGGTGCCTCCATAAAACGGTTTCAAATCGGGCGTGAGAAAGACCGACATCGGCCAGCCGCCGCGACCGGTGAGCGCCATGACGGCGTTCATGTAAATCTGATCGAGATCGGGCCGTTCCTCGCGATCGACCTTGATGTTGATGAAGTGGCGATTCATCAACTCGGCGATTTGCGTGTTCTCAAAACTCTCGTGTTCCATCACGTGGCACCAATGGCACGCGCTGTAACCGATGGAGAGAAAAATCGGCCGTTCCTGCGCCCGCGCCGCTTCGAGAGCGACATCTCCCCACGGATACCAGTCAACGGGATTCGATGCATGTTGCAGAAGGTAGGGGCTGGTTTCGGTGCTGAGGAAGTTGGACATCTGTCGGAATTCTGTTGGCGGTTAAACTGTTGGGGCGGTAACCGGTGACATCTCGAATCGTAGGAGGCTGCAGGCGGCATCACAAGCGGCGTTTTTTGACTTCAATCGTTCTCAACGTCGGTTTTCGGCGAAAAATGACCGTGGCGAATGCTTGCAGAGTGATAGAATAACTGGTGATGAAGTACTTCATGCCGAAAAATACGGGACGCACGAGGACGACACTGATGTCGGTCGCCGTCTGGCTGTGCGCAGTGCCGACGTTTTGCGCGGCAGCCGATGTGGACGAAGCGCTTCAGGTGCATGTGACATTCACCGATGAGGATCGGCAGTCACAGACTGTTGATGGTCGGATTGTTGTCACGGCGAAGGATGGCGGAATTCTGCTGCTGGGTCGCGACGGACGGCTGTGGAACATCACGCCCGACAAGCTTCAGAAACAGGAAGCGACCGGGAAGAACTTCAAGCCGATGTCGGAGGATGAACTTGCTGGAGAGTTGAAGCAGGAGTTCGGCGAGGGCTTTGAAGTTGTGACGACGCGGCATTACACAATTTGTACGAATTCGGGACCGGCGTATGCGCGGTGGTGTGGCGCGTTGTTTGAACGACTGATGGGCGCGTTTCGCACGCACTGGAAAACCCGCGCACTCGACCTGCACGACCCGGAATTGCCGTTGGTGGCGATCGTGTTTTCCGATGCCGAACAGTTCGCCAAGTTCGCAACGAAAGATGCCGGCCCGGCTGTTGCGAATGCGAAAGGTTATTATTCCATTCGCACGAACCGCATGGTACTGTACGACTTGACCGCTGATGGAAAGAGCGACCGCGCAGTGACACCGGCAGCGGTCAATCGCAAGATTGCCGCGTCTCCCTTCAATGTGGCGACTGTCGTACACGAGGCGACGCATCAGATCGCCTTCAATTGCGGCATGCACACGCGATACGCCGACAACCCGTTGTGGTTGAGCGAAGGGATGGCGATGTACTTCGAGACACCCGATCTCAAAAGCCGAAACGGCTGGCGCACGGTCGGCAAGGTCAATGCTGTGCGGCTGAACCGCTTCCACGATTACGCCCGCAAGCGGCGGAAAGCGAACGCGCTGGAGTCGCTGTTGTCGAGCAACGCTCGCTTCGCCAACGCGGAGACGGCCGAAGATGCCTACGCGGAATCGTGGGCGCTGAATTATTTTCTCATCAAGACGCGCCGGAAACAGTACATGGATTACCTCAATCGCCTGTCAAAAAAACCGGCACTGATTTGGGATGAACCTGAAAGCAAAGTGCAGGCGTTTCGGGCATCGTTCGGCGACGATCTGCAAACGTTGGATCGGCGGTTTCTGCAATATGTCGGGCGCCTCGGCAAACGGTAGTCATCGGCACCAACGCGAAATTCGCGGACCGCTTCCCTTGGTTGTCGCTGCAGCGTAGAATGGTGAACGCTTCACATTTGTTGCGTAGGCCATCCACCTAAGTTTTGCTGAGCGAGAAGCGTTCATGAGACGTCATGCGATTTCATATGTCCTGTTTGTCGGCTTGATCGCGGCTATTCACGCCAACACGGCGAGTGCGCATTTTCTGTTTCTGCGAATCGGCACGCATGCCGAAGCGGGACGATCGGCCGAAGTTTATTTCAGCGAATATGCACACGCCGGCGATGCTCGATTCGTCGAGAAGATCAAACCAACCAAACTTGATATCCAGGAAACACCGGGGAAGTTTCAACCTTTGGTGGTGAAGGCGGGAACGGATCGTCTGCGTGCGTTTCTGCCGTCATCCGGTTCGGTCTCGGTCGGCGGTGAATTGGTTTATGGCGTCCTCAAACGCGACGTGTCGTTTCTGCTGCGGTACCATCCGAAAGGAGTCGCCGGAAATCCGGAAAAACTGAACGCCATGTCGCCCCGCAAAGGTGCGCCGCTGGAGATTGTGGCGAGTTGGAGTGAAAAGGGCGTGACGCTGACGGCTTTGAGAGACGGCAAGCCTGTTCCCGGCGCACTGTTTACGACGGTCGATTCCGATCTCGTCAACGAGGAACTGAAAGCCGACAAGAGTGGTCATGTCACCTGGAAACCCGATGCCGCCGGCCAATATTGCATTTACACACGGGCGACGACAAAGCAGAGGGGCGAACATGGCGGGAAGAGTTACACCGAAATTCGCGACTTCGCGACGCTTTGCTTTCGTTGGCCGCTCGTTCGTTCAAGTGCCGACGAAAAAGCCGTCGCCCTGTTCGAAGCCGCAATTGCCAAACGAGCGGTTTGGAAGAACTTGCCCGGTTTCACCGCCGACGTTTCCGGCAGCGTTGATGGGCGGGGATTTGAAGGAACCGCACGCGTCGATGCCGAGGGAGACTTGACCGTCGAATCCGACGAAGAAGCCGGCACGGAATGGGTTGAAGATCAGTTGGGTTCCATCGTCTTGCATCGGCAGGCATCCGATGGTTCGCGGCCCAAACCGGTGCTGCGATTTGCCGATGACGATCTTGATCATCCGCTGGGGCGACTGTTAATTTTCGACGGCGGACGGTTTGCCTCAAGCTACCGCGTTCGTGATGGCCATCTGAGCGTCGTCAATCGCAACATCGGTCCGATGAACATGACCATCACGGTCCTCGACAACAAGAAGAACGCCGAAGGGAAGTTTCTTCCGCATTCTTATGTTGTTCAGTATTGGGACGCCAAGACCGGCCGACTTTTGCGAACCGAAACGGTTCAAGTTCGCTGGCGGCGGGTTGGAGATTTTGATCTGCCGACAGAGCAGACGGTCACAACGGCATCAGAATCAGGGCTGACGGTTCGCACGATTCGATTGGCGAATCACAAACTGTTATCCAAATGATGTTCTTAGTTTCACAACACAGTATTTCCGCAGCCTTTCACGCACGGCAAGTTTAATGAATCAAGAACATCCCACATTCCTCGATGAAACGGCCGGCACGGCCCCGAATACGTCCAATCGATTGATCGTCCAGGTTTACCTCGGTCCGCGAAGTTACGAGATTGATATCGTGACCGATGGTCTGGCGTCGTTGTCGGGACGGCTTGAGAGTTGCAAGGAACGGCTGTCGGCGCCGGGCGGACAAGTCTCGCGAAAAGCGTTGATTGTCACCGATGGCAACGTCGCAAAACTCTACGCCCACGTGGTGCGACACAGTTTGGAAGACGATGGTTGGGATTGTCAGGTACACGAGGTGGAACCGGGCGAGCAATCGAAATGTCAGGCGAGCGTGTCGGCAATTTACGACCAACTCGTCGAATTCAGGGCAGATCGTCACACGGTGATTGCGGCCGTTGGTGGCGGTGTCGTTGGCGATCTTGCAGGTTTCGCCGCGGCCACGTACGCCCGCGGCATCCCGTTCATCCAAATTCCCACAACGCTGTTGGCGCAGGTTGATAGTTCGGTCGGTGGGAAGGTCGGCATCAACCACCCCAGCGGAAAAAACCTCATCGGCGCGTTCCATCAACCGACCGGAGTGTTCATCGATACGGCAACTCTTGACTCGTTGCCCGGGCGAGACTACGTCAGTGGGCTGGGCGAAGTCATCAAGTATGGTGCCAGTCTCGACGACCAGTTCTTCGAGTACCTGGAAGCGAATGTTGAGGGAATGCGCGAGCGCGCATCAGATGTGCTGCGACACGTTGTTGCGCATTCGTGTCGGTTGAAGGCCGATATTGTTGAAGCCGACGAGGAAGAACGGACAGGAAAGCGGGCCATTTTGAATTATGGTCATACATTTGCCCATGCATTTGAAACGCTGTGTGGATACGGCACGTTGCTTCACGGTGAAGCCGTTTCCATTGGCATGGTGTATGCCGCCCGGCTGGCAGAACGTTGTGGATTGATCGACTCGTCGGTAACGCAACGGCAAACCGGTCTGCTGGAAGCGGTGGGGTTGCCGGTCAAACTCCCCAAAGAATCGAACATTTCCACGACGGATATTTTGGATCGGATGAAACTCGACAAGAAGACTGTAGCCGGCCAACTTCGTTTTGTGCTGCCGACGAAACTCGGACATGCCGAGGTGTTCTGCGATATTCCGGAAGAGGATGTCGTTGCCGTGTTGGACGAACTGGCTGAGTGACGTCCGATTAATTTCCACCGAGTTATTTCCATAACGATTCACGTTCGGCGTTGAATATCGTGCCTGAATCATCTGCGACAGAACGGCAACTGCTCGATGCCCTGCGATTGAATCTGGTGCCGGGCATTGGTCCTCGGTTGCAACAATTGCTGATGGCGCGGTTCGATTCCCCCGCGGGGGTGTTCGCGGCTTCTTCTTCGGAGCTGTCGGCCGTCGATGGCATCGGGCCGAAACTTCTGTCCGCGATTGCCGAAGCGCGGCGGAGTGATGAAGCAGAACGGGAACTCGCCCGCTGCCGCGAACTCGGGGTTGAGATGCTCCATCTCGGCTCGCCGGGCTATCCGCCGATGCTTGCGGAAATCTGCGATGCGCCGAACGTACTTTACTGCCGCGGCGATATTATTGAGCAGGACCAGTTGGCGGTGGCGATTGTCGGGTCACGGCGCTGCACGCTTTATGGGCGACAGCAAGCCGAACGACTGGCCGGCGCGTTGGCGCGAGCGGGAATGACTGTTGTTAGTGGATTGGCGCGGGGGATTGATGCGGCCGCTCATCGCGGCGCGCTGAACGCCGGGGGGCGAACAATTGCGGTGGCAGCGACCGGTTTGGCGCAGGTCTATCCGCCGGAACATGTCGAACTGGCCGACGAAGTTTCACGGCAGGGCGCCATCGTGACCGAATCGCCGCTGCACCGCGAGCCGATTCCGGGGCTGTTTCCGCAACGCAATCGCCTCATTAGTGGATTGTCGCTGGGAGTGATTGTCATCGAGGCTTCGCAGAAAAGCGGTTCGTTGCACACGGCGCGGCATGCGATGGAACAGGGACGTGAAGTGTTCGCCCTCCCGGGGCGTATCGACAGCTTGGCCAGCATTGGTTCGCACAACCTCATTCGAGACGGTGCCACGTTGATTCGTGGCGTTGAAGACGTGTTGGACGAACTGGGACCTCTCACCCGCCCGGTGCGGACCGGGGTGAGTGAGGATGTGCGCACGCCGCGGGAGTTAACGCTGAACGATCAGGAACGGCACGTCGTCAATCTTATCAGCAGCGAACCAAGTCACCTCGACGAAGTGATGCGAAACACGAACCTCGATCCGTCCCGTGTGTTGGCCACGCTGACCGTACTGGAAATGAAGCAACTGGTACGACGATTACCCGGCGGATATCTGGTCCGCGCATCGCATTAGCCGCCAAGGGTTTTTGGATTGGCATGTCTGTTTCGTAACCGCTGTGATAACAGGTGGTTACGTCGCAGGTGGAATCGCGTGGCCGAATTCGAGCGTTTCTGCTATCGTTCTGCCCCCATCTTGGCATCTTCTTGCATTTCCAATGGCGATTGTTCAAGGAAGAACGTGACCATGCGGACCAATTCCCGACGGCGATCTGCCGCGACAATGACTGTGTGGAGCCTTGCGTTCGCCGGTTTTTCTGGATTTCTCGGTTGGTACATGGGATGGCTGCCGGTATCGGTCGAGTCTCCCGAAACGGGAAAACTGGCCGACAATTCGGATGAGCTTGGTCTTCCCGAAGGAGAGGAGTCGCTGCTCGATTCGTTTGGCATGGAAGGGAACCAGCCTGACTTCGGCGAGGCGGACCCTGTTGCCTATCGATCTCAATCGGAGCCGCCGGTGCGGGAAGGCGCGACGAACGACTCGCTGCTGTTCCCGTTGGACGAAACTGAGTCGAAGCAGGACGAACCCGATGTGACCGCTCCACCGTTCGATCCACCGTCATCGGTCGCAGAAAAGGGGGCAGATGCTCCCGATGTTCTCTTCCGCAAACAACCGGAAACCCCGTCATACGCCCGGCATGTGGCTCACGCAGATTCGGTCGCAGAAGTCTCTCCATTCAACGTTCGCACGAAGCCATCCGCCGAAAGAAACCGCAACGTCGTACAAATTGGTAGCGACGCAACCAAAAACGCTGCGTTGCCTCCCGAAGCGATCAGTAAGATTGAAGAAATCGACGAACTGCTTCGCACCGATCGCCAACTTGTGGCTCATCGTGAGCTATCGACGTTGTATTGGGTGAAACCGGAATGGCGTCACGCGATTAAAGATCGCATCGAGGAGACGGCCAAGTCCATCTACTTTTCCGATCTCCGGCACTACATGCAACCCTACGTGATTCAGCCGGGCGATCGGCTACAGTCGATCGGCAAACAGTACAGTATTCCGTGGGAATATTTGGTACGGCTGAATCACATCGACCCGCGTCGGATTCGTCCTGGGCAAAAACTCAAAGTGATCAAAGGCCCGTTTGCGGCACGCCTCGACCTCAGTGAATTTGAATTGACCATCCATGCCCACGGCTATTTCGTTCGCCGATTCCCAATTGGCGTCGGCAAGGATGAAAGGACACCCATCGGGCGGTTCAAGGTGCTGACAAAACTGGTCAATCCTACATATTACGGACCCGAAGGCAACGTGATTGATGGCGATGACCCGCGAAATCCGCTGGGTGAGCGATGGCTCGACATCGGCGATAGTTTCGGCATTCATGGAACGATCGATCCGCAATCAATCGGACGGGCCGAATCGCGCGGTTGCATTCGGATGCTGAACAGCGACATCGAAATCGTCTACGATCTACTCGGCGTCGGGTCAGAAGTCATCATCCGCAAGTAATCCGATTTGACTGATGCAATGCCCACGGGCCACGTCCCGTGGGACTTACCGGCGCAGTCATTCGCCACTACAATACCACGCTGACACCCTCTCCATGTCGAAAGGCTCAGCGATGTATGACCGTGACGGACTGATTGAACTGTTCAAACAGCGCGCCCTCAAGTTCGGCGACTTCACACTCGTTTCCGGGAAAAAGTCGTCGTATTATCTCGACGGTAAGCAAATCACGCTGCACTCGACCGGCTTGCGATTGGTGAGCGAGGGGCTGCTGGAATTGCTCGAGGGCGTCGAATTCGACGCGATTGGCGGCATGGCAATCGGGGCCGATCCGATCATCGGCGGCGTATTAACAGTCGCCGCCGAACGCGGGCAGTCGCTCGACGGATTTCTCGTCCGGAAGGAGGCCAAAGGGCACGGCACCAACAAGTATGTTGAAGGTCCGGTCTCGCCGACTGCGAAGGTGGTGATCATCGACGACGTTGTCACCACGGGCGGCAGTTCGTTACTGGCCGTCGATCGGGTCATTGAATTCGGTTGCGAAGTCGTGCTGGTTGTTGGCATCTGCGATCGCCTGCAAGGGGGTGCCGCCAACTTCGCCGCCCGAGAATTGCCGTTTAAGAGCCTGTTGACGGTTGAAGACTTGGGCGTCGATGTGACCGCGAACGTCGAATAACGATCAATCATAGCTGCGATCCAACGGAACGCAGCCGTTGTGCGTTTACCAGCGTTCCACGGGGCCGTTGGGAAGTTTGACGAGAGCCGTGGGAACCGACGTCTTGCGTTCGCCGTGTCGGAGACGAATCTGTTTCACGATTTGGTCGAATTCGCACGTCGATTCAAATCGGCGGAGCCGATCTTCCAACTCTTCCGGAATTCCAAGCCGGGAACCGTACCATCCCGCGAATTTGCGGAACAGGACGCAACTGTAGATGCCGCGATGTACAAACATGGCGCGAAAGTGGTTTTGCAGGAAATCGACTTTCTCATCGACGGTCGGCTCAAACGGTTCGGTGTTGCCCTGAGTGACTCGTTCAATCCGCTTGAAAATCCAGGGGTCGATCAGCGCTCCGCGGCCGATGGCAACCGCGTCACAACCAGTAATGCGCCGCATCGCCAGTGCGTCCTTGGCGGTGCGGACGTCGCCGTTACCGACGACGGGAATCTCTTTGACGGCTTCGACGGTGGCACGAATGGCATCGAGATTGACCGTGCCGTGGAATCCCTGCTGTCGTGTTCGCCCATGAACGGTGATGGCTGCGGCACCGACCAATTCAAATTCGCGGGCCAGTATTGGTGCGGAAATGGACTCGCGGTCCCAGCCCAGACGAATCTTGACCGTCACCGGAATCTTCACCGCATCGACGACGCGGGCCACCGTGTCGCGGGCGTTATCGGCATTGCACATCAACCGAGCGCCGCCTCCCTGGCTGTTCACCTTAGCCATCGGGCAGCCCATGTTGATATCGATGCATTCGAATCCGGCCCGTTCGAGATGTCTTGCGGCACGCACCAGTTCGTCGGTGTGTCCGCTGAAAATCTGCACCGACAACGGTCGGTCATCCGGTGACGTGGCAATCAGTTCGCGCGACTTCTTTGACCCGGAAAGTAACTGTGATGCGAGAACCAGATCCGTTGTTGCCAGACCCAACCCGCCGAGATTGCGAATGACGGTCCGAAAGGGGAGTTGTGTGTATCCTGCCAACGGCGCGAGGAAGTATCGCGTCGGGAGAACGCGTCCGCCGATGGTGATTTGCGGATCATCGACGGGAGACGCCTGCGACTGAAGCGAGGCCGGGAGACCCCCATTTTCAATTGTTGATTGCGGCGACATCGATTTCCAATTCACTCAGTGCGTTCAACAGCTCTCGCAGCGGCAATCCCACGACATTATGGACACTGCCTTCAACGGCCGAAATGAAGACGCCGCCAGCTCCCTGCAAAGCGTAGCCACCCGCTTTGCCCTGCGACTCGCCGGTTGCCAGATACCAATCGATCTGCGACTCGGTTTGTTCGTCCGCAGGGTGAAATGATACCCGCGTGGTCACCACGCGTTCAACTCGCCGGCCGGCAGGAGTTGCCACACAAATCGCGGTGGCTGCGGTATGGGTTCGGCCCAGGTAGTAACGATGAAACCAGTTGCGGACGACATCGCGGCACGAGTCATCTTCCGGTGGCTGGCCGAGTACCTGGAGCCGCCCGTTCTCTTCGGTAACGACGATAATTGTGTCGGCAGTCAGCACGGCTGCAAACTGTTCGTCGATTTCGTTGGCGGATTCCGCCTTGAGTTGTGAGAGGACATCGTCGCATTTGGTGCTTGCGACTTCTGCCAACCGACTTTCGATGGATGGCCAGTTATGCAGGCCGTCGAATCCACATTCCTGCCGAGATGTGGGCGGCAACACACGAATGGAATCTGGCGCTACCAGCAATTGCAGCAACTCGCGACGCCGCGGTGAGCGGGAGCCGAGGACAACGGTTGTGGGGCAGGAACGCATACAGCCAAGGTATGTCGAACCGCCCGCTGCATTCAAGCCTGGGTGGGCGTCGGCCAAAAAAAACAGACGCAGATCCCGGTGCGGGATACCAGCGTCTGTGACTTGTCAGATTTTGTCTTCCGGATTTGTGAGGACGTAAGAGTCCCGGGGGAGAAACTCTCCCCCGGGACGGAACCTCACGTTCTCAAAACAGCCAAGAACGATTTTCCGGAGTTGCGTTTTTGGCTTCGACGGAAACCGTCGATTCGTTGCCTCTCAGAACTAGTTGCAGCACTTCTTGTGGAAGAGACCGCCAACGAGGTCATCGACGCCACTGAACAGGTCGTCCAGCAGACCACCGTTGTTGCAGCAAGGATCACAGCATTTCGGCGGTGCTTTGCAGCATGTTGGCGGTTTCGGAGCGCAGCAAACGGGTTTCGGAGCGCAGCACTTCGGGGCGGGCTTGCAGCAAACGGGTTTGGGCTTGCAGCAAACGGGCTTGGGCTTGCAGCAAACGGGTTTGGGCTTGCAGCAAACGGGCTTCGGAGCGCAGCAACGGGGTGCTGGCTTGCAGCATGTTGGCTTGGGAGCGCAACATTTGGGGGCAGGTGCACAGCATCCGCCACCATTCACATTCAGAATGTCCATGCCGTCGAACAGGTCGAGCAAACCAGCATCAGCCGAACTGGTGCTAGCGCAACAAACCATGAGCGCAGCAGTCAAAGTGAACCATTTCATTACGGGCTTCTCCTCGATTCATTTCGAGATTACGTGAGGAACTCCTGATGTCTGCTCGGGCTGTTGCCCGTGATGTCCAACAAGGGAGTCCAATGCTCACACTAACAATGTGGGTAACACCAATCGTTTTTTCGGCATTGTGCTTCGCAAAGCACCGCCTAAAATGCCCATGTCGGCTCGAAGTCAGCAACATGGGTCGGGTACTTCCGGCTGTAACAATTCTGCGGACGGTTTTTGTAACGGGTCGGCTTGACTGTGGATGGTTTACTTCGACTTTGCGGGTTATGCGGATTGTGCGGTTCGGTGGTGATCCTGATCCGTGGCCGTCTCGCATTGAAACACACAACCCTGAGTACGGCAGCCAGTTGGGGCATCGTTTCGGTTCTCATTTGGTCAGCGTGCTGGGCGGCCGACGGCGTGTTGACAACAATCGGTGAGGGATTGGCCGACCGATTGTGGTACGCGACGGCGGTACTGGCTCTTTGTCCGGCGATGTCGGTACTCGGAGCGCGGCGACCGACCACGCGCGTTTGGCAGTGGTTTGTTGTGCTGCCAATGATTCTCGTGCTGGCGTCACCGTTGGCAGTTTCCTGGCGAGAACTGAATGATCCGTCCCGGTTGCAGCTGGAAACGCCCGTTTTAGTCGGCTTTGGGCTGGTGCTGGTGATGAGCGCCGGCAATTACGTCGGCACGCGGTTCACGTTGTCGGCCGTATTGTTCACGATCGCAGTCGCTATGCTGGTCGCGACACTTGCCGAAGCCGTTCCCGATCAACTCGTCCAACCCTACCGTTTGCGATTGTGGGCAACGGTTTTGTTGTCGGCAGCAATCCTCATCGGATGTCAGTCAGCAAGAACGCGGTCGCGGCGGACATCGGCCGGCACCATGAAACAGGGGGCGTTCGAGTGCCGGATTGAAGGGGCCGACAGATTATGGACCGACTTCCGTAACACCTTTGGCATTGTCTGGGCACGGCGGATTCAGGACCGCATCAATTCCGTGGCTACTAAAGAGGTATGGCATTCGCGGCTCGAATCGCAGGGATTCGTCTGGCACGACACGGAAGTTTCGCCCAACGGTGGCGCATCATCGGAAGGCCATTCGGCATCGGACGGACGCATCGAACAAGCGGCCGGTCGAATTGAGCACACGCTACGGTGGTTGTTACGCCGATTCTGCGATCCGGCGTGGATCGACGAGCGGCTGGGAACGGCGATCAAGGTTCCGGATGAATACGTTAACTGAGAGCCAGATTTTCAACATCTCCTCCCAAAGCCCTCGGGCTGTGCCCCGAGGGATCCGACAGCCATCCAACCGCCATTGGCCCACGCTGCCGTAATGGGTATGGTGAACACAGTGCATCCACGTGTCCCGCAATTGTGCCCGTCGATGGCGATTTGATGACCGACGATCCCACAAAGTTACAATCGCTGCACCAGCGACTGACCGGTTCGATGAAGCTGGTTGAGACGACACGCGAGTTGGCTGGACTGCACGATCTGGACGAGATCTTGCGTTCGGTGACCCGTGGCGCGTGCGATGCCCTCGATTGCGAGCGGGCTAGTCTGTTTGTCTTCGACAAATCGACGAATGAATTGTACACCCGCGTCGCCACCGATCTGGAAATCGAGGAAATCCGCACCTCAATCGACAGTGGCATTGTGGGCTGGGTTGGCCGCCGACGAAAAGTTGCCAACATCCCCGATCCCTCTGCAGATGCTCGCTGGATTTCGAGCATCGATCGCGCGACCGGGTTTGTCACCCGCAACATTCTGGCGGCCCCGGTTGTCTCACAGCACGACGATCGATTGGTTGGTGTGCTGCAGGCGATTAACAAGCGGAACAGTGATTTTGGAGAATTCGACGAAGAGCTGCTGCAGGCATTCGCATCGCATGCGGCCACTGCGCTGGAACGGGCCGACCGGTTGGAAGAGACCCGCCGCATCCAGGCGCTGGAAGTCGAAATCGGGATGGCCCGCGAAATTCAGACGTCTTTTCTGCCAGCCGAAATGCCCGAGATTCCCGAATATGAACTGGCCGTCTGGTGGCAACCTGCCGAAGCGGTGGGTGGCGACTATTACGATCTGGTCTCGTTGCCCGATGGACGTCTCGGTTTCATCACGGCCGACGTCAGCGGCCACGGGGTCGCTGCGAGTCTGATAATGGCATCGGTACGGGCGATGCTGCACGTCTTGGCGCGGACGACTTCCGACCCGTCGCAGATTCTCACATTAGTGGGCGAATCGATTGCGGCCGATTTGCATTTCGGTCGGTTTATCACATTTCTCATCGTCGCATTGGATCCGGTTCGGCACGAACTGACGTTTGCCAACGCCGGACATGGACCGGCATTTCACTTTCAGCGAGACCAGCAGGAGTTCTGTAATCTGGTATCAACCTCGCTGCCGTTCGGTTTCAGCGATGAGTTTCCCTCTTCCGAGAGCCAGTCCCTCAACCTACAGGTGGGCGATTTGCTGGTGCTGGGTACCGATGGTGTGATCGAGGTGAGAGACGAACGAGGCGAGATATTTGGCAGCAAGCGGTTGAAAGCGTTGATCCTCGAAAACCGCCGTCTCCCCGCTCCCGAGTTGTTGAAGCGGGTGAAATCCGCCGTCGTGGAGTTTCACTCCGACAAATTCCCTGCCGACGACGTGACGCTGATGATCCTCGAGCGAAAGCTCGGCTGATTCCATTCCGAGGAATCGATACAGGCGGCACAGCCCAAGAAAACGGTAAACTCTGCGCCGATACCGTCGTCGGTGCAAGATTGACGGCCGATCGATATTGCTACTGCTCCAATTTGGTTTACGGTGGAATTGTAAACGTTCTGCTGAATCAAACATTGGCGCTGTGGACTGTGAAGCAGCCTTAAACTTTGGGAACCGACGGGAGACATTGCACGTGTCAACATCCAAGACCAAGACCGATGAGAAGAAAGCCGAAGTGAAGAACGCACCAGCTGCAAAGAACGACAAGCCGTCGAATCCGCGCAGCGACGTGAATGCCGAACGAAGTGAAACCGGTGCCACACAGCCGGCACCGCGCCCGACGACGACCATCGACGACACAAACGTGATGGCCTGCTACGCGAATATGTGTCGCGTTTCCAGCACGCCGGAAGAGTTGATTCTCGATCTCGGCCTGAATCCCAATCCGTACGCACAGACCGACACAACGGTTGAAGTTTCACAGCGGATTATCATGAACCACTTCACCGCCAAGCGTTTGCTGGCTGCCTTGTCGGCAACCATTCAACGACACGAACAGGCATTCGGCGTGTTGGAAATCGACGTCAACAAACGCGTTCGCAAGAGCTAATTCATCATCAACGTCGGATCGGCGGGTTGGGTGCCACTGGCGTGTCGCCAGTGTCCACCGCGCTGCCCTGGCGACACGCCAGTGGCACCCGTGTGATTGAACGGTGAGTTCCGCGACGAAACGATCGGCCCGGCTTCCTCAGGGAAGCCGGGCTTTTCTTTTTTGCGGATCGAAGTTTGCAGACGAATGCTGTCATCGCTGCTTGGTCTCTGGTAATGTATTGACTCCTGTCTAACCTGCATTCATCCACCACCTGGATCAGACATCATGCCGATTGAATTCAACTGTCACGTTTGTGGGAAACTGCTCCGCACCGCTGACGAAAAAGCCGGAAAAACCGCCAAGTGTCCCGGCTGCGGCGAAAAACTGACCGTACCCGGAACCGCAACCGAAACTGATGATGAGTTCGGCACCGATGAATACGGTGACGGCGATAGCGATGCCGATGACTATGGGGACGAGGACGAATTTGCTCCGGCGTCCTCTGGTGGGGCGAAGCGGCAGTGTCCCATGTGTGGCGAATCGATCAGTCGCCAATCGACTCGATGCGAATACTGCGGCGAGAAGGTCGGCGGTGGAGGTGGATCGCGTCGTGGTAAAGTGCGGCCGACACAGATCGAAGTTGGCGAGGTCATTTCAACCGCTTGGGAGATTTATAAGTCGGAAATGGGAGTGTGTGTTGGAGGCTATGTGATCATGATTGTGATCGTCATGGTCGTCGCCTTTGGCAGAGGTATGTGTACCGGCCTTATCAATGCGGGGGCGGCCGGTATGGGGAACCAGCAGCCCAACCCCGGTGTTCTGGTTCTGATTGTCGGCGTCGGTCTCGTTGCCGGCTTTATCGAGCTTGCGATTCGGCTGTATGTTGAAGCTGGTTTTAAGCGTTTGTTGTTGAACGTTGCCCGCGGGAAGAACGCTGAGATTGGGGATCTGTTTGGCGCGGGACGATTCTATCTCAGATATCTCGGCAACTCGATTCTCTTCTTACTGATGGTTACATTCGGAACAGCGGCGTGCATCGTACCCGGGATCATTTTGGCGTTGATGTTCTGGCCTTTCGCTTATCTGATTCTCGACCGCGATTTGCCGGGAATAGAGTGTTTGAGTCGGGCCAAAGAGATCACCGAAGGGAATTGGGGGGCGATCTTCGTTCTCGCACTTGCCGCCTTCGGAATCAACTTGTTGGGAATCTGTGCCTTGTGCATCGGGGTGTTATTTACGGCCCCATTGACCATGTTGATGTTCGCCGTTGCTTACTGTCGCATGTCGGGGCGGGCGACGGCGCGCGTGTGACTTTTCGTCTAATTGGTTCCATCAACTCGCCGTCTTGTCTAACAGGCCAGCGGCAGAATCCGGGATCGTGTCCTACAGGAAACTTTGCTGAAATGACCGGTGTCATTCCGGGCTGACTTGCTCGAACAGAGTAGGTAGATTGTCATCATGGCCATTGAATTCAACTGTCACGTTTGCGGGAAACTGCTTCGCACATCGGAAGCGAAAGCTGGAAAAACCGCCAAGTGTCCTGGCTGCGGCGAAAGTTTGAGCGTACCGCAAGCAGAAGTAGCGCCCGACGACTACGACAGCGATGATGCAGGCGGCTCGGGACTTGATGAATTCGATGCACCAGCCGCTCCGTCAACACGCTCGGATGCGACGAAATCCTGTCCGATGTGCGGCGAGCAGATTCGGCGCGCCGCAAGCCGCTGCCGATTTTGCGGTGAGGATGTCGATGACAGGTATTCGAGTCGGTCGTCATCTTATAGCCAGCCACACCGTGGCGCGATGCTACTGACGTTCGGAATTCTCAGTCTCTTTGTCTGTCAAATCTTCGGCATCGTCGCGTGGGTTATGGCGAATGGGGATCTGCAGGAAATGAAGGCCGGCCGGATGGACCCCGAAGGGGAAGGACTCACAAAGGCGGGCAAGATTATCTCGATCGTCAGTCTGTCGCTGACGGCCGCTATGTTGCTCTTGTGGTGCGTTGCTGTTTTCATCATGGCCGCCGCTGCAGCATAGCGTCCAGACGCGCAATGCCTTCGCATCTCGGCTAAACACTAAGTGTCGCCCTTGCAAGCCGACGGGCTGCGCCCCGTGGGATTACGGTCTACGCGCCGTGGGATTACGGTCTACATCAACCCACGGCGTTTCAACTCGGCGACGACGTTGCTGACAATTTCGGTCACTTCGCCGGCATCAACATCACTTGAGGAGACTGGGCAGCCGCCGACCGGTTGGTCGGTGAAGCCGTGACCGGCCAACATGCATTGCAGCACGTCGCTGAGTGCCTTGAGGTCGGTTTGTTGTTCGCTGGAAAGTGGCTGGCGACCGACTCCCATTTGGAATCCGCGCAGTTCGACTGCCGACCGGAACCCTTCGGGAAACTCGGCCGAGTAAATCATTGTGTCGAACAACGTCACCAGGTCGTATTGCACCGCGCGGGCTTCGTCGAGCCGGCCGGCCATTGTTAAGTCGTATAGTTTGCGGGTGATTTCCGGCACGACGCCCGAACTGGCATTGGTCCCGCCGTCGGCACCAATGAGCAACATGGGCATCAGCGCCGCATCCCAGCCGGTGAGGAACGAGAAGTCGGGCCGATTCGGACGCACCGCCTGAATCATGCGAATCATGTTCACAACGTCGCCGGTTGAATCTTTGATGGCGACAATGCGTTCGCATTCTTCCGAGAGCCGCTGAATGGTCGGAACATCGATAGGGCTGGCGAACATGGGGATGTTGTACAGCGTGACATCGATGGGCGTGTTGTCGCCAATTTCCTTGAAGTAAGCGTAGACCGACGCCGGGCTGAGTTTGTAGTAAAACGGGGCGACGATGGCGACGGCTCGAATTCCCAAATCGGCGTAGAACTCGCACGCCGACAGTGTCTCTTTGACGTTGGCTTCGGCTGCTCCGGCGAGAATGGGTACGCGGCCCCGTGTCTGGTCGGCAATCACTTCGACAATACGCCGTCGCTCTTCGGGAGTGAATCGCGTGAACTCGCCCGTCGATCCGTTCGGATACAAACCGTTCACACCGCGTTCAATCAGCCAATCGACGTAACGCCGCAATTCGGCTTCGTTGATCCGGCCCTGAGAATCCATCGGCACAAGATTGGGAGTAAAAATCCCCCGCAGTTTGTTGTCGTTCATGGTCATGTTTCGTGTTCTGTTATCGCATAACTGAGATCTGAGGAGTTGACATCGCATCGCCAAAGCCCACGGGCTGCGGCCCGTGGGATCTCCGACACGAAACTCAAGCATACCACGCACTAGCGGCCAATTGCGTGTAGGAGAGCAGAAATCGCGTGGATTGCGACTCACGCAGTCCGTTGCGATCCGATTCATCGGGTTTTGGCGCGGCGGGAAGCATTCGAACCGCATAAATGCGGCCACTACAAGTCAGTCAGTCGATGCGAACCATCGTTCAGTCTTCGCCGCCGACGGCCTCAATATCGTCGAGATCCGACAGATCCGGCACGGAGTCATCGCCAGAGTCTATGCCGATGTCATCGTCGGCGGCTGCCAGTTGGCTGGCCAGTTTTTCAGGTGTCCTTCCCAAAAACTGCACCAATAGATACAGCACCAGCAGTCCCATTGGCATGAGGATAATGGGCGAATAACCGAAACCGGCGGGGAGATATCCAAGAAATAGCGCAACGCCGGCCACCGACATTGCGTAGGGAAGCTGTGTGGCGACGTGAGAGAGGTGATTGCAGCGGGTGGCTGCCGACGAAAGGATTGTCGTATCGGAAATGGGAGAACAATGATCGCCAAAGATCGATCCAGACAGAATGGCACCGATGGTACCCAGCATGAGGTGATGTGCGGGGTCGGCGTCGTTCTGGTCGATCAGCAGGTAATAGGTTACCGAAATGAGTAACGGCATCAGCAATCCCATTGTCGACCACGAACTGCCCGTTGCGAATGCGACAATCGCGGACATCAGAAAGGCAATTGCAGGCATCCAGGCAACCGAGATCTTGCCGTCAAATATCTCGACCAGAAATCCGGCCGTATTGAGATGCTGGGGATTACAAATCGTCGCGACCGACCACGCCAGCACCAGAATCAGCAGCGGATAGAACATTCCTTTCGCTCCGCGAACCCAAGCATCAATCGCTTCACTGATCGTCATCGATCGAGTGACGGCGACCGAAGCGACGGCGACGATCGATGCGACAAATGCCGACAGGAAGAGAACCCGTTCGGAGCTCGCGCTGCCAATGATGTTCCAGAACGAATCATCTTTTTCTGCCGCCCCCTGCGCGGCCGCAATCGTGTTGTCGATTTCCAGCCGCTCGCTTCCGGTCCACCATAACCCAACGATGATTGCCGACAGCAGCACTGCCAGCGGGATGTAAGCATTGCGGGCGACACTGCGCCGGCCAATGACTTCGTGGTCCGAGTCGGCCGCTTCACCTCCAGTCGCATCGGCTCCGATTGACTTGCGACCGGACAAAGCGCGAGCTTCGGCCCGCAACATGGGGCCGTAGTCGTGGCCGATGTAGGCGATGAGACAAACGAACGCCAACAAATGCAGCGGATAAAATCGGTACGGAATGGTGGCGAGAAAGACGTCGAACACATTGGCTTTCAGGCCCAAGTCGGCATAGGTGTCGCCAATGTATTGAATTTCGATCCCCACCCAGGTTGAGACGAGTGCCAAACCGGCCACCGGCGCAGCGGTCGAATCGACCAGAAACGCCAGCTTTTCGCGCGATATCTTCAGCCGATCGGTGACCGGCCGCATGGTACTGCCCACCAACAGCGTGTTGGCGTAATCGTCAAAAAACACAACCAACCCCAATGCCCAGGTCATCAGTTGGCCATGTTCGCGTTTCTTTGTAAATCGGCCCATTGAACCAACCAAAGCTGTGGTCCCGCCGCTTTGCCACATCACGCCGACCATCGCCCCCAGAAACATCGTAAAAAAGATGATCATCAGGTGCTGCAACTCGACATTGCCGTTCGCATCGACGGGCGCAAATTCACCCAAAATGTAGGTGTCGAGCGTGCGGACGAGCGCGTGAAAGAAGTCGCCATGTGCGAGAATGGCGGCCCCGGAATAAACACCGGCGAATAGCGCGACGACGACATTGCGCAGCCAGACCGCAAGGACGATGGCCAGTAACGGCGGCACGATGCTGAACCAGCGTTGCGTGCGCAGGACTGGCTTCACTGTTGGTTGCCGACTCTTCGGATCGACAACGATGGCCGGCCCAACAATAAACACCTTTTGCCGCTTGCTCAGATTGGTCTTCAACTCCAGCACGCCGCTCCGGAATGGTGGGAGCTCGGCGTCTTCACGAACGTCGGCCGTAAGAATGCGGTTGGTTTTATCGACGTCCTGTGGCACCGAAAGACGAATGCCGCTGATAAATACCTGTCCGCTAAAGCTGAGATCGACGGTACCATCGGGATTCAGTTTGGTGATCCGTACGAAACTGACCGGCACATCGGTCAGCACGATATCGGGGACCTCGACTTTGAAAGCGGGCGGACGCTGAATGGCGTCCGGCTCGACGGCCGAACCGCCGGCGGCCAGAATCGCAAGGTACGGAATGAGCACCGCGTTATGAAGGCAAGCCATCGCGCCATTTTGCGGCATCCTGCCGCGCTACCGGTTGTGCAAGGATCAATTGGTCCCGTCCGCCGCAATCGGCTTCGACGGCCAATAGATAGAAAATGTCGTCGGGCCGCTTGGAGCAGACTCGACTTCAAATCGCCCCCGGTGATTGGAAACAATTCGCCAACACTTGGGAAGGCCAAAACCAAGTCCGCGCCCCGCTTGACGCCCTGAGTAGAACGGATCGAACAGGTGCCGCTGATCGATTTCGCTGAGACCCGGGCCGTGATCGGTCACTTTCAGCAGTGCGATATTTTTGTTTTCCGCCTCAACGATTGACCGAACCTCGACAAAAATCGTGCCGCCGTCATGCAGCGCATCAATGCTGTTGGTGAGCAGTGCGCTGACGACCACGTGAATCTGCACGGGATCGGCCCAAATCGTTACGGAGTCGTCTGTTATCAACTCGAATGTACAACCTGACTGTTGGGCGGGTTCGGCCAATTCCTCCAATGCACTTGCGGTAATGGACGACAGATCGAGCGACTCCATTTTCGGCTGTGGCGGGCGTCCGAACAGCATCGCGTCGCCAATCATGTCGCGAATCCGCTCCGCCTGCCCGCCAATGATCGACAGCCAATGCCGCCGCTGCGGATCGGTTTCCGATCGCAGCAGCAAATCGACCCGCGCCTTGATCGTGGCAACGGGATTATTGATTTCGTGTCCCGCGCCGGCAGCAAACTCGGCGAGCGCCTCGAGTCGTTCGTCGTCGGGCACAATCATTGCCAACTCAGATTGTTAATGCCGCGCCCCAAAGCCCTCGGGCTGCGTCCCGAGGGATCCATCAGCTCATCAATCGACATTTGACGTCGCTCTACCGCGACGTCGCTGCCGATTCCATGTCGAGCAACTGACAGACACGTTCGATCAGTTCTTCGATTTCAAACGGTTTCTGCTTGAAGTCGTCGGCCCCAGCAGCCAACAGGTCGGCAATTTTGTCCTGTTCGACCATTCCGCTGATGCAGATGATTTTCACGTCATCCAGCGTGGGGTCGGTGCGAACGCGTTGGCAGACTTCCTTGCCGTTAATGTCCGGCAGCATCACATCGAGCACAATGATGTCGGGATGATACTCTTTGACCATCATTCCGGCGTCGAAACCGTTATTTGCCACGCGCACGTCGAATCGGCCATCGGCCTCGAGTACGTCGCGGATCAGCTCGACCAGTTCCTCGTCGTCATCGACGATGAGCGCTTTGCGCTTGCCGCTTTCGAGTGCGTCGGTTGGGATTCCGTTATCCTTCATGAACTTGAAGAGGATATCGCGGGGGATTCGCCGAAAACGCGATCCCGGAACACGAAACCCTTTCAGCTGGCCCGAATCGAAACAGCGGATGATCGTTTGCTGGCTGACCTTGCAGATTTTGGCCGCTTCGCCGGTGGTGAAAACCGTTTTCATGTCGCGCATCCATTCCTTGAATCGCCCCGCCCAACAAATTGAATGGGCAGGCAAACCACATGAACCTACCAGGAGTCCCCCCATCATGGGAGGTTCTCCTCCGTGAACTGGCTTACCAGCTTTATCTTGAGCTCCGATTGTATCTATTCTTCGGAATTGGTCAACAGCCATTTTCTTCGCCAGTTTGACCAGTACCCGTGGATATCTTGTTGCCCCTTCCCGTGCTGGTTCCGCACGTGAAGTCTTCCGTCTTACGACTCGCGACACTAGCCGGCGATGCGGTTCGGCTCTTTGAGGTAGATCATCAGGACCGCAATGTCGGCCGGGGTGATTCCGCTGATTCGTCCTGCTTGTCCCAAATTGCCGGGGCGAATTCGCGAGAGTTTCTCTTTCGCCTCATTTCGCAATTGGGGAACAGCATCGAACTCAAATGTGGAGGGAATGCGGACCGCCTGCACTTTCTGCTGCCGTTCGATCTCCGCCGACTGACGTCGGATATAGCCGGCATATTTCGTTTCGGTTTCAACTTGAAACCGTGCGCGGGATGAAATCGATAACGCAGCCGCCTTCGGCGAAAGTTCGCACAGTTTGGGCCAATTGATGTTGGGGCGACGCAACGCCTCTTCCAGCGTCGCACCGTGATGCCGTTCACTGCGAATGATCTCCATTCCCTGTTGGACTTGTGCCTCATACTGCTGGAATGCAGCCCAACGATCGGCGTCAATCAAACCGACCTTGTGTGCGAGCGGGGTTAACCGACGGTCGGCGTTATCGTGTCGGAGCAGCAGTCGATATTCGGCCCGCGATGTAAACATGCGGTACGGTTCATCGACGCCTTTCGTCACTAAATCGTCAATTAGAACGCCCAAATAGGCCTGGCTGCGATCAATGATCAACGGCTCCTTTTCGGCAATTTTGAGCGCCGCATTCACGCCGGCCAGCAGTCCCTGACCTGCGGCTTCCTCGTACCCGGTTGTTCCGTTGATCTGGCCCGCGAAGTACAGGCCGGCAACTGTCTTGGTTTCGAGCGACGCGCTAAGTTGGGTGGGTGGGGCGAAATCGTATTCGACCGCGTAGCCGTACCTCATGATTTCGGCTCGTTCCAGCCCGTCGATGGCATGGATCATTTCATCCTGCACGTCGCGGGGCAAACTCGTCGAAATGCCGTTGAGGTAGTATTCCGTGGTGTTGCGGCCTTCCGGTTCCAGAAAAATCTGGTGCGACGACTTGTCGGCGAAGCGCACGACTTTGTCTTCAATCGATGGGCAGTACCGGGGGCCGGTCGACTCGATTTGCCCGCTGTACATGGGGGACCGATGCAGGTTTTGTCGAATGATTTGATGCACCGTGTCGTTAGTCTTCGTTAAGTAGCACGGCATCTGTGGCTGGGTTATGTGGTCAGTTAGAAACGAAAACTGTTGCGGTTCTTCGTCGCCCGGTTGAAGTTCGACGGCGGAGAAGTCGATCGTGCGACCGTTGATTCGCGCCGGCGTGCCGGTTTTGAATCGTTCGAGTTGGAAGCCAAGACGCACGAGCGCATCGGAAAGTGTGCCGGTTGTTCCCTCGCCAGCCCGGCCCCCTTTTGTCTTCGCTTCACCGGTGTGCATGACGGCTTGCAGAAATGTTCCCGTGGTGAGAATGACGGCTGGCGCTCGATAGATGGCGTCGCCGCGCACCCGCAATCCGGTCACGCAGCCGTTTTCCACTTCGACATCTTCCGCCATTTCCTGCCGCAGTGTGAGATTTTCCTGCAGTTCAACGCGGTACTTCATCGCGAACTGATAGGCCTTCTTGTCGGCCTGCGCTCGGGGGCTGTGCATTGCCGCCCCCTTGGTGTGGTTGAGCAGGCGGAACTGAATGCCGGTTTCATCGATGACGCGTCCCATTTCACCGCCGAGCGCATCGATCTCGCGAACAATTTGCCCTTTGGCAACTCCGCCGATGGCGGGGTTGCAGCTCATTTGGGCAACCGTGTCGCAATTCATGGTCAGCAGAGCCGTCTTGGCCCCCATCCGCGCCGCTGCCAGCGCCGCTTCGCAACCGGCATGACCCGCCCCGACCACCACGACATCGAAATTGTAAATTGATTCACTCATCCCAGCACATCAAATTTCAAAAGTCTGTAAAGCCGCGACCAGTGGTCGCGCCGTCAAATACGCAATTTGCGGCCCACCAAGCCCCCGATTCTACGCCTCATTTCGCTGACTTGAAAGTCTGTCACGATTCGCCATACTTTACACTCGTTTTGTGTGAAAATTCGAGTCAGACTGTGTCCCGGCCGTACAAATGGGCTGAAAAGGTTCACAGATCAACAGCAGGAGAATCACGATGGCGGAAGTGCGAACAGGAGCAGTTACTCTCAAAGGTGGCCCGGTGGACTTGGCAGGCCCGGAGCTGAAAGCGGGCGATAAGGCGCCGGAATTTGCATTGCAGGGAGCCGATCTGGGAGACGTCACGCTGGCAACCAGCGCCGGAAAGACGCGGATTATTGCCACCATTCCCTCGCTCGACACTCCCACGTGTCACGCAGAGACCAAGCGGTTTAACGATGAAGTCGCCAATTTGACGAACACCGAAGTGCTGGTGGCCAGCATGGATTTGCCGTTCGGACAAAAACGGTGGTGCGGTGCCGAAGGTGTCGAAAGCATTTCCACGCTCAGCGCTCATCGCTGCACGAAGTTTGGCGAAGATTACGGCGTTCTGATTTCGGGCGGCCCGCTCGATCGTTGTTTGACGCGAGCGATCTTCGTCGTCGATGGCGAAGGAACGCTCAAGCACGTCGAGTACGTTGCGGAGATCGCCGATCATCCCAATTACGATGCCGCGCTGGCAGCCGCAAAGGGTTAGTCGCCGACGACTTTCAATGCGTTAAACGATCCCGGGAATCACGGAGGATCCCCGGGATCGTTTTCATTGAGGGCGTTTCCTTTTTGACGCAAAGGCGCGAAGACGCAGAGGGGCTCAAGGAAATCAGCAAAAAAGATGCTCAGGCATTTGGATTTCAATTAGGAAACCATGAAGGCAGGAAATTCATTCCAGTTTGTTTTCCTGCTTTCCTGGCTTCCTAATCGTCATCTTCAGTGAGCAAGAACCATCGCTTGGCACTTTCTGTTTTTCTTTCTTTGCGAAACCTTTGCTCCTTCGCGTCTTTGCGTCAAGAAAACAAAGTGAGTCAGGTGCGCTTGTCGCGCGCGGAAATCCGAACCAGCCAGTAGCGAATTCCAATGGAATTCCGTAGAATCAAACGCTCATAATTCACGCATTTCGAGGTTGTCACACAGTCAAATTCACACTGCCAGATCCAGAGAGTGCCAATGACCACCTTTGCCGTCGAGAACCATAGGAATGTTGCGTTGGTTGGACATGGAGCAACCGGCAAGACAACACTGGCTGACCTGATTCTGCACAAGACCGGCATCGCAAGCCGCGCCGGTTCGGTCGATGACGGATCGAGTCTGCTCGACATCGACGATGACGAGAAAGAACGAAAGTCGTCGTTGTCGTCGGCCGCGGTTCACTGCGAGCATCAAGGCAAACGGATCACTCTGATCGACGCGCCCGGTTACCCCGACTTCATTGGACAGGCGATTGGAGCACTGCGGGCGGTGGAGACGGCGGTGATTGTCATCAACGCGCATGCGGGCATTGAGGTCAACACACGGCGAATGTTCGGGCTGGCCGGGAATGCTGGCGTCGGTCGGATGATTCTGATCAACAAATGTGACACCGACAACGTGGATTACAGCCAGTTGATCGACGACATCCAGGAGATGTTCGGCGCAACATGTGTTCCGTTAAACGTCCCCGTCGGTATCAGCGAGAGTTTTAGCGGTGTCGTGAGTACTTTGAGCGCGGCGGAGAGCGTTCCCGACGGTGCACAGGCCGATCCTGCAGATTTCAACGCGACGCTGATGGACGCAATCGTCGAAGCGGACGAAGCGTTGATGGAACGGTTCCTGGAAGGCGAAGAGCTGTCGGCCGACGAAGTCTCCGCCGGCGTTTCCAAGGCCATTGCAGCCGGAACGCTCATTCCCATTCTATGCAGCAGTTCCAGGAATGATGTCGGTGTGTCGGAATTCATGGATGCGTTGGCGACGTTTGCGCTCTCTCCGACCGAAGTGAGTCGGACGGCAAAGAATGCCGCGGGCGAGGAAGTAACGCTCGAACCCGAGGCAGGCGGTCCGGCCGTTGCGCAGGTCTTCAAGACTCGCATCGATCCGTTTGTGGCAAAGATGAGTTACCTGCGCGTTTTCTCGGGAACACTCAAAAAAGACGCCCAGGTGCATAACGTGCGGACAGACAAACCGCTGAAGATTGGGCAATTATTCGACGTTCAAGGAGGAAAGCAGGAGCCGGTCGATCAGGCGGGACCGGGCGACATTGTCGCGGTCATTAAAGTTGAAGACTTAGCGACCGGCGATACGATCAGCGGCGGCTCCGATGCGCTGCAGTTGCCGCCCATTCCGTTCCCAATGCCGATGGTTGGACTGGCGGTCGAACCGAAGTCGGCGGCCGATCAGCAGAAGATTTCCGGGGCACTACAGAAGATCGTCGATGAAGATGCAACATTCCGGCTGACGCGCGACCCGCAAACCAAAGAAATGGTCATGCACGGAATGAGCGAGCTGCATTTGAAGATTGTGCAGCAGCGTTTACACAACCGCGATAAAGTTGATGTCAAAACGCACCAGCCGAAGATTCCCTATCGCGAAACCGTGAGTGGAGAGTCGGAAGGGCACTATCGCCACAAGAAACAATCGGGCGGTTCCGGGCAATTTGCGGAAGTGCATTTCAAAATTTCCGCACTTCCCCACGACATCGACCCCGACGAATACTTCACCAAGCAGCGTTTCGACAGCATGCGGACGTTTCACTACGATCCGGACTTGAACTCCTGTTTCGTTGATCGGATAACCGGCGGCTCGGTGCCGAACAACTTCATTCCCGCTATTGAAAAAGGAATTCGCGAGCGGATGGAGCGCGGCGTGATTGCCGGCTATCAGGTGCAGGATGTTGTCTGCGAGTTGTTCTTCGGCAAAGACCACCCGGTCGATAGCAACGAGACCGCCTTCAAAATGGCGGCCAGCATGTGTTTTCGCGAGGTGTTCAAGGACGCCAAGCCTTCACTGCTGGAGCCGATCGTCAACATGGAGATCACCGTTCCCGGAGAGAAGCTGGGCGACATCAGCAGCGACCTGACAAGTCGTCGCGGACGCATGGAGGGCATGGATGGCGCCCCGGGCGGATATCAAGTCCTCAAGGCGAAAGCACCGCTGGCCGAAGTGATGACGTATGCCCGCTCGCTGTCGAGCCTGACCGGTGGACAGGGATCGTTCACCATGGAACTCAGCCACTACGAAAACGTCCCGCCGAACGAGCAGGCAAAAATCGTCGCTGCGGCGGCAAAGGCGAAAGAAGAAGCGTCGTCGTAGCGGATTGCGATCATCAGTGCCGCAGCAGCTGCGGGCCAACGGCTCGCAGTCAGCGGTGCGTTGCACCGCAGCTATTGCTTGACGTTCGATGCCGGAAACCGCGTTTTTCGCAGTGCGGATTCCAGTTGCTTGCGAACGCCTGATGGCAGTTGTTGCAGTTCTGTTTTCAGCGTTTCGCGCTTGAGCAACTGCTCGATATCGGGATTGGTTCCCACATCGGTGCCGAGATCGAATTCGAGGTTGCGCATCGCACCCTGTCCTGCAATCGGCCACTGCACTCGCAAGTACAAATGTTGCTTCGCCCCCTCAACCCTGGGCTGCAGTTGGAAGCGGAACCTTGCTTCGTCCCCGTCGATTTGGTTGGGATTGTTCTTATCGTCATCATCGATGGGGAAGATTTCAATTTCCAATTCGGGTAGCAACATCTCGACGCCCGTTCCCGCATCGGGGTCGAGAATCAATACATTCTTAATCCGGTGCTCAACCGGCCCGTTGGCCCTGTCGAAAACCTCAACGTCGGAGCTGTACTGCCCATCGACATTCGCCTCTTCAGCGGCGACGCTGCCGTCCGCTTCCAGTTTTGGTTCCGTCGAATTCGCAATCGGCCCTGCAGGTTCTGAATGGGTGGGAGACTGAGGCGATGGCTGCGACAGCAGGATCGCAACGGCCAGCAAACTGCCGGCGACGACCGACAAACCGAGCCATGGCGTCAGACGTCGGCCTCGACTGCGCGCCTCAGTGTGAACCGAAACCGGTTGTGGCGCGTCGGCCGTTTGCTGCAATTCGGCCGGCACTTCATGCGCAAAGAACTCCTTCAGGAGTGCATCCATATCTGCATCGCTCGAGGAGTCTGAACCAGGTTCAGTCTGACTCATGACCAACTCCCGTGTTGCCGAGGATTTCTGCCAGCCGCCGTCTGGCCCGCGAAAGACGCATGTCGATCGCAGCTGACGAAATATTCAACGCTGTACTCATTCGATTTGACGACCAATCCAACGCATACCGCAGCACCAGCACTTCGCGGTCTTCCGCCCGCAGCCGGCTCAAAGCTTCGCGGACGCGGGACTGTAACTCGACATGCTCCAGCAGAGAAGAGGGATCGGCATCGGCGTCGGGTAGATGATCGAGCGACTCGACCGAACGCGCCGCCACCTTCTGTCGACGGGCGACATCCCGCAGCCAATTTCGTCCCACTTGGAGTAACCATGCCCGCTTGTCTCGTATCGTTTTGCCATCCTGCGCGTGCAGCCGGGTAAACGCTTCCTGCACGGCGTCGTGCGCACGTTCCCTGTCGCAGCACTGCACGTAAAACAGCGCCCATAACTCGCGTGCCTGGCTTCGGTAAAGCGACTCCACCTCCGCCGACCACGCCGAAGATCCTCGTTTCGCCATTCAGTTCCGTAGTCTCACCGAATGCAGAACAAAGCTGTCTGCGTCGGTTCTGTGATCCCGCTCGGTGTTCCATCTCCAAAATAGACGCAGAGGGATCGGATTTCTAACCGAATCGACCGGGTTGTTGAAGATTAATGATTCAGAGTAAGTGGTTATGAAATAATGTGTTACGAGAATCGGTCAGTCGCAGAGACACAAAGATTGCCCCGAGGGGACCAGCCGTCCGTTGCTCAGTCGGGTTTTGGCTGTTTCATCATTTCTTCAAACCTGCGATCGATTTCCCCGGGGGAGACATCCTCGACATGCGTCGCAATCGTCCATCCGTGGCCGAACGGATCTTCGAGTGTACCGGATCGATCACCATAAAACTGGTCGGTCAGCGGTCTCTTAATCGTTGCACCAGATTCGACGGCCTGCGCGAAGCTCGCGTCAACATCTTCGACGTAGAGCATGATACTCCCCGCCGAACCGCCCAGCGACTTCGGACTGACGGCTCCCATCTCCGGGCATTCGTCGGCCATCATGATCACCGAGTCGCCAATCTTGATTTCCGCATGGCCAATTTTCCCGTCGGGCATTTCCAGCCGTAATAATTCCTTGGCTCCGAACGCCTGCTGATAGAACTCAATGGCCGCCACCGCGTCGTTAACAATGATATAGGGGGTCACTGTGTGGTAGCCGTCCGGAATGGGTTTGACGTTGTCACTCATTGTCGCGCTCCCGCTTGGCGATTCTCGTGTTGGATTCTTCGGACATCCACGATTCCCATTAGAACGGTTTCAGCCGCGCGATCAATACGCAAAATAAGAATCTCCCCGCGACACCAATTCAAGATAACCTGAAGGCAGGCTAGTAAGACTTGCCACACTTCATTGCAACATGCGAACATCTACGGCGGGCAGCGAGATTTCTCGTCGGTCCGAACGAGACAACGCACGGCCATCGTCACCAGCCAGAACGGGATCATTATGCAGACTCGACTGACCACGCTTCAACATTCGATTGGAGCCGTTTGCTGTGCACTACTGCTTGCCATCATCGCCGGTTGCGGAACAGGCGAATCGACTACCGACCCGGTAGGGTCGGCAGATGACGCGAATGTTACGCAGGCTGGCAACGGCGCAACGGAGAATAACGATCCAGCCCAATCTCCGTTCGAGGTGCCAAGCGAGACCAAACTGGCCGAGAAATCCGCATCGAACGACGTCCCGGACAAGCCGGTAAATATCGAAGGGCCGACACCCGATAAGGTCGATTCCCCGAAGCCGAAAGCAAAAGACGATCCTCCGCCTCAACCTTCTTCGTCAACCAAGTCGCGTAATGAATTGGAAACCGCGCTCGCCGAATTGGAAGTGCCGCCGACATGGCTTGCCTCGGTCTCCACACGCTGGGACATGAACAAGCCCTGGAAGGATGGGCGGATTGAGATTCGCCGCCTGCTGGGAAAAGGAGACAAGGCATCGCAGCGCGAGGCCATCAAGCTGACGTGGGATTACCTCCAGAAAGACGACATTGGCAACGGCCACGAATACCCGATGTATATGTTCCTCGGCAACGAACCGGTCTGGGCTGTGCGGGCTTATCGCGAATGGCTTGCAAAGCCGGAAAATCAAGGCGCGCTGTTCGGGCTGAAAGCGCTCGCTGCGCTCTATGTCGTCTATGGAATGTTCGATGAGGCTGAAAACCTGCTTGACACCGCCATGAAGAACCTGCCCGGTCCTCCCTGGACGGCGATGCGAAGGGCCGACACGCACGATGCCTATGGCGACCTCTACGCCGCTTGGGGAAAACTTGATCTGGCAAAGAAGAATTACGGTGACGCGATCCGGATCTATCCCACCTCCAAGCCACCCTACGGCGGTCACCTGTTGCGACGCCGTGCAGCAAAAGTCCAGTCGAAGCTCGACACGCTCTCGTTCGGTTCGCTGGAAGGTCGCAACCTGAAAGACGGCACGTTTCGCGAGAAAGCACTCGGCTATTCCGGCGACATCCATTTGACGGTTCAAGTGACCGGCGGTCGCGTCTCGAAAATTGATGTGAAACATCAGGAGAAAATCGAGCAGAACTCCAGCGTGATCATTCCCAGGCGAATCATCGAGAAGAACAGTCTGCAAGTGGATGGGGTCAGCGGGGCGACGGTCACCAAAGATGCGATCGTCGGCGGGACATTTCGCGCTCTGAAAAAGGCCGGGCTGAAATGAGCGAGCCATCGTCTCGCCCGCGTGCTGCCAACATCTTCTTCTCGTTCCTGAAGAAGAGTCGGCGGATCGGTTGGCGGGGATTCGCCTGGCGGTGGCTCGAACGCATCGGCCCGGCGACACGCAGTTCGCCATTACGGCGGGCAATTCAAATTGTCTGTTTGGCGATGTTCCTGTATGCGTTTTTCTACGTCTGTTGGCCGTATGCGGAAAACTTTACCGCAGAGACGTTTCGCGACAAAGAATCGTTTCCGGTTGAATTGTTCCTGCTGATCGACCCGCTCGTCGGATTATCGACTCTGTTAGCCGGCAAGGTTTTCAACGGCGCGACGCTGTGGTGGATGGTGGGAATTCTCGCGTTTTGCGTAATCGTGCCGCGAGCATTTTGCGGTTACTTCTGTCCGCTGGGAACACTGATCGACGCATTCGATTGGCTCATCGGTCGGCATTTCAAGCGGTTTCATCTGACGGAAAACGGCCCCAAACGGGGCTGGGTGCATTTGAAATACTACTTGCTCGGCGGTGTGCTGCTGACGTCGCTGTTTGGTGTGCTGACCAGTGGCTTCGTCGCAGCGATTCCCATTCTGACGCGCGGCCTGTTATTCACCGGCGGACGTGCGCAGTTGGGCGCCATCAAAGGTCTGAATCATCTCGCGCCGGTCGGCGCGATGTTCTATGTGTCGATAGGACTGTTTGCCGTCGTGTTCCTGCTGAGCTTGCTCGGCCGCCGTTTCTGGTGCCGTTATGTCTGTCCCAGTGGCGCGTTGCTGTCGGTGTTCAACTTTGTTCGCGTCGGCGAACGGAAGGTCGAATCGACATGCATTAACTGCAATAAGTGCGTTGAAATCTGCCCATTCGATGCGATCCACGAAGACTTCACCACCCGCACGAACGATTGCACCTACTGCCAAACCTGCGGCGGCATATGCCCGACCGATGCGATCAAATTCGTGACGCGATGGAACGATGTCTCACTGAAGATTCTCGATGACCCGCCGAATCAACCGCGACCGGTCTCGCGCCGGGGGTTCATTGCTGCCGGTGTGTTGGGCGCTGCCGCGGCCACGTTCATCCGCGCGACCGATGCCGCCGGTCACAATGCCGGGAATCGCGAAAAGCCGCTGCGTCCCCCCGGCAGTGTCCCCGAAGAGTCGTTTCTCGATTTGTGCATTCGTTGCGGCGAGTGTTTCAAAGTCTGTCCGGGGCCGGTGCTGCATGCTGCCGGGTTGGAGCATGGAATCGAATCGCTGTGGACGCCGGTCGCGCATCCCGAGCACGCGGGCTGTCATCAGGATTGCAATTTCTGCACGCAGGTTTGTCCCACCGGTGCGATTCAACCGCTCGATCTGGTCGTCAAACGTCGGACGCACATGGGACTGGCCGTTGTGAATACGCAGACATGTCTGCCGTTTCGCGAAGAGGGCCGCGAAGATTGCGATCTATGTTACCTCGAATGCGAACAAGCGGGTTACCACGCAATCGAGATGCGGCCGATCTCATTGGACGTTGACCGAGCCGAACTGGAAGAGCAGGGATTCTCCGATTTTGAAATCGACGAGATGGCCACCATTCTCGCTCCGCACGTTGATGCCGACAAATGCGTCGGCTGCGGCATCTGCACGTACCGTTGTCACACCCGCTACGTCGTGCAGGAAGAAACTCTGCAAGCGGTCGCCATCCCGGTCGTGGCAGAAAACGAACATCGGCTGCTATCGTTTCCAGGCGATCCGGTGTTGCTCGGCGCGGGCGGAGCGAAGTGATACACGTTAGCACTCGTCTGTTTTCTTCCGTTTGCGGAACCACGACGTCAACCGCGACACTGTCTGTGGTCCTGCGAGCGCCGCACCCGACCACCAAGCGATCTGCACGCCGACAAAGAACGCGCCGGCCAGCGCGGCTTTTTGCCCAACGGTCATCGGCAGAAATGGAATCGCAAACAGCGAAAACCACAACACACCCGAAAGCAGAATCAGCCCGATGCCAATTCTCGCCGCAACGCGGCTCTTGTCTCGTTCGCGAAGCGGGTGATCGCCAGTGGAATCTTGGTGCGAGTCAGAATTCGTCATCGTTCAATCGGTCGGGCCGGTCTGACGCAATTCACTGACGGTCGTCCCTTGATCCTGCTCCGCGGAATACCTTACTCGGCGGAACTGCGTCGCCGGGTCGATATAGTCGCGCCCGACGACTGAAAATGCCACTGGCTTTGGACGGCAAATCACCATAGAGCCAAGGATGGCGTGCGCGATGCGACCGAGGTGAATAGCTTACAAAGTCCATCAGTGCCGCTGTACGCACACCCGCCTCCCGGGCTTCGGCTCGCATGGCATGGAAATGGCGCACGATTCGTTTCGCCACTTCGCGTTCTTTCAGATCGGTCACCGTCGCCGGATCGATGAGCTCTCCCAGAACCAGCATCGTCGTCTTGGGCGTGATCTTGCCATTTGCCGGGCGTCTCACGCCGCTGTCATCGACTTCGTCAATGATTGTTGATCCGGTGGCAGCCAAATGCTTGTGCAGGAGTTGGCGGTCGCTAATTCCGTCATTGTCGAAATCAATCGAGCCGACGATCGAAAAGACGTCGTTGCGACCGCTTTTCCGCTTCGCTGCTTCGCGTGCTTCCTTCCGCGGCGGATCACAATAAGCATTCGCCGAGATCCCGGCGAAGCTCGTAATAACGATCGCAATGATGAGCGGCATCCGACTGCGCCGAAAGAATGAAATGCGCATTGTTTCCTCGATTCAGAAACTGCATGACTTGCGCTCATCGTACACGCCCTGCATTGTAACGTGCGGCGGGTTTTCCTGCACGAGTTTCCAACCTAACAACGTCGAGTCGCACGGCGCAGCTGGCATGGGTTAAACGAATGATGAGTTCAACACCGAGCCGTCCGCTGTTACAAACGGCGAGCAAATGCTAAGCGGACACTTCGTCGCAATCAGGTGTCGTTTGCGATGTGGCCGATGCGGAAGGCGGCGTGTACGAGTTCTGCGACGCTTTCGGCTTCCATTTTCTGCATGACTTTGCCGCGAAACTTTTCGACCGTCCGGTAACTAATGCCCAGCTCGGACGCGATTTGCTTTCCTGCCAACCCTTGAACGAGAAATTCGAAGACCTGCTTCTCGCGCGGAGTGAGCGTGTCGAAACGTTGTTGGTCGAGCTTGGTTTGTTTTTCCGTTTCCAACCGAAGCCGATCAATGTCGAAGCACTCGGAAACTTTGCTCAGTAAATGCGACGGGTCGAACGGTTTGGTCAGAAAATCAACCGCACCCTGCCGGAATGCCGAGATCGCCGACTCCACGTCACCGTGGCCGCTGATCATGATGATAGGCATTCTTTCGCCGCGCTCTTGCAACTTCGCCTGGAGTTGCAGGCCGGACAGGCCCGGCATTTTGAGGTCGGCAACAATACAACCGGGGGCACAAACATCGTCGTCGGCGAGGAATTCCTCGGCAGACACGAACGAGCGCACGGCGAGACTCTGCGTTTGCGCCCACTGAACGACCGCGTCAACGATCGCCGTGTCGTCGTCAATGAAATAAAGAGTCGGCCCACTCATTTGGAGATCAGTTCTGGGCACCTGGGACGGTGTGCCAATGGGTTAATACTCGCAGACAAATCTCAGCTACTGATATTAAAACTCTCGTCCGAAAAGTCAATCAGACGTTATCGCTACACAAGAGTTTTCGGACCGAACTCCGGAGGGCTTTTCGACACCAACTTCCGGGGCGGCTCACCTGCTGTAGGTAGAATACCCTACCGTCACCCACACGGTTGCGTGTCACATTTTCGTTGAAATCTGCGTTAGATACCCTATCCCGGTAGCCGTTGCGAATCGCCGATACTGTAGAAAACGCCCCTGCGGAGACCTCTTGTTTCACAGTCCTGTCATTCCAACGATCGGTTGCCAGCCCATGAATCCACCTCGAATCGATCCGGATTGCGGTGTCGAAAGTAGCCCATCGGATTTGCGCCGACGGGTCCTTCTGGTTGATGACAACCTGGACGAACAGCGGCTGCTGAGGCGGATTCTGACGTTGGCCGATGTTGACGTCACGCTGGAATGCAATGGTCAGGCGGCAGTTGATCGAATCTTTAACGATCGAAATTCCGACAGTTCCAAGTTCGATCTGATTCTGATGGATTTGCGAATGCCGGTGCTTGATGGCTGCGAAGCGACGCGGGAACTTCGTTCGGGTGGCTACGAAGGCGCAATTGCCATCGTCACGGCATTCGACGATCATGCTGTTCGCGAGGCGGCATTTGATGCGGGATGCGATGAATTCCTGACCAAGCCGGTGCCGCGCCCCAAACTCCTTGATGTTGTGAAGAAGTATGCCGCCGCATCGGCGGAATAGAGCATGGCGGCATCGCAAACGATCCTCCGCTGCGGGTGACGTCACAAGCTTTGACGCCGAACCCCAACTGCCGGCCGCATGATTTTTCGGCTCACTGCCCGCGAAGTGATGACGCGTGCGGCTGCGACAAAACTCCGCACGAACGCGCTTCGTTTGGAATGGACTTCCCCCAAACGGAAACGCGGCTCAGCAGGAGTGTCGCACTCCCGCGAGCCGCATTTCTCTAACCGCCGCGACGGAGTCACGTATTAGCGTTGGATTTGCGCAACCCGCCTCTTTTTCGGGCCGTTCTTCACAATTTCCTTGGCACTGGCAACCAGCTTCTTTGCTTCGCTTAGCTGTTTTCGCGAAAGGTACGGCGTCGCGATCAGGCCAATGGCTGTGACTTTCTTGGCGGCCAACTGTTTCCAACTCATGTCGTTGGCCAAATGCCAGGCGGCAGCCTGCATCGTCTTGCGATCGATTCGACGTGGATTGTATCCCGCCAGCAACACTCGCAGCGCCTCGCTTTTAACGCGATCTTCCACGCGTCGCAGTTCGTATGTCATTTTGAGGCGCGGCGTCGGATCGCCGTGATTGAGACAGACGGTGTTGAACTGAAGCTGCACGATCGACTCAGCCGGAATTGAAAAGAATCCGTTGCCGTTGTTTCCGCTAAACGGGAATTGTCCCTGTGATCCCTGGCTACCTGTTGACTGCAAATTGCCGCCGGTTTGCTGTCCTCCACCACCTTGCGAGCCAGAGGTGTCGCCAAATCCGCTGCCACCGATTTGCTGCGGCAAGAACTGTTTTAGCACGTGTACGCCGACGGCGGCTTTCGGCAATTGCACAGTCTGCGGTTTGTCGGTGGTGTTGGTGATAAAGACCTTTGCAGAAAACTCATTTTTCGGCGCGACTCGAACCTCGAACGTTCCGTTATCGATGCCATCGAACAATTCGACGACGGGAGCATCGGGATCGAAGGTCAGCTTCTTGATCGGCCCCTTTTTCGCCCCGGTCAGACAAACCACCGCGAACAATGCAAGAGATGAAACCAACAGTGGTTGGACAAAGCGGGTGCGGAAGGTGACGGCAGACATGGACGGTTCCTTTCTGGTTGCTTGGGATCGAGGCATATCGCCAGACGGCTGTGACCTAAGCAACAACATGGACATCAATTCATCGTAAATTGCGACACGGGCTGTTAAACGTTGGAATACGCGAATGTTCAACAGACTTTTTTTGGCTGAGTGAGAAATTGTTGAAATTCTTCGCGAGCGGGTTCACTTTCAACGTTGCCGTGGAACGCTTCCGGTGAGGGGGTTACGATAACATCTCAAAATTGGGCCAGTGTCTGGGGTGCGGCAGTTGTTAGGGAACCGGTATGAAAGAGCAGCAGGGGAATGTGCATTGGGGTGTGCTGAGTACTGCGCGAATTGCGACGAAGGTCAGCGCAGCGATCCGCGAGGCGGAAGGAGCGGAACTGCTGGCAATCGGTAGTCGTTCAAAACCGCGGGCAGCCGCTTGGGCGGACGAGCATCATGCTTCGCGCGTTTACGGCTCGTACATCGAAGTGCTGGACGACGACGACGTGGACGCTGTTTACATTCCGTTGCCGCCCTCAATGCACAAAGAGTGGACGGTCAAGGCGGCCGAACGGGGCAAGCACGTGCTGTGCGAAAAACCGCTCGCGCTCGATGCCGAGGAAGCCCGAGAGATGGCCGCTGCCTGCCGGGCAAATCGCGTGCAACTGATGGACGGCGTGATGTGGGTGCATCATCCACGGGCGGCCGACATGCACATCCCAATCAGCGATGGCGCGCTGGGCGAACTGCGGCGGGTCACATCGGCGTTCACATTCAACTGGGATGTCATCCCGGAAAACGACTTGCGGCTCAGTCGCAACTTGGGTGGCGGATCGCTGTTGGATCTCGGCTGGTATTGTGTCCGGGCGACACTCTGGGCGTTCAGCGACATGCCCGTGCGCGTCTACGGCACAGCGAAATACTACAACGATGTTGACCTGAGCTTTTCGGGTACCATGTGGTTCGAGGGCGACCGAGTCGCTTCTTTCGATTGCGGTTTCAACAACGGCATGCGGAAATGGTTGGAAGTTTCGGGAACGCGTGGCAGCTTGGTTTGCGACGACTTCACCAAGGCATGGGACGCCGACCGTCCACGATTCTGGGTGCATGACGGCTCCGGGAAATCGCATGAACACGTATCGGCTACGCCGATTCAGGAAGTCTGCATGATCGAAGAATTCTGCCGCATTGTCCGCAGCGGCCAACTGGTGGAACGCTGGCCATCGACGGCTATCGCAACCCAAATGGTCTGCGACGCCCTCGACGCATCCGCCCGCACACGGAAGCCGGTGGATGTGACCTTGGAGCCGTGAGCGGTTCCCACGGACGGCAAGCGTTTGGGTTGAGGGCGCTAACCGCGTTCAAAGTCGTCTGCAGTGTCGGGCTCTTCCTGTTCGACGAGGTCTTCGTAGTCGTCCGGTTCCTGGTTGTCGTCGTCCGGTTCCCAATTACGCCCGGACTTACGATAAGACGCTTGGCGATATTTGTACTTCTTGACGATTGCGGAGATTTCGGCGAAGAAGTTCTTTCGCTTCCGCCAGCTGGAACCACACTCGCCACAGCCCCAGAAGTCGCCTTCGTCTTTATCTTCAATGAAATCGACCCACCCGGTGCAGCGCGAGACCGGGCAACGGTAGGTTGGTGTTTCGTCATCGCCTTTTGGGGCAGCGTACGGGTCGGCGGTGACGATTTCGACTTGCGGCAACATCTGCTTCAGTTCTGAGACGCCTTTGCCAGTGACTTTGGTACCCCAGGCAGAGATCTTCTTGATGTCCCACAACGTTTTCAGATGGGTCAATCCTTTGTCGGCCAATGGCGTACGGATCAAATGCAACTCGTCGAGAAAGATCAAAGTTGAGATGACGTGCATGGCGTCGTTGATGTTCGGGTCGTTGATATTATTCCAGTAGAGAGAAGCCAGGTTTGTGAGTTTGCGGAGCGCGACGAGCACATCGTCTGAAACCGGCAGACCGTAGATGAAGAGCGATGTGTACCAGTCTTCTTCGTCGTCGAATTGAGGCAAGCAACCGGTTGCAGCGAGAAATGCGACCGCGTCGAGGTCTTGCGAGTCGCTGAGTGCAGCCGGTTTCACCTTACGCAGCCAATCGTCGAATGTGGCTCCTTTGCGTCTGAATTCAAGGTGAGGCATGCTGACGTTCCAGACGGAGCACTCGTCGGTTACGTCGAGAAAAAGTAGTTGTTCGGTTCCCGATTCCCAACTAGAGCCGATGACGATGCCCCGATTCAAGCGATCGCGGACGGCCTTCTCGCGGGATGAGCTGCCCAGGTAGATGTCGCCATCGGATTCGACGAAAGCCTGCATGACCTGGATGCACGGCGCTTGCGTTTCCCGAAAATGGCGTTCTGTCAAAAGTAGGCGTGCCGGCGTGAGAAACCACAGGTCGCCTGATCGGTCTTTGTAGGGGATGCCTCCGCGAAACCGTTTGAGGAACTTCGTGTAATCGGAGGGAAGTTTCACGCCAAGCATTTTCAGCTTTGCAGTGGGAACCTCTATTATCGGTTCGCCGACGGGGCAACCTTCGGCGACCCAGGCTTTGAGTTGCTTCACCGGAATGTGCCGGTCGGCGACACCGCTGAGCGTGGCTGGGATCGAACGGTCCCAAGGATGTGCCGAGCGATATGCAAGAAAGTCGAGCAACTGCACTCTGTGGGTGATGCCGAGTGCCTTGTCACCGATCGCATCGACGATGGCGGGGAACGACTTGGCATCGGCAATCCGATAGAGTCCCCGCGCGGCATCGAGGCACATGATGGGATCGGCCAAAGCAGCACGCAAATCGGGTTCCAGATCGGAATACTCGGGCGACGCCAGGTCCAACAGACAGAACCCAACCTGACTCCGCATGCGAGTTGTCGCCTCAGAAGCAATTTGCCGCAACGCCTTCAGAGCTGCCGTCCTTGTTCGCTTCTTGCGGGCCTGTTGGGTGATGTACCACTGAGCTTCCAGCGCTCGATCAAGCGCGCGGCGACTGCTTTGTTCCTTATATTTGAGAACAATCTTGAGAGTCTTTTCGATGGCGGTTGGCATGTTATAGGCTCAGTCTGGAATAGCGGATGGCATAAAGGCAATGAGCTTCGTCAGACACTTCGGACAAGACCACCATTTGAAGGAAGAGACATCAACTTACGGTCCCCATTCGCCTTTTGCCAGAGCAATGAACTCGGGTTGCTCGAACGATGTCTTGCTGCGGTGAGCGGCGAGGATTTCACCGTTGTGAACGAGGAATGCGCCGCCCAATTGAAATACATCTCCGGACGGTCGGCCAAATCGATGTCCACCGATTAGTACCGATTTGAATCCGGCCCACCAGACTTTCGGCCCCATCACATCCAATGCCGATCCCTTGTTCAAAGACAAAGCTCCATGCAGTTTCTGCTCGGGGTCGCTGATGCGGGCAACATCGGCCAGTCCGTACTTGGTGAACAGCCGGTGTGCCTCTTCGTCGGGCATCATGTGAACCAACGCCAATCGGACACCGGTCGCTTCGACTTCTTCTCGGCAATCGGCAAGTTGGGCCAATGTCTCGCGGCAAAAGGGACAACCGCCGTGACGAAGGAAGACGATTAACAGCCGAGAAGAACGCGACAACTCCAACAACGATTCGCCCGACTGCGTCAGCGCGCTGCCAAGCGCTGCGGATGAGGACTGGTTGTCGGGCGAATGAGACATGAAATGAAGGGCAAAGGGAAGATGATTCAAGATAGGAATTTCTCTGCTACACTATCACTTTAAGGACACCAGCGCCATTGGCAAGAATCAAAACTTCAACTGGGCGTGGAATTCGGCGGTCCGTTTTGCCGGCTCGTGTGTTTGATTCCCTGTTAAGATTCCGAGTTGAGAAGGGAACAGGATGAAACAATTTGCTGTGGTTGTTGGGGTCACGCTGATTTTGGGCGTGGTTGTGGCGATTGCTCAGAGACCGCCCGGTTTTAGGCCACGCCCGAGCCGAGGGCCGTTGAAGAACCGCGTGCAAATCACCACCAAAGAGGGTTACCGGTACATATCGGCCAACGGAATTCCCAAGCATTCCATCGGCCGGTTCCCAAACCGTCGAAACCCAAACCGGGTGAGCGAGCAGCGGTATGCCTTTCGTGTGCCAGCGAAACCAAAGAACGCCAAAAAAGTCACCTGGCTAGAGCACGGTTCATTTGGCGTTGCCGTCAACGGCGTTCCCTTCGATCCGTTTACGGCCGAGTATTGGAGGTTCAACCGCAACAGCGGCTGGCGTTACGAAGCGCTCTCGGGCAAACTCGATCTCGGCCTCGATACGAACAACGCCCACGTGCAACCGAACGGGGCGTATCACTATCACGGGTTGCCGGGCGGGTTGATCAAACGGCTCGGCGGCGGGACGACAGTGCTGCTGATTGGCTGGGCGGCCGACGGATTTCCGATTTATGCGAACTACGGTTACATCGACCCGATGGATGCAGCGAGCGGCACGGTGAAGCTGACCGCGAGTTACCGGGTGAAGCGGGGAATACGCCCCAACGGTCCGGGCGGCCAGTATGACGGCACGTTCGTGGAAGATTACGAATATGTGGCTGGCGCGGGCGATTTGGACGAATGCAACGGGCGGTTCGGTGTGACGGGGGAGTTCCCCGACGGCGTCTATTACTACGTCCTTACGGAGCAGTTCCCGTTTATCCCGCGTGGCTACAAAGGGACACCCGATCAGACGTTTCGGCGTCGCGGTCCCAGGCCGGGCGGACGTCCCGGCTTTCCGCCGAGGCCACCGAGAGGTCGGCCTCCAGGAAGATGAGGGTCTTCATCCGGAGTTGCCCCGCCGCCAAACGTGGAACGGGCCAAGAACGGGTAAGAAAAGGGTGACTAACGGGATTTGAACCCGCGACCTCCGGGACCACAACCCGGCGCTCTAACCAACTGAGCTATAGCCACCACATAAAGTTTTCTGCGACGTCGCTACGATAGCCGACGATTGCAGAGCTTGCAAGCTGTCGGAATTACGACTTGCAACTGAAGAGTTGATCGAGAGGGGACAAGCCTCGCGAGCGTCGTGGCTAAGTGGTAGACTCGATTGAAGATTGTTCACTGTTTCCGAAACCGCCATCGTGTTTTATTTCCAACGAGAGGGACTGCCATGCGTATTTTCGTTGCTGCTGCCATCTTCGCCGTATCGCTGGCCGGCACCATTGCCCGAGCCGACGTTGAATCGGGGCCGACGGTCGATGAAAAAGTGCCGGCACTTAAGGTGCATGCGGTGGTCGGGCCGATCGAAGACAAGGATGTCGATTATACGGCCGAGCGAAAAGTCAAGCCGACGATCTACATCTTCATTCAGGCGACGGAATGGTCGCGGCCGATGGCCCGGTATTTGCGCAAGCTGGACACAACAATCGGCAAGACCGAAGGGGCCGCCATTGTCGCCGTCTGGTTGACCGATGACAAAGAAAAAACGCGGACCTATTTGCCGCGCGCTCAAATGTCGCTGAAAATGGAATCGACGGCACTCGCACTTTTCCCCGATTCCCAAACCGGTCCGGAGGGTTGGGGGATCAACGCCGACGCGTTCATGACCACCGTCGTCACGAACAAGGGAAGAGTCGCCGCGACATTCGCCTACCAGTCGGTCAACGAGACCGACCTCCCCGACGTGGAAAAGGCATTTCGCAAGGCTCTGAAGTCCGCGGCGAAGTAGTAGACGCTTACGATCTCAACCTGACATTTGCGATCACAGTGGCACCCGATCCGGCTATCGAAAGGCGATCGGTTACTCGCGGAGTTTTTCCACGCTGTAGACCGTCAACTGCTCTTGCTTGCCTTTGAGCGGGATGGTGCCAAGCGAGCTGGTTTCGGCAACGCCGAACTGGCGTTGCACCTTTTCGACCTGCTGGCTGATCAGAATGTCGCAGCCGGAAAATTTCTTTGTCGAGGTTTCGAGTCGGCTGGCCGTGTTCACCACATCGCCAATTGCCGTGAACGACTGCCGCAAGTGTGAACCGAGGAAACCGACCGTCGCCGAACCGCAGTGAATGCCGATCCCAATGCGAAAATCCTTGCCTCCCAGCGCTCGCTGACGACGATTCATCGCCGCCAGTGCCTCGCGCATTTCCATCGCAGCGCGAACGGCACGCGCGGGGGCCTCGGGTTGTTCATCGGGGACTCCGAACAACGCCATCACCGCGTCGCCAATGAACTTGTCGATGATGCCGCCGTGTTTTTGGATCGCGAGAGTCGCCTCGGAAAACCATTCGTTGATCAACTCAAAAATCTCATCGGGCTGCATGCCTTCGGAAATTTGCGTGTAGTCTCTGACGTCGCAAAACAGTACCGCTAACTTTTGATTTCGCGGCTTGGGAACGTTCAGCTCACCGTTCAGAATCTGGTCGATCAAATGTTCGGGCAGATGTCTTTGTAACGCGAATCGCGTCAGGTTGGGTTGATCGACCGTGCGTAGCCACTGCTCGACATCGTGCACGCTGCGTTCGGCGCCGCAGAGACTGAGTATTTCGAGTGCGTCGGCCATCACTTTGACCGCCTGACCCAAGTCGTTGGCTTTCTGATACAGATCTCGCAATTCGTATCGCAGTGGAATGGTTTCTCGCGACAGTCCTTTGTCGTTGAGTGTTTCGATTGCGCTCAACAGCATTTGTTCGCCGCGCTCGCGATTGCCACGCCGCCAGGCAATCGCCCCGTGAATTCCTGCCAGAACGGCTGTCAATTCCTCGTGTCCGTCGATCTTTTGAAGTATTGCCTTCAATTCATCGGCAGCCGACTCCGTTTCGTTGATTTGACCGCGCGACAAACGAGAACGGGCGATTCCCAGATAAGCAAACGCGGAGTTCAACGCGGTCGGGTCGGCTTCGATACTCTGCCGACAAAACGACTCTGTATCGCGAAAATGACCGCGAAGGTAGCTCACATCGCCCAACGCGTTCAACATGATTCCGATGCCGCGCACGTCGTTCAACTCTTCGGCAATTGCCAGGTCTTCCGAAAAGGCGGCGTGTGCGTCTTCGTATCGGGTCTGCAGCATGCAGATGCGTCCCAGCGTACCCAGCGCAATCGCCTCACCAAATCGGTCGCCGCATTGTCGCTTGATCGCCAGACTCTTCTCGCAGAATCTCAACGCGCTCTTTGCTTTTCCCCGGCGCAACAGCAGCCCGGCCAGCGAGTCGCATACCTCCGACATTCCGGCAGCATCGTCTACTTCGGTGTAGTGTTGCAGCCCGATGAACTCGTGCCGTTCGGCTTCGACCAGTTGACCGCGGTCGGCGGCGAGCAGGCCGCGGTAATGAAACAGTTGTCCGGCTTCACGCGACGGCGTGGCGACTTGCGAATTCGCCGGGCTTTCATCGAGCAGTGCATCCGCTTTGATGAGTTGTCCTCGTCCACGGCAGAGCAGCGCCAACTGCTGGATGGCGGCCGCTTCATTTTCGAGATCTCTCGATTCACTTGCCAGGCGGCGTGCTTCGCCAAGCCGCTGTTCTGCTTCATCGAAGAACTTCGCACCACCCAGAATGCAAAGCCGTCCTAACCGCAGTCGAGTTTCAATCGCCGCGACCGCAGGGAACCGATCGAGTACTTCGCGGAGTTGAGACCGCGCGCGGTCGAAGTCCCCCACGTGCGCCGCTTTTCGCGCGTCATCCAGCAGCAACTTGGAGTCGTTCTCGGACATAGATTCGTCGGCACAGTTGGTCAAAAACCGCCGAGGTCTCCGAAGGTGATATCGGTTTTTCGTGTCTTCCCGTCGGCAGGTGCCTCCGGCTCGCTGTGGTCGATGACAACGTTGGCATCTGTCTGTTCATCGACCGACAGAAAATCGGCGATCGCTTCGCGATAACCGTCGGGGCGATAATACTCATCGCCAACACCGTCGTAGCAAAGGTATTCGACGTGCTTGCGGTTGCCGTTGAGGAAGTAGAAACTGTCGGCGTGCGACGGGCGAACGATAATTGGCGACAGCTCGATAACCGGTCGTTCGGAATCGGTAAACAAGTGGACCGATTCGGATGCCAGCGCATTGGCAGTTTGCAGCGTTAGGCGTTCCGGCAGAATGAACGAATTCAGCCCGTTGCAAACGCGCAGCACATGGACGGCACCGGAACGAAGCAATTCGGTTCGTTCAACGTAGGTCAACTGAAACCGCGACAGGCCCGCCAATCGTTGCAAGAGTTCCTCGTAAGCGGCGAGCAGTATTTGTGAAAACTCCCGTTGATGTTGAACCGACGGTGCGCCGTGCCCTCGCGAGCGGTTGCGATAGGCTACGAGGCATTCCAGAAAGTCGAGCAGCGTCTTCTTTTGAAGTTGCCCGCCCAGATAATCCTCAATTCGTTTCACGCAGTTTTGTATCGGCGCGGTTTGCCGTCCAAGCAATTCGTCGAACAAACCAGACAACGGCGACATTTCGCCCTCAAACGGAGCATGTTTCATCGCCAGACGGTTAATCTGCGCCCAGATTCCCAGAGATGGGCTGAGAAACTTCGAGAGAATTCCGTTGCCAACCAGTAGATCGGGTCGTTTTTCGCGCAACGCCACCAAGCCAATCGTGCCGTACCACTTAATCAACGGCTCGCTGAACAGGGCGATCGATTGATAGGCTTGTTCGGCGTCTGGCTGATCGTACATCAGCCGGTAGGCCCGGCTGACGGGGGCCGGCAGCGAATCGAGCAGCTGTTTGTTCATCGTTTAGGCTGCTTGCGTGTCCAACGTTCGTTTCAGGTCGCTGAGCGATCGCGCCAGCTTGGTGAGTACCGAGAATTTATCGCGATCCGCAAAGATCAGCACACCCGTTGCAGATCCGGTGAGCTTCAACCACAGGCCGGACTTCTTGAAGCGGAGAATAATGCGTTTGATCAGCGGATTGATCGCAATGCCAATCAAAACGTTGCAGATGACGATCGCCAGCGCTGCCAGAGCGATAGCGACCCATCCTCCGATGCTAAACACCATGGAAATTGCCAGCAGCGGGACGACGAGATAGAGGCCCAGCATGAACAGTCGCAGCAAGATTGGGATGGCGGGCTGCAACAGAACGTAGGCATCGATCTTGTGCAGAAAAGCACTCTCGACATTGAGGTTCCCGGTCAGCGGCGTAATTTCCAGATCGGCGATCCGGCGATCGGTCAGAAACGCGAAGTCGTACGTGGTGATCAATCCCAATTTGGCAGTGACGGCGCATTCGATGAGTTTTTCGTCGTCCGAAATGAACGGCGCAATCAACTGTTGGATTTGGTCCTCATCGCCGCGTGCCGCCCCTTTAATCAACGCCTTCAAGTCTTTTGTGCTATTTGCTCGTTTCATGGCGCGTTATTCAACTCCATTTGAATTTTGGCTGGCTGTTCCGTTGCCACTCGATAGCAGTGCGATTTTACATGGATCGCGAAAGGAAATGCTCACCTGGGTGGAAACAACTCGCGCTCCGTCATCTTTTCGACTTCGTCGCCGCGAGCGTTCCAATACACACTGCAATTGGGAAGTAAGTCTCTCAGGTGGTTCGCACCGTCGGACGAAATTCGAGTGTCTTCGATCGAAAGTTCCTGCAAGTCTGTCAAATTGATCAGGTCGTCTATGCAGTCATCTGTAATGTCGGCACCATCAAGATACAAAGATTGCAACTCGCGCAGAGAAGCCAATTGGCTGACCTCCCAATCGGTGATATTGTGGGGGGCGTCGAATCTTACATCCACAAGCGAATGAAGTGCCGCGACAGCGCCGATATCCTCGATTTGGAAATCTTCCGGCAGTGCGATCGATCGGGCCTGACCGTAGTCGTCGTAGATGATCTGTGCCCCTCGATCTTCAAGATAGTCAGCAGCGCCGTTGTCGTCGTCTCCACCACCCGGCCCAGGTGCGAATCCGATCAATTGATTGAGTAGGACCGCAGTGAACAGCAGAAACAGGCCGAAGATGCTGCCGCCAAAAATCTGGAAGAATCTACCCATAGGACTTGCCTCGACGCTAAGGTCTCTGGAAATAGTAGGATGGCATGCGTCTCGGTGACCCTGATTGGACGGGACGCGGGCCGGCGCGGCGGGATTCTACAGAAAACCGTCAGACTGGAGAAGACCCGTTTGAGTCGCTTGATCCCGCGGTCCGCAGCCCGCGGGCTTTGAGATGCCACAATAACGCTCAAAGTCTCACGAATCGTCCCTTCCTTACCGTTTCGGGCTGTCATGGCCCTTGAACAGAAGCGGCTTGCAGAGAACAATGGATTGTTGGTTCGCTTCCAGACGTTGCCGTTGCCATGCCGCTTCGATCGACTCGAAGTCGCGACGTCTCTCCCACAGTCAGCCCTCAGGCAGACAACTGCCAGATTTGCCCACCCATGTCCCTCCCCAAAGTTGCCATTGTCGGCCGTCCCAATGTCGGCAAGAGTTCCATCTTCAACTGGCTTGCCGGCCGCCTCATCGCTGTCGTCGATCCCACGCCCGGCGTGACCCGCGACCGCGTCGTTTATTTGATGCACGACGATGATCGGTATTTTGAACTGATCGACACCGGTGGTATGGGTATCGAAGATGCCGACGACTTGACCGACGACATCGAGCGGCAAATCAGCATCGCCATCGATGAGGCCGATCTGATTGTGTACGTTGTCGATGCGCAGACCAGCGTCGTCCCGCTCGACAAGCACGTGGCGGCCCGGTTGTGGAAAATTGACAAACGCAAGCTGCTTGTCGTCAACAAATGCGATTCCGAAAAGCTCGAAGCCGAGGCGCCGGCGTTCTTCGGCCTCATCGACGCACCACACGTAATGACCAGCGTGAAAGGTAAGCGGAACCGCGATGGGTTGCTGAAAGCAGTCATCGATAATCTGCCGGAAGAACAGGAGGCCGAGGAGGCCGAAGGGGAGTCACAGGCGGCCGACCCGGAACTCAAGCTGGCAATTGTCGGCCGTCGTAACGTCGGCAAAAGCACGTTCATCAATTCATTGGCCGAAGAAGAACGCGTGATCGTCAGCGAAGTGGCCGGCACAACGCGCGACAGCATCGACATTCGATTCGACGTCGATGGTCATTCGCTCGTCGCCATCGATACGCCCGGTGTCCGCCGCAAAAAGAGCATTGCCAACGATATCGAATTTTATGGACTGGTGCGTGCTCAAAAAAGTATTCGCCGGGCCGATGTCGTCTTCATGTTTTTCGACGCGCACGACACCATTTCCAAAGTCGATAAGCAGCTAGTCGAGGAAATCCAGGACCACCACAAGCCGTGCGTGTTTGTGATTAATAAATGGGATCTCGGTCGGGCCGAAGGCATGACCACCGAGAAGTGGAACGAATACCTGACGCACAACTTCGCCAGCATGCGGCACGTTCCACTGGCGTTTATCACGGCCAACGATTCGCGGAACATTCGCCAACTGGTGAATCTTGCGCAGACGATCTTCAAGCAGGCGCGCATTCGCGTGGGGACAGGGGAGTTGAATCGGATTGTGGCAGCGGCCATCAAGAGTCATCCGGCGCCGTATCGCAAGAATCGCCGTCCGAAGATTTTTTACGCGACACAGGTCTCAACTGCCCCGCCGACCATCGTCTTCAAGTGCAACGATCCCAAACTGATCGACGAATCGTGGAAGCGGTATTTGTTGGGTGTACTTCGCGAAAAATTGCCCTTCAAAGAGGTTCCGCTGCGTGTCCATTTCCGCAGCCGCGCCCGCCGGGACGAATATGAGCCGGAATTCGAAGCGACGTCGCCCGATAGCTAATCCGGAGAATCGGCAATACCTGTCGAATCCGCGCTCTGCACTCTGTGTTCCGCATTGCAGAATTCTCAACTGCCGAAATCGTGGCGTAGGTTTGTAAGAGGCCCGATCCGCGCGATCGGCTGTCCGAATCAACCTTCCCCACAACGCTGCCAAAAAAAGGCGAGGCAAACAATGTCTGCACTACTGGCGATGGCCTTCGGCGAATACATGGAGTTCTACTACACCTACCTGATGAAGCAGTGGCACCACATGACGCCGGGCAAATTTGTGTTTATCCTGATGACGGTTGCCGTCATTGGTTTCATCATGATGCGCAGCAGCACAAAACGAATCTAAGTCATCTCTTGCTGCAGACTATTGCGCTGCGACCGGTACTGCGAGCAGATAGGCTTTGCCATCGTTCGCCGTCACCGCGATCTGTTTGCCATCGACGGAGTACGTCGCCGAATACAAGACGATGGGCATGTCTTGTGTGAAGAGCGGCTTCGCGGAATTGACGTCCCAGACGTTGATGGTGCCAGCGTAACCGGCGGTCAATAGCCGGTTTCCCTTGGGGCTGAACTGAACGCGATAGACGTCGTCTTTGTGGCCGGCGAAGATTTTGGCTGGCTGGTCGTTGTCGATGTTCCACAATAGCACCTGACGGTTTTCGCCGAGTCCAACGCCGCCAGCAGCAACCGATTTGCCATCGGGACTGAATGCGACACTGTAGACGGCATACTGCGAGCCTTTGAATTCCCGCGTCTGCGTGCCGGTTTCGACGTTGAATAATCGCACCGTTTTGTCGGCGCCGGCGGTGACGAGCAGTTTGCCATCGGGACTGAATGCAACGCCGTAAACTCCCGAGGGCTGAGTCGAAAGCGTCTTCAACGCCTTCTTTCCTGCGACGTCCCAGAGGCGAACCGTCTTGTCGTTCGAGGCGGATGCCAACACTTTTCCATCGGGGCTGAAGACGATCCCGTACACCTGCGAGCTGTGTCCGGTCATGCTGGCGGTGAATCCGGCAGCGGCAACCGACCATGTTTTCGCGGTGCCATCGGCCGATGCAGTGATCGCCGTGCTGTTATCGGGTGCGAAGCGGAGCGAATGAACCACGGCCGTGTGACCGGTCATGATTTGCGCCGGTTCCTGTGTGGGTGGTTTTATCGGCTGCGGATTCGGTCGCGTCGGATTGTAGCTGCGGATGGTGTTGTCGCTGCCAACGGCTGCCAACTTTGTACTGTCGGCACTGTAGGCGACGCGTGTGACTTCGGCCGGTGTGATAATTCGCTGTTCGATTGCCGCGTTGCCCGCGTTCCAGATCATTAGCGTTTTGTCTTTTCCGCCGGCTGCAATCTGTTGGTTGTTGGGCGAGAGAGTCACACTGAGTGCCGGCCCTTCGTGTCCGGCGAAAGTGCGGACGGCCGAGCCGTTGCTTGTGTTCCACGTTTTGACTTCACCATTTTCGCCGGCGGTGGCGTATTGCGCGCTGTTCGCGGAAATGGCAAGATCATTCACGCGTTTTTCGTCGGCCGCATTTGCGAACAATACCGAGACGACATCGATCTGAACCGTCTTGTCGATGCCGGCCGACAGCACGGTTTTGTTGTCGGTGGCGAAGACGGCGGCTGTGACAGCGCCCTGATGATTCACAAAGTGCTGTTGCCCGAGTCCCGTCGCCAAGTCCCAAACGCGGACGATGCCTTCGTCGCCGGATGAGACGACCCGTTTGTTGTCGCGGCTGAAATCGACGGCGGTCACTTTGCCCGTGTGTCCGGTCAGTGTGGTTACGAGCTTGCCGTCGGCGACGTTGTAAACGCGAATGAGCTTGTCGTTGCCGGCAACGGCAAGTTGTTGTCCGTCGGGCCGCAAGCCGAACGCGGTCACCACGTTGGCGGTTTCGATCGTTTTGATTGCCTTACCATCGGCGGCGTTCCAGATGCGAACGGCTTTGTCTCCTGCCGACGTTGAGAATACTTGTTGTCCGTTGGGAATGAATGCCATGCCGTTGATCGCGCCCTGCGAGCCGGCAAGTGCGGCGGCTTCGGTGGCGTCGGCCGTCTTGTAGAGTTTGATCGCACCGCTGGCATCGCCGACGACCAGTAACTGGTTGTTCGGGCTGATTGCGACAGCCGTGACCGATGCGGCTTGTGTGGGGAAGTCCTTGACGAGTTTGCCGCTGTTGGCATCGAACAGTCGCGGAATCTTGTCGGCAGAACCGGTCGCGACCTGTGCGCTGTTGTTGCTGAAGGTGATTGCGGTCACTTCGCCGCCGTGTCCTTCGAGATTGAAGAGCTGTTTGCCGTCGGCGAAGTTCCAGATGCGGGCCGACTTGTCGGCCGACGCCGTGGCGATTCGCGCACCGTTGGGACTGAGCCGCATTGCATGGATGGCGGCGGTATGGCCGGCGACCGCCCGTGATGGCGGGAGAGTGACCGGCCAGCGTTTGACGAGTCCGTCGGCTCCGGATGTGAGAATGAAGGTATTGTTGGGTGCGAAAACGAGGCCTGTGATTTCTCCGGTGTGCGCACCGATGATTCCCTGAGGCGTGCCGTCATCGGCTTTGAAGAGCCGCACGAGACCGGCGGCATCGGCCGAGGCGATCTGTTTGCCATCGCGGCGAATGTCGAGCTGGCGAATTTCTGCCGTGTTGCCGGCGATGTCGCGGGCCGGTTTACCGTCGGCCGCATTCCAAAGCTTGATGAGTTTGTCGGCACCGGCTGTTGCGTACAGCGTTCCATCGACATTGACGGCGGCCGAGAAAACGGCTCCCTTGTGTCCTGCCAGATTGGCGATGGGCGTATTGACGGGGACGTCCCACAGCTTGATGGTGTTGTCGAGCGCACCGGAGGCGATCCGTTTTCCGTCGGGCGAGACGGCAATGGAAAGCACAATCCCGGTGTGTCCGGTCATGGTGCGGATGGTCTTCTGGGTGGCGATATCCCACAGCCGCAACGATTTATCGAAGCTGCCTGTAACGATCGACTTTCCGTCGGGCGTGAAGCCGACGGCATAGACGGGATCGCTGTGACCAGTGAAGACTTTGGTTTCCTGGGCCATCGATTGACCGACAACGACGGCCAGACAGCACGCGGTTATTGCGGTGATGTTGAAGACATGCAGGCTGCCGAACGGTGATTGTCGGTCACTGCTTACGTTTTTCGTGTGTTGCGTCATGCCGGTCCTCGGGAGATTAATGAGGTCGCCTGATGTTGGATTGCGAGCAGAGAAGTCTCGCATGAAATCGCAAATTGCCGAATTGCCCTAAATGCCGCCAACCGGGCAATTGTCAACTTCAGTTTCACAAGGGGCCGGGGAATAGTCAACAGTTCGACGAACGTTGATGCGTTTGTGATGGTCGATCACAGCCGATTTAGCCGCCCCGCTTGCGGGGCGCGACGGCGATACTCGGACATCGCCGCATAAAAAGAGGACGCGAAACCGCAAGCGTGGATGGGATTCACGTCGTCGTGAGTCGTGCGCTGCGGATCGTCGATAATTTCTCTGGACAGCGATTACGGATTCCGATATCACTCGCCCCTCTCATCTCATCTCTTCATATTTTGTTTGTCACAATAATCACTCACCACGGTCGTCGGAGGCATGGATGCCACCCGAGGCAGAGAGCGGATTGCGCGGATTCCTGACGCGCAGCAGGGGACTGATGTTCCCGATGCTGATCGTGACGTCGGTGCTTGTCATCGTTGCCCCGCTGCCACCGTTGCTGCTCGATATGCTGCTGGCGACCAACGTGACCGTGGCCGTTGTGATATTGCTGACAACGATTTACGTCAGTCGGCCGCTCGAGTTCAGTGCCTTCCCGGCGATTCTGCTGGGGACGACATTGGCCCGGCTCGTGCTCAACGTCGCTTCCACGCGGCTGATTCTGACACGCGGTGCAACGCATGGAACCGGCGCAGCGGGCGGGGTGATTGAGGCGTTCGGCAATTTCGTTTCCGGCGACAGTATTGTTGTCGGGCTGATCCTCTTCATCATTCTGGTTGCGATTCAGTTCCTGGTCATTACCAAAGGTGCGACGCGAATCAGCGAAGTGGCGGCACGATTTGCCTTGGATGGTATGCCCGGAAAACAGATGGCCGTTGATGCCGACTTGAACGCCGGCCTGATCACGCAAGAGCAGGCAAAGCAGCGGCGAACCGAGATTACCGAGCAGGCCGACTTCTACGGATCGATGGACGGTGCCAGTAAATTCGTCCGCGGCGACGCGATTGCCGGCATTGTGATCACTCTCATCAACATCGCCGGCGGGCTGTTCGTGGGCATGATCCAGAACAACATGCAATTCGGCAAGGCGGTGGAAGTCTTCACCGCGTTAACGATTGGTGATGGACTGGTAACTCAAATTCCGGCCTTCCTGATTTCATTGGCAGCCGGTTTGATTGCAACGCGAACGTCGGAAAAGAGCAATCTGCCACGCGAGGTTGTCACGCAGATGTTTCGCTACCCCGAAGCGATGTTTCTGGCAGCTGCGTTTCTGGCGTGCCTGTCGATGACTGGCCTGCCGACAGGGCCGATGCTGGTATTGGGACTCGCTTGCGGGACGATCGGAATCGTGCTGCGGCGCGGTGCAAAAGTGAAGCTCGCTGTGGCCGAACAACAAGCAGTTGAGCAGCAAACTGAAGAGAGACCGGAACCAAAACCGGAAGACAATCTGTTTATCGATCCGATGGAACTCGAACTGGGCGTGGGCCTGATTCGGCTCGCCGATCCGGCATCGGGTGGTGATTTGCTCGATCGAATTTCGCGCGTGCGGCACAAAATTGCGCAAGAACTCGGCATCATTCTGCCGAAGGTTCGCGTGCGTGACAACATTCGGCTCGGCCAACGTCAGTACCAAATCAAAATCCGCGACGTTGCCATCGCCTGGGGCGAGGCGTATCTGGATGGGTATCTTGCGATCGATTCGGGAACGACCAGCGGCGACATTCCGGGGTTGAGTACAGTTGAACCGGCCTTCGGGCGGCCCGCCAAGTGGATCGAAGCACAGCACAAAGAGCGAGCCGAACTGCAGGGATACAATGTCGTCGAGCCGTCGGCGGTCATCATCACACACCTCACCGAAGTGGTGAGGGAACACAGTCCCGAGTTGCTGACACGTCAGCAAGTACACCAACTATTGGACAATCTGCGCGATACGTCGCCGAAGGTTGTGGACGAACTGATTCCCGATCTGCTGAAAACGCCCCAACTTCATCAGGTGTTGAATAACCTGTTAAACGAACGCGTGCCGGTTCGCGATTTGGAAGCGATTCTGGAAACGCTGGGCGATTATGCCGACCGGACAAAAGACCTCGGAATTCTGACCGAGTACGTCCGTCATTCCCTCTCGCGAACAATCTGCCGACAGTACCGTGATCAGAATCGGCTGTTGCGTGCGGTGACAATCGACCCGGCCTTGGAAGACATTCTGGCCGGCGGCTTCGATTACGGCGAACGCGGTTTGGTGATCAAACTCTCGCCGCAAATTGCTGAAACAGTCACGCGCGGCTTGATGACGGAACTCGAAAAACTGGTCACTGCCGGACATCCTCCTGTGGTGCTCTGCAGTCCGGCAGTGCGGGCCGGATTGAAACAAATCACATCGTCCGCCTTACCGAAATTGGCAGTCCTCAGCCTGAGCGAAATCACACGCGACACCGATGTCGAATCGGTCGGTCAAGTCGGAGCCGACACCCTGCAGGCAGTTGGTGCCGGGGCAGCCTAGTTTGAGTGGAAGCGGTGGTGAATGATGAAACATATGAAAAACACAGGAATCATTCTTATCGTGATTGCAGTCGGGTTGTTCGTGTTTAGCGTGTTCAATTCGATGATTGCGGTCGAAGGAGTGACTCCGGAATCACTTGAATCATCGCTTGCAAATGTCTTCAGCGCCTTGGAGTCTGCACGTCAATTGACTAACGCTTCGTTCTTGTTAGGACTTGCTGGAATCTGCCTTGCTGTAATTGGCTATGCAAGAACTCGCGCGTCGCGGCTAACCGAATAGAGTCGAAAAGGGATTTTCAAAAATGACTGACGTGCGAACGTTCCGTGCGGACAACATGCAGGCGGCCCTCGATCTGGTGCGCGAGGAGATGGGCGGCGAGGCCGTCATTCTGCATACACGCCAGACAACGAAGCGACGAATACTGCCGTGGCGAAAACCGGCTGAGACTGTCGAAATCACAGCCGGCTTGGGGGTCGATGTACAACATCGGGCGACGAAGACAACCGTCGGCGATGGTGTCGCAGCCGCATCGACGGTGGGAGTACGACCGCAATCGATCACCCCGGCGAAAGTTTCTGGCGATGGTGTCTCGCTCGATTTCAGCCGCGCGTCGCGGGAAATTGATCCACCGTTGAACGATCACTTCGACAGCCGAGCTGGCGGTGCTGTCACTCGCGCGCTGCAGCCGGAAAGCAATCCCGATCCGACGGTGCAATTTGCCGAGAAGTTGGAATCGATTCAGAAAATGCTGAACGAGTTGGGACGCAGCAGCACGTTGCGGAAGGCCGACGAGATTCCCGGTGAACTGTTCTCCCTGTATACAGAATTAATCGACGCCGACGTCGAAGATGACGTTGCCCGCAACCTGATTGGACAATTGAAGGAACATGCTTCCCCCAAACAATTGAACGATGTCAAAGCGGGCCGAAATCTGCTGACCGCGTTGGTCGAATCCGAGATTCGCTGTTCTGATCCAATCATGCCGACTCCGGGAAAGCAAAAAGTGGTGGCGTTGGTTGGCACGACCGGCGTGGGCAAGACGACGACGATTGCCAAGTTGGCCGCAAACTTTCGGCTCCGTGACGGAATAAAAATGGGGCTGGTCACGGTCGACACGTACCGGATTGCAGCCGTCGAACAATTACGTACCTATGCGGAAATTATCGATTTGCCAATGAAGGTCGTCACCAGTCCGCCGGAAATGCGGCGAGCGCTCGACGAGTTGGCCGGTCTCGATTTGATTTTGATCGACACGGCCGGACGCAGTCCGCGCGACGAGTTGCAGATTCAAGAACTAAAAAGTTTGCTGGCCGAAGCGAACGTGGACGAAGTGCATCTGGTATTGAGTTTGACGTCGAGCGTCCGCAGCCTGTTGGCGACGGCCGAACAGTTTGGCGTAGCAAACGCGACATCGCTGATCCTCACAAAGCTCGACGAGGCGGCCGGACTGGGATCGCTGCTTTCGCTGGTGCAACGCGTCGATTTGCCCATCAGCTACGTCACAACCGGGCAGGATGTTCCGGACGATATCGAGCCGGCCCGTGCCTCGCGACTGGCCCGACTGGTCTTGGGACAGGACAGTTTGTTTGATTGACGAAGGCGACAGGCTGCCAAATAAGAAACCAGGCACTTGAAGAAACTCACTACCGGAAATTGCCGACAATGACTGACCAGGCGAAAACACTCCGCGGGCTCGTGGAACGCCAGAAGGCGATGCAGAACGGCGTCGATGAATCCCCATCGGGGTCGCATCGTGCGAAGACGATTGCCATCGCCGGCGCAAAGGGTGGCGTCGGCAAGACCAACATTGCCCTCAATCTGGCGATTGCGCTCGGGCAAATGGATCAACGTGTCTGCCTGCTCGATGCCAATCTGGGATTGGGCAACGTCGAACTCTTGTGCGGACTGAACGGGTATTGGAATCTGTCGCACGTCATCATTGGTGCGCGAAAGTTGCAGGACGTCGTGCTCGAAGGACCGGAGGGAATCAGCGTCATTCCCGGAGCCAGTGGGCTTTGTGACCTGGCCGACTGCTCGGAAGGTGATCGGCGGGAACTCCTGCACCAGTTGGCAGAAATGGAACAGAACCACGACTACATCGTCGTCGATACGGGCGCAGGAATTCATCGCGCGGTGCGGCAATTGGTAACCGCGGCCGACGTGGCGCTGGTGGTGACAACACCCGAACCGACTTCGATTGCCGATGCCTACGCTGGCATCAAAGCTCTTTCTGGTAACGATGTGCCGATTATGGAAGTGGTGGTGAATCGCGCAGAATCATCGCGGCAAGCGCGGGCAATTATGGAAGGGTTGCAAAACACGGTGCGACTCTTCCTGCGGACTTCAATCGCCACCGCCGGCACGATTCCAGACGACGACAATGTTCCGGTTGCCGTCTCCCGGCGTCAACCATTTCTTATCAACAGCCCTCACTGTGCCGCGTCGGCCGCCGTTCGGCAACTGGCGCGTCGCATGACCAATCTCGCCCAGTCACAGCCTTCGCGCGGATCGTTTTTTCCGCGCGTCGGCGAATCACTCACAGTCACCAGAGCCGCTTGACCCTCCGACTCTCTCCTCTCCAACTCTCTCCTTCCTCACTCTCCCTCCCGCACACGACATTTCTCCACTCAGCGAAATTCAAACCCGGATTAACCACATCGATCTTAATCCCAGGGGAATCAGCCCGTGGGCTTTGAGAGCGATGGCGCGCGGACCGATGTTGGTTTGCGCAATTTGTAGCGACTCTAGCGATTTTAGAAAGTTTGCCTGTTAAGCAAAAGAAACTGATTCAAACGGCTGCTGATGCCGATAGATAGCTTTAGCGGGCGTTGTGTCTCAATTTCGGCTTCGTTTCACGGTGCCGAATCACGGTGTTGGGACATAGCGGCCAAGGGTATCTGTTCGCAACTTTTTGCAGGCAATCGACAGTGGCCAAACTGTTTGCGGGCCGACTTTCACTTATCGCGTTTGCGACGGTGTCGCTTCGCGGGGTGATGACCAGCGGACAGTTCGACGGAACTTTAAGAACGGCATTGGCAGCGGCAGCGGCGTTTTATGTGATCGGCCTGATGTGCGGCGACTTAGCGCGTCGCCTGGTTGAAGAGGACGCCCGAGTCGAAGTGAATCGCATCATCGCGGAAGAGCAAAGATAAAGCCGGCCTAACGGACGGCAAGCGACATGAGGCCCCGTCAAAACCCGGTTGTGGGCGAACTCGGCACTTAGAACACAAGGGGTGTTGTGAGCCAACAGAGGGTTTTGACAGAACTTCAAATAGCGGAACAAACCAAGAGACAACAATCGCGACTGCAAAACGACCACGGAGGGTTGAATGGCGACACGTGTCACCGAAGACATATTGGATATCTGGAAGACCTACAAGCAGGACCAGAGTAACGTCGAATTACGCAACCAGTTGATGGAACGGTTTCTGTCGCTGGTGCGGTACAACGCCGAACGTGTCTGGGCCAAGTTGCCCGAGGGCGTCGATTTGAACGACCTGATATCGGCCGGCGTGTTCGGGCTGATGGACGCAATCGACGCGTACGATTTGGAACGTGGTGTCAAGTTTGAGACGTATTGCGTTCCCCGAATTCGTGGAGCAATGCTGGACGAACTGCGAACGATGGACTGGGTTCCTCGACTGGTTCGTAGCAAGGCAAGCAAGCTCGAAGCGGCACGCAAGCAGGTCGAAGCACGTCTGGGTCGGCCACCGTCGGATCTCGAGTTGGCCGAGAAGATGCAGCTTTCCCCCGCCGAGTTCGACAAGCTCAAATCCGACGCGAGTGCGGTCAACCTCGTCAGTCTGAATAAGAAGTGGTACGAAACGGACAGCTACAAGGATGTCCGCGAGATCGATATTCTCGAAGACGGCAAAGGCGAAGACCCCACGCGCAGCATCCAAAAACGCGACCTGATGAAACTGGTCACAAAAGGGCTGAACCGAAACGAGCGACTGATCGTCATCCTGTATTACTATGAAGAACTGACAATGAAAGAAATCGGCAATACGCTGGGTCTTTCTGAGTCGCGCGTCAGCCAGATGCACTCCAGCATCGTCGCCCGTCTGAAGGACCAACTCAAACGTCGCCGACCAGAATTCGGTTAATCGATCGCATTGATACCCATTAAGATTCTTTCCAAACGGCTGCTGGTGCCTGCATCAGCAGCCGTTTGTGTTTATGATGCGAAAGTGGATGGAAATTGGTGGGTAGTGGTTGGAAATCATCGGGTGCCACTGGCGTGTCGCCAGTGCAACACGCGGAGTACGGCTTAGCAGTGTGACGTGTTTATTGTGGAATTGCGCGGGAAAAGAGCCATCGTAACCGGTGGGGCGATTCGCCTCGGTCGTGCCATCGCGCTGGCGTTGGCCGACGCCGGTGTTGATATCGGCCTGCACTACTTTCACTCGCGCGACGCGGCCAACAAAACCTGCGAGGAGATTCGTGCGCGTGGAACCCGGGCGTTCAGCATTCAGGCCGACTTGAGCGACGCCGCGAACTCTGCGCAGCACATCGTTGCAGAAACTGCCGCTGCTCTGGGTGGGGTCGATATTCTGATTAACAGCGCCGCGGTCTTCGATGCGGAAACACTGCAGGCGATGACTGCCGAAAGCTGGCAGCGAACGATGGCGATTAACCTGCAGGCTCCGACATTTCTGTGTCAAGAATTCTCAGCACAGGCGGGTCCCAAGCAGCAGGCTCACATTGTCAACATTGTTGATTGGCGGGCGATGCGGACCGATCCCGAGCATTTGGTCTACACGCTGAGCAAGAGTGGTTTGGTTTCACTGACCCGCAATCTGGCAGTCGAACTCGCCCCGCAGATTCAGGTGAACGCAGTCGCCCCCGGTGCAATACTGCCACCACCGGGCGAAGAGGAAAGTTATCTCGACAAATTGGCGCAGAACATTCCACTGCAGCGTCCCGGATCGCCGGCCGATGTAACCGACGCGGTGTTGTACTTGCTACGATCAGATTTCGTCACCGGCGAGGTGTTGAATGTTGCCGGCGGGCAGGAGATTTGAGTAAGGTGAGCCGCGACTCGAAGAGGAGCGCGGAGTGAGAGTGTTTTCTTCAACGTGCATTCAGGACACACGAATCGATGGCTGACCAAATTCTCGTTAAAGACTTATTCCTGCGGACGATCATCGGCGTGAACGATGACGAGCGTTCCAATCGTCAGGACGTTCTGATCAATCTGGTACTGGATGTCGATACGCGGGCCGCCGGTCGTTCCGATGACATGAACGATACGGTGAACTACCGCGATATCGCCAAGCAGGTGATCGAATTGGTGGAAGGATCAAAGTTCTTCCTGGTGGAGAAACTGGCCGATGAAATCGCGCGCGTCTGTCTGTCCGATCAACGTGTCGGGCAGGTTCAGGTCAGCGTCGAGAAGCCGGCAGCGCTACGGTTTGCCAAGTCGGTTGGCGTCTCGATTGTGCGGACCCGCGACGATGTCTGAGGCGACGAGCAACCGAGCCTATTTGGCGCTCGGCTCGAATATCTCCCCGGAAACCAACTTGCCTGCTGCTGCGGAACGGCTCGCCGATTATGGAAGTGTGATTCGCGTCTCCACTGTTTGGGAGTCGCGGCCGGTTGGTGATACCAATCAGGCGAATTTTCTGAACGCAGCTATGTTGTTGGAGACGCCGTTATCGGCCGAAGAATTGAAAGGGGTTGCGATTGCGGAAATTGAACAGAATTTGGGCCGCGTGCGCGATCCACAAAACAAGAACGCGGCCCGCACAATCGACATCGATATCGCGCTGTTCAATCAGGACGTCTTAAGCGTCGGTGAGAACCGGATACCCGATCCGGAAATCCTCACACGTCCATTCCTGGCAGTGCCATTGGCCGAGCTTGATCCCGAGTACGTTCATCCAACCAACGGGCGGACGATGCGCACGATTGCGGAGGGATTGGGGGACAGCAGTTTGATTGCGCGGGCGGACGTTCGATTGAGTGCGTGTTAGCTTGGATTTGCCAATCAGGGGGTGACATCCAGTTCGGGCCTTGCCTCACGTAATGTCTTCACACCCGCTTCGGTCACAGCGGAATTCGAGAGTATGAGAATCTTGAGCGATTTCATGCCGATCAGCGTGTCGATGGTGACATCGGTGACCTGTGTTCCTTTGAGGTTCAACTTTTCGAGCTTCTCCAACCCTTTGAGGTGCTGCATTCCTTCGTCGGTGACTTCAGTGCCTTCCAGGTCGAGATCGTCAAGGTTTGTCAAAACGGAAAGATGCTCCAGCCCGGCATCGTGAATGGGCGTGGTGAAGAGGATCAGCCGTTTCAGATTTGTGAGACTCTTAAGATGTTCGAGGCCGGCGTCATCAACGCGGTTGACTAATTCGCTCAGTTCGAGCGTTTCCAGCTTGGGCAATTTGGCAATGTGAACCAGTCCGTCGTTGTTGACGATGGTGTCGCGGAGCATCAGCGTGCGGAGTTCGGTCAACCCGGTCAATTCGGCGATTCCGTCGTTGCCGACAACCGTCCGGCGAAGCGAGAGGACTTGCAGGTTCTCGAAGACCTTGACCTCCTTGAGTCCTGAGTCGGAAATCAACGTGTCGTCCAGTTCCAGCACGCGGAGTTTTTTCAGGTGCTTAATCTTGTCGATTGTGGTGTCGCCGAAATTGACGCCCCACAAATCGAGCAGCGTGAGATTTTCGAGTTTGGCCAAGTGGACCAAGCCGGCTTCGGAGACGCTACTGGCTTCCTGAAGTTTCAGCGCGGTGAGACTGGTCATGTCTTTGAGATGTTCCAGTCCATCGTCGCCGAGATTCGTTCGCCGCACATCGAGTTCGAGGAGTTTGAGACCTTTCAGGTGAGCCATCCCGTCGTCGTCGATATCGGTTTGAAACAGGTTGAGCACTTCGAGATTGGGCAGCTGGCCCACCGAGGCGAGGCCGTCACCGGTCGTCAGCGTTCGCTGCAGGCTGAGCCGTTTGAGCGAAGTCATGCCTTCCAGATGCTTCAAGCCGGCATCGCTGAAATTCGGCCCAAACAGCGTCAGCCGTTCGAGGTGGGGCAAGCTTTGCACGTAAATCAGCGAACTGTCGTCAGCCGACGAGTCGGTCAGATCGACGCTGGTGACCACTCCGCTATCGTTCGCTTCAACCTTACCGCCAGCACTTTCCAGTGCGGCAATTGCCGGTTGCTGAATTTTCTTGATCAGAGTCTGCTGTGCAGATTCCAACTCCGCCAGCTGCGCTTTCAACATTTCCGCTTCGGCCTGCGCGGCCTGGGCTTTCGCCAACGCCGCCTTGAGTTGGGCGGCGGAACCCGCGTTCATGCAACCAACCGGAAGCAGTGTCAACAGAAGCAGCGAGGTCGTCCAGTATTTCATCTCATCTTTCTCCGGAAGAACGAAACCGTAGGAACCGTCACCTGCGTGACCGGCTGGTTTCACGTCACTCAGATTGTCATTTTGCGCGTCTTGTGAACGGCCTGCATAAACTTTAGTTAGCTGGCCGACTGCACGCAAACCACACGGTGCGCTCGCGAACGTTTGTTCTCGGGATTACACTGGGCGACTACCCGGTCGCGAAACCGCAAGCGGGTTGGAGAGTCCCTCGTTTATTGACATCAAGTAAGGAAATACCTCGTGACGCAATCGCTCGTTGGGGCAGACAAGTTTTCGCTCGACACACCAATTCTGTGCATTGATCTCGATGTGATGGAATCGAATATCAACACGATGGCCGCGTTCATTGGCGAGCGGGGAAAACAATGGCGGCCGCACCAGAAATGCCACAAGACGCCCGCGATCGCCATGAAGCAGATTGAGGCGGGCGCCATTGGCGTGACTTGCGCGAAGGTGTCCGAAGCCGAAGTGATGGCGGCCGGCGGCGTGCGCGATATTCTCATCGCCAACATGATCGTCGGAAAGCGGAAGGTCGAGCGCGTTGCTTCGCTGTGTCGCTGGGCCGATCCGATTGTCGCCTGTGATCATTATGCGCAGGTGGAGCCGTTGGCCGCCGCCTGCAAAGCGGCCGGTGTCACCTGCCGCGTCATCCCGGAGGTCAATCTCGGTCTCGACCGCGTCGGCGTTCGACCGGGAATCGACACGCTGGCCTTGGCGCAGGGCATCGACAAACTGGAAGGAGTCGAACTGGCGGGCATTATGGGTTACGAAGGGCATTTGCTCCAGATTCCCAACCCGGCCGAAAAACGCGAGCGGATTGCCGACGCGGTCAACATCCTGGTGACATGTCGCGACTTGATTCGTAACGACGGTTTGAATTGCGACATTGTGAGCGCGGGCGGGACCGGTTCCTATCAGATCACATCGGACTGCGACGGCGTGACTGAACTGCAATCGGGCGGCGGTATCTTCGCCTGTCCCATGTATCAGAACCATTGCGACCTGCAGGATCTCGATTACTCGCTGTCGGTGCTCGCAACAGTCGTCAGCCGCCCGGCGAAAGATCGCGCGGTTCTCGATTCGGGCCGCAAGACGCAAAACCCCGATCATGAAACGCCGCTGGTCAAAGGCCACCCGGGTGCCGAAGTCGTCCGCGTGAGTGCCGAGCATTGCGAATTGAATCTGTCGGGGGAATCGCAAAACCTCAAAATCGGCGACAAGCTCGAACTGATCCCGGGATACGCCGACTTCACAACGGTGCTACACGACCAGTTTTACGGTTTCCGCGGCGAACGCTTGGAAGTCGTCTGGCCGATCCAAGGCCGTGGCAAGTTGCAGTAGGGACTCAATCAAGCGTAGGCACATGGAGGAACATTTCATGCGAGCGCGACACGGTTTCGTCATAACAACATTGCTGACCGTTCTTGCGATAAGTTCAGCAAAGGCCGACGAGTTTGTCAGTGCGTTTCCCAAAGATGTCGAGCGGCCGTGGGCGGGGCCGGAGTTTTGGACCAATCCGATGGAGGATTGGCAGATCTCGGGCGGACGGTTGGAAGTGATTCGCAGTGGCGGCAACCGCAATGTCCACGTACTGACGCGACACGTGGGAACAGAGCAGGGGACGCTCTCGATGAGTGTCGTGCTGGGCCGCGTTGATGGTGGGAAGTCGCCGCGATCGGTCGGGTTTCGTGTCGGCATCAAAAGTGAATTGGGCGACTATCGCAGCGCGCTGTTCTTCGGGCGGGGACTCGATGCGGGCATTGCCGCCGATGGCTCGCTGTTTATCGGCACGCCATCGAAACGGGCGAACAAGGCGAACGTCGGCGATGCGGAACAGGTGGAATTGCATCTAGCCGCCGAGCCGGCAGGCGACAAGTACAACGTGACGCTGACCGCGTTCGAGCCGGGCAAGGACACGAAGATTGCCGAAGTCAAACGACAAGTCGCCGGCATGCAACTTGTCGGCAGTCTGGCGTTGGTGAATCAGTACACGCCGAAGGCACCGGCGGCGACACCGCGAGCAGCCGGCAAAGGGCCGCGACACTGGTTCCGCGACTGGAGAATCTCGGGGACCAAAGTGGTGACGAACGAGGAGCGAACATTCGGTCCGATTCTGTGGGCAATGCACACGCTGAGTCGCGGTGCATTGAGAATGACCGCGCAGATGCCGCCGCTGGCCAAAACGGACACGCGAACCGTGCGGCTGGAGACGATGAAGGATGGCAAATGGAAAACGATTGCCAGCGACCGGATTGATGACCTCGCGTGTACAGCCACGTTCCGGATCGACAACTGGGACGCGTCGAATGACGTTCCCTATCGGATTCGCTACGCGTTGAAGACGGCGGGTGAGAAGATCGAGGAACAGTTTTACACGGGAACCGTGCGGCGCGATCCGGTGGATCGCGATCTGGTGGTGGCTGCGTTCACCGGGAACACCGATCGTGGCTTCCCGAATGCCAACATTGTGCAAAACGTGAAGAAACACAATCCCGATGTGATGATTTTCACCGGCGATCAGATTTACGAGCAGGTCGGCGGTTACGGAATTCATCGCGGCCCGGTCAAATTGGCGACGCTGAATTACCTCCGCAAGTGGTACATGCTGGGTTGGGCGTTCGGCGACTTGATGCGTGACCGCGTGACGTTGTGTTTGCCGGATGATCACGATGTCTATCAGGGCAACATCTGGGGCAACGGCGGCAACCCGACGACGATGAAGGATCACGCCAAAGGTGGATACGCCATGCCCGCCGAGTGGGTAAACATGATCCAGCGGACGCAGACCAGTCATCACCCCAAACCGTTCGATCCGACACCAATCGATCAAAATATCTCGGTCTACTACGGAGACATGCTGTACGGCCGCGTCAGCTTTGCGATCGTCGAAGACCGCAAATTCAAATCGGGGCCGCAGGGGAAAGTGAACTATTGGAAGGGCCGGCCCGATCATGTGAAGGACCGTAATTTTGACCCCCAGTCCGTCGATCGCAAAGGTCTAACGTTGTTGGGCAAGCGGCAATTGAAATTCCTGGATGAATGGACGAAGGATTGGCGCGGGGCCGACATGAAGTCGCTCGTTTCGCAGACGATTTTCTGCAATCTGGCCAATTATCATGGTGGGAACCGGGAGTTTCTCGTCGCCGATCTCGATGCCAACGGTTGGCCGCAAGCGGGCCGAGTGCGGGCGCTGCAGACGATTCGTAAAGGGTTTGCATTTCACATTGCCGGCGATCAGCACTTGCCGTCGATCGTACATCACGGCCTCGATGCCCATGGCGATTGCGGTTTCTCGTTCTGCGTTCCCTCCATCGCTGCCGGCTATCCGCGCTCGTGGCGGGCCGACGAAGAAGGCCGGCCGGTCAAGAACCGCATGAATCCGAAACTTGCCAACACGGGCGATTACTTCGATGGCTTAGCCAACCGAATGTCGGTCTACGCAATCGGCAACCCCGAGCGAAAAAATCGCCCCGGCACATTGAAAACGTTGCACGATAAGTCATCGGGATACGGAATCGTGCGGTTCGACAAACAGAAACGCGACATCACCATCGAATGCTGGAAGCTGCTGGTCGATGTTGAAAAACCGCAAGCGACGGACCAGTTTCGCGGCTGGCCGAAAACCGTCAACGTAATGGAAAACTACGGCCGCAAAGCGGTCGATTTGTTGCCGACGCTGCAGGTGATTGGCATGACGAACCCAGTGGTGCAGGTGATCGACGAAGTGAATGGCGAGACTGTGTACACACTGCGAATCCGCGGCGATTCGTTTCAGCCGAAAGTATTTCGCGCGGACGGATCGTACACAGTGAAGGTGGGCGAACAGCAGCCGTTGAAGATGCAGACATTCAAGAATGTGAAACCGGATAAGGACGGTGTGCTGAAGGTGGCATTTTAGTTGTTGAATGCTGGATACAAGAAATCGAACCAGGGGGTTTACACCCCCCGCTCGCCTGGATGGGGAAAGAGTTGGATGAGTGAGATCGTGATTCGAGCCGCGGTTGCCGACGATTGGCGGACGATTGCCGACTTCAATTGCCGGCTGTCCGAAGAAACGGAATCGACGACGCTCGATCCGGCTGCCATCGAACCGGGTGTTCAGAGAGTGTTGGCTGATCCACGCAAAGGGCGATATTTCGTTGCATGTCGTAGCAACCAAATCATCGGGCAGTTGATGCACACCTATGAATGGAGCGACTGGCGCAACGGCGACATCTGGTGGCTACAGAGCGTTTATGTGCATCCGGATTTCCGTCGTAAGGGCGTGTTCCGGTCGCTCTACGAGCACCTGCAAAACGAAGCCGAAAGAGATCCCGATGTGATCGGGCTACGTTTGTACGTCGAACGAGAGAACGAGCATGCCCACGAGACGTATGAAACTTTGGGAATGAAACGGCCGGGGTATTTTGTGATGCAACGGATGTTGTCGCGGTGATCGGGATGAGTCCCACGGGACGCGACCCGTGGGCTTTGGTCGCGCTGTATGATGTTTGCGTATTCAACATTTGAGGAGAATTGACGTGAGTCAGCCTGAGAACGACAAACTACTACTTCATCGACACACGCGGCGGGAATTCCGCGAGCGCATGCAGGGCGGCGAATTGAAGGCGTGCATTATTCCAGTGGCCGCAACCGAGCAGCATTTGGAACACCTCTGCATGGAACACGACTGGCGCAGCGTGATGCACATCGCCACCGGAGTGGCCGAACGCTTGCGGCCTGGGGTTCTCGTCGCGCCGGCGATGAATCTGGGGATCAGCGAACATCACATGCGGCACATCGGCACGCTCAGCGCACTGCCGGGCAGTTGGCTGTCGGTATTGTTCGACGCGATTCGCAGCATGCACAGTGCCGGCTTCACCAATATTCTGGTGTTGAACGGACACGGCGGAAATATTGCCCCCTGTCAGGGAATGTGGGGACAGTTCCTGCAACGGTTGGAGATCAACCTGCACTTCGAATCGTACTGGGACCACCTCTCGCCGGAAATTGCCGAGGCAAATTTGACGACGAAACGCTGGCCGGGACATGCGCAGGAATTTGAGACGGCCTTCGCGATGGCGGCCTTCCCCGAGAATGTGCGAACCGACGCCATGCAGGATCAAGAAGACAAAGAGCCGCTGGAAGCAACGGCCGAGGCGGGGCAGGTCATGATCGACGGAATCATCGACGGCGTATCGAAGTTCGTCGCCGGCATGATCGACGGCACAAACGTCGCAGAGATCCCACCGTTCAATCCGTAACAGGTACCCGAATCGCTGCGGTGCAACACACCGCAGCTAAGTGAGATCGCCGCTCACCCTGCCTTGGCGGCAACGTTGGTCGTTGAAACAATCGCCGCATTCTGCACCAGCGGTAATCGCAACATGAACGTTGTACCGCGACCGGGCGTGCTCTCGACGCGGATGCGCCCTTTGTGCGTTTCAATGATGTCCTTGCAAAGCGACAGCCCGAGTCCTGTTCCGCCCTGTCCGCGTTCGTCGGCCTCTTTGGTGGAGTAGAACGGCTGGAAGATGTTCCGCAGTTTGTCGGCGGGAATTCCGCCACCGGTGTCGCGAACGGAAATCTCGCCCATGCCGGCCTCGGCGTTCGTCTTCACGCTGATAAACAGTTGCCCGCCGGTTCCCATTGCCTGCCGCGCGTTGACGATGAGATTCAACAGCACCTGTTGAATCTGGCTGGCGTTGACGCTGGCCTGCGGGCGGTCAGAAAAATCGGTCTGCAGTTGCACACGGTGCATTTGCAGGTCCTTCTCGATCAACACAAGCACATCTTCAACCAGCACCACCAGATCGGCCGGTTCCATCCGATTCGATCCGTTGCGGGCGTACGAGAGCATGCCGGTGGTGATTTTCGAGGCGCGCTGCCCCGCGTTCAGAATCTTGTTGAACGCTTTTTCTCGTGTGGCGGCGTCTTTGTGCCGTAGGCCCATTTTGGCGTAGTTGATGGTCGTGGTGAGAATATTGTTGAATTCGTGAGTGATCGACGAGGCCAGCGCACCGACCGAACTCATCTTCTGCGCTTGGACGAGCTGCTTTCGCAGTTCGGCCATTTCGGCTTTCAACTGCACGATCTGCTGCTCGGGCAGCTGTGTCTGCGAAGCATCCATCTTTTGACTCCCGCTCATCCGTGGCGGCTGGGTATTTCTACGTAAGGGGGACTAATAGGTTTCGTATCGGAGCGCGGCGGGCGACGGCTGCACACGAGCCGGTCGTCATAGTGCGGGTCGGCGAAACCTGTTCTGCCCGGATTGTCTTGCGGTGACCGCGCGGTTCGCGTCGGTTCGATAAACTGGAGAGAGTGCGCCCATTTTTCCGCTGGCTGTGGGAACGAATCGAATTTGCCACATACGATGGAAGTCGGGGCTTCGGGTTGGGGGGAATGTGAAGCCCTTACTTGCACTGCGGACCGGTCGGTTGCTTCGCGGTCTACGCTGACGATATGGTGAATGGACATCAAAGCGGTTTCTTCCCAATTTCTGACGCCCGCGGTATTTTCTCGTGATTACAGTTAAAGACCTCTGCGTTCGCGCCGGCACCTTCGAGCTGAAAAACGTCTCATTCGAGATTGGCGGTGGCGAATACGGCATTCTGATGGGCCGAACGGGCAGCGGCAAAACGACAATTCTGGAAGCCGTCTGCGGCCTGAAACGGACTTTCGGCGGGAAGATATTGCTCGCCGGCCGCGACGTGACCGGTTTGAAACCGGCCGAACGCGGCATTGGTTTCGTTCCCCAGGAAGGCGCCTTATTCCCCACAATGAAAGTGCGCGACCAAATCGGTTTTGCGCTCAGCATTCGTCGTCGCCCACGTGCCGAAATCAAACAGCGCGTGGATGAGTTAGCCGAACTGTTAGGCATTGTGCGGCTGTTGGACCGATTTCCCCAAGGGCTTAGCGGAGGCGAACGGCAGCGAATTGCATTGGGGCGCGCATTAGCTGCCCGTCCCAGCGTGTTATGTCTCGATGAGCCATTGAGCGCGCTGGACGATGCCAGCCGCGAGGAGATGTACGCTTTGCTGGAATCGATTCGCAAAGTCACCGGCGTCACCGCGCTGCACATCACACACAGCCGATCAGAAGCCCGGCGATTGGGGAGTCGCGCATTCTTCGTACACGACGGTCAAGTGGATCCGTTCGACCTGCAAGCTCCGCCGGTTGGCGATACGGCAGACGATTTGAACGGCGATGGTGTTATCGACTCGAAATCGGTTGAGGCGTGATGTCGCAGGTTGAGGAACGCGACCACGCCGGGGCAAAACCTCGCCCGTAGAATAAACTGTCGTATGTGACAGGAATCGAATAGAATCAACGTCCGTCATTTCCTTCAAGTAGGGGTCTGCAGATGAAACGTTCGTTGATTCGCAGAATCGTTGTTGTTGCCGCGCTGGCAGCCGTGTTCCTGGCGAACGGGACGGCACGCGCCGCCGATCTTTCTGCCAAGAAAGTCATCCTGTCGATCAATCGCGGGGCGCGATTTCTCAGTGGGAAACAGAATGCCGACGGCAGTTGGTCATCGCGCCAAGGCGACAGCCACAAAGTTGGAGTCAGCAGCCTCTCGTTGCTGGCGCTGATCAACGCCGGCAAGACCGTCGATGACCCACCCGTGCGCAAAGGGTTGAAATTCCTGCGGTCGCTCGCCCTGGATTCCGAGTCGCAAACCTACGATATCTCGCTGCTGATTATGGCGTTGGCCGCCGCCAAGGATGGAAATCGCGATCAGGCGAAGATCGCAAGCTGGGCTCAAAAACTGGAGAACGGGCAAATCAAAACCGGCGCGAACGCCGGCATCTGGTCGTATCACGTCACACAGGCGCTGATCGACACCAGCGGGGATCGCAGCAACGGGCAGTATGCCATTCTTGCGCTTCGCGATGCCGTCGAAGCGGGCTACCCGGTCGATCGCCCCACGTGGGAACGAACCGACCGCCATTGGCGCAACGTGCAAAATTCCGATGGCGGATGGGGATACACCGGCAAGGCGAACCAATCGCCCAGCACCGGCAGTATGACCGTCGCCGGCATTTCGACACTGAGCATCACCAACTCCATGCTCCGTAAGGCCGACGACCTCAATCGCGACGGCAGCGCAAATTGCTGTGGCGACACGCCGCTGGATAAAAACCTCGACCTGGGCATTCGCTGGATGGGACATCCCCGGCATTTCTCCGTCACTCACAATCCCCCGGGACGTGGGGGCGGCGGTTGGCTGTTGTATTATCTCTACGGTCTCGAACGCGCGGGGCGGCTTTCCGGCCGCAGGTTCTTTGGCGATCACGACTGGTACCGCGAAGGCACCGAGTTTCTCATCGCCAACCAATCGCCTGGTGCGGGCGATTGGCATCGGGGCAACGGCTTGGGCAGCGATCCCATTGTGGGGACGAGTTTCGCGCTGCTGTTTCTCTCGAAAGGACTCGCCCCGGTTCTCATCAACAAGTTGAAATTCCCCACCGACCGTGGCGATGCGGACAAAATCGAAAGCGAGAACTGGAATCGCCATCCCCGCGACGCCCGGCATCTCACACAGTTCATCACCGGCCTACCCAAGTGGCCCAAGCTGCTCACCTGGCAAGTGGTCGATATGAACAAGGCGGCTCGTGGCGGCGGGGTCAGCGATTTGATGCAGGCTCCGGTGTTGTTCCTTTCGGGAGAATTGCCGCCGACATTCACCGAAGAACAGATCATCATGCTTCGTGAGTACATCGATCAGGGCGGATTCATTTTCGCGGTCAATTGTTGCAACGGCGAATTCGACGCGGCGTTTCGCAAACTGGTGGCCGACATGTTTCCCGATGGTGTCACCAAACTCAAACCTCTATCACCCGATCACCCCATTTTCATCTCGCAATTCCCGTTGAAAGGAGCCGACGTTCGGTTGGAGGGGGTTGATTTCGGCTGCCGAACGGCCATCGTCTATTCGCCCGACGACATCGCCTGCCTGTGGGACAAGTGGGCGCTGCAGGACCCGCCCAAGCGCACCATCGAAGCGAAAACGATGATCACCCGCGCCACCCGCATCGGCGTGAACGTCGTCGCCTATGCGACCGGGCGCGAACTGAAAAACAAAATCGACCAGCAGGAACAGGACATCAAGGGAGGCACGCAGGACAAAGTCGAACGCGGTTTCCTGCAAGTTGCCAAAATCCGGCACACGGGCCGTTGGGATGTCGCGCCGAAAGCACTGCGCAACCTGCTCGGCGCACTCAATCGCGAAGTCGGTCTGGCGGCATCAACCAAACAACGCAACCTGCCCATCAGCGATCCGAACATCTACCGTTATCCGCTGTTGTTCATGCACGGCCGCGGCAGTTTTGGCTTTGCGAAAAAGGAACGCGGCCAACTGAAAAAATACCTGGAACGCGGCGGCGTGCTGTTTGCCGACGCCTGTTGTGCCGATCGCAAATTCGATCGCAGTTTCCGCGACGTGATGGCCGAGATGTTTCCCGACAAGGAATTCAAGCAGATCCCTATCGAGCACGACCTGTTTACCGAAAAGGTGATGTATCCCATCAAGCGCGTCCGCCGCCGCATTCCCACCCGCGGCGGCGGAAACGCCGCGCTCGACACGCAAGTCCGCCCCGGCGAACCGGTGCTGGAGGGCATCGAAATCGACGGCCGCTACGCAGTCATCTACAGCAAATACGACATCAGCTGCGCCCTCGAACGCCAAGCCTCCGTCGCCTGCGCCGGCTACATCCCCGAAGACGCCGAGAAGATCGCGATCAACATTATCCTGTACGCCCTGCTGCAGGACGTGGCGAGGTATTCCGAGATGGTGCGGTGAGTTACGGGACGTCATGCACTGTCGGCATCCCGTCGATTGCAATTCTTCTTACCACGAGGGCAACTGATGAGCGTTGACATTAGATGCTTTGCGATTGTGGTAATCCTGGTCGGTTGCGGCTCGGGTGGCGAACAGTCTGATGAGGCCGCGACACGCACAACGCAAGAACGAGTGAACAAATCGAAGAAGCCAATTCAAATAGAGAGCGAAGCCGTTGTTGCAATCAAGGCGCTGGGGGGGATTGTTCGGAGACGCCACGATCGTGCTGTCGACTATGTCAGCCTCGCCGGTACGCGAGTGACAGATGAAGAACTGGCACATCTTACAGAATTCACGAATCTAAAACGGCTCAATCTGCACAAGACAGAAATCACAGACGCCGGTCTGGAGCATCTCGATGAGTTGATCAGTTTGAGGAGCCTGGACATCTCTGACACCAACGTCACTGGGAGTGGGCTTGCGCATCTCAAAGGGCTGATCTATTTGGAAAGTCTAAGTGTCTTCAATACCAAGACCACTGATGCCGACATGGCGTCTCTCAGCCGCTTGTTTAAGTTGCGTTTACTGGATCTCTCCTGCACAGAAATCACAGACGCTGGGCTGGGGCATATTGAGTGGCTGACATATCTAGACACGCTCGATCTCTCTGGCACAAGCATCACCGACACCGGACTTGAGAATCTCAAAGAGCTGGCTTTTTTGGAAAGGCTGGATTTAGCAGACACTCAGGTCACTGGTGTTGGGCTCGTGCATCTCAAAAAGCTGATCTGGTTGGACACATTGAACGTATCCAATACACAGTTCACCGATGCCGGGCTGATGCACCTCCAAAGCCTCGGCAAGATATTCAACCTAAACCTCTCGGGTACACAGCTCACTGATAGCGGAATAGCGCACCTAAAGGCACTGACGGACTTGGGCCTTCTCGATCTCTCCGCAACCCGGATTACGGATGCCGGCTTGGTACATCTACAAGACCTCGCCATGATTTCCGAGTTGAACCTCTCCGGGACACAACTTACAAATGACGGACTGGTATATCTCGGTGCACTGGCTGATTTGCGTCGGCTCGATGTCGCCGACACTCAAATTACTGACGCCGGCTTGTTGCATCTCAAAGAGATGACGAATCTGGTAGACCTGAGTCTTGCCGGAACTGAAATCAGTGACGCCGGACTTATTAACATCCAAGGGCTGCCATGTCTTAATCTTCATAACACACGGATCACTGACGCCGGATTAGCAATCCTCGCCGAATGGCCAATCACTGACATTGAATTCGGACCGGTGGAACCTGACATGTTGAACGAGTTTTGTGGCCTGGTATTGTCGAAGACACAAGTTACAGATGCCGGACTGCCCCATCTCAAGCGTCTGGCGATGGACGTCGATCTCGATCTGTCAGACACCCTGATTACGGACAAAGGGATGGACGAACTAAAGGCAGCCCTGCCAAATCACTACTTTCGTGGCAGAACAATTTGGGCCACGCGCATCCCCATACCAAGTCGCGAATTCCGACCAAATCAACCCAATGAGCCAGTGACGTAGGTCCGGGTGTCCCGGACGACGATCAACGAGCGACGTCATAAATGAATTGCGGCCGGCACAGCACGGCCCTACACACCGTCTTTCCCGCGCAGGCGGGAATCCAGCGAGCCGGCAAATAACACAAAACAACCATCGACCTACCTACGCCCCCCCAACACGCGCCGCACGGTTGTCCGCGAGCCGCCTGGATTCCCGCCTGCGCGGGAATGACGTAAGGTGCGCGGGAATGGACGTGCTTCGGCGCTGCGCTTTGACACCCCCTGCACCTGCTGATACCTTTCCCTTCCCGATGTTCCTTCCCGGGACGCCTTATTCTTCTGCCCCAAGGAAACCCAATGAACGCTGGTGTGAGATTTTTTTCCTTCGTTGTGTTGCTGTTGGCCGTCATGGGGTGTGGTTCGGGCGATCCAACGGATGTGGCGGTTGCGGAAATCGAGGAATCGGGTGGCTTCATTGAGCGCGATGAAGGTCATGTGTTCCGCGTAGACTTTTCCGAGACCGAAGTCACCGATGCCGAACTGGTCTATCTCAAGGAGTTTCCCAAGTTGAGCGATCTGGGTCTCTCCAGAACAGGTATCACCGATGACGGGCTGGTGCATATTAAAGGACTGACGGAAATGCAGGAGTTGGACCTCACCGAAACCGAGGTTAGCGACGCCGGGCTGCCGCATCTGAAAGGTCTGGTCAATTTGACGCTTCTGTATCTCGGCAGTACCAATGTCACCGATGCCGGCCTGGAACATCTCAAAGGGTTCACGAAGCTGCAGAAATTGGACTTCTCCCAAACCGCAGTCACTGACGCGGGGCTGGTGCATCTCAAACATTTGGACAATGTGAAGAGTCTCGGTCTCGAAAACACGAATGTCACCGACGCCGGACTGGAGCATCTCGAAGGGCTGTCTAACTTGGAAAAACTCTACCTCTCGGGTGCCAAAGTCAGCGACGAGGGCGTGGCAAAATTGCAGGCCGCGTTACCCGATTGCCTGATTCGCCGCAAATCCAATTGATGTTCTTGCACCTTCATGCAATACAGTGACGTGGGTCCGGGTGTCCCGGACGCCGATTAACGAGCGACGTCATAAATAGATTGCGGCCGGCACAGCACGGCCCTACACACCACCGGTCCTACTCGTCTTTCCCGCGCAGGCGGGAATCCAGCGAGCCGGCAAATAACGCAAGACAACGATCGACATACCTACGCCACCCCAACACGCGCCGCACAGTTGTCCGCGAACCGACTGGATTCCCGCCTGCGCGGGAATGACGTTTTCCAAGTGGCTACGTTACTGACTTGCTGTTGCATAAAAATTCGGGATGTAAGAGTATCACGACGGTTTGGTGGGCGTCGAATTTCTCTTGCGCGGATTGATCGAAATGGTCGTGCTTTTTAGGCTTGATGCGTTGGGATTTGGACGTCGGTTCAGATCGCGGATCTGGCTATCGATGTTGTCTCTTGCTCTGGTCTGCCATCCACACGTTCAAGCGGCCCAAATCGAATCGCAATCAAGCGAAGTTCACCACAAGGCCACGATTACGGTAGCGACCAAGAATTCCAGCCAGCGCGCGAAGGACTCGGCAGATTTTGTCGGCGATGGCACTGGGGACCAGGAAGAAATCAACGCCGCGATCGCCGCCTTGCCACAGCCGGGCGGCACCGTTCGGCTTGCGGAGGGAACGTACGATATCCGCAAAATTGACGGCAAGCGGGGGGGGGTGTTGATAGAACGCAGTAATGTGATTCTTGCTGGCCAGGGACCGGCCACGAAGTTGATTCTCGCACTGCACCAAAATACGAATGTCATTCGCATTATCGGGTCGGGTGTACAACATGTGACCGTCCGAGATCTCTTCGTCGATGCCAACCGTCGAGAAAACAGCGAAGGTAAAGGCGACCCCAAAATCGCTCACGACCGTTTCGAATTCTGTGGCATCAAAGCGTATTGTCGTGACCCTCGCGGGGCGACTGCTGAAGTCTTACAGCACATCACAGTTCAGAACTGTGAAGTCCACAATGCGCATCAGCTTGGCATCATGTTGGTCGGCTCAGATATCCGCGTTCTTGACAATGTACTGGGTAACGTTGGTGCTGACTCCGTCGAATTGCTGGTAGGCCCCGGCATCATTCGTGGGAACTATGTGAAGATCACCGAACAAACTCACGTGGCCATCGGGTCCGACATCGGAGATTCCATTCAGATGTTGGGCAACATCGTTCACGTTGGGGAGGGAGGGAAACTCGGAATTGGCTTCCGAACGTGGTCCGATTCTCAACGGCACGTAATCAACGGAAACGTGCTGATCGTAGATTTCGGAGGAGAGTGTGCCCTTGCCATGGACTTGCGTGGCCAGATGCAGACCGTCATCGGAAACACCGTGGAGGCCAAAGATCCTGAACAACCAACGCGGATTCAAATCGGCGGTGGGAACACAACGTTCGTTGGCAACACATTGAAGAATACAAACATAGAAGTCAACGATTCGTACGAGGATGGGAAACCCATCATTCTGCATAGCAATACTTTGGATAATTCGTTCATTCAGCATACAAAAGGCAATTTGTCTCAGCACACAAACGACAATTTATCCACTGCCCCTCATTGGTGGTGGTGGTACGGTGGGTTGGCCTGCTTGCTGACGTTCATTCTGGGGTGGTTCTGCCGACGGAGTGGCGTAGGTCCGGGTGTCCCGGACGCCGGTCAACGCGCGACGCCATAAATAAATTGCGGCCGGTACAGCACCGCCACCCACCGTCATTCCCGCGCAGGCGGGAATCCAGCAAGCCGGCAAATAACACAAAACAATCATCGACATACCTACGCCCCCCCCAACACGCGCCGCACGGTTGTCCGCGGACCGACTGGATTCCCGCCTGCGCGGGAATGACGTTTCCCAAGTGACGGTAGGTCCAGGTGTCCTGGACGCCGATCAACGAGCGACGTCATAAATAAATTGCGGCCGGCACAGCACGGCCCTACACACCCTGCGACTGCTAATGCGGTCCAAGAAAGCCGCCCGATATCGCGTGATATCCTCCTGACGAATTCGCCTTGTTTCTCCGTTGCTCGGTTTTCAAGACTCTCAAGGAGGAGAATCTCGTGATGAGGACCATTATTCTGATGAGCGCGGCCTGCGTGGCTGTTTCTTCGGCTGGCTGTGTTTCAGCCGCCATTGCCAGTTCGGGGCGAAATCTCAGCGGTTACGAACGCCGAGCCGACGTGCATGCAGCCTTGGGAATTCCCATTGCCAGCGGACAGGACGCCGAGCACGTCCACGAAGACTTCCGCTTCCGGGGAAAAGTCCGAGATCACGGATCGGCCCAGGGTGCGGGTATGGTTGGCGCTTTTACGCTTGGCCTCTCCGAATTCGTTGTCGTCCCGGTAATGCTGGCCGATCTCCCCCGCCATCTTTGCGAAATCCACGACGTGCGGTACTTCTACGACGAAGCCGGGCAAGTTGTGCGGCATGAAGAACGCGAAGAGTAGAGCGGCGGGAGACTGAGAACACGCTTGGATGATTCGGCGTGATGTCCTACAATCTGCCCGCGCCGGGCTGGGAGTTTCTTCCAATCCCCATGGCCCTTTTGCCTCATCAAAAATTCGAGCGGAATGCGTTCTATGGATGAACCTCAACCGGAATTGACCCCGGAAGTCCGGCCGCTGCGTTATTCGTTCTGGACCGGGGCGATGATGCTGCAGGGATCGGTCACGCCGCGCGTGTTGCCGAACGTGCTGAAGTTCGGCTTGGTTGCCGAGGCCATCGCCATTGTCGCGCTGGCGACGCAGCATTTCTGGAACATCAATCTTTCGGTTCCGGTGGGGCCGTTCTCGGCCGCTGGTGCTGTGCTGGGTTTGCTGTTGGTCTTGCGAACCAATGCCGGCTACGACCGTTGGTGGGAAGCTCGCAAACTCTGGGGCGGAATCGTCAATCAAAGTCGCAATCTGGCAGTGGCCGCCCTCAACTACGGACCGGACGATGCCAATTGGCGAAAGCGATTCGTCTTGTGGACGGCGGCATTTCCGCATGTGATTCGACGCAGCTTGCGTGAAGAACGTGAACTGCCGGAAGTGTCGCGATTGTTGGGACCAGCCGATACCGCGCGAATCGCCAAGGCGGAACACATGCCGGGCGTTGTTAGCGGAGAACTCTCGCGGATGCTGCATCATGCGGCCGACCACGGAATGAGCCACATGGCCTTCTTCCAGGCCGAGCAGCAACGCGGTCAACTCATTGATTATCTGGGCGGTTGTGAGCGCATCCGCAATACACCGTTAGCCCGCTCGTCGGCCATTCAGGTTCGCCGTTTCATTCTCATGTTTCTGGTCTCGCTGCCATTCGCATTGCTGGGGCAGTTCGACTACGAATTATTCGCGGGTACAACGATTCTCGGTGTCGCCATCAGTGCACGGCTGCTGTTCGTTCCGCTGTTTGTGATGCTGATGGCGTACCCGTTGCTGTCGCTTGACCGCATTGGAATGGAATTACAGAATCCGTTCGATACGCGCCGCCTCGATCATCTTCCGCTCGATAATTTGTGTCGAACGATTGAACGCAACGTGATGGAGTTGCTGCGCGAAGACACCGTGGCGGGCCAACACGCACCGGAATTGCAATCGACCGACTTGCCGTCCGATGTCGTCAAAGCGCTGGCCGGGTCGAGCCCGACCGACACGTACATTTCGTGATGAGGTCATCGGCGCGCTCCCCTTACGGGTCGCGGCTAACCGGGGTCGTTACGCGATGATGTCGTGCATGACGTTGCCGGCGATATCGGTCAGGCGGAAGTCGCGGCCGCTGTAGCGGTAGGTCAACCGTTTGTGGTCGAGGCCCATCAGGTGCAGCATGGTGGCGTGCAAGTCGTGCGGGTCCATGCGGTTTTCGACTGCATGCACACCCAAATCATCGGTCGCGCCGTAGGTCATTCCGCCTTTCACTCCGCCGCCGGCTAGCCACATCGAGAAGCCGGTGTTGTGATGGTTGCGGCCCTTGGCACCCTGCGCGGTGGGTGTGCGGCCGAACTCGCCGCCCCAAAGAATCAAAGTTTCGTTGAGCATTCCGCGGGCTTTGAGGTCTTTGACTAACGCGGCGATCGGTTGGTCGCTTTTGAGGGCATCGCGTTTGTGGTCCATGATGTTGCCGTGGGCATCCCACGGCTGGCCGCTGCCGTAATACACCTGCACCATTCGCACGCCGCGTTCCACCATGCGGCGGGCGATGAGGCAACCGTCGGCGAATTGACCGCTGCCGTATTCTTCTCGCGTCGTCTTTGTTTCGCGGCTGACATCGAACGCTTCCTGCGCTTCAAACTGCATGCGGAACGCCATCTCCAGCGATTCGATGCGAGAATTCAGCGCATTGTCACGGCCGCGCTCTTCGAGGTGATCGCGGTTCATGCTCTGTAGCAGATCGAGCATCCGCCGCTGCGAACTTTGCGAGAGGTGGCGGTTGTTGATATTGCCGATGACGTTCTTCGGATCGATTTTGGAGTTATTGATGTGGGTTCCCTGAAAGATTCCCGGCAGAAAACTGCTGCCCCACAGTTGCGGGCCAACAACCGGTTTTCCGGGACAGAGGACGACATAACCGGGCAGGTTTTGGTTTTCACTGCCCAGTCCGTAAGTTAGCCATGATCCCATGCAGGGACGAATGGGCTGTTGCGAACCGGAGTTCATCATGAACAGGCCCGGCTCGTGGTTGGGTGTCGTGGTGTGCATCGAGCGGAGTACGCAGATGTCGTCGATACATTTGCCGATGTGCGGAAAGATTTCGGAAACTTCGATACCGCTTTCGCCCTGCTTTTGAAACTTGAACGGCGAGGGCATGTACTTGCCCCCTTTCCCCGGTTTGCCTTCAAACTTTTTGAGTTTGGGTTTGGGGTCGAAGGTATCGACGTGCGAGGGGCCGCCGTTCATGAACAGGAAAATGACGTGCTTGGCTTTGGCGGCGAAGTGCGGCAATTTGGGCGCAAGCGGATTCGTCGATTTCGGTGCTCCATCGGCGGCCGAGAGCATCGAGGCTAACCCCAACGTGCCGAAACCGGCACCGGTGCGGGCGAGCATTTGCCGACGGCTGAGAGCGAGTGGTCCGATGGGGTTGGATTGTTGCATGATGGGGTCCGTTGTTTGCCTGACTCACAGAACGCTCCGCTTCCGCGTCGCGGCTAACCACTGCGAGGTTCAATCGATGTAAGTAAACTCGTTTGCGCCCAATAATGCGAGGGCGTATTGCTCCCAGGGCGATAGATTGTCGCCCTCTAGTTTTTCTTCGGACGTCGCTGCAAGAAACTTCAGGCCGACCGCCAACTCAAGGTCGGTTGCCTTTCGGCCGTAGAGTAATTGGTAAGCGTGGCCGATGCGGACGCCTTCAGCATCGTCTGCGGACGTTTCACTCATCAGACGGACGGCGAGCGCTTTTGCCCTGGCAATGGTGAATTCGCTGTTGAGTACGAACAACTGTTGCAGTGGCACCGTCGTCACACTGCGCATGTCGCTGGTGATGTTCGGGTCGGGAAAATCGAACAGCCTGAGCAGTTCGTCCAGTTTGTGACGGCTGATGAAACCGTACAGTGTGCGGCGGCGGTTGTTGGCCGATGCAAGATTGGCCGACGGTCCACCCAGCGTGCGGTCGAGTTGGCCGGAGACGGCAAGCATTGCATCGCGCCACGGTTCGACTTCGAGCCGTTGGCGATTCATTCGCCACAGCAGCCGGTTTTCTGCATCGACCTGGAAATTGTTTTCGTTGTAGCCGCTGCTTTGTCGGTAGGTTGCGGTGAGCATGATCTGCTTGTGCAGCGTCTTCAGCGACCAGCCGGACTCGATGAATTGCAGCGCGAGATAGTCGAGCAGTTGGGGATGCGTGGGCCGCTCGCCCAGTTCGCCGAAGTTACTGGGCGTGCGAACCAGCCCGAAACCAAAGTGGCGTTGCCAGACGCGATTGACCATCACCCGTGCCGTCAGCGGATTGTTGCGGCTGGCGATGGCTTGGGCCAATTCCAGACGTCCGCTACCTTTTGTGTCGAAGGGGATTCGTTTGCCGCCCGTGAGAATTGCTAACAGACTTCGCGGAGCCACCTCCCCCTGTTTTGTGGGGTCACCCTGTTTGTAGACTTTGATGTCGCGGCCCTGGCCTTCGGTCAGTGAGTGGGCGATGGGGACTGCGATGGCGGCCGCCGCTTTCTTGCGGGCGTCCAACTCCTGCTTGAGTGTGGTCAGTTCTTCTTGCGGCTCGCCGGTGAGATGCGTTGCCGCTTCGGCTGCTGGAATCGCCAGCAGCCCGTTGTCGTGCAGCAATTCGGAAAGCAGGATTGCATCGGGCCTGTCGTCTTCGTTTGTACTCTTCGCCGCGATATTCGCGGCCGATTTTGTGGCCGGCTTCGGCAGTGGATTCTGTTCGAGCCTTGCGCCAGAGAAGACGGCGTGATCGCTGTTGATTGTATTGTCGTCGCCGTCCTTGGCCGCTCCGGCGCTAATCAATGTCAGATACTTTGCGTTTGCTGGAATCGGAATATCGAAGGCAACAAACCGGCCGTCGGCTTTGAGCGGTTTGGGAATTTCACCGCTGAAATAATAGACGCGATCGTTTTCGGAAACATTCACGGACTGGCCGTTGATGTAACCGGCAATGACGGCATCGTAGACGTCGGTTTTCTTGTGCGGTGCCGAGACGATGGCCGCGAGGTGGACGCTCGGTGCGCCGGAACCGGCGACGTCGTCGTTCAGTCCGGCACGATCGACGCGAAACGTAAACTTTTGATCGACGGGCAGCAGTCCCGCTTTGCGGATTTCATCCAGATCGAAAGTGATGAGGGCGTTGGCGTGCATGCCGATACCCTGTTCCATGCGGCCGGCGTTTGCGGCAACGGATTTGCCGGTGGTGCGAATGCCGCCGATGTTATTCCAGCCGTCGTTGGTAATCTGTCCGTACTTGCTGCTGTCGCTGCCCAGTTGTGTGCAGTTGAAGCGGATGCCGGAGGCGATTTCGGTGGTGGTTCCCCAGCCGAACGTCACGCGATCAACACCGAGGCTGTTGTTGTTGGCAGCCGCCTTGAAGCGATCGGACGCGACGGCCGATGCGAGCGACGTGCCGGTGGAATCGTCGAACAGATTGCCCAGCGGAGTGATGCCCGAAACGACCGGCGCGCGGTCGGCCTGATTGACAAAGGCGACGTCTTCTCCAAATTGGGCGAACAGTTCTTGGCGCTTCGGCAGAAGGGAGTTGATATGTACCTGGAATTGGTTTGCAGCCTGCCTGACGTCGGCAATCGACTTTTCGTCTTTCGACAAATCCTGCTTGGCATCCTGCGAAGCAATCAGTGTGTGCCAACGATTGAGCCAGGGACGTTTCTTGGGGTTCGGTTTGGCGAAGAGGTATTTCACCCAACGGTCGAGCAGAAACTTGCTGACTTGTTCCCGCTTGGCGATGCGTTCCGTCAGCTTCTTGTCTTTGGGTTTTGTCTTGCGTTCGTTCTGCGTTTTCCAGGCAACCAACATGTATTTGGGGATGTCGGCCGCAAGCGCGGGCCGCAGCTTGCGGGATTCGCCAGCCAGGAAGCGGTCGATGGCCAACTGCTGTTCTTTCGCTTTGGCGTCGGCCTGTTGTTTCTTCGTAACGACTTCCGGCGAGACGACCGGTCGTTCCTGATAGTTGCTGGCGGCGAAAATTCCGGCCAGACCGTAATAGTCTTCCATGCTGATCGGGTCGAACTTGTGGTCGTGACAGCGGGCGCAGGCGACGGTCAAACCAAGAACGCCGCGGGCCAGCGTGTCGAGCCGGTCGTCCCATTCATCGGCCAACGCCTTGGCCTTCTCGCCGTTGTCCTGGTAATACACCGGCCCCAATGCGAACAGCCCAAGCGCGGCAACACGGTCGTGCCGGTTCGGTTCGGGCAATAGGTCGCCGGCGATTTGTGATCGCAGAAATTGATCGTATGGCATATCGTTGTTCAGCGCGGCGACGACCCAGTCGCGATAACGGAATCCTTGCGGATAGCGGCGGGCTTTGAAAGTGTGTGCCTGATCCTCGGCGTAACGAGCAACATCCAGCCAATGTCGGCCCCAACGTTCGCCATAGTTTGGCGAGGCGAGTAAACGGTCGACAACTTTCTCAAACGCCTTCGGCGACCTGTCGGCGAGGAACGCTTCGACTTCTTCCGGTGTGGGGGGCAGACCGATGAGACCGAACGTGGCGCGGCGAATCAGCGTGCGGCGATCGGCCACGGCGGACGGTTTCAAATCCGCCTGTTCGAGTTTCGCCAGCACAAAATGATCAACGTCGGTGCGCGGCCAATCGTTCTGGCGAACGTGCGGAGTTTTCGGCATGGTGGGCGGCTGAAACGCCCAGAATTTGAGGCCCTTTTTCAGATCGATGCTGCTCTTTTGGGGAGCCGCATCGCCTTCGCGCGGATCGATTGCGCCGGATTTGATCCAGCGCTCAAAGTCGGCGATGACGGTGGCCGGCAGTTTGCCTTTGGGAGGCATTTCCAGGCCGTCGTAGCGAATGGCGTCGAGCAGCAAACTGTCGTCCACTTTGTCGGGGACAACCGACGCTCCGGAATCACCACCGCGGCGAATGCCGGCCCGCGTGTCGAGCAATAAGTTGCCTTTCACGCTTTTCGAATTGGCCGAATGGCACTCGTAACAGTGCTTAACCAACACCGGGCGAATCTTCTTCTCGAAGAATTCGACGGCTTCCGGACTGGCGGCAGCTGGTGCTGCGACGGCAACTGCCGAGAGCACGCAGAGCAGCAGGCCGGTAATGGGTACAAATCGAGCCGGATGCAGCATATCGGGCGGGTATCCGTCGGAGGCGGGAAATCTGTCGGCGGGCGATGTATCAATCATCGCAAATCTATAGGGCGCTTTCAATTGCAGATCGCTTGCCGCGCCGTGATTCGACGCTTTGTGAGGTGATCGAACCGCATGAACGCGGTCACTACGAACCTCCCAAGGTTCCTCACAGGCTCTTGAGGAATGCCAGAATTGCTTGCAATTCAGCGGCGTCGAGTGGTTGTTCGAGACTGTGCTTGAAGCGGGTGAGTACATCGCGGAGGGTTGTTGCGCGACCATCGTGGAAGAACGGGCCACGTTGGCTGACGCCCAACAGCGATGGCGGATTGAATTCCTTATTGCCCGATTTGTCGGCCAAGCCGACATCGTAGACTGCCCCGGTGGTGTATTTGGGAGCCGCGTGACAATCAACGCAGCCGCGTTTCTGAAAGACAAGCCGCCCGGCGGTGATTTGTTTCTGATCGACATTTCCCCGTGCGACCGCGAGGCCCGGTGGCGGTTCGAGCGTTTTGATGTAGGCGGTCAAGTCGTGAACCGTTTGCTCGCTTGGTTTCTCTCCCTGCATGGTGACGGTGATGGACTTCACGATTTGCTTGTCGAGCGAAACGGCCTTGCCGTTCCAGGCCCAGGGATGTGTTTGTCCGACTCCCAGCAACGACGGGACGAGTTTCGGATCGCCGAAGTAGTTATCGCCGAAGTTGTCGTTCAGCAGGCCATTGGTGTGGCCGTCGGTGTGACAACTGTGACAACTGTACCAGCCATCGAGCGACAGGCGAGCGTCGAAGAACAACCGTTCGCCGCGCTCGGCCGACGTGAGTTTTGGCTGAGGGCCGAGCGAAATCGTTGCGGTAACTTTCAATGTATCCAGATCAATTTGCGAGATGGAATCGTCGAACGTGTTGGCGACGTAGATTGTTTGTTCGTCGGTCGAGAGACAAATGGCCGTGGGACGCTGTCCGACTTTGCGGCGGACAAATGGTTCACGCGGACGGCGGCGAAGCGCAATTTCATTCACACCGGTAAGTAACAGGGCAGCTTCGCCGCGCGGGGTGACGAGCATTGCGCCGGGGTCGGCGGTTGCGCCACTGGGATGTCCGAGCGGATAGAGGCTGCCGTCGGGTGGATTGCCGACGTTGATTGAAGTGAGAAGTTGATCGAGCGGAATCGATCGCACGAAGTTTTTCATCACTCCGCCCCAGAAAACGTTTTCGTGTGTCGTCGTGCTGTTGCCGTTGAGCGATTGGTGCGTGACGTGCAGTTCGCGCCCGCCGTGACCAATCGCCAGCCCCCGAATGTTGTGGCCGGCGAGGGTCGGTCGCGAGAGCAGTTTGCGATTTGCCACATCGATGACAGCCATGTTTCCGCCAAAGGCATCGGTGACGATGAGCCGTTTGTCGTCGGCAAGGAATTTCGATAGCCGAGGGGCGAAAGGCATATCGAGAGTCTTGCGCACGGTGAGTTTGGGAAGTATCAGCTCCTTCGCTTGCGATTCAAAATTGGATTCTTGCAGGTCGATCAGCGTGACCCGTCGCGACCACAGCGAAGTGACCGCGCACAGTTTGCCGTCGGTCGAGAGTTGCAAACGAACGGGAGAATGCGGGACATCCAGACGCTGCACGACACGCAGTTTGGAACCTGTTGTTTGCAGCAGGATGAGTTGATGCCGATCATCATCGAGTGCCACCAGGAGATTTGTCGTCGGCAATCCGACCAGATCGGACAGACGCCGGCCGACGAGCGTTTCGCTTTCGACGGATTTCGTTTTGAGATTGATGACCGAGACGGTGCCGCTCTTGCGGTTGGCAACGAACGCGTGGTCATTGCCAACGACGAGCGCACCGGGCCGCCGCAATTGGGCGGTTGGCTTGAATGTGGAATCCGCTGCCACGGTGATGTTGCTCGATGTGATGAGCAACGCACAGACGGCAAGCAGAGAACTTGTTGGTCGCAATCGCACGTCAATCTCCCCGAAGAGGTACGTGCTATTCTAGTCGATGGAACGAGAATAGGGAGCGCCGCTCTGTGGTTTGGGATCAACCGATTGAGTTACTTCTTCTTCTCATTCCTTCACTTCTCGACTTCAGGCAGTCGCCAGAGGCGAATCGTGAGGTCGGCGGCACGGGAAGCGGCGAAACGGCCATCGGGAGAAATGGCGAGGTGGGTGACACTGTCTGTGTGCCCTTCGAATCGCCGCAGTTCCTTCCCCGTTTCGAGATCCCACATCCGAACGGAAAAGTCGGGTTGTTCGCTTCGACGTGTTATGACTCGGCGCAGCCCTCCGCCCGTGATTGCGAAGCGGTTATCGGCCGAGATTGCAGCCGAGCGAACCGCGCTGGTGTGTCCCTTCAGCCATCGGATTTCCTTGAATTCAATGAGATCGCAAAGTATGGCAAACCCTTCAACCCCGACTGCCAGGCCGAGCTGACCGTCTTCAGAAATTGTTGAAGCGAAGCCCATATCTCCGTGGACATGTTCCGGCCAATCGTCGTCCGGAATCGGTTTTATCGTATTGGCTTGCCTTCTTCGTATTGCGAGACGAGATTGCAAATCCCAGACAGCACAAAGACCGCTAGTTCCGATATAAAAGGCGCGATTTCCATCTGGTGACAATTCCAGTCCGGCAACCGGTGATCGCAGGTGTGCGAATTCCCTGAAGATCGGCTGGTCGGTTTCGAGATCCCACAACTGATAGTGCTTCTTCCGCTCGATCAGAGCCTGAAAACCGGTGGGTGTTGCGGCGACACGGACGAAACCGGCCGACGGATTGAAAGTGACGGCGGAAAGTTCTTTCCCGTCCTCGAAATTCCAGATGCGAGCGCCGAATTTGTCCGCGGCGAGCAACCGTTTGCCATCGCGGGAGATGGCAAACTGCGGGTACGCCTTCAAACCGGAAAAACCACGCAGGCGCTTTCCCGTTTCGAGATCCCACGCCCAGACTGCACCGGACTTATGTCCGGTGACGAGTGATCGGCTGTCTGGAGAAAACAAACAATCAACGACCGCGGACGTATTCTGCCAAATCTGCAGGAATTGACCAGTTTGAGTTGAATCAGAAGTGGGATCGGGAACAGCTTGCGGATCAGTGAGAATCTCCGGATCGGCAATCAACAATTGGTCGTCCTTTGCCATTCCTCTGCAATCGATTTCAATTCGTAGTTCGGTGAACCCGTCCACCTTCTCAGTGATCTGTTGTGCTTCCGATGTCCCCAATACGTCTTTCGTTTCGTGCATCAACACATCATCGGCAAAAATGCTGATGCCAACGTGTCCCTTCGGATGTATCATTTTTGCGACCGCGCGAAAACCGAAAATTGGCCGGTTAAAGCGAAAGACAATTTCCGCCGGCTGATTGCTGGACGGGTGAATGACGAACCACTTGCCGTTACGGCTATGTTGTGAACTGTGTGTGCTGATACTGGCGTGGTGCTTGGGATCGACATTGGGGGTCGAGTTGACTGAAAACCACGTCCACCGGAACCTCGAGGAGAGGAATTGTGTTTTCGCGACTGGGTAAACCGTCACATCTTTCCAAACGTGATTTCCGTTGGCACCGGCTTGCCCGCTGTTGTTGTTTGGTCCGACGACTGTGTAGATGGCAAATGCAGATACGAAAACAGCCGCCGAAATAGCAACGATCCATTGCCAGCGCTGACGGAACCATTCCCCGTTCGAGGAAGTGGTCGCGTCAACCGCGTCCGGTTGCTCCGGTTTGAGATCCAGCTGCGTGCCAGCCTGTGTTGGCTTATTGGCGGCGGTTCCGACCACCGTCATTTTTCCGGTGCTCGAACGGCCTTGTCGCAGGTGTGCGGTTAATGCCTTATCCAGTTCGTCCATCGACGAAAAGCGATCTTCAATACTCTTCGCCATCGCCCGTTGGCAGATCGCTTCGAGATCGGGATCGAGATCGGGATCGAGACCGGGGCGAAGTTCCGATGGCGGCGGCGGTTCGACGTTCAGCACCTGCGCGAGTACCACGTTCACCGGACCCTGGAACGGCAATTCGCCGGTCAACAGTTCGTACAACACAACACCCAAGCTGTAGATGTCGGCAGGCGGACCGATCAGTTTGGCGTCGCCGATCACCTGTTCGGGTGGCATATAAGCGGGCGTTCCCAGCAGCGTGCCGTCTTTGGTCAATTGCGCTTCGTTGTCGCGTTCGCGTTGGGCCAGGCCGAAGTCCATCACGATCGGCTCGTTGCGCTCGTCGATCATCACGTTGGCCGGTTTCAGATCGCGATGCGTGACCTCTTCCTCGTGCGCGGCTGCCAATCCACGTGCCAACTTGCGGACGATGATGGCCGCCTGTCGTTGCGGAAGCGGCTTGCCCTCCCACACATAGTCCGACAGCGGCCGGCCTTCGATATAGGCCATCGTCAGAAACGGCCGTCCTTCAAACTCGCCCACATCGTGGATGGGGCAAACGTTCGGATGCCGCAGCGTGGCCGCCGCACGGGCTTCCCGGTAAAAACGCTCGATGCGTTCTTCATCGCCCTTGGCGGAGAAGCGGGGAACCTTCAACGCGACGTCGCGGTCGAGTTGATCGTCGTGGGCAAGAAACACTTGTCCCATCGCCCCTTCGCCCAGCATCCGCACAATGCGGTAGCGTCCAAACTGCTCGGGCAACGGCTGCGCAGTACGCCTTGCAGCACCGTCGGCAACGGAATCGCCGTCAGAGGCGGTACCCCGACTTTCCGATCGTTCGGATGAACTGTCGGCGTTCGGTTTGGACTTCGAGTCGGAACCCACGCGAACTGGACTCCCCACGCACCAGATTGTCACTGCAATTGTGGCCTTCAGCATACAGGATACCGGACGGCGGGGCCAAGCGGACAGTCGATCCGGTTTCTTCTGCAACTTGCCACATGGTACAATCTCGGAACACCGATCAAGCATATCGAAGATCGGCCGTAAGCCCTGTTTGCCGTTGAGCGAGGCAGAGCTTTGCGGACGCTGGTTCCCAAGCCGGAGCTTGGGAACCAGATTAGGTCGTTTAATTTGTAGCCGCCGTTTCATGCGAGGCCCGAAATGAGTTTCCAGCACAGCCGTCGTGATTTCCTTGCCGTCTCAACCGCTTCGCTCGTGGCCGGGAGTTGTGGGCCGTTGCTGTTTGGTTCCACGGCGACGGCACAACAGAAACCGCGTTCGGCGAACGAGACACCGGGCATTGGTGCCATCGGCATGCGGTACCAAGGATCGGTCATCACGCACAAAGCGCAGAACTACGGAAACGTCGTCGCAATTGCCGACGTGGATCGGCACGTTCGCGAACAGGCCCGCGCCAGCTTCGGCAGCACGCCGAAAATCTTTGAAGACTATCGCGATCTGCTGAGTCGCAAAGACGTCGATGTCGTGATGATCGGCACGCCCGATCATTGGCATGTCAAAATGGCCGTTGATGCCTGTCGCGCGGGCAAAGATGTTTACGTCGAAAAACCGCTCACATTAACTATCGACGAGGGCAAACTGCTGACGAAGGTCGCCAAAGAAACCGGCCGTGTGATTCAGGTCGGCTCGTGGCAGCGCAGCGATCACCGATTTCGTCTGGCGGTCGAAATGGTGCATCAAGGGCATGTCGGCAAATTGGAACGCGTTGACGTGGTTATCGATCGACCGCCGACAGGTGGACCGTTCGAGCATCGCAAGCCGCCGGCGAATATCAACTGGGACCTTTGGCAGGGACAAACGGCCGACGTGCCGTACATTCCCGAACGCTGTCACTACACGTTCCGTTGGTGGAAGGAATACTCCGGTGGGAAGATGACCGACTGGGGTGCGCATCATCTGGATATCGCCCAATGGGGCATCGGCGCGTTGCCGATTGAAGTTGATGGCCGGGCGAAGTACGCCAACATCAAAGACGGTTACAACGTGCCGCTGGAATATTTCGCAACCTACAAATATGCCAACGGCGTGGTGATGACGGTGGCCGATGAAGGCCGCAACGGCGTAATGTTTACCGGCTCGAAGGGGCGAATCTTCGTCAATCGCGGCACCGTCGCCGGCCGTGCGGTGGCGGCGTTGGAGAAGAATCCGCTGCCGCGCGAGAAGTTCCGTCAGTACGGCAACGACAATCTCAGCCGCCCCGCGCGCATGGGCAAGCTCGATGCCATCGTCAACCACATGGGCAACTTCTTCGACTGCGTCCGTTCGCGCAAGAAACCCATCTCCGACGTCGTCAGCCAACACCAAAGCGCAACAACCTGCCACCTCGGCAACATCTCAATGGAACTCGGCCGCCCACTGAAATGGAACCCCAAAACCGAACGGTTTGTGAACGACCCCGCGGCGGACAAGTTGTTGCGACGGGAGCAACGCAGTGGGTTTGAGGTGGTTTGACGCCGGTGGTTCTGTTGGGAATTGCCTCTTTGCCGAACGCCGATCCGGCCTCGACACTGGCGACACGCCAGTGGCACCCTTTTGTCGAGCGAGTTCGAGGTTGGGTGATTCCTCGTCCAGCCAAAGGGGCAGCCGTATCCCAAGTTGTTGGAACGAATCGCAATGGAAATAGATAAAGGAACTCGACACCAGAAGATCGTCGGTGATTTTGGCGAGGCTCTCGTTTGTAATTGGTTATCGCGTTCTGGCTTTGAGGTTACGTTGGTTGACCATACTGGTATCGATGTTGTTGGCTACAATCCGCTGACTGATCAGCGGCTCGGCATTTCGGTGAAATCGCGAACACGGCGCAAGGGGAGGGAGCACTCTTCAGTAAACCTCATGTCGAATCAAAAAGAGAAGAGTGACCGGGACAAGGTTGTCGACGCATGTAAGGCATTTGCATGCGAGCCGTGGATCGGAATCTATGTCGAGTCGACCGAATTTGCTGACCTCTTTCTGCTCAGCCTCGAACACTACGATGAGAGATACAGGGGGAATGCCAACCGAGCGATTGATGACTGGAAAATGGGGCCAAAACACAGGGAACTGCATTCAGACGATCAGGAGTTAAAGCACATCCACATGGACTTTCTCGGAACGTCATGGAATTGGACATAATTCGGACATTCGCTCCCGGGTGCCACCGGCGTGTCGCCAGTGCATTGCTCATTGATTGTCAATTCAGAGTCGGGTAGGAACGGCGATGTGTAGGGCCGTGCTGTGCCGGCCGAAATGATAAGGATGTTATGATCTTCGAAACCGGCAACCGGCGGGAGGCGGGTCTACCTTTCCCAGTCACAAACAAGGCCAACATCATGCAAGCGTGGATTGCTTTGTTGCGTGGGATCAATGTTGGCGGTAAGAATCTTCTGCCGATGAAGCAGTTGGTTGCACTTCTCGAAGAACTGGGATGCCGCGATGTGAAAACGTACATTCAGAGTGGCAATGCCGTGTTTTGGTCTGGCGAGAATGATGCGACGTGTCTGGCGGACACAATCAGCGGTGAGATTCAATCGAAATTCGAATTCCATCCACAGATCATTCTCTTGACGTTGGCGGACCTAGAGAAAGCGATTGCTGCCAATCCGTTTCCTGAAGCATTAGACGAACCGAAGACGTTACACCTGTTTTTCCTGGCCGCCCGACCGGATGACCCCGATCTGAACGGCCTTGAGGATGCTCGTGCCGACTCTGAGCGATTCGAGTTGCAGAAGGGGGTGTTCTACCTTCACGCTCCCAAGGGCATCGGTCGCTCGAAGTTGACGGCCAAGGCTGAGAAGTTTATTGGCGTGCCCATGACCGGTCGAAACTGGCGGTCGATCCAGAAGATCGTCGAGATGGCCAAGGAAATCGAATAGACAATTCGACGTTTCCGCCGTCGCGACAGTCGCAATTCTGTGACGCGCTCCCCTTTCGGGTCGCGGCTAACCGGGCGAATGCTGCGGGCGGGCGGTTGCTGTGAATCGGCGGGTTCGCAAATTGCCTCCCGAGACGGTACTCTGGTTCCTTCTCCAAATCATTCCGTCTCGTGAGGACACTATGCAAGCTCGTAATGCGCGCATTGGTTTTATGTTGTTCGGCGTTTATCTGCTGCTTTATGGCGGGTTTGTGCTGTTGAATGCGTTTGCTCCGGAGACGATGGAGGCGACGCCGATTGAGGGCGTGAACCTGGCGATTATTTACGGCTTCGGGCTGATTGTTGCCGCGTTGGTGCTGGCGTTGATTTACGGATTCGTCTGTAAGACCGGCGATGAACCGAGCGACGACAAGGAGGCGGGCCAGTGATTTACGAAGCCTCCACCATTGCCGTTGTTTTCTTCTTCGTGTTCGTGGGAATTACGCTCGGGCTGAGTTTCTATTTGGGCGGCAAGGCGAAGTCGTCGGAAGGGTACTTCGCTGCGCACGGTCAGATTCCGTGGTTTGTGAACGGCGTGGCCTTTGCCGGCGATTATCTGTCGGCGGCGTCGTTTCTGGGCATCTGCGGGATGATTGCCTTTTACGGCTACGACGGGTTTCTGTACTCGATTGGCTATCTGGCCGGCTGGATTGTCGCGCTGTTTGTGATTGCAGAACCGATGAAGCGGTTGGGCAAGTTCACGTTTGCCGACGCGCTCGATTCGACGTTTCAGTCGCGGGGCATCAAGCTGGCGGCGGGTATCAGCACGCTGGCGGTGAGCGTGTTTTATCTGATTCCGCAAATGGTGGGCGCGGGCGTTCTGGTGCAGCCGTTGTTGGGATTCGAACATTGGGTGGGAGTTGTCATCGTCGGCGTGACCGTCATCCTGATCGTCGTCACAGCCGGCATGGTATCGACGACCTGGGTGCAGTTCATCAAGGGTTCGCTGCTGGTTGTGTTCAGTGCGATTCTGACAGTCATGATTCTGATGCGCGGATTTGAAGTGGCCGACAAGACCGTCGATATGGAGTTTCACGACGTGTTGTCTCTGCCGGACGGCGGGAAGATTGAAGACGCCCAATGGGGAACCGAACTTGGTGACGTCGGCTTCTACCTTACCGAAGCGCCTTCGTCAGTGATTGCCGAAGGTGACCATTGGTATGTCGGATTCACCGAGGCGAACTCGAAGCTGGACCACTTTTGGCGGGTCGATCCTCTGGAAGGCGAAACCGGAAAGGTGCGTCTCTCGCCGGCGCTGTTGATGGCGGAGAATTCCGACGGTGAGAAACTATTAAACGGACAGCGGATTGGTCCAGACGCTGGCGATCAGACGCTTGCGCCGGTGGGGCGAGTCCTCGAACTGCCGGAGAACGAGAAGGAAACCGGATCGCTGGGGCCAGTCGAATTCCTCAAGACGCTGCAAAACAGCAAAGTGGAAACGTGGCGTTCCGAGACAATCGAAGACCCCGCCCACGGCGCGACAAAGGCGTATTACGCGCGACAGACGAAGGGCAGCAGTGTGTTGAGGCCGGGCGAACATCCCCGCTTTAAGGGCATCCGCGGCGATGATCCGTTGGCGAAATTGAATTTTCTTTCACTGATGTTGGCGCTGTTTTGCGGGACGGCTTCGCTGCCGCATATTCTCATTCGCTACTACACCGTGAAGGACGCAGCGGCCGCGCGGAAGAGCACGATTGTGGGAATTGCCTGCATCGGATTTTTCTACGTGCTGACGCTGTATCTGGGTTTGGGGGCGATGACCAGCGGGGCGATGGACGTGACCAACAGTAATATGGCGGCTCCGTTGTTGGCGTTCAGCATGAATGAATGGTTGTTCGCCGCCATCTCGGCAATTGCGTTTACAACCGTGTTGGGAACGGTGAGCGGTTTGATTCTCGCCTCGGCAGGCGCGGTCACACACGACCTGCTGACGAGTGGGTTCGGTATGAAGCTGAACGATCACGAAAAGGTGCGGGTGGCGAAATTCGCGTCAGTGGTGGTCGGCGCGATTGCGATTGTGCTGGGAATTCTGTTCCGCGAGTTGAACGTCAGCTATCTGGTCGGCTGGGCATTCAGCGTGGCGGCCTCGGCCAATCTGCCGTCGCTGGTGATGTTGCTGTTCTGGAAGGGGACAACCAAACAGGGCATCATCGTAGCAATTGTGGTGGGCATGTTCAGTTCGCTGGGCTGGATTCTGCTCAGCGCCGACACCTTCGAGAAGGTCTACGGCTTGTCCGGCAGCGACGCCCTGGTGCCGTTCAGCCAACCGGGAATTGTGACGATCCCGCTGGGCTTCGCGACGCTGATCGCCGTTTCCCTGATGACAAAAAAACAAACCGCCGGCTCGTAGTGGCCTGCTATCCCGGGTTGTGATCGCGGCAGAAGAAGCGATCGAACCGCGTGAATGCAGTCACTACGAACCTTGCGGTTACCGAATTACGCGATTCCTATTCGATGGGAATCGTGTAGCTCAACAGGCCGATCGCTTCGCCCTTTTTGGCGGTCTTGTAGTTCTCGTGGCACATGATGCATTTGTCGAGAACGACGGGAATCGACGTGGCCGCGCGGAGATACGGCTTGCCATCTTTTGAGATGACTTCTTCGACGAACGCTTTGCCCGCCTTGATCTCTTTGACCGCTTTCTTGTCGAAGGCATCTTCGGCGACGTTTTCATCGTTGTACGGTTGGCCGCTGACGTCGAGCAGTTTGACTTCGTGCCAACCCTTTTCCTTGATGGCCGCAAAGAGCGCTTTGGCGGCGACGCCGGCTGCCAGGTCTTCTTCATCGTTAACGTAATGCGTGGTGATGAGGACGACGGCCGTCTTGTAAACGTCGTCGAGCATTTTGACCGTCTTGCGGGTCCGGGCGACTGCTCTTTTGTTTGGCTTCTTGGCCTTGTCGGCCGAGGCCGTCATTTGCATCAGCGTCAGGCCGATGAGAACGGCGACGATGGGCGTACCGACAAAAGCTGCAACTCGGGATTTCTTCATTTCAGTACCTTATTGACAAATCAAGGAAATCGAACGGTGCAGAAATTGGTTCGGTGTTTGATAAGGCTGACACCAAACCTGCCTTCCACACACAATTGACGGCGAAGCAACCAGCCCCGCCTCTTCTTCAACAAAGCTCACAATCAATCACTCTGACGCGACTTTTCTTTCTGCTTGATGCGTCGTTCATCCATCGAGTGATTTCAGTTCGATCGTCCTGACCTGTTTTCGCGTGGGGAGAATGTCTTCAATTGTTACGCTGTCGAGGTATTCATTCTGAATGCGTTCCGCCTCTCGGAACACGCCTTTCAGTTTGCAGAATCGTTCGATGATGCAGACGTCTTCAGTTCCGACGCATTCCAGCAAATGGACGTTTCCTTCAACGGCTCGAATGACTTCACCGACGGAGATGTCGGCCGGTTTGCGTCCCATTTCGACGCCGCCGCCAACTCCGCGAATACTGCGAATGAATCCAAGTCTTCCCAGTTGGTGGACCACCTTGGCAACGTGTGCCGTCGAGATATTGTAAAAGCGTGCGATCTCATCGATTTTTGCGCGTTTCCCGCTATGTGCCAGATAGATTAGAGTCCTCAACGAGTAGTCGGTTTGGAGCGAAAGTCGCATGCGTGGGCAGCCTGCACCAAAAGATATATAAGATATACGTCTTTACAATCTTTAGCACGCGATTCGGTCGATGTCAATCGTTGTGCTGTGGGAAGCGAGGTGGATTGTGGTGGGGTTCTTTGGCGGGACTGTTTGGTGGGGGAGCGTTCGGACCGCAGGAATGGGTCACTACAAACCTTCAAAAAAAACACCGCCGAGCGCTGGCTGGGTGAAAATGGGATCGCCCGGCTGGCGGCGCGGCGGCGTTGGTCGTCCCGGCGTTTGCGGCAAAACTGCTACGGGACGGTGCGGCGTTCTCTCGAACTATTCGTGTCTCATCGTAGCGTCGCCGACGAGGTTCGATCCTGTCAGATAGCTGCCGCTCACAAAGCTGACCTTGTTGAATGGGACTTCAACTCTGACGTTCACCTGGTCGCGGACCTGGGCGCTGACGATTTGGTTGTTTGGATTCGGATTACCGGCGGCCGGTGTGACTGTGATGACGACGTTGATGTCGCCGGGGGCGACGCTGGTTGCTGTCACCAGGAAATCGCGAACCGTCTGCTCGACTTCGGAATTGACCGTGCCGTCGAGCGAACCGAGCCGTGCGCCTTCGCGTGCTGCGTTGGTGACCAATTGGGCAACCATCATCGCACGGCCAAACTCGACAATACCGAGTGTGACGGTGACGAAGATCGGCAACACCATTGCCATTTCGACAAGTGCCGCCGCGCGGCGACGCTTGTTTGTTGCAGTTCGTTTTTGGAAGGGGCGGCGAATTTTCATTTCTCTTGCCTCGTATGCCGCCGGAGTTGTAACCGATGGCAGCTGGTGTTTTGTGGTGACGGATAACGGGGATTAACCCACACGTGTTTAACGAATACTGCGCGGCTTGGTGAAGATGAAAGCATCGTTGACGGTGGTCGTTTCGCCATGGTAGGTCACGCCCGAATCGACGTAGGGAGCCGGTTGGATAATTAATTCTTTGGGATTCCCGGTCAGGCTGACCTCCATGATGCGAATGCCGACGAATTTGACGATGGTGTAGTAGGCGTTGTTACCGTTGCCGGTGGGAATGTCGATGAACAACGGAATTGCCCGCGGCTGTCCTTTGATAGCTTCAAGCTGTGCTTTAATGCCGGCACTGAGTCCGGTGTCGCCATTGACCGAAAGGGGGTCGGCTACCGATGGGCTTAGCTCGCCACCGAAAAAGGAAAGGTCGGTTTCATTGAGTCCGTCGAGGATCTGCCGTTTGATGTCGGCGGTGCTGTTACCCGCCGAGCCAAAATCGACGGTACCCCGGTTTCCCGGCGGCAGCGTGACGCTACCGTTCGGATAGAAGTTCACCTCGAATACGCCATCGCCTCCGCTGGAAACGGCATTGGTTGCGGGATCGACCGTATAGTCGTCGCTGAATTCGAGGCTTGAACCAGCCAGATTGTCCGCGACGAGGCGGTCCCAGGTGGGTACATCGAGCGTGATTGGCAGCACGCCGACGGTACGTCCGCTGCCCGGTTCAACCCGAAAGCCCGAGCCGGGAATGATGGCCGAAATGGTACTTGCCGAAACGTTTGCCGTATCATGACCGATGACTGGACCGAAGAATAATGGAAGCGGTCCGTCCTCGCTTCCGCCGGCTTCGTGACGGAGCAGGCTGACTTCAACCATGTTGTAGGGGGGAACTCCCCAGCTTTTTACCCAATCGTTGGCATTCGTATCCCAATAGACCTGTCCGAAGCGGACATCGCGGTTGGAATCGACGTGGGCTGATGACAAATCGCCGGAGCGATGCAGTGCGGCGACATCGACGGCGGCCTGTCGTCCCAACAATTCAACTTCGGCGGTGGTCTTTTCAGGAGCCGGTCCCAGTCCCTGGGAAAGTTCGAGGCTGGCTGCCAAAGAGCCGGCATCGGCAGCCGACTCCAACTGAGCCTTGGTCACCGTGATCAGTCCGACATCGACAGTGAACGACGTGAAGGCGAAGATTGCCACCAGCATTGCGGCCGACAGCACGAGAATGCTGCCGCGACGCAGAAGCTTTGATCGCGACATCTTCTTTTTCTTGTGGGTTCTTGTTGACGTCTTCATGATGTTGATTCCTCAGCAGAGTGTCTGGAGACCGGCGCGAACATAGAGCGGCTGGCGAATTATTCGGCAGCCGGTTCGTGAACCATACGGTCCGTCTCATCGGTCGATAGCAGCACATTATCGTACGTGTAATAGCGAACCCGCAGGATGCCGTAGCGATTCACACGGTGCTTTGCAAATCCGATCCGCGAGTTCTTGACCGAGACGGCCGGGCTATATCGCGTCAGGCTTGTCTGTGTTGTTGATGCGCCTGTCTTCAGGTAGCCCTGCCCGCCGAACGATCCCCACGTGGTCGATGTGCCGTCACGGACTTCGAACTGTACGTTTCCGTTCTTGAGTTCGACGCACATTTTGAAGTTGATGGTCTCACCGGACGTGTCGAGTTCGGAGTAACGTGGCGCCGGACGGACGTCGAGGTTGGTGTCACCGCTCCAAAGTTGCATGCCGAGTCCGCCTCTTCGGTATTCGGGAAGGGTGCGGTGATTGATCTCAAAAAGCGCATGGACGTCGGCCAACTCGTCGGTGGAGGACATAGCGGTGATGAGCTGCGGGGCGCTCTCTTCTGCATTGGGATTGATGACTTCGAGCACCCAGTCTTCTTCGACGCGCACGATATCGTCATCGTCGGCGAGAGCGGGTGCGGCAACCAAGCCGAGCAGGCAGGCAGCGGCAGCGATTTGTTTCCAAAATGTGAAACCGCTGACAGTGTTGAAAAGACGATTCGATGCGTGCATGTCTGTGCCCCCCTCAAAAAAGTACCATTCGGTAGCCTGGCGATCTCCCGGGTGGAAGACCCATGACTTTGCGTCCCGATCTCGCGACCGGTTTGCCATTATCGTGGATACCCCCAAGTGGAGCAGCCACTGTTATGTCGATCCCGGAATCATTACGAAACCAGGTTGATCGATTGCTTCAAACTACCGGGGAACGAGGGGATGCCTCATCAATTTGCGAGCGGGGAATGCTCGCGAAAACCAATCAGCAGAACTGAGTTGGTCGGCGGTTGAAGAGAAGCATCTCTTCACGAAAACCCGTTCCAACTTTTCTACCGATACTACAAGCCTAGGTCAGAATGAACGGGGCGGCGCTCATTTTCCGGAGAACTGGAAAAGTTTTTGGAAATCGGCGCACGCAGAGACAATTCGACTCAAGTTGGGGGGGCAAATCGAAAACAGCCGCGAGTCAACGACTCGCCGGTTCAGCGGTGCGTTGCACCGCAGCTATTGTGCGTTCCACGCTCAGCCCCATTCTTCCTCGCCCGGTTCCTCTTCTGCATCGAGAATGCTGAGGTTCTTGGGTGAGAAGAACCGGTTGGCCAACATCCGCACGGGGACCAGCAGCACGATGAACAGCGGGAACAAAATTCCCAGCCGCGGGCTGCCTTTCACAATCCACAACACCACCAGACAGGCAAGTTGCAGCAGCGTGAACCGGTGAATTGTCGAAAGTGGAACGCGGCGAATGTAGTGCGTCGCCGGATAGAGTTTGGAATCCATCAGCCACAGGCTGAGTCGCTCGAAGAACTGGTTGCCCGCCATCGAGACGATTCCCATAAACAGAAACAAGCCATACAGCACGGCCATGGGAATCATCTTGAGGTAGGACAACAAAAACAACGACAATCCCATGAGCACATGAATAGCCAGCGCACTCACACGGTTTTCACGTACGTGAATTATTCGCTCGCGCGTTTCGCCGCCGGGCGTCACCACTTCCTCAACCGTCGCCAGACTGCGAACGTGATTGACCGAACGCACGGTCGCCGCAATAAGCCACGGAAATCCAAAGAATGGAGTCAACCCGACTAACACACCGCCAACGGCGAGATCGAGGTGATATGCTTCCCCCTTTTGCAATTTGTGATCGGGGCTGTTGACGAGCCGCGCGGTAATGTTCTGATCGACAAACACCAATACGGTTAGCAGCAATGCCGGACCGGCCGAAGCGAACCAAACCCACATTGGGGCGCGCAACGGGTTGACGAACCACGCGCGGGGTGGATTGCTCTGCTTGACAACATCAGTTTCGCCGGTCGCCGCATTCTCTCCAGTGGCCTCATTCTCCGGTGTCGTCGCGGCGACTGCTCCCTCGACCGGCGGCGAATACGTCGGTTGGAAGGAAGATGGTGCCGGCAGCGCGGGTAGCGAGACACTTTCCAACATGGGAGACAACGCGAACAACGACATGATTACGATTGCGATCGTGGGGCCAAAATCGGTCAGGAATTCCCGAAACCAGTGATTGAGAAAACGGCTGCGGCGAAACCGCGAAAGCGCTGTCGCGACGTACAACGTTCCCATCGCCAATAGCAGCGACAACAACGCCGTGTCGTGGTGCTTGTGGATCTCCAGATCGCTGAAGATATGGAGAATCCCCCTGCCGGCTTCAAAGATGAAGATGAGCGAGATGAGCGCAGCAAAGATTTCGTCAGTGAACCGGGTGAAATACCGCATCAGACAACTGGCATCGGTGACCGCTAGGATGACGAGAAACAACGCCGTCCACAGCCCCACCCACACGCGCACTTCGAGGAACAGATCACCCAATCCAAGGTAATCGCGGCAAAGCTGATACAGAATGATGGTGAAAATCAACAGCGGCCCGGTGCCACCCAGAATAACCAGCGGCTGTCCGGAAAATAGTGCGTACAAGACGCCGCACATCGCGGAGGCGGCGATCATTTCGACAGCGCCGATATAGCCATCGGATGCAACTCCCAGAATGCCGCCGAACGTGACCGCCGGTGCCAGACAGGCGAAGAACAGGAACAGCGTCGATGCGAGGACCTTGGGGTGCAGTCCGTCGCGAAAGTCGCTGGCGTAATTCGGCAGCCGCCGGCGCAGGTCGTTGATGAGCCCGCCGAACAGCCGCCCGGAGTAACGCAGCGATTCCGGAATTGTTTCTTCCGCGTCGATCTCGGGAATCGGCGCGGTGCGAATATGAAATCGCTTGAACGCTTCGAGCAATTCCTGCTGAGTACGCACCTCGCCCGCTTCGTAGCGGAACTCGTCGTCCGACATCAGCCGGGCGATGTTGGTCAGCGCGTCGAGATGTTCGACCGCCGCACCTGTCGGCCCCAACAAAATGATGAGAAAGCGGGTTGGTATACCGTCGGGAGCGCCCATGTTCAGCGGGCGGGCCAACTGGATGAAAACAACAACGGGGGCGGCTAAGACATCGAGATAGGCATGGGGAACGGCTACCGCATGGCCGATGGCCGTCGACATACTGGCTTCGCGTTCGAGCAATGCGGCGGTGATGTCATCGCGGTGCTCGGCCGGCAGTTTTCCCTGACCAACGAGCTGTGAGATTGCGCTCTGAAAAATAGCCGGCAGGTCGTCGGCCTTGAGATTCAGCAAACAGGCACCATCGCGAACTGCATTTTCGAGCTGTTTCATCGAAGGGCGTCCTGCTGCTGCAGCTGGCATCGATCACGCGGATAACCATCATCAGCCATTCGCGGGATGTGGCCATCTCGTTTCATTTGTCGATGGCCAAAACGGTTGGGCGAAGGTTAGCAAAATAGGATAACGTGGTAAACAACAGGACGCGGATTCAGCCGTGCGCCAGCAGCCGTCGTTCATCGCTCGCCGTCTGAGTCACCCTTTCGAGGAATTGTGAGCACGGTCCAGTTATCGCTGGCGAGTACACGGGCCGTTTGCACAATCTGCCCGGTGTGGTAACCGGTGTGGCTCAAGGCCCGCTGAGTGGCAAGTACGACGGTGTGCGGCTCATCGCGGATGGTGATGATTTTTGGCAAGTCGGCAGGCGTGAGTTCGTCGAGCGCTTGAAAGAGGACGGACCAGCCGCGCTCCCAGTGTTCGAGCAATAGTTCGCGCGACGCAAACTCGTCGATGAACTCACCCTCGCGATTGCGATTGGGTTTTTCGCCGTCGGTGGTGAGAAAGTCGGTCCACCGCGATATGAGATTCCCCGCCACGTGTTTCATGATGACGGCGATGGAATTGGTATTGGGATCAAGCGGCTCGCGCAGCCGCTTGAAGTCGAGCTGCGCGACGGCCCCCTCTGCAAGTTCCTTCTGACTCTGGAACGTCTCGATGCTGGCATCGAGAAAGAGTTGGCCGGACATGATCGTTCTCTTACTTCTTGGGAATGTTGTTGAGCGTGTAGTATGCCTGCTGATGCAACAACGGTTGCTTCTTGGCTGAACGAACACCGTTCAGGTGCAGTTCGTGAACGTGGCCGCGCTGCAGGCCGTCGATGTACAGGCGGGCCGACTTTCCGTCGTCGGCAACGGTGACCTTGGTAATCGTCGGCGTCGTGTGATCGACTTCCGGACTGCCGTAGGATGCCTGGTAGATATAGGTGTAGGTCGTCAGTTTGTACGATTCGATGCTCTGTGCGGTTTTGCGATCCACCGGATGCGTGAACGTCAGCTCGAAGCCATCGGGTTTGGCACGCATCTCGTGAACTTCAAACGGAACTGTTCCGGTCCAGACCATGCGTTCGACCGCAAACGGTTTGGTGCCGCGCGATCCCCAACCACGATTTGTTCCGCCTGCGAACATCGAACCGTCCGGCCCGAATTCGATGGGCAACGTTCCGGAGGCAAAGCCCTGTCGAAAGGGGAAGCAGGCTCCCTGAAATCGTCCGTCAACTTTTTCAAGAAAACACCGCATGACGGTACTGGCGCTCTGGTCGCCGACGAACATTTGCTTTTGGAATGGTCCGAATTTTCCACCACTTACATCGCAGGCGATACCGCTGGCCGACTTGCCCATTTTGGTGTAGGGAAAGAGGACGGCAGGCGGGACATATTCGGGAATCTTGTCGGCTTCGATCATAATCCGGCTGCCGCTTTGGGGGTCTTGCGGGCGGGTTTTCAGTACCCGTTTGACTTCGGGCAGGTCAAACCATTTGTTGCCACCGGGGTGGCCTTGAAATGAGCCGGGCTTGAGGTGTTTGAGGCTGCAGGTGCCGTTCCACGGCCCTTGGTTGTCGGTGTAGAACACGTCGCCCGCTGCGTTAAGACCCATTCCGCCGGGCGAACGGATGCCGCTGCAGGTTGGAATCAATTCGCCGTCGGGCGTAATTCGCACGCACCAGCCCCGGTACTTGCCGTTGCTGTTGAACGATCCGGTGAGACAAAGCGTGACCCAGATATTTCCGTCGCGGTCAAACTTCGAGCCGAAGGCGTACTCGTGATAATCGCCGTTGATATCCCAGCCGGCGTTCACAGTTTCAAACAGATCGGCCTTGCCGTCGCCCGTGGTGTCTTTGATCCGCGAGACCTCCGGCCGTTGGGTGACGTACAACCAACCGTCGCGGTAGTCGAGACCAAGCACTTCGTGCAGACCATGCGCGTAGCGTTTGAACGTGACCTTGGCCGGATTCTTAGAGTAGGCGTTTTCGATGAGGTAGATTTCACCGCGCCTTGAAGAGACGACAACCTTGTTCTCCGGCAGGAAGGCAAACGCGCCCGCTTCGAGGACGACGCCCTTGGGAACGGTAAAGGTCAGCAGTCGATAATAGTCGTCTTCGGTCGCCGGTTTTTCCTGCGCGGGAAGAAGAGTCGCGGCGCTGAAGAGAACAACCGACGCGAGGATACCAATTCGTAACATTTCGATATTCCTATGATTCAAGAACCAAACAACCATCGCTTGCGGTTTAGCGATCCTTCACCACTCTACGGCCGCGAAACCGCAAGCGTGGTTGCGGGGTTACCAGGCGTATTCGTGAACGATGATTGCCGGTCTTCTGTTGAGTGAAATCGGGATGATCATTTCCTGTTGGTTGCCAACTTTGCGAATGATTGGTTTTGCCGTCCCGGAACGGACACGGATTTTCAGGACGTCGTCGATCAGGAACCAATCGTCATCGAGTCTCTCGATCTTCGCATTGGCGGCGCCGCGATACCAAAGGTTGTCACCCGGTGCTCTTGTTTCGATGGTCAACGTACGTTTGAAGCCGGTGTCGGTGTCGTCCTGCACGGGTTGTGGATTGTCTTCGACTTGGACGATTCTTGAACCATAGCGGAAGATGGGACGACGTTGTTTGTCGAACCGGTAACCACGAAAACGGAAACCGAGCTGCTCGGCGGAATCGTTCGGCCAGGGAGTGTCACCTGATTCAAGCACGGCCAACGGCAGACCGCGCACCAGCGGCACAACAAGATCGCCCAAGGGTCGCTGCCGACCCTGACCGCGACCGTTCCAATGCATCGAGGCATCGATGAACGCACCCCGCCAGATCAACGCCAAATCGAGATTGCGGGCGTCGAATGCAAGGTGCGTCTTTTCGGGATAGCCGACCGCAATTCCGCGAGCACTCAATCCTTCCAGGAAGTTGCGATAGATGATCGGTTCCTTCTCGGGCGTTAACACAATCGCCTGTTTGAGCAGGCCGAGCGGAATCGGCGCTCTGTTGCCTTCGGCCAGGTAATCCCAGATTGCAACCAATTGCTGTTGCGTGTCGCCGTCGAGTACTGCGGGAATAACGCTGCGGCCGCTGGGCCATCCGGTCGGCATGCGGGTGCCGGGCCGATAGCGGAACGGCTTGAGCATATAGCGGTGAAACCAATCGCGTCGCAGGCGGCTGGTCATGGTTTGCAGATCGATCGATTGAATGCCGGTTGCCTTGTACTGGCCGAAGTTGTGGCACTTGATACAGGAGAGCGCCTTTTCGCCGACGATGAATCGGCCGGTCGCGATGGTGCGCAGTTTTGGCAGTGTGGGTTTGGGGATTTCGACTTCCGTTTTGACATCGAGTTTAGTGAACGCTGTGGCCAGCACGCCGACATTCGCGCCGCCGAACTTGGGCATCCGCGTGTGCATGTAGGGACGGTTGTCCGCTCCGTTGTCGAGAACCTGCTTCATCCAATCGAGTCGAAGTTTGTCGCCGACACCGTTCAGATGCGGCGGAATGCGGCCCTCATCGCCCATCTCGGGAATCGTCCCCAGGAAGAGTGCGTTGCGGCGTCTTTCAACTCCACCGATTTCGTTACGTTGATGGCAGGCGTAGCAATTGAAGGCGGCAAGCGTGCGGGCAATGCGTTCTTCGTCTTCGAGGGGCTTCATTTTCAGGGTGGAAATTGTGTTTACCAGCGATTCGCGTTGTCTCGGCGAGAGACTGAAGTGTGGAGTCCGTCCATTGGAGTTTTCGGCGAGGCATCCACCCGACGCAACCAGTTTCCCACCGGACAGTTTCGCAAACGGTGGGGAGGACAGGGACGAGGCGATGCGTTTGCCATTTTCTTTTTTCTCGTGGCATGAGGCGCAGCCAATCTTGGCAAACAGTTGCCGGCCCTGTTTGACCAGTTCGGGATCAAGGACGAAAACGTTTTTGTCTTTCTTATCCTTAACGGCTTTTGATGGCGGTAGCGTGTTCCTGTCGGGCGAGATGGATGCGTAGGCTTCCTGCTTCGGGACGCCCGGCCCTTCAAAGTGCAATTCGAGCGTCCACTCGCCGCCGCCTTGCGCGTAATCGACGCGAATGGCATGTGCGCCGGCAGTGAGTTTGGTTGCCGCTGTTTTTACGGTGTGGGCGTGGATGCCGTTGTTGTCGATGACGCGTTTGCCGTCGAGGAACATTTGGCTGGCGTCGTCCGAACCGAGATGAAAAGTGTAGCTGCCGTCGCGCGGCACATGTAGAAAACCATCAAACCGCATGCCGAAGTTCGACGTCTTTCCGGCTGGCGTTAAATCGAACGCGGCGGTTGTGCCGGTCCGGTAGGGTTTGATCTTGCCGTAGTCAGGAAGATCGTCCCAACTTCCATCAAAGGCGGCAAAGCGAACGTTGGGTTTCTTCGATTGGAAAACGATTCCCTGCGCCAGAAAACTGGCGATGTCTTTCGCCTCATTCCCTTTGAGGTTGAGACTCGGCATGCGGCCGGCAGGGCGAACCTGATGCGGGTTTTGTAGGAACTGCGTGAGTGAGGGGATGGTGTACTTGGCTGCCAAATCGCCCAGTGGCACGGAATGCGGTGGAAGCGTTTTTTGATCGCCCTGCCGCGGCGCGTGACATGCGACGCAGCCGACACGATGAAACAGTGAACCGCCACGGCCGACGGCCTGCGGATCAACGCGTTCTTCCACAATGGTTCCCGAGGCGGCCAGAAAATGCACGAGCGCTTCGACCTGTTGTTTCGCCTGATCGGCCGGGCGACCGGTGAGCAGCGTTGGCATGGTGCTGCCCGGTTTGACGGCTTGCGGATTGGCGATGAACTTCCGCAGGTATTCTACACGGATGCGTTTGCCGACATCATCGAGAATGGGGGCCTGCTTGGGGATGATCTCACCGCTGAACGATTTGTCGATCGCGTGGCACGACGTGCAGTTCAATTCGCCGAACAGCAACTGACCGCCATCGTACGCATCGGAATCCTCGTCACTGTAGAATCGCTCAAAGGCTGGGATGATCGGGTGGGATGCGACCGATGGTTTCTTGGTGTCGTCGGCGGCAAGCAGAGACGTTGCCATGACGGCGAGTAGAAGAGCCGTTGTGACAAATATCGATCGACGGGCTGGGTGCCACTGGCGTGCCGCCAGTGCCTTGCGCGCTGCACT
>JABISG010000165.1 GCA_018699955.1 Planctomycetaceae bacterium | reverse complement strand
CCACGTCAGCACGACGCAACTTGGCAATGATCTGGTCCACCGTGTGTCGGTTCTGTTTCATCTCAAAGAATCCTTTCCGGGTGTTCAGCCCGGTCAAGATTCTCTCACTCGCTGTGGATCAATTAAAGGGGGGAAGGCCATGCGTGCCGAAAGAACAGGTTCAAACCTACACAGTTTGCGTCCCCCACACGGTTGAAAAAGAAGTCCAGGTGCAGGTTTGCAAGATGGTTCCCAAGACCGTTACCTGCAAGGTCCCCGTCACTTGCTGTCGTCCGCAGCCTTGCTGCAATAGCTGCTGCGACGACTAAGCTCTCAACGGGGAGTCTTAAAGCATTAACGGCGTGTCGAACCCAGTTGGGTCGGCACGCTGTTTTTATTTCAGGCGGTGTCGGATACGGGACCCGCGGAACACTATTCGAAATCGAGAAGAGAGTGCGCGATCTCTCCCACCGTTCGGGTGTCATTGGCTGTGGGCATGGGGATATCGATACCAAGTTCAGTCAGCAGATGTTCGGCCTTCTCTCCGCTGCAGAATCGTTCGAGTTGCTTGAGAAACTGTTCAAACTCGGGCGTCCTCATCGATTCAACAAACGTGGCCGAGTTTTTTATGAGGTGCGCAGGATTGTTTGAGAGGACCAATTCTCGACAGCGCTCCGAAACATCCGGCCAACCTCCGCGGCAACCAGCAGCGGCCGCCAGTATCAGGAACTTGTCACGACTCGGCAGTTGTCTCTTCTGTTGTGACAGCGCCGCGAGTTGCGCATAAGCGAGCATTGCGCGTTCCTGATCGGGCATTGATGGCACCTGCCGCGTGATGGGTGACTGAACGTTGAAAGTTCAATGTTGAACGTTCAATGTTCAAACCGCAACTCTCACCCGGTGCGCGCCGCGTGAGGGTGAGCTTGCTCGTAAGTTTCGCGCAGGCGGCGGGTGCTCACGTGCGTGTAGATTTGCGTTGTCGTCAGACTCTTGTGTCCAAGTAACTCCTGCACGCTGCGTAAGTCGGCGCCGCCGTCGAGCAGGTGCGTCGCAAAACTGTGTCGCAACGTGTGCGGCGTCGTGATCCGTTCCAGTCCCGCCTCCTGGATGTGTTTGGTCAACATACGCCCGACACTGCGCGTCGTCAGACGGCGACCAAAGCGATTGAGAAACAGCGCACCGGCGTCGTCGGGGCGGGCATTGTCACAAGGGGAACGCACTTCGATCCATGCAGCAAGCGCTCGGGCGGCGTAACTGCCAACTGGGGCGATGCGTTCCTTTCGTCCTTTACCGATCACACGCAAGACGTTGGCGTCACGGTCCCAGCTTTCGACATTCAACGAAACCAACTCGGCAACCCGCAGCCCGCCGGAGTACATCGTTTCCAACATCGCCCGATCACGCAGTCCGGATGCTTCGTTGGCCACCGGAGTTTCCAACAACTTGGCAACCTGTTCGGTGGAAAGAAAGTGCGGCAGCTTGCGACCGATTCGCGGCGTGCGCAGCGCTTTGGCGGGGTTGCTGTCGGCAAGTCCTTCGCGCTGGCAGAACTTGAAAAAGCTTCGCAGACAGGCGAGCCGCCGCGCGATCGTCGAGCGGGCGTATTGGCAATCGTGCAGGTACGCGACGTATCCCCGCAGTGTGGCAACATCGACATCGCTCGGATCGGGAGTGTTACCAACTTCTTCGGCAAAGTAGACAAGCAGGCTGTCGAGGTCTTCAGAGTAGGACTTGAGAGTCAACGGCGACGCGTTTCGCTCAATGCGTAAATAGCGGATGAACGAATCGATGCCGGACATCATGGTGGGAAATGCCTAATAGCGCAGTCCTACTACCGCGAGATATAGCCAAACTCGTCTTCGGCCGCTTCCTGCACCGCTTGCCGTTTCAGCCGACGGACCTTCTGACTGAGAATCGCAGCGTCATACCACGTGAAACTCAGATCGGGATCGGAGGCGAACTGCCCGAGCTGCTGTAGCAGCGCGGCATCGCTGTCGTCGTCGTAGAGGAAGACGTAACGTTCCGAGTCTTTAACCAACGCCAGTACATTCATCCCGTTCTGCATGGTGGGTCGCCCTCCTGGTCAGACCAAATGTTTCCCGATAACGGGTCACAGGACGAGGGATGAGCATCGACCGCAAAGGTTCGATCGGCATCGCTTTGCCACCGATTCCAGCCACGAGACGCCCCCCGGCTCATCAGCCCGTCTGTTTTGTTATCGGCTGCGACCGGGCGGGGCCTATTTGATTTTTCGGAACTTCAGAACGATTCTCCGCCTTGCTTCTCCGCCATGCAAAGTGAGCATTTCTTTGATCATTTGATGGCAGGCGAAGCGGATAAAGTCGTCGCTGCGTTGGAGATAGCCCTCCCATCCGCCGCCACGCAGCTCGGCGCTCAACTCAGCGTAATCGCGCAACTCTGCCACGAGAGCGCTATCGGAGCCGTCGAAAATTCGCGTATAGGCCATCAACGGTTCCACCGGTGACGCAGCGGCAGACCACATTCGCGGAGCGGCAGCGGGCGACTGCATGGGACTCAACATTGGGAGTTTGAGCATCGGCTGCGTCGTTTTCGGCGCAACTTTGTTCCCCAAAATCCCGGGTGCCGGAGGATTTTTGGGAAGTTGACCCGGCGCATTCGCTCCGTCGGATGGGCCGGCAGGGATGGGCGGAACGATGGTGGGATCAGGCGGAGTTTCAGCGGCTCCCGGTGGCGGTGTCTGGTCGAACAATGCGGGCGAAAGCGACGGAAATACGCCGGGAGATGCTGCGGTTCGAGAGGGGGGGCGATTCCGAGTTGCAGTTCGTGGTCGTGGCGTCGTCTTCGGATACGCAGCCAAATTGTCGTCTCGCTGCCAACTTCCAAGCGAAGGATCGCCAATGACCCCCGATTGCTGCCAGCTACCCAGCGATGCACCCATGTTCGCGTTGACCTGAGGTTCAAAACGTCCACCGGATTGCCCGCGAATCGTCACCGGCAATCGAAACTGTTGACGGTTCTGTGATCTGAGGGTTTTCTTGATTGATTCTGCGCGGATTTCCTGATTCTCGACCGCCTCATTCAGCCGCCTGCGGGCAGCTGGATCGGTCTGCACACCGGGGGAAAACATGTGGGCGTTTGCTGAAATCCATTTGACGCTCAGGCCGATACGGGGCGGGTAGAACGGATCATACTCGTTCACCTCGCCAAGGACGAAGACGTCAACGCCCAGCAGTTCTGTCAGTTTCTTCAGGTCGTCGGGATTGCTCAATTTCAGGCCGGTTTCGAGCATGGCAACCTCAACCACGCCGACGGGAACAACCTCAAAACCGGGAACCTTCTGCAGTTCCGATGAATATGCCATCGCGAACCGGCGACCATCGACCACCTCGTTGGGGTAGCCGGTCAGATTGAGAAAAGGCACTACGGCCACGCGAGACATGCCGGGCATGGGGTTGGTCACACCCGTGTCGATAATGACACAGCCTTGAAAAAGCAGGCAAACCAGGATGACAACAAGCCGCTGTGGCATCGTTCAGTCCGGTGGCAAGAGCAGGGCATTGGCCGGCGAGGGGCGCAGCACGACACGCGGAGAGTCCCTCTGCCGTTAACATCGGCATAATCGGCAAGGTTTCTTAAGTCAGCCTATTTCAACACATCCAAAGCCGACGGAATGCTTCCCGTGGGACGCCCCAAACCATTGAGCGTTGCATTTTCCGCTGCAGGCCACTGTGATAGCATGCAGGACTGCCGGTGTGAGGTGTTCGACCTGCAAAGATTTTCATCAGGAGTGAGCGATGGATTTGCTGAGTACGATTTCGGGTTCGTTACTGGAAGGGTTCTTTCCCGCTGGTTGGGATCTGGCGAAAATCGATGCCTGTGTGGCAGACGACCCGGCGACAATTACCAAACCGCAACCGTGGTGGCACGATAATTTCCAACCCATCGCCTGCGATTCGGTCGCCGACTTCGACACGTTCATGGGACATGAGATCGCGCTGACGATCAAACGTAGCCGCGACGCCGGCGAACAGCTGGCGATGATTTTGCCGGTAGGTCCAATGGGAATGTACCGCTGGGCGGTTTACTTCCTGAAGGAATGGAATGTCGGCTGCGATCACGTCCACGGCTTCAACATGGACGAATGGAGCGATGCTGACGGAAACACACTGCCGCCAACCAACACCGGAGCATTTCAGTATGCAATGGAGCAGGCGTTTTATGGTCCGCTGGGAGAATTGACCGTACCGGAAGGCCAGCGGCACTTTGCGACCAAAGACGTGTTGCCCACGTTCGGCGAAAAAATCGGCGCGCTGAAATCGGCCGGCGCAAAGCTGTCGGTCGTCTTCGGCATCGGGCGCGTTTGCCACATTGCGTTTTGGGAGCCGCAGTTTGCCGGCGAGTACGACAGCGAGCAGAATTGGAAAGCACAAACGCACCGCATTGGCGCGAAGCTACATCCACTGACGATCGAACAGAACGCGATCACCAGTTTCAAAAGTCGCACGACGTTGGTGCCGGCATATGCCAACACCGTCGGGCCGGGCCTGTTTCTGCAAGCCGACTGGATCATCGGCGGAGCCGACGGTGCGCTCGCGCGCGGGATGATGTGGCAGGGACTGAGCCTATGGATGACATTGCGGCATGAGCCGAGCACCTGGATTCCATCAACCTACATGCCCACACAGGCGGGACGGCTGTTCTTCCTGAAGGAACTCGCCGGCCCGCTGGAAGCCGAGTGCAACTAACGCCGTTCGCGAACACGCAAGAATAAATTTCCCCCAAAACCAGCCCGCAGCGCAAGCAAGGGTTTTTCGGGCAGTCCCTTGAAAGGGGTTGCGACATGACCGGTGTCTGCTAAAATTCTTCGTAGCAGCGCCGTTGTTTCCAATAGCGCGAAATCAGAATTGCCTGGTAGTGTAACGGTAGCACGACTGACTCTGAATCAGTTAGTCCAAGTTCAAATCTTGGCCGGGCAACTTTCAAACCCTTTCGGTGGCAACACTATGCGACGTCGGCAACGGCGTCGCTTTTTTCGTTTGGGGGGTAGTGTCAACAAAAGTGTCAACAACTGAGTCCCAAATCGCGTCGGCGGCGGCATCTGCATCCCGACCAACGTAGAATTCCATCGTCGTCTGAATGCTGGCGTGTCGCATCATCTGCTGCAGAATGGGCGGCATAACGCGGTTCGACCAGCGAAACCCGAACGCTCTCCGCAAATCGTGGGCGCTGGCGAATTTCACCTTCCCCTTGTCGTTCTCAGCGACTTTCACGATGGCCTGCTCGCCCATCGCCGAAATCGCGGCCGACGCCCACTCCACCTTCAGTCGCCCTGATTGCTTCTTGCGGGGAATCGGGTTGAAGACAAAGCCGGTCCGCTCGTCTTCCGGGGTCTGAAAGAGAAACTCCGCAAACTCTGGAGCGATCGGCAGCCGTTCCTCTTTCCGCGATTTTTGTGCATGGGCGCGAATGCGGATCATCGGCCGGCGGCCCGATAGGTCGATGACCAGGTTGCGATCATCGGTCCAATGCAGGATCAGCGCTTCACCCAGCCGCAGACCCGACCACCACAATCCGCGCAAGAGATGCTGCCACGATTCGACAACAGCATCGTCAACCGTTGCCCGTTGCTTTCGTTTCTGGTCCCGACGCGAACGTTTCACGTTCAGTAGACCGTCTGCAACGTTGGAAAGCATCCTCTCGAATTCTTCGGCCGCGATCGGCCGGCCCTTCATCGTGTTGACCTTCTTGGGCATTTCGATGTTGGGAACGGAATTCAGCATTCCCTGCCGGTGTCCCCATCGCAACGCTGCCTTCAGTTGCCGCATGTAGGCTTGGATCGACGCCTCGGCACAGCCAGCTTTCCTCAGCTTCGACTGCATAAGGCTGATCTGCTCGGCATTGAGTGCGACCAGCATTTTCGGGTCGATGATCCGTCGCACGGCATTGAAAACGGTGATCGTAAGGTTTGCCGTTTTCTCAGCCTGGGACGGCAACACCTCGGTTTCGAACCGTTCGCAAAAATCGTCCCAAGTGACGCGAGATGGCGGCTTGTACTTCATCTCAAAGAATCCTTTCCGGGCTTTCTGCCCAGTTGAGATTCTCTCACTCGCTGTGGATCAACGAAAGGGGGTAAGGTCAGCCGCCGCGGTTGCTTCGGCGTAAAACCGCCGAACGAAGGCTTCCTCGCGGCTGAACTCACCGGGCAGCACCTTGATGGCCACCGTGCGGTTCAGCAGCCGTTCATAGCCCTTGTAGACGTCCCCCATACCGCCGTGACCGATACGATCGACGATCTCGTAATGCCCCAATTTCAAAAAGGGCAGGGCGTCGCTACTGGATCGCGGCTTTTCGGCGGCACGACCGAGACACGTATCCGATTCCAACGCAGCCGCACGAAGGCTCGGGGACGTGTCGCCCGTCGATCGGGGTGCATCTGAAGTCGGCTCCGCCGATTCCTCTGACACGCCGTTCGCCCGCAGCGCGGCAGCCAATTCGGCCGCCGTGGAGAATTCCTCACCGGGAACCAACCCCAGCACGCGTTCGATTGCAGCGTGACAGGACTGCGGCAATCGTCCCTTGGTCCGCGGGCTGCGCAAGTATGCGCCCACCCCCTCCCCGGTCAGCATTCGGCACGATAAAGCGCCGAGTTGGCAGAGTTCAACACTCTCCGCGCTTCGGTGAGATAGACTGGAATCTGCAGATCGGAAATACCCCGCAAAAGCGGCGGACACAGTTCTTCATTGGCGCTCGGCTGGAATGCGGCACCCTCGACCCGGTCGAGCAGTTCGACTGTTCCTGAGGCGGCGATCAACACCGTGTCAACGCCGATCGTCCCATGCCAACTGTTGGCAGCATGAAGTTCCGCGACCTGGCTTGCCAGTTGAGTCTGCAATGCGATTGCCTGGTCCGACGAAAGCACGCCGACTCTGGCAAGATGAGAGGCCAGCAGTTCCCGTTTGGCAGCGTTCTGAACTACACCAGACATGAGTTGCACCGGTTCGCCGAACTGATAATCCTTACTCGCGTGACGTTTGTAAGAGCGAGTGTCTATTGTTATTGCTGATTGAAATGAAGGCGGACATCGCTCATCCTCGATTTGAGTTCCAAGGAAGAAAACACCATCGTCCGCTGGGGTGAGAGGGGAATTGCGTGCGACGCGTCGTAAGAACCGCATCACGATTTAGTTCCTTGGCCAATTGTTAAGGGCTCTGTTGCGTCATTGCCTGCTACGCAAGATGTCTTGCAAAACCAAACACGAAACTCAGCAGTGGAACCGGAACACACCGCGCCAACTATCACGGCTTTTGCTTGCTCTGCTTCAGCTTCTCCAATTCGGCCTCAATGTCGGTGGAACCGGAACCCACATCGTCGAAGTCGGAAGATGAGTTACCGGTGTCGGACCCCTGCAGTTCGGCCAACGCTTCGGCCTCAGCCTCGGCCTGCTCAACTTCATCCTGCATGCGGTCGAACTTCTCAAACGCCAGATCATCCAGCCCGATCTCACGCGGTTCGGTGCTGGCGGTATACAATTTCTTTCGTACGTCGGCCGCCTTCTTCCTAGCTGAAAGCATAGCCAGATTACGCTTGGCCTCGCTCTCATTGCGCGCGAGTTCCTTAACCAGCCTTTTCTCGCCTGCCAAGGTCTTGGCAGGCTCTTGAGTCGCCTGCCGGATCGACTCGTCCATTTCATGCACGGCCTGCTTCAGCATCTTCTCCGGATCTTCAAAATCCTCTGCCATCTCACCTAAGTTGGCAGAGATGATATCGCCGATTCGTTTGAACAACCCCATCGCATCGCTCCTCTGTTACTCCAGGCGGGAACTGATCCGCTTAGTATACGCGGATTCACACTCAGCCTCTGCGAAGTACTTTCTGAAAATGTCGAAAGTCGGCACCTGCTGCAAACGCGACGCAACACTTCCGACAGGAGCAATCGCCCAGGCCGGTGTTTGGGCAAACGTAAAGAGAACCACATTTGCGATCACAAGCGTGGAGTTGGCAACCGGCTTGTTTCCAAACCGCTTGAGATCTTCAATCTTGGTGGGAATTGCAACGAGCACAGCACGCCCTTAAGGAAAGTGGCTATTGCCCATTGGATGTAACAAACAGTTCCCTTCGGTAAGGTTTTTTTGTGTTTTTCCCAAAAAAACGAATTCCGTTTCGCTCGCGGCGTAGCGGTCACCTGTCGCACGGTGAACGGACCCGTCTGGATAATTCTGTTCACAGCCGCTCAGTCGGTTGGCGGGCCTGGTGCCGACAGGTTTGAAACGTGCGTCAGAATTGTGGTGATCGAAAGGTGTGTTTTCCGGGTGACGTTCCCGGGTGAGAGTTGCTCGTACGCCTTGCGGATGGCATTTTCGATGCATCCGCGGTCCTGGATGAATTAGCTGAGTTGACTCCATTCCACCTGAAACTCGGATTCGAATTCTCCTGGATGCGGATGTCCGTCTGGGCGGCCTTCAGCATGCACGTTTTAACCAACGTTTAACGTCACTCGTGTTGAGGTTGCGAAGCACGCGTCCAATTTCTTCCTGTCGGTCAAGTGCATGGTGGAGCGGTCTCGATTAAGATATCACCTAACACATCTGTGAAGACCTCATCGAAGTTCCACTTCCGTCAACTCGACAATTTGCTGACAGGGTTCGACACCGGGAACGATCGCGAGAACGAATTCGCCAAGCGGACCGACTATCTCCGTAGACGAACCTCCAATGGAGCGCCGTGATGGCTATCGACGTGCAATGTGACAATTGTCTGGCAACATACCGAGTTAAAGAGGAACGCGCCGGGACAAGGATCCGGTGTAAAGAGTGCGGGGAGCCAATTTTCGTTGAAGCTGCCGACGATTTTGGCGAAGACCCTGCCCCGCGCCCCCGTCGATCATCCCAGAAGTCGCGCGGTCCAAAAGGACGAAAGAAAAAGCAATCGGGTATGAACATGCCGATTGTGATCGGCGGTGGCATCGCGGCGTTTGTCGTTGTCGTCGGCGTTGTATTTGTGGCGGTCATGGTCTTCTCGAAGCCGGGCGAAGTACCGGGACAGGGCGGTGGAGACGGGCAGGACGGCGGCGCGGTTGGAGTCTGGAAAGTCACGGCCGATCCATCACCCGACACGAAACCGTTCGGTGACGCGAACATCAATATTGAGATTCCGAGCAAATCGACGTTTAAGAACGTGGTTTATCCACCCACTCCCAGTGATTTTGTCGCGATCGGCAGCAACTTCAAGCCCGACGATATTCGCGAAATTTGGAACCTGCGCACCGGCAAGAAAGTCGGAACGATCCATACGGATGTCGGAACCGAAAAAGGAGCGCTCAGCCCCGACGGAAAACATTTCGCGGCCTTGGCCAAGTCGAAAGACAAATTGCTGTTGTTCGACGTGGCCGCCGACAAACAAATTGCCGAGTTGCCACTCGAAGGCGCGAGTGTCTATCCGTCGCTGCAATTTGCCGGCCCAAATCGGCTGGTTCGGATCAAGCAGGGGCAGCCCATCAGCGTGTGGAGCGTTCCATCGGGTGACTTGGAAACGACAATCGATGCCCCCAAGTATCTGCAAGCGAAATCACTGGCCGTCACTGGCGGTGGCAAGTTCATCGCGTTTGCCGGTCGCGATGATGCTGGAAAGCTGGATGACATCCGCATTGTCGATCTCGACGAAGGTGAATTGGCGGGAGTTGTTTCGGTGGCGAATTTGGGCGTGACAAGCAATCTGACTTGCACCGGTTTGTCTTTCTCGTCTGACGGAAGTGAGCTGGCTGGTGTGTTTCAAACCTATCAAATGGGCGGAAAGAACTGGCTTGTCGGATGGGATATGGCGGACGGCAAAGAAGCGTTTCAACACGACGTTGATTCCAAGCTGCGCAGCAAGGCCGTGGCAGGGACGAACGACAGTCCCGATGTTCGCTGGTTTCCAAATCGAAAATGGCTGTTTCTGTTTGGCGCATTTGTTTTCGATCACGAATCCGGTGGTCCGATCTGGAGCGTTCCCGAGGACAAGGAAAGATCCGGAGCGGCCGCCAACGTAATTTCTGACGACCGCGTGCTCGTCGTGAGCGGTCCCTACAACAAGAAGACGATCAAGACAATCGTCCTGCCGCGAGATGAAATCGCGAACGCGGCCGCGGCCGTCAGGTCGGGCGGACTGGCCGAAGATGCTGGACTGCCGCCGCTTACAAAGGCCACCATCGACGGCGCGAAAGCGATCAATTTGAAAGATGCCGTATCGAGTTGGAAGGTGCAGCCGGACCCCGCCGGACAACCGGGAGAAACGTTTTTCGAAAAGCCGATACCGATCACGGCGCCCGCCAGTTCGATCGGCAGTGTGTTGGTGTCGGCTGCGGACACCGCGCGGGCTGTTTTGTCGTTGGACCGAGGAGAAGACAAGGCGGTCGTCGAATGCTTCGACCTGACAACATCGACGAAAATGGCCGATTTTGAGATCAACTTTGGCTGTGAGGCACTCTCGGTCAGCCCGGAAGGAACCCACCTGCTGACGCGGGAAAAGGGGGGGCAAGGTCGGCTCGACATCTGGAGCATCCCCGACGGCAAACACGTTGCCGGCTGGCGTCCCTATCGGGCCGAAAGCAGTGACAAATCCAAGGTGACCGCGGCCACGTTTATTGACGCCACGCACGTGATGACGCTCAGTGCCGGCCTTAAGTTGACCGTCTGGGAAGTTCCTGCCGCCCGCGCCTTGTACACCATCGAAAACTTCAATCAACGTGGGGCCGTGAAAAGTTGGGAGTATTCGGTCGCAAGATCACAGCGAGGAATCTCTGATCTTCTTTCCGGAGCCGGCAAGTCGGATGAATCGGAAACGGTTCAGGAACTCTTGAATCCCGGATTGCCAGCCGTCAGCCCCGGTGGAAAATACCTGGCCGTATTGCAGGGCGACCAACTCGCGCTGCTCGATTCGGTGACCGGCGGCATCGTTGGCGTGCTGGCAGTCAAAGGCGGTCTGGGGGCGGCAGCGTTTCATCCGTCCGGCGAGCGCCTGGCCGTGACGCTGAAGCGGCCGTCGGGCGGTTGGTTCACGTCCTGGAATCTCAACGATGGAAAGGTCGAACACGAATTCCCCTTGCCGACGTTGGGAACATGGTTGCATTGGTGCGATGACTCGAGGCTGTTGCTCGACAATTCCAAACTCATCGATACCGATCACGAGATGATTGTTTGGAGCTACCAAAGCCCCAATGCAATTCACGCCGCGCAAAGTCCCGACGGACGTCACACGGCATTAATGCAGCAGTCGGCACAAAGCAAGCAATTGAGCCTTGCGGCGATCAAGCTGCCCGACGCGGCAGCGGCGGCCAAGCTCGCAGGAACTGTTTCAAAGCCGGCGCTGGTCCTGGAACCAGGCAAGAAAGTCACGTTGCAGTTCAATTTGACCGCGAAACCACCGAAGAACACGAGCTTTGAAACCGACGTCAAAGATCGGATGGAGAAGTACTTTACCGCTGCCGGAATCGCGGTCGCAGGCAGCCAACCGTTGGTCGTCGTCATCAGCACGAGCAACAAGTCGACGGGCAAGTCGATGGAGTTTCGTACGCTGGGAAGTACCGGCGTCGGCACCGCACCCACAGTTATCCAGGAGAAGCTGGTTGTTTGTCGCATCGCCGTTCAACGGGGAAGCAAAGTCCTCTGGAATCACGAATCCACTTTCAACAACGTCAAGTTTGGGCTGACAAGCATCAAGCCGGGCGAAACCATTCAACAGAACCTGCTGAATCAACAGTGGTCGTCGGTTCAAACCTTCTTTTCCAATTTTGAACCACCGGTTCACGTCTTCCCCACTGATGCCGGAAACGGAATCGGTCAGTCAGGCATGACGGCAGGGGCGAATTAGATCACACAGTGAGAGGTAGCACGCTCAGATACCAACGGGAGTGTCGAGCGGACGTCGCATTGGCGCGGAGAACTGCCACGTTGGCCTGCGTTTCTTGCGTGACCGAATTTGCCCCACGCACTTCGACGCGCAGCCGAAGGCAATCATCATCACTTTCTCTTCTTGGGGGCATACCCTTTCCACACCCATTCGATGGCGTGCGGGAGAAATTGGGCCTTGGCGTTGCCAATGCCGTGGCGGGCATCTCGGCAGAAGAGATATTGGTAGTGATAGCCCTTGGCCTCGAGCACTTTGGCCATGCGATTGTTAGCCTCAACCCAGTCGTGCATGCCGTCGCGCATGACGTTGGGATTCAGCAGATCCCGGTCGCCCACAGATATGAAAAGCCGGATGGGCTTCTTCGGACTTTCGGCAATCAGCCCGTTATGAAATCCCCAGGCCCCGTCGGGCATTTTGGGGTCGAAGGGCCATTGCTGGTTCACAAACGTGCCTGAAGTCGTCAGCACGCGGTGATAAAGATCCGTGCGAAACCAGGCCATGATGAGCGCGGCCGAACCTCCGGAACTGCTGCCCATGGCCGCGCGGCCGTCAGGGTCTTTCGTCAATTGTACGTCGCAGTTTTTCTCCACCAGCGGCAGCACTTCGGTTTCGATGTATTCGGCGAACAGGCCCGACATTGTGTCGTATTCTTTTCCGCGCTGGTGTCCCTGGGCATCGCCGCCACCGTTGGCGATCATAATGAGGATCATCGCCGGGACACGCTTCTGGGCGATCAGGTTGTCGAGGATTCGCGGCAGCGTCATGTTGGGTTTGCCCTTGGGGCCGTCGTGGCTGACCATGAAAGGCGCTGCGGTACCCGGGACATATTGGGCCGGAATGTAAACGGTGATCTGTCGCTTGTAATCAATCTCGTGGGTTTCAACGATTAAGGTCTTGGGGTTGCTGGGATCCACCTTCCCGAAAACCTTGCGGGCAATCCCTGGATTGAGGAGTTTGCCATCCTTCGAATCCATCGTGAACTGCTGCACCTTCCCCTGCGGAACACCTTCGACCGCTTTGCGTTCGGGGGCGGGTGAGTAGTTGGGGCCAATCACAAAATTCCCATCCACGTCAACGGACGGATTCACACCGGGTTTCAGTTGCTCAAACGCGGGCGAACCCGGGGCATCGAATTTGCGCGTTGGTGCCGGCTTGCGCTTACGTGCTTGCGCGAAGACCGCTTCTGAAACCAGGCACGAACAAATAAGAAAGGTGATGAGAACGGTCGTTCGCCGCTTAAACATGAAATATCCTCGTTAGTTTTGTGGATTTCTGCTGAACTGTTTTGATGTCTTTGCCATTTCTTATCGATGAAACGGACGATCTTGCCAGACAGACGTGGTTCACCGAATTTCGAGGGGATGCTGTCACCCCATTTTCAACAGGAGAACCACGACTCTGTTGTACCCTGAAATCGAACAACATGCACGCCAGCTCGCCGATCGGTGGACAGCAAGTCGAACCACCCTCTTCGCGGAATCCACGCCAGCAATCTGGCCGGCGAACATCAGCTACCCACTAGGTGGCAGTAGTTGGACGCGGAAGGGGGTGGGAATAGCGCGCTCGTTCAGAGGTAGCTCACGATGGAATGGAAAAAGCACGGTGGCACGTTCAAGGTTCCCAAGCACGCTTTTATCGAAGCCGTCCCCTTGCCGCCAAAACACCCGTTGTACGATCTGCTTGCGCGCAACCTCAAGGAAGAATGTATCGCCAAAATGCTTGGCTGCAAGATTTGTGAGTGAATGGGGATCTACAGTCCCATTCTGGGCGAGTGGGTGCCAATCGGTCCGTCCACAATCAGAGACGCGTAATAATACGAGGATAGCGGCACCCCCCACCCGACCGTTGCAGTAAGCGGATAGTTCCCGCCTTCACTAGAAGGCGATTTGCGGGCAGGGAGCCGCCGCCATGTAAACCAATCGAGAATGGTCCCAGAATATGGACATGGGCTGTTCGCTAAATACGAGGTAGCGCACGACGCAGCACCGGGCACTGCTGGCTCGGTAGCGCGCGTTTGGTGTTGAACTTCAGCTAACCTAACGAGCCAGCGCGCCATGACGTCACAAATCACCGGGCCTCGGCGAACGACATTGATCTAAAAAAGCCGCGCGGTCCGTGACTCCGGTGCAACGCCTTGTTATGCCTCGTTGGCTATGTATTCGAGGACTTTTTCCATGTCCTGTTTGGCGACAAGTGCTTCTTCGTAGTCCGGTGTAAGTTCAAGAGCCTTGGTGAAAGAGCGGAGGGCTTCACTGTAGCGTTCCTGTGCCCGGAGAACAGAACCGAGATTCAAATACGCCTCATCAATGGGGCCCTTTGAGCAACGCGTACCATCACGATGGACCTCTTCGGCGGCAACGAAATCCCCTTTCTTTGCGAGCATTGCGCCGAGGAAAATGTGGCGGCCAGCATTATCGGGCGCGAGTTCAAGAGCTTTGCGATAATTGCGTTCGGCGTTTTCGTAATCGCCGCGTTCTCTGCAAAGGTGTCCGAGATGGAAATATCCGTGATCAAGCGAATCGTCGGGAATGAGTCGAACGGCGCGTCGAAGGGTTTTCTCGGCCTCATCGTAGCGGGCCAATTCGTAGAGCATTACGCCTTGAAGCAGCCATCCAATGTCATAGTCGGGAAATTGTCGAAGTAGGTCACGAGACAATTCGAGCGCGTATGCGTACTCACCCGCGCACCACGCGTCGAACATCGTGCGGTACAGTTCATCGGCGTCAAGGTTTGGCGTTGGTAGAGGCATAACTATTGTTTATTCGGAATCGAATTCGCCGAAATCTGCCGGAACGCGGACACCTCGTCCACCCCCATTGGGAACATGAGTATAGATCATCGCCGCTCGGACATTCAAGGATCTCCAGCTTCACATGCAGAGCCAGCATCCAGAGTCAGCCGCGAACGTCAGCTAACACACAGGCAGCGGGAGATCAGACGTATCAGCGAACGTGGGAGTCGGTGGGTAGTGACCGTCGATCGGTCGGGCGGCTGAATCCAATCATCGACGTCGAATGGCTCAAGGTCGGCCGTTGTTCGGTCGCCGAACATCACCACGACGGAGTTGAGCTGGCCGTTCGGTTCAACATGGCGCAGCGTCGCGAATATTTCGTTAGGGCGCCAGACGCTGTTAGTTTCAACGGCAAAGTCCTGGCTGGCGCTGCCGAGCTGTGATAAACAGTTGTTTCGCGTTTCGAGTTTGATATATTGAAATTGGCTGGTAATGATCGGCTGTCGAGCGAGAAGCCTTGCCGGTGGCGACCGAGAATTTGAAACTCCAGGGAGCAACATGACCACGATCTCGTCACACACCACCCCCAGTACAAAGACGTCCGAAACGGTTGAGTTCATTCAGCGCATCCGCGAGCGTGTCGCGACGGTCGTCGTTGGGCAGGATGTGGATGTCGAGCGACTGCTCATCGCGCTGTTTACGAGCAACCACATCTTGTTGCAGGGCGTGCCGGGAATCGCCAAGACGCTGCTCGCTTCGGCGCTATCGAAGACCATCGACCTCGAATTCAGTCGCGTGCAGTTCACCATCGACTTGCTGCCGTCCGACATACTCGGTTCGGAGATACTCGACCAGCGCACCAATTTGTTTCAGGTCAACAAAGGGCCGATCTTCACCAACTTTCTGCTCGCCGACGAGATCAATCGCGCCGCGCCGAAAGTGCAGGGGGCATTGCTGGAGGCGATGCAGGAACGCAAGGTGACCATCGGCAAGGAAACGTTCAAGCTGCCGGCGCCCTTCCTGGTAATTGCCACGCAGAACCCGATCGAACAGGCTGGCACGTTCGAGCTTCCCGAAGCTCAACTCGACCGATTCATGCTATGCCACCGGCTCGACTACCCCGAACCGGATGATGAACGCGAGATTTTAAGACGCAACATGAAACTGGGGGTGCGCCGCGAGGAGAGCGGCGCCGTCGTCCGGACGGAATTCGACACTCTGGAACACGAGCCCGTCGGTTCTTCCGACGATCTGATCGCAGCGATGACTGCCGTCCAGGATGTCTATGTCAGTGATACGTTCCTAGAACACGTGGTGGAAATCGTCAAACGAACGCGAACCGATCCGCGGATTGAATTGGGGGGCAGTCCGCGTGCCGGCATTGCGTTAATTGCCGCATCCAGGGCGCGGGCGCTCATTCATGGCCGCGACTACGTCGTGCCTGAAGATCTCTTCGCGCTAGCGGAAGACGTGATTCTGCACCGCATTCGCCTGAACTACGAAGCGCTTGCCGACGGCATGACCGGTGCCATCGTCCTGCAGGAGCTTCTCGGTGAAATTGGCAACGTCGATGCCTCGTCCTGACTCCTGTAACGGTCTGTTATTCACGGTCTGTTTTTTTCAAGCAGTTTAATTTTCAACAGTGACATCGGCGAGACGTTCTATGCAAGGACACCTGGAAACTTGCGACACGCTCGATTCGCGGCAGTTTCGTATTGTCGTGAAGCGGCTCGCCGATAGTTTCAGCTACGGTATCGACAGTTCGCCGTTTCGCGGTGCCGGCGTCGAATACGTGCAGTCACGCCGCTATGAATACGGCGACCCAATCCGCTCGATCGACTGGCGCGTCACCGCGCGCACCGGAAAGGTCTTCGTCAAGGAATTCGAAGCGCCCAAACAATTCCCCTGCCATCTTCTGCTCGATACATCCGCATCGATGACAGTCAGTTCGCAAAAACGCAGCAAGTACGTGCTGTCGGTGCACATTGCCGGCGGACTGGCCCTCGCCTGCCTGGACCGCATCAGCCCGGTGGGAGTGATCGGTGTCGGCAGCCGCGACATCCGCATCGAACCGAGTTTGTCGAAGCACCAGATCATGCAGTGGCTGCACCGATTACGAACGTACCGCTACGACGAGACGACGTCGCTTGGACGGCGGATCGACGAATTGAGTCCCAGCTTGCACAATCGGGCACTGGTGATCGTCCTCAGCGACCTGCACGATCCCCGTGCGCTGCCGTCGCTCAAGCTGCTGGCACAATCTCACGACTGCGTCGTGCTGCAGTTCCGCGACCCGGCGGAAGCGAGACTGAGGGGCGGCGGATTCGTTCGCGGCCGCGAAGCGGAGACCGGTCGCGATTTCGTCACACACGGCGGGGGCGGCTGGATTGACCAGGAAACGATCGACCGTCAGCTAAGACGCGCAGGAATCGACCACCTGCTCATTGAGACCGATCAACCTTTCGAGCACAGGATTCGCCATTTCTTCGAGTCACGCGATCTGTTGGGAAAGAGTGCCAGATAACATGCCTGCGGAGCCGGCTAAACATGTTCGCCAGAAATTGCGTTTTGCCGCGACCCAACGGGGATCGCTTGGGCGTGCGATCGGTCTCTGCCTGCTGGCCACCCTCGTTTCGATGGAAACGGTTCATGCCGACGAAACGCGAACGGCGACGGTCGGAATGTCAGATCGCATCGAACAACTCGTTCTACCCGGTTCCGAATTGGAAGTGAAACCGCGAGACGACGATCGTATTCCAATTGTCATTCGAATCACCGGTTCCTTTCCACATGGGACCGAGCATCGTTACGACATTGTCTATTATGGGCTGGAGCCTGGGAAATTCGATTTAACGGACTACTTGAAGCGAAAGGACGGCAGTTCGACTGAGGGATTGCCCGAAGTCGTCGTCGAAATCAAACCCGTGCTGGCTCCCGGTCAAATTCGGCCGAACCGGCTGCAATCGAAGTCGGCCCCCTTCCTCGGCGGCTACCGTATTCTGTTGCTTGTGGCGGCAATTGTCTGGGTTGTGGGTCTGATCGCCCTATTATTCGTCGGTCGTGGCAACAAACCGGCCGCCGACGATGCTGATCAACCACCGTTGACGTTGGCCGACCGTTTGCGGCCGTCGATTGAGGACGCCATCGCCGGCAAACTGACGCAGAGCCAGCAGGCGGAACTGGAACGACTGTTGCTCGCCTTTTGGCGAAAGCGGCTCAATCTGGAAGAGATGAAAGCCGCCGAAGCAATCGGCGTGCTGCGCGATCACGAAGAAGCGGGTGGGCTGTTAAGGCAACTCGAACTCTGGTTGCATCGACCCGACCACGACGATTCGGTCAACGTCGCCGACTTGTTAAAGCCGTATCAGGACATCCCCGCCGATGCACTGCCTGCCTGAAACCCCGCGTCGCCAATGACGACAAGCGAGAGCGTATGAGTTTTACCTTTCCCTTCGTTCTGTTTCTGCTGCTGATCCCGGCGCTGTTGTTCGTCTGGGTCTGGCGGCGGGATAGCGGCCGCGTCGTGTTCCCGTTCGACCACGGCCGACAGAGCAGGGGCAGACCCTTGCGGTTTCTCATTCACTCCGCGGAATCGCTCAGCCCGCTGTTGTTGGCGGTCGTCATCGTCGTTCTTGCCGGGCCGCAGCAGCTGAGTGAGCCGCGAACGAAAAAGGTGATGACCAACATCGAGTTCTGCGTTGATATTTCCGGCAGCATGACCGCACCGTTCGGCGAGGGGACGCGTTACGACGCTTCGATGGCGGCCATCAACGATTTTCTCGACTTCCGCGAGGGGGACGCGTTTGGATTGACGTTCTTTGGCACTTCGGTCCTGCACTGGGTTCCGTTAACGTCCGACACATCGGCGGTCCGCTGCTCTCCCCCCTTTATGAGACCGGAAGTCGCGCCACGCTGGTTCAATGGGACGATGATTGGAAAAGCGCTGCTGGCCTGCCGCAAGGTGCTAAACACGCGTGAGGAAGGCGATCGAATGATTATCCTCGTCTCCGACGGACAGAGCTTTGACCTAAATGGAGGCAAGGATCAGGAAATTGCCAAGAAGCTCAAAGCGAGCAACATCACGCTCTACGCAATCCACATCGGGGGATCGCAGATTCCCGACTCGATCGTCAACATCACCAGCCTGACCGGCGGCGAAGTCTTTAATCCCGACGATCCGGAAACGTTTAAGGCAGTTTTCCAGCAGATCGACGAGATGCAGGAAACGCGCGTCGAGAAGATCGCCGCAGAAACAATGGATCATTTCTTTCCCTATTGCGTCGCCGGGCTTTCGCTGCTCGCCACCAGTTTGCTCACTCTGTTTGGATTGCGATTTACGCCATGGTAGCCACGTTGGCCGCTTGCGCCGCCGTCATTATTGTCACCGGTACCGAATTGCTGCACGCGCGCCGCAGCCGTCGCGTGGCGCCGCTCTTTTTCGGTCCTGGGGGGCAACCTGCTCCGTGGGTCAAAGCTGTGCCATTTCTGCGCGCCGCCGCCGTGGCAGCGATGACTTGGGGCATGGTCACGTTGATGCTTCTGACACCCAAGGTTCATACGGCGGATATTCTTCCCGAAAACGAATACCAACACGTCCTGATTGTACTCGACGTTTCACCCAGCATGCGCCTGCAGGATTCCGGTCCGGAGGGGAAGCAGGGGCGCATGCAACGTGCATCAGACGTGCTGGCGTCGTTTTTTCGACGCGTGGCAATTCAACAGTATCGGCTTAGCGTGGTGGCTTTTTACACCGGCGCAAAACCGGTCGTGGTCGACACGACCGACATTGACGTCGTTCGCAATATTCTCAGCGACCTGCCGATGCATTACGCATTCACGGCGGGAGAAACCGATATCTTTGCCGGGTTGAAAGAGGCAGCGAACATCGCGCACCCCTGGAAACCCAGGAGTACCACCGTCATTCTCGTCAGCGATGGCGAGACTGTTTCGTCTACCGGCATTCCAAAAATGCCCGCGTCTGTCTCCAACGTGCTCGTCGTCGGCGTGGGCGATCCGGTGACCGGGAAGTTCATCGACGGCCAACAGTCGCGGCAGGACACCTCAACCTTACGACAAATTGCCGCCCGTCTCGGAGGCGTTTATCACAATGCCAACGAGAATCACCTCAGCAGTTATACAATCGAAAAGCTGACCAAAACCGCCGGCAAATCTCAATTAGAACAATTGACCCGCCGCGAATACGCGTTGATGGCCTGTGGGTTGGGGGCGGCAATTTTTGCGATCTTGCCTCTCCTTCTGAACATGGCGGGAACGAAATGGAAGCCGGGCGTGCCGACATCGCCCGCCGAAGTCGGTGCAGCGCATGTCGCGGAAAACAAAAAAAGACAAGAAACGGTATCGCTCTAGCCGGATGGAACGTTAGAATGCACGGACGTGAACGTCTATGGAGTACCGGATTGTTCAACGTGATGATCCGGATGCGTTCAAATTGATCGAAGGACTTTTGAGCAAGGATGAGCCATGCGAAAACTTGTATTGCTGGTCTGGCTAATGTTGCCGGTGCTTGTCGGGGCCTACCATTTCGGTCCTGGTCAGCAACGCATGTTGTTGGACGACGTCTCGACAGTTCTGGCTCAAGCGGACGAACGGGTTGCCGCCGAAGACTGGCCTTCCGCCGTCAAGAAGTACGAAGAGGCGCTCGCCCTGTTGCCTGCAGAACGCGTACACGAGGCGCAGCGCATTCGACTGGAACGCGCGAAGGCTCAGATGTTCGACAAGAAACTTCCTACGGCTCACCAGGATCTAACGAGCCTCGTCGATGAACTCAAACAGAGCGAGAACGTCGATGAGCAACTGCTCTTTGAGGCTCGCTCGGCGTTGTCGAATTCGCAGTATTACATGACCTGGCTGATGCGCCTCGAAGGACAGCCGCGGGAACGCTGGGAGCGCGAGATCGAAGCTTCGCGCCAGACGTATCGTTTGCTGGCCGAGCAGTCGGAACGCAGCGGCGATGCCGAAGGGGCCAAGAAGAGTCGCGAAGACCTCGAATCCGCCATTCGGCTCGCACGCATGGATCTCGGGGAACTTCAGGGGCTGCCTCTGCCCAGCCAGTGACAAGGCTGTGCCAGTGGCAAAAGCCGCGGTCGCGGCAAAAAGGGTAAGGGTAACGGACAACAAAAGGCAAAGGACGCACGGGGGGCCAGTTCGGGACCGCCGCCGGATGGAAAGGGTTCCTGACGGATCTTTCCAACACATCGCCGAAAGCGATTGCTGTTTCGCAGCCGAGTTTCGGTGAGATTGTATCGATCAAGAACCGAAGGTCGGGGTGAATGCCTCGGCCTTCTCCTTATTAGAACATCGGGTTTGGGATTCGTTGGTGGCCGCGCGATGGCAGATCCACCTGGACCGCCGGACGCGCAGTCACCTCAGCAACAGGTGATGGAATCATGATCAAGCGGCATCTCTCAATCCTCGTCTTGTTGTTGTTCATTTTTTGCACTTCGACTCTCCCGGGGCAAACTCGCACAGCGCCGTTAGTTCGCCGCCCGGCGACAGTTGTTGCCTCAAAACCGGCGACACCCGCCGATCCTTTCGCCGAGCCGGTCGAAGCTCCCAATCCCCCCGGCAGCGCCAATGCGAAAGACGAGGCCGCCGAGGCGAAGCGCAAAGCGGAAGAAGCCCAGCGATTGCAAAAACTTCAGCAATTGCAATTCAATCGTCGTCCGTCAGCAATCCTTGCGCTCTGGCCGGCGGCGGACGGAAAACCGGATAACAAGAAATCCGATCCCGCGACGACTGAAAAGGAAGGGGACAAGAAACCCGAACCCGACCCGTTCGACGAGGAACTGAAGATGTTCCAGCTCGACGTCACGATGGGACGCTGGGCAGACGTCAAGCATTTTCTCGCCGAGCATCTTTCTGCCGAAGAGGGCAAAATCGCCTACCGGCAGCTGTTGCAGGGATTGATGCGCCCGCCGACAAACTCTGAAAGCATGACCAGCGAGCAAATGCGGGTCATGCAGCAGTTGGGTGTGACCAGTTCGCAGCTTTCGCAGATGCGGCAGATGCAATCGCAACGGAGTCGGCAACCCGAGCAGCAGGCCGCTTCGCTCGACGACTTCATCGCCTTGGTCGATGCCGCGCCGCACGAACTCGACAAGGGTACGCTGGTCCTGCTCGGCGGAGTGCTGCGGCTCGCGTTACAAAACGGAAACGTCGTAGAGGGCCTGTTGGTTCGACTGCGAACCGAGAGCAAAAGGCCGGAGGCGGAAGCCATCCTCACGAAACGCCAGTCGGCAAAGCTTCTGTTTGCCGCGGGCAAGCCGATCAAGGCAGGTGAGTTTCTGACCAAACGGGAACAGGCCGAGAAGAACCAGGATTACGAAGCACTCAATCTGCTGTCCCGGTATTTTCTGGCGCTCCACACGAAAGAGAAAAAGTCCAAACACCTTGAGGAAGCCTGGCGGGTGACGCAAGCGGTTCTCGCCTCCCGCAAAATCAAGCAGGAAGACAGAGAGACCGCCCTGATGCGGGCCGTCGAACTGGCGCCAAAAATCAGGGACGAACTCGGACTGGCCTGGCTGGTCGAAAGCTTCACCAATCGCCCGCAGCGTGGTATGGAAATTATCGCCGCCATCGGCTCGGCGGCGGCAAAGGGCCTCCAGAACTACCCAAGGAGTTTCGAGATTCGCCTGAAACAGCTGGAACTGCAGACGACCGCGGTCGAAGCCCTGCTCAAAGCCTCTCCCGAACGTGCAGAACAGTGGCGGGCAACCCTCAACCTGTTGGCCGGCAATTGGCTCGCCGAAGCCCTCGCAACCTACAAGTACGACCAATCGACAAGCCTGGGACCATCGCTGCAACGCGACACCTACGGCAATTTCTTCTACTTCGACCAGTATCAATACATGCAGCGCCAATCCGGCCGGATCCAACCGATTCCGACTGGAAAAATCATGGGGATCAAGCCAATCGCAGAGTGGTT
>JABISG010000103.1 GCA_018699955.1 Planctomycetaceae bacterium | reverse complement strand
GACGTTTCTAACTTTGTTTTGAAAACCGGAAACATCCCGAGCGGGCGGAACCAGCCGTTAACCCGGACGGGTTGTCTCTGGTCTGGAACGGAGACTTTGGGGGTTGAGAGGGCGAAAGCACGCGTCGCGAGCGCGTCGGGCGTGTCTCTGTTTTTCGTCAGGGACGCCAGCCGCTAAAACGCACATGTCGCAACACGTTGCGGACACTCGTGATACCGCGACGATTTCGCGACAGTGTCTCTGTCGGCGCAAGAAAAAACCCCACGGTCACGAAGTTCGTAACCGTGGGGTTCAAGTGGCGGGGGCAGGATTCGAACCTGCGACCTCGAGGTTATGAGCCTCGCGAGCTACCGGGCTGCTCCACCCCGCGTCATATCACCGTGACTCTCTGTAATTGGAGAGGTCGGCTGGTGTTGCGGGTATTATATCGGCACGATTCGCGGAGTGAAGTCGGTAAAGGCGTCTTTTTGAAAAAAAACGACCGAATCTATGAAAACGATCTCCGTCGGTAGAGTTTGATGCGATTGGAGGACTTCACCGCAGTCACATCTTCTTGCATTTTCTCTGACGACACCCAAATGGTGGCCATCGGTGCAAGAGCGGCTGAGCGGGGAGTGTTTCGATCAACTGAAACTCACGAAAACTACCGAAAACTGGTCTTCTGCCGTCGGTGAGGAATCGGCATAATCACGCCGAAATCCTGTTCCACTGCCCCGACGGCCCGTTTTTACGCCAGACTCCACCCGGCTATCCCAAATTCCGCAGCCAGATTGATCACCCTCGCAGTGGGATCCAAATGGTGATGATGGTTGGTGTTGCCATAACTCCTTTAGCGAATTGAACCCTCCTACCGATAAGACCAATCGGCCTACCCACAAGACCCATCGGCTTGATGATGCCAATCGACGGTATCCGGTCCCCCACCCAGTGAACTTGAATCTGGCGTACATGACTTCACCCCAGTTTATCACCAAACGATCACAAACCGCCCCGCGCGTTCCGCGATTGTCGCCGGATGCCTCGACGGCCCACCTCATCGGAGTCTGTGGCTCGGGAATGAGGGCGCTGGCCGAGTTGCTGATTGGACTGGGGTGGCAGGTCACCGGTTCCGATCTGACGGCCCCCTCTTCAACACTGCGGGCGATGCAGAAACGCGGACTGCGATTTCATCGCGGTCACGACGATCGGTTCCTGCCGCGCGATGTCGATGTCGTCGTGCATAGTCCGGCGGTTGGCGCAGCCAATCCCGAGCGGCAGTTAGCCCATCGATTGCGAATCCCCGTTCTCTCATACAGCAAGATGTTGGGTCTGCTGATGGAGAACGGCGTTGGTGTTGCGATTGCTGGAACGCATGGCAAAAGCACGACGACGGCGATGGTCGCTGCCATCCTCACCGAAGCGGGCCTTTCTCCCTCGGCAGTGATTGGGGCGGAATTGAAAGACCGCAAGGTCTCCGGATGGGTCGGCAAGGGAGACCTGTTCGTTGTTGAAAGTTGCGAATATCAAAACAGTTTTCTCGACCTCAAGCCCCAATACGCCTGCATTCTGGGCATCGAACCGGACCATTTCGACTGCTTCGCCAGCCTGGATGATCTGATCGAGGCTTTTGCTCGGTTTTCGGGCCAGGTTGCCTCCGATGGTCTGCTGCTGGTGAACGGCGACTGCACCGAATCGATGGCCGCCGCACAGCGCGCAGAATCTTCGGTCGTCACATTCTCGCGGCATCCAGGGGCCGATTGGTGGGCGGCCGACTTGCGTTCGACGGATGCGGGAACGCGATTTCGCGTATTTCGTCGCGAAGATTTCTTTGCAGAAATCGAAGTCGCTCTGCCGGGTGAACACAACGTAACCAACGCGTTGGCAGCCATCGCGATGAGTCATCACGCGGGCGCATCGGTCGAGGCAATTCGCGAGTGCTTGTGGCAGTTCACCGGTATTCAGCGGCGTTTTGATCACATCGGCTCGTGGCGCGGCGTCACCCTGATCGACGATTATGCCCATCATCCCACGGCCGTCGCAGCCACGCTGCAGACTGCTCGTGCAAAATTCGGCCGACGTCGAATCTGGTGTGCTTTTCAGCCGCATCAATCGTCTCGAACTGCCGCGTTAATGTCGGAGTTTTCTGCGAGCTTTGGGAATGCCGATGAAATTCTGATTGCACCAACATTTGCCGCCCGTGAAAGCACCGGTGATGAGCTTGAGACGACCGCAGAGCAGTTGGCCTGCGAGATTGCCGGCGGCGGCAAGAGTGCCCGCTTTTGTGGTTCCCTTGACCGAGTGGTCGCAACTTTAGACGATGAAGCTCAGCCGGGCGACGTCTTGATTACTATGGGAGCCGGCGACATCAATCGGGTCCAGAATGAGTTCACTCGAAGACTTCAGCGACATCACACGTCGCGATGAACCACTTGCTCCGCACACTTGGCTAAAAGTGGGCGGTCCCGCGCAGTACTTAATCGAACCACGCAGCGTCGAGGAATTGACTGCGGTGGTACGTTGCTGCGACGAAAACGGAATTCCCGTCCGAATGCTCGGCGGCGGATCGAATCTGCTGGTGCGCGACGACGGCGTCGAAGGAGCCGTTCTGCACCTCAGCCACCAGTGCTTCGCGCAAATCACCGTCGATGGCACGACGTTACGCGCCGGTTCTGGTGCGCTACTGTCGCGACTCGTCTCCGAAAGCGTGACCGCCGGGTTAGCCGGGTTGGAAACGCTGGCAGGTGTTCCCGGCACCGTTGGTGGCGCCTTGCACGGAAACTCCGGCGGGCGCAGCGGCGATATCGGTCAATTTGTCAGCAGCGTTTCCGTGCTGACCATCACCGGCGAGCCATTCGAACGAACGGAAGATGAACTTTCGTTTGGGTATCGTGCCAGCAGCATCAACGAGCTGGTCATTCTCGAAGGAACGTTTGAGTTGCAGCCGGATGACCCCGAAGAAATCACCCGTAGACTGCGCAAACTGTGGATTATGAAGAAGGCGACGCAGCCGCTGTCGTTTCAATCGGCCGGTTGTATCTTCAAGAATCCACGGGGAATCAGTGCGGGCGCGCTGGTCGAGCAGGCCGGTTTGAAGGGAATGCAGGTCGGTGGTGCCGAAATCAGTGATCGGCACGCCAATTTCTTTTTCACACGCGACGGAGCGACTGCAGCCGATGTGGTGCAGTTGATCGACGCCGCCCGATCGAAGGTCTCCGAGCAATTCGGAGTCGATCTGGAGTTGGAAATCGAAATCTGGTAGTAGTTCCCCCCGCGCGAGTGCGGAACCTACTATTCGGCCATTTCTCAGTTGACGGCGGACACTGGCGATACGCCAGCGGCACCCGTCCTATCCAACCAGCGAGAAACCCGGTTTTTTCAAGAAACCGGGTTTCTGAATTCGCTCACCTATCGAGTTCAAACTCAATCCAAAACGGACGAAGACGAACAATGCGAAATTTCGTGCAACTTCTATTACTGGCGATTGCGGTTGTCGGAATTGGCTGTCAACGGTCGTACATTACCAGCGACAATCCGGACTTTCCGGTGAACGGGGCTCAAATCTCTTCGGCCAAGTGGTCGAACGAGAAGCTTAGCAAAGATTCCAACAGCGAGAAGTTGAAGAATTATGCGGTCCGTAACCGATCGGCCGAACCCGTTTTCTTTGGCCAGTGACGAGAGTTGGACGGCGGGGCAACGCCGCTGACGATGACACAATCGAAATTCAATAACCCGACAGGTCGCATGGAGGCAACCGATGGGAAAGCATACCGACGTCACGATTGAACCGATGGCTGTAATCGTGTTGGCAGGCGGAAAGTCGGCCGAACGCGATATCAGTCTCGAAAGCGGGACCGCCGTCGCCGCAGCGCTCGCATCACGGGGGCATCACGTAACAACAGTCGATCCGGCCGAAACCGATCTCACTCAATACAACTGGAGCGGAACCGACGCCGTCTTCGTCGCCTTGCACGGCACGTTCGGTGAAGACGGACAAGTCCAGTCGATTATGGAAGAGGCACGCATTCCGTTTACCGGCAGCGATTCGGCAGCATCACGGTTGGCGTTCAGCAAGTCGGCTTCGAAAGAGCGGTTCGTCCAGCAAAACGTGCCGACGCCCGCTTACGTCCTCATTCACGAATCAGACGACGGAATTCGGATCGATCGACAGGCCAGAAAAATCGGCCACCCGCTCATCGTCAAGCCCGATGCGCAAGGCTCGAGTCTGGGGGTCAGTCTCGTCGAGGAACCGGGCGGACTTCCCCGCGCACTGACCGAATGCTTTCACTACGACACTTTCGGCATGCTGGAAACGGCTATTGCCGGCAGCGAATGGACCGTTGGATTCCTGGACGATCTGGCAATGCCGTTAATCAAAATTGAAACGGGCCGAACGTTTTTCGATTTCAAGGCGAAGTATTCCGACGAGACGACGTCGTATCAATTCGAGTTTTCGCTGCCGACAAACGTTGTCCGCTCAATCGAGCAGGCGGCCCGCGATGCCTGCCAGGCATTGGGGACAAGCGGATTGACTCGCGTTGACTTGCGACTCGATCGGCAGAATCGTCCGTGGGTCCTCGAAGTCAACACGGTTCCCGGTTTGACGGCGCACAGTCTGGTTCCCAAAGCGGCCGCCCAAATGGGGATCGATCTGGGTGAACTGTGCGAACGCGCCTTGGCCGGTTGTCTGGAGAAGTCGGCCGTGCGCATCAACGATTGACGGCTGATCGCTTGGGGGCCACTGGCGTCTCGTCAGGCACAAACCGCAACAAGCCCAACGATCCCCAAACCGATGATCGCCACCACCAGCCCGGCAATCGGCTCGGCCAACGCGATCCCTCCGCTGATGGCAAGCACCGCGAACACTCCCAGCCCCACCATCACCCAATAAATCGGTTCCGGTCCCGATTTGATGGGCACCGTGCGTTCGCAGTCGGGGCAACTGGCAATCCCCCCGTTCATCGAACCGGGAACGTCGAAAAGAAATTCGCAATGCGGGCAATGAACTTCAATATCTGCCATGGGATGTCTCGATTGTCAGTTGTCAATTAAATGGTCGCCCAGCCCGAGTCCCGGTGGCTGCTGACGATTGCTTCAATCACACGCATGTTGGCGACGGCATCGTCGATGGGCGTGGGAACGGCCGTGTCGTTCAGAACCGCTTGTGCGAACAGATCACCCTGGATGGTGTACTGATCGCAGACGTCGAAGGAGATTTCCTCAATCTCTTCGCCCTGTTGATGCCACATCTTGCAGGGGCGAACGGGCGGTGCATTGAAGGGGATTTCGATCTCGACCCGCCCGGTGGTCCCGAAGATGTTCACCCGCTGGTACGAGGTGAGCTGCGTCGAACAAGTGAAGGTTGAAGTGCCGCGACCGAAATCGAGAACGGCCGATGCCAACCGGTCGGTCTTGAAGCGGGAATCGTATTCCACAATTCCCATCACCCGATTCGGTTCGCTGCCGAAAATGAACCGCGAGACAGAAATGGGGTAACAGCCGATATCCATCAGACCGCCGCCACCAATTTCCGCTTGATTGCGGACGTTTTCGGGATCGTCGTTGAAGTACGAAAAAAACGTTTGCACCGTCCGCAACTCGCCAATCGCGCCGCCCTCAACCAGTTCCTTCGCCTTCTGCCATTGCGGATGGTGCCGAAACATGAAGGCTTCCATCAGCTTCAATTCCGGATGCCGACGTCCCGCTTCCACCAGTTCGACGCCTTCGGCTGCGGTCAGGCCGATCGGTTTTTCGCACAACACATGCTTGCCCGCTTCCAGCGCGCGAATCGACCACGACACATGCAGATGATTCGGCAGCGGATTGTAAATCGCATCAACGTCGGGATCGGCCAGCAACTCCTCATACGAGCCATACGCCTTGGCGATTCCCAATTCGCCAGCCACCGATCGGGCTCGGTCGCCGTCGCGCGAGCATATGGCGGTCACGTCACAATGTTCCCCCCGCTGCATGGCGGGAATCACTTTTTGGGTACCAATATTGGCAGTGCTGAGAATACCCCAACGGACTTTTGTCATGGTTGTGAGAATCTTTGTCTGATTGTGCTAGGGAATGCGTTCGTCAATAACGCCGAGCGTACTGCTCTTTCAGCGACGAATCAACAGAGAACGATGCGCGGACAGGGCGGCTCAGTATTTCAAAATAGGAAATGGGTGCCTGGGGTCGAAGCGACGTTTTCGGAGCGCAGCCCCCAGAATGAACGCTCACTGTGGCATCGAACCCGGGCATTCTTCGCAATCACAAATCGAGATCCTCCCACCAATTCTTACGATAACGTGGGAAAACCTTGCATTGCGGTAATGCTGCCTGCAAATCCTTCGCGCCCTGGTGTGTGACCTTGGTCTCAGATACGCCCAGAAACCGCAATTGGGCCATCCTCTTGAGGTGCACCAACCCGGCGTCTGTGATTTTGGTGTTGCAGAGTTCCAGACCTATCAAATTGGGCAACCCTGTGAGATGCACCAGCCCGGAGTCGGTGATCCGAGTCGTGTTTCTGGAGACTGGCTCGTTGTAAAGGTGCAGGTAAGTGAGGTGGTTCAGTCCCTTGAGATGAACTAGGCCGGCGTCAGTGACATTGGTGTCGGCAAGAAACAGAGTTTTCATTTTGGTCAACCCTTTGAGATGCACCAGCCCAGCGTCAGTGACTTTGGTACCGTTGAGGTTCAGGTGTGTCAGTTCTGTCAGTCCCTTGAGATGCGCCAGCCCAGCGTCAGCGACCTTGGTACCGTAGATGTTCAAATGTGTCAGTTCTGCCAGTCCCGTGAGATGCACCAGACCGGCATCAGTGACATGAGTGTTGTGGAGGACCAGTTGGTTCAAATTGGTCAAGCTGCTGATGTGCACCAACCCTCCGTCTGATACATTGGTGTTGCCGACGTGCAGGTATTCCAACTTGGTGAGCCCCTTGATGTGCTCCAGCCCATCGTCAGAGACCGTAGACGCGTTGTCGAGGTTCAAATGAGTTAATTCGGTCAGCGCTCCGATGTGCGGCAGCCCGATGTCTGTGACTCGACTGACGCCGAGTTTTAGTTGAGTTAGACCAGTCAGTTTTTTGAGATGCACTAAGCTGGCGTCAGTAATTTTGGTTCCGGAACAGTCTACAGTGAGACCTTCGACTTCATCTCTCTCTACCGTTCCGCCTAGTTTAATAATTGCGGCAATTACCTCTTCCTCTGTCAAATCAGGCGGCATGAATTCGCCCGCTGGTTCCTCGGAATTCTGTCTTGCCAACTGCCCCAGCGGATCGGGTTTCTCAACCTGTTCCGGTGGTCCAGCATCCGAGCCACACCCCATCAAGGCAAGCAGCACCGCAACAACTAAAAGGCATCTCAAGTCCGCTGGGATCATCGGTCGGCTCCTGGGAAACGAAAAGGGCAATGTCATACGACTATACTGCAGCACACCTGCCAGCAACACAACGTCAAGCCGCCGGATGCCACTGATCGGCTTGTCTGCCCGTGCGAATGCTCGTTTGATGTGCCGACTGCAATCGTTGCCGCACCGGAATTGACGGCGGTGGATCACTGCACTCTGATGACTTCGATTCCGCTGATGAGCGACTGGCCGGTGGATGCTTCGAGAATCAAGGTCAAGGTGCCATCGACTTTGACGTTTTCACTCTGCCGCACGATTCCGGTCATCCGGTGTTTTGCTTCTGCACGAATGTCGAAGCGGTTCAACACAGCATCGCCTTGGAGACGAATTGTCTGTACGCGGCCGCCGGGATTGATGTTGGCAATTTCGGCGAAGTGGAGACGAACGGTGTAGCGGCCCGGCTTCAGGTCGTGCAATGTGAGTTCCTGCAGACCTTCAACCGCCGAGGCTGCGACCCACGGCCATCCAGCACCCGCCTTCATCCAGTTGCTGTGTCGATAGTGGAATGTCGGCTGCTTCGGCTTCGTCTCGATTCTGATCTTCGGCGACGGTCCGCCGACAGATGGGTAATCCAGCCAGAGTGTTCCGTCGCGCGTCTTGCGATCGCCGGGTGCTCCAAAGTTCAGACCGATTCGCTCGATCGAACCCGCTTTGATCGGATCGTCGCCCCACGCCGACCACTGCTCGTGACTTTCCGGCATCGCGACTAATGACAGCGCAGTGGGCAGCGGATAACTGCAGGTGCAGCCTTCGTAGAAGTAGGGCACATTCAGTAACCCGCCCGATGGAATAATGCTGTTGGTGCAACCGCTGCGCGGACCGCTGATGAACACGGTGCCGCTTTCCAACGTTTTGTCGTAGAAGGCGGCGGTGCCGCTTCTCAGGGTGTAGAGGCGCCCGTAGTCCACGCCGCCATCGCAGCCGTACATTTTGGGAAACGCGCGTCGTTCCTTCAGGCCGGTCAGCGGGTTGATTCGCTCACCCGCAACTGGCGGATCGGGATTGAGTGCCGTCTTCTGATGCGGTGCGTGGTAGTAACTTTGTTGGGGACTGGATCGGCCGAATTCGGGCAGTTTCTTTCGGAGCGTGATCTGTTCGCTCTCATCGAAGACACGGCCGGTATAAATGTCGGACAAAACGGGACGAAGTAGCGGATAGTCGACCGAGTAATCGCCTTTTTTACGCGGCGCGTGCCAATCTTTGGGGCGAGACACCATGACTCCGTCCACGAACTTCGGCTGCGGCGAGCGTTTGAAGTGGGCGAGCGTATCATCGAACCAAAGGACGCCAAGCGGAAACCGGACGAGCGCGTCGTCGCACAGTGCGTAGTTTCCTCGGTAATCGGCTGTCCCCGGCAAAGCGCCAACCCGCCGGACAACGGCCTGTCCACCAAGCTTCGACAGCGCAAACTTACCCGGCTTCATCGACTTCAAACTTTGCTCGGTCGCGATGCCATTGCCCATTTTGATTCCCAGCGCGGCAATTCCACCAAACGGTCGCAGCGACTGCAGCAGGTGACCCCAGGATTTCGCGATTCGATTGGGTGATTCCGTCGCGATGACGCTGGCAAGATACGGGGGCAAAGAGACACGCTTCGGATCACATTCGATAACAGCCGCGCGCGTTCCATAAAGGCCGGCGCGCTGAAGTTCGCTGCGGAGGCGAGCGACTCGGCCGGCGTCATCATCAAATGCGATCACGTGAAACTTCGACTTCAGCAGCAGCGCTTTGACGAGTGCACCGTCTTCCAACCCGACCACCAACGCAGTTCCACGGGGTCCGGCAGATTGACTGACCAAAGCTTCGGCAAGCTCAGTCGATTGAGGCGTCGTCGAGAGCGTGGCGGTTGGCCGTTTCCAGAGTTTCGTCGTTGCCGCCTGCTTATCGTCCGCTGCACCAAAGCAGTAGATCGTTGCCGAGCGTGTCGAGACAAACAGCCGGCCGCCGGCGACAATCATCGACTGAACCGTTCCTTCGGCTCCGTCCAGCTTGTCGTCAAAATTCAGTTTGCGGTCGCCAACGCGAATTGTGCGACTGATCCCGGTCTTTCCCGTCCCTTTGTGAACCTTGTCTTCATGGAGTTGGCGGTTGATGACGTCATCAAAGGTCAGTTTTCCGCGGCGGATCGCTCGGGCGGATTCCGGATCCATCGCCGCAAACCAACCTCCGGGTAAACGTCCCTCAGCCGGAAGTTTAAACTCAATCAACTCGCCCGTCTCACGATTCAATCGTGCGGGGTATGCCGTCGAGCATGGCACGATCAGCTCTTTACCGTTGACGATCAGATAACCCTGCGGAGCGAGTCCGCCAATGGCCTTGGTATTGTGGGGCTGCTGGCCGAACAAATACCCGAGCCGCTCGTTTCGCCAGATGACATCGCCCGTCGCAATGTCCAACGCGTAGACAAACACGCCTTCAAACGGCCAAACACCAGCGGCGAAGTACACGCGACCATCGGCAACAACCGGGCCGCCACGAACGGGCCATACAGAGATTAGCCGTCGATTCCCAAGCAGACGCCGGTCGTTTGGCACCCCGCGATGCTTCCACTGTAATTTGCCAGTCGAGAGTTCGACGCAGTAGAGGTGTCCGTCGTCTGAGCCAAAGCAGACGGAGTTCTCCCACACGGCGGGTGCGAACCGGACGGGTCCGTTTGTGTAAAACACCCAGAGTTCACGTCCCGTCGCTGCGTCGTACGCCGTGACGGAATCATTCCGAGAAGATGCAACGAGCAGACGGCCTTGAGCCACAACCGGTTCGTAGCCTGCATCGAATTGTAAACGCGCGCTGTGATACGCCGGCTCAATCTCTGGCAAATGCCTCACCCATTTCAACGCGAGTTTCTCTGGCAGTGAATCCGCCGTCACGCCCGTGCGTGCCGCGTTATGACGCCACATCGGCCAGTCGTCGCCACGTCCAACCGTCGTCAGCGCCGACAGGGCGAAACAACAGATCACGATTAGCCAACATCGTTGTCGCTCGATGAGCAGCATGCCGATTCTCGCTGTTATGGGGTTATCAAACCGCGCACCGTCCCAAACCGGCCGAGACGATCAATCCGAATTCTACTCGCTACCTCCCAAGCATAATACATGGACGCATCGAACGCCGATGTTCGGTCCAGCTATGCCTTTTGGCGATGCTTCGGATTCGACTTCGAAGGTTTGTACGGCCGCTTCCCGCCTTTATCGCGGACGCGAGCCGGCCGTGAATTCTCCATGCGCGACATCTGCAGTTTGCGTCCGGCGATGTAGACCTTCTGCAGCGTTTCGAGCAAGTCCCGCGGAAATCCGATCGGAAGATCAACGGTACTGTAGGAATCGAAAATCTTGATCTTGCCGATCGCGTCACTGCGAATGTGCGCTTCGTTGGCAATCGCGCCGACAATGTTGCCGGGTTGGACTCGGTGATTTCGGCCAACTTCAATTCGGTAGGTCTCCATGCCGACCTCAGAACGATGTCCACCGACGCGGCGATCAGATTTGTGATCTGATTCACGCCGTGAGTCCTTCGAGAAGCTGGCTTGGCCGATTTTGTCTTTCACCAGCAGCGGGGTGTCGCCATTGGCAAGAATTGCCAACGCCCCGGCGAGCGATTCCATCGGAATGTCGTTCTCACGCTGATATTGCTCGGCGATCGACTGATACGTTGCGAGTTCCTTAGAACCGAGCGCCTCGGTGATCCGCTCGTGGAAGCGAGCGATCCGTCGTTTATTGATGTCGCGATTCGACGGGAGATCCATCGGCTCGATCGTTTGCCGCGTCGCTTGCTCCAATCGCTTCAGCAACCGGCGTTCACGCGGATGCACAAACAGAATCGCTTCGCCACTGCGACCGGCTCGCCCGGTGCGGCCGATTCGATGCACATAGGATTCGCTGTCATGCGGCAAGTCATAGTTGATGACATGGCTGATGCGCTCGACATCCAGTCCGCGAGCGGCGACATCCGTCGCCACGATGATATCGACTTTTCCAGACCGCAGACCTTCGACAATCCGTTCGCGTTGCTTCTGCGGAATGTCGCCATTCAATGCGGCGGTTTTCAAACCGGCTCGCGACAAATGCTCCGCGAGTGGCTCTGTCGTACATCGCATCTTGACGAAAACGAGAACGCCGTCGATCGGTTCTGCTTCCATGATACGTGACAACGCAACTTGCTTCTGATGCGGAGCTGCAACAATGTAACGCTGACGAATGGTGTCGGCCGTCGCTGTCCGTTGCTTGATTGTGACTTCTGCCGGATCTTTCAGATGCTTCTTTGCGATCTGGCGAATCGGTCCGGGCATGGTGGCCGAGAACAAAGCCATTTGCCGTTTCTCGGGAACCTGTGTGAGTACCCATTCGACATCTTCGGCGAAGCCCATTCGCAACATTTCGTCGGCTTCGTCCAGCACCAGGCATTGCAGACCGCCGAGCTTCAGCGTGCCGCGTCGCATGTGATCCATCACCCGACCGGGAGTCCCGACGACAACCTGAGCGCCTCGTTTTATCTGCCGCAATTGGATGGAATAATCCTGTCCGCCAAAAACTGGAACGACCCGCAGGCCGCGCATGCCGGCGGCATATTTCTCGAACGCACCGGCGACCTGGATCGCCAGTTCACGCGTCGGAGCGAGTACCAGGACCTGTGGCTGTTTCTTGCTGAGATCGATTCGCTGCAGCAACGGCAGCGCGAAAGCCGCCGTCTTACCGGTGCCGGTTTGCGCTTGACCGAGAACGTCGCGTCCTTCAAGCAACGGCGGAATGGCCTGAGCTTGAATCGGTGTGGGTGTCGTGTATCCAAACCCTTCGACAACAGTCACGAGGGCGTCACTCAATCCGAGAGAACCGAACCCTGTCGGCGAAGTGGCCGCCGTGGTTTCGTTTTCGGGCGTCTGAACTGTCGCTTCTGCATCACAATGCGCATCATCGCTAACTGACTTAACCATTACTTTTCCTGAATCTTCTTGGGAGACCGTTTGAACAGACGATTGCCGCAGAAAATCATCTTTGGGGACATGTGTCCCGCAGAAGCTGGAACAAGAACCAGCCTGTGCATCGCTCAAATGGAATCCGACCTGGAGTAAAATCGCGGACGAACAACGGTGCAAGCGTCGGCTATTGTCGCAACGACAGGCGTTAGCCCGGCAATCTCAATTGCCATAGCCACTTGCAAAACATGATCGAACGCGTCAGGTACTGTTCAGGAATCGGTGGGCGGAGAAACGCATGCCCAGCGGGGTAGGAATCTGAATCTGGCCGGCAGTGAATCAATCATTCAACACATGGTAGCGTAAACTCACTGAATTCGCGAGGACATAGACCGACAAATTCCGGCAGAGGTCTCTTTGGAGTACCGAACAGGCACTCTGGGAAGTGATTCTCGCCCGTTTGGCACCACCGTTGACATTTAATTCACGTCGCGAATTCGTCTTCGGTCGAAGAGGTAGCTACAATTTGGCCACAGAACGCGGCCTCGTGCTGATCGGCTTCCGCGTTGAGGAACTCAAGAAAGCGGCGACCGAACAGGAATGAGTGGCAACATCTTTCTTCCCGGGCCGACGGTAGGCACGGTCACATCGGCTGATGGAAAGACACTGGACGTTCCCAACGGTTGGGTCTTGCTGCCGCCCGGCGATGCTGCGCTGACTCGTCGAACGAAGGCCGCCGGCGATCATTGGGTCGTGCAGGAGAAGAAGGGCCGAAAGGTCTTCTCGAAAGGTGTTTGGGCAGCAGCGGCGACGATTGACCGAATCCGTGCGGAATTGGAAGCCGAGCGGTCCACCAAATCGTACGCCAAACGCAAAGCGGCCGATGCTCTGCGGCGAGAAAAGGCGCAAGCCGAATACGTCGAGGATTTCTTCGGCGCGGTGGTGGCATTTCTGAACTTTCATCCCACTCATGCGGATTTGGCGAAGCAGATGGCCAAGGTTGTCACTGAACACGCCACACCGGTTGGAAGCGGCACGGTGGCTCGCACAAAACGAATCCCAGTGGAGCAACGAGCCGAAGCCGCAGTCATCGCCTGGATGCGCCACCAGACCACCGCCTACGAGTCGATGACCGTTCCACGAGTCAAAGGCAAGCGGCGGGAAGTGAGGCGCATGTTGGCTGGGCATTCGAAGAAACTGTTGAGCCAGTATCGACGGGGCGAATCCGCTGCCGTGGAGTGTCCACTTCAGCGGGCATTGGCAGCACCGGCAACCAGAGAGGAAACAAAGTGAAACAAGGAAGTTACCGACACTACAAGGGCAACGAGTACGTCGTCATTGGAGTTGCAAAGCACAGCGAAACGCTGGAAGAGATGGTTGTTTACCAAACCGACTACGGCGAGCAAGGACTTTGGGTGCGACCGAAAGAAATGTTTCTGGAAACCGTCGAAGTGGATGGCCGGCGAGTGCCGCGGTTTCAGTTTCTTGGTTCTGAAGATGAGTAGAAAGAGTTTCAAAAGTCGGTGTAGGGTGTGTCACTCTGCAATAACAATCTGTTTTTCGCTTCGCGATCGAATGAGCCGATCCACCTCTTTGCGGATTGGAAGCCCTTTGGTGTCGAACAACAGACGCTGATTCCGGTTCGGTTGAGTTTCTCGAGACGAGTCTTGCCAGGCGTCGATAAATCGTTGCCGTTCTGTTTCCCGCTCATACTCCGGGCCGATAAAGTTGTAGCGTGAATCGATCTGCACATTCGATGTTTCAAGCGTGCGAGCCGCCATGAATCGAATGGCGGCATACCGGTCCACAAGGAGTTCGGCGACGTAGGGTACGGTCCAATCATCGTTGCTGGCTTCTTTGGCAGGTTTCCAGCCGGCGCTCCACACCACAATTGCTCGTTGTGCGGCATCGCCTTGGAGCATCCACAAGATCGATGCCGCAATCTTCTGATTGTCCTGGTCGACTGGAACGCTTGGCTGAGAGTACCACCTTTGAAGGTTATTGACGGTCCATTGCAGCGTTTGATCCAGATGGCACAGGTTACACGCGTTGGGCCGACCTGATTTGACAAAGGTTTGCGAATTCGGGCTGTCGATCCGATGGCTGCGGATCCCCTTAAACAAAGCGTAAGTCGTGTGCGGCATGTGGCAATTGTAGCACAGGCTTCCGCTCGAACCGGCCTTGTGATGAGTATGCTCGCTGAGTCGGTCGGCGAAGTCGTTGTGGCACTGAAGGCAAGATTCGTTGCCGCTCAGGTTCTTGCTGAGTTGATCGTTTGGTTCGGAATAGTCGTGCATCGAGTGGCAGGAGAGGCACGACATCTTTCCTCTCTGGTAGCAGCCTGATTCGATCAGACCGTTGTACTCGCGACCGCCAACGCGGTGTGTGCCGTCCTTCCAGAATGCACTCACAATGGAATCGAGTTCCTGGTCGGTCTTCATGTCAGCGGAGTGTTTGAGAGCGGAACGATAGCGAACGATCACGCGGGATTCGTCGAGAAGTTCGCCCGGTCGAAATGACTTGGTGTACCCGTATTCGTTCCACGGAACCGCATCCTGCGGAAAATAGTGGGAATGGCATTGGCCGCAAACAGCCGCGGAGCGGCGTGAGTCCAATCGGGCGGGGTTGATGATCGACGGATCGCGGTTTGTACTTTCGCTTCCCGGAGACTTCGTTCCAGTGCGCCGGTGAGCTTCGGCGTGCCGACCACCGGGGCCGTGGCATGCTTCGCAGGCAATGCCCATTTCAACAAAACTGCTGTTAAACCGACCAACTCTCTGGTTGTTAGCGTTCGCCACCAATTCAAGCCCTGGGCGTCCTGCCACGGTATGGCAGATGATGCAATTGTCGTTCCAACGTTGGGTTTGGCGTTCGTGACTGCCAGGTTGCAGGAATGAGTCCTCGTTCGGAATCCACTGCTCCGTTGCGATGTGATAGACGAAAGGAACTTGCCGAAATTCATTGCCGGCCCCTTTGATCCAATAGGCCTGATGGTGATGCGAACCAGTCGTCATGACAATCTGTTGATCGATTACCGGAGGATTGCGAACTCCGTCAATCGGAAGCCCTTTTAACTTTCGCTGCGCCTCCCAGGTCGGATCCACCATCCGCACTCGAAATTCGTCACCTTTCTTGTAGAAGCGATACGAACGCCCCCGCGAACTAATGGTCACGTCGTCGATTGGAGCCACGACGGATTCGGCACCTGCTTCCTGGGTCATCGTTCGGTGGAACGAATCGTGCCAGGAGTCATATGCCTCAGCATGGCACTCCCGGCATCCCGCCGACGTCGTGTACTCCGGCCCGCGTTCTGCAACGGGATCGACAACGCCAGATGGCATATCTCCTGAAGGCCACACTGCAAACAGCACCGCAACAATAATCACCGCCAGTACGAGGCATAAGGCGATTATGGGCCGTTTCTGCATTGTTAAAGCTCCGGGGACAATTGGCGACGCCGAGTGTCCTTATGAGGGGCGCTCCGGCTGGCGAACTGCCAACGTGACACCGCTCTGAAACGAAACATTCGTCGTCAACCAGAGTAATCATCGTTCGCCGCAAGTATGACTCATCGCGACGTTGTGTGTCCATCGCGCGGTAGATGATCGCCATGACCGCTTTTGTCACTACCGGAACCTGGACCCGAAAACGCGGCAGTTAATCACCCACGCATGTCAGCACTCGGTGTCCCGCAAATCCTCCAAGTTTCGCAACAGTCAGTGTGGGGTGTGTCGCTAGGTCGACTCGGCCAAGTGCTTGCGAATCACCGCATCGGTGGCATAGTCGGCGGGGGTCTTTCCAGGCTTATTCTTGATCGAAGGGTCTGCGCCGTTGGCAAGCAACAGTTCGACGATCTGGCGAGCTTCCGACGTGCGCCCGGCTGTTCCCGGCGCACCGGTTTGTGTGACGGCACGATGCAGCGGTGTTGATCCAGACCGTTTGCAGGTTTGATTGGCATTTGCACCGCGCCCGAGCAACGTGGCTACCGCGGTGGGACTGCGGAACCGAACCGCATGATGCAACGCCGTCACGCCATTCTTGTCGGCTGCGTGAATGTCGGCACCGGCATCCAACAGGTCTTCGATTGCCTTGCGTTGTTCGTCGGGGACCGGGTTGCGGTCGCAGCAAATGTTGGAAAGTTCAAACATGGCATCGCTCAGCTGGCCCTGCGAATGTGTGGTTCTGTGAACATCGGCCATACGTCACTGCTGACGCTCAGAATTCACGAGATATCCACGCCACATCTTGACGTATTCGACGACGGTGGGTTCGAGTGACGACCTGGCAATGTGTTCGGCAAGAGTAAACAGCGCTCGCTCGATGTGCTGAAATGAGGGAACCGTCGGGTTTGAGAAACGAATGGTGGCGTGGCAGGCTGAAGTGTCAGTATTGAGCTCGTAGCCGATTCCGTCCAAAAAGCATGAATCGTCGGAAGCCAGAAGATCGATGGAACTCACTGCAGCCGGCAAGGGATCATCGTCAATATCGGCGATGACAGTCTGTACGAGCGCGGAAGTTTCGCGGCTGACAATCGCGATGCCGGCGCGAAAAAAACCGGGGAAGGCCTCACCACGGAACTCGGTGTCATGTGCGCGGACAGCCGCGATAACTGCGGAATCGTGGAACGATGGCAAGATCGAAGCGTGCCACGCGTTCGACACGGTCAGTTCTCCGATACGCCAATGTTTTTCGTTACGGAGAATGTGCCGCCCTGGTCGCAGGCGTTCGATCCCCATGAGCTTAGCTATTGCAGAAACCGCTTGTTCCATGGTTCACCGAGTTTCCAAAACTCCGCTGTAACCGTCAACGTGTCATTAACGTTGAATCAGCCGTGCGTATTCTTCTTTGGCGTCGTCATCGATTTCGACGTTGTGCAGGCCCCCGCCATACAATCGATCCTGGCGATCTCTTCTCACGCCTGAAATCCAATACTCGTCGCCGGTTTCGATGTCGATGTAGTTACTCTTGAAGCCGCGTCCTTTTAAGCTTTGGAAGGATTGGCCGTTGTAGCGAATTGTCTTTCCGGTTTTAGAGAACGTAACCCACCCGATTCTGGCCGGCCCTTCCAGCGCACCAGCTTTTCGCTCGACATACATGATTTGACGTTTATTCATGATGGATCGCCCGTCGTGAGGCACCTTATGTCATTCCCGCGCAGGCGGGAATCCAGACGGTTCGCGGACAACCATGCGATGCGTCTTGCAGTGACGTAGGTGTGTCGATGGTTGCTTTGTGTTGTTCGCCGGTTCGCTGGGTTCCCGCCTGCGCGGGAAAGACGGTTAGATAATTCCCCGAATATTATTCAGTCAGTGTAGGGTGCGTCAAAGCACAGCGGCGACGCACCACGATGACCAGACAGCGTGAGACATCACGCCGATTTCGTGATGCCCGCGATCAGCGCCCTGCACCATCGAAGGTCGTTCCCGAAAAGCGGTGCGTCGGCGCTGCGCTTGCATGCACCATAAATCATTTATTCACGTCTCATTCGCGTTGTTGGACTCATCGACAAAATGCCCCGCTGTCCTCAGGTACTGAATCGCGTTAGCGATTCCCTTTCCGCCTAGTATCAACCAACTTGCCAGTACGAGTGTTGATAGTGAAGAAAGAAAACCTGGAGTCCAAAACAACTCTGAAAGGGTTATCCGAACCTCCGCAAAGAGATAAAGGATGCCGACCATATGTCGAAATCCATCGACGAAAACGAGGACACCCGCGATCGTGAGCCCAGTCGTCAATAGATCATTGGAGTTGATCTCCATTGATGTAACTTTTTCACCTGAATCGATCACCATACGCCGGGAGATCGATTCAGCCTTCTTCCAACAGAGATATGCCATGCCTGCCAGAGTGACGGCAGGAACGCTGAGAATAGTTGCCTTGATGAATTCGTACTGATTAAACCAGCCACTTCCAGGAAACGACAGCACGATCGTACCCATCAGAAGAACGCCTGAAACGACGAAGAATGCACTCTGGCAGGCCATCAAAAGAGCGATGACTTTGCAGCATAGGGTTGCGATTTCGTGTCGCGTCATATCAGACCAATCTCAATGCCGTGCATGGAAAAGAAGATACAACACCATTAGACAGATCGTCTTAGTTGATGGCAATTGCGCACCGCCACAAGCAAAAACACTCCCGGTAGCGTAACGCCACCGGGAGTGTTGTCAGTTCGTTCTCGTTTCCTCTACACCACCCCAAGCAGTTCACGGGCTTCGGCGTAGCCCGGTGCGGGGTAGCCGTATTCGCTGGCGGTGACGCGGGCTAAGGCGACCATTTGTCGCCATTGGAAGGCCGGGCGGGCGGATGCGAATTCTTCGGATGCCGTCCGGTAATACTTTTCGGCGTGCAACGCACCATCCTGGCTGACGGCGTACTTCAATAACAAATCGAACAGCGGGCGATGGGCCAGTTTCAGATCGCCGTAGCGATGCACGATGGCACACGCACGGGCTTGATCGTTTGCCTTGATCGCCTCTTCCGTTTGGGCCAGCAGTTTCTTACCGCTGGTTTCGCGGATGCCGTCGAGTTGCTCCGCATACGGATACGGCGATTTGCTCGACCAACGGACTTGGCCGGCGGTGTGGTAGGCACCAACAATAAGGCTGGCCGCCTGATTGCGAAGATTGCTGACGCGGGCAATGGCTCGCCAGGCATTTGCGGCATCGGAAGCGTGCACGCCGACGGAATCGCCGTGGACACAGCCGGGCGGTTTCGCTGCGGAACTGTACTTCTCCAACCGACCCGGATCGTGCAGCAACAGTTTGTTGGCAGCCACCGAGAGTGCTTCGCCAACCGCTTCCGCGCTCATCCCCTCGGCCAGCGCGGCGGCAACCGCTTCGGCCGCTTGTTCGCGGGTGTTGGAGAAAATGGTGTCGGCCAGATGCTCGATCCAGGCATCATCGGGCTTCGTCTTGCCCAACGGCTTGGCGAGCAACTTGTACTCGTCCAACAATCGTGGCAACACCTTGCGGACCGGGTTTGGAGCACGTTTATTATCAACCTGGTTCTGTTCGCTCTTGAGGCAGAACCGAACCGATTGCCGCAACAAACTGTGGGCGTATTCCTCTCCGGCCAGGGGAAGCATGGCCCAGGCCCGCCACGAGAGAACCACGCGGTGAACGTTGACTTCATCCTGCACTGTGTACTGCAGATGATTGAACGCCTCGCCGACCGGGCCGTTGGCCAGCGCTGCGAAGCGGGCTTCGGCCTGATCCCAGTTGACAGCACGCACCGATTCGCGAACGAGTTCGCCGCCGTGTGTCGAGTCGATCGACTTGACCGGAGTGACGCGATGCATGGCGTCTTTGTTGTTGGCACCGGCATCTTGAATTCGGCTGGTGTTACGGTACAGAACTTTGAGTACCGGCAGAGCACTGTTTTTTCCGCTCAGTTCGCTTGCCATCTGATAGGCGGGAATGAGGGCCATGAACGTGTGGAAGCCGATGTAATCCTGTCCGGCGAATGCACGAACGTTGGCCAACGCCGCCGCCGTTGTGAGTGTTTTCAGATCGCTTCCGGACTTCAATTCGTTAACCAACAACGGCAGCAGTTTGTTCGGTTCCGTTTCCTGCATCAGCGAGACAAGCGGTTCCAGTTTACCGAACGTCAGCCGTTTGCCGGTCTCGCCGGCCAAGGCGGGTGAGAGTCCCAATTCCAATGCGGCGGTCGAGCCAACGCTGGCGACCAACATTCCCCGTCCAACGTCTGCCAGAAAATCACGACGATTGTGCCCACTCATCATGTTCCCCCTGCGCTGCGAAAGCGCGACTTGAAACTTGTGAATTGTTACCGGCTTTATTCTACTGAGACGTAGAGCGCAGTGCGAGCGCAGTGTTGACTGAGCTTGGGTTGCTTGTACACCAATTGACAGTAGAGGCCAACGAAATGAGCAAACTCGAAGTCACGGTCAACCGTCCCAATCGGCGGGCATTCATCCGCAACGGGTCACTGTTTCTCTTGGGCGCGTCGCCTGTTGCCGGTTTGTTGGCTGCGGAACCGGCTGCCAAACGGCGGGTGTGCGTGGGGCTTGTCACCGATATGCATTACGCCGACAAAGCGCCGGCCGGGTCACGCCACTACCGTGAATCGCTCGTCAAACTGAGTGAAGCTGCCGAGCAGTTTCAGAAACAGAAACCGGATCATATGGTCGAACTGGGCGACTTGATCGATGCCGCCGATTCGGTTGACGTCGAAAAGGGATACCTCAAACGCATCAACAAAGAGTTCGCCGCACTGCCCGGCAAGAAACATTACGTGCTGGGTAACCACTGCGTCTACACGTTAAGGAAGGACGAATTCCTCGATGGCGTTGGCCAGAAGAAGTCATACTATTCCTTCGATTCGGGCGGCTTCCATTTCGTCGTGCTGGACTCCTGCTTCCGCAGTGATGGCAAACCATACGGCCGCAAGAACTTCCAATGGACCGATCCCAACATCCCTGCAGAAGAGGTCGAGTGGCTGAAAGCCGACCTGAAATCGGCGAAAGGCCAGACGATCGTCTTTGCACACCAGCGGCTGGACGTGAGCAATCATTACGGCGTGAAGAACGCGGCCGCAGTCCGCAAGGTGTTGGAAGATTCCGGCAAGGTATTGGCCGTCTTTCAGGGACACAGCCACAAGAACGACTACAAAGAAATCGCCGGCATTCACTACTGCGTGCTGGCGGCGATGATCGAAGGCTCCGGCGCGGAGAACAACGGCTACTCGGTCATGGACATCTTCGAAGGCGGCAGCATCCGCATCACGGGATTCCGCAAGCAGCAGAACCGTGAATGGTCCTGAAAAATTCCGTCTTACGTCACTTCTTCACTTTGACGAAGCGGACGAAGTAGGAGTGCTTCATTAAACCCTTCTTCTCTTCGACTTGCCGAAAACCCGCTTTTTCAATTTCCTGCACAAAGACTTTCTGCCCGGCGCGGAGATGTTTCAGCGTCCAAGCCGGACTCACTCCCTCGATCCGATGGAAGTCAATCAGAATCAACTGCCCGACCGGTTTCAGCGCGCGGTGTATCGATCGCATGGTTTTTTGCGGAAACTCGAAGTGATGATAAGTATCGCAAATGAAAGCCAGGTCGACTGATCCGGGCGGCAACCGTACTGAATCCTGGCTGCAGATGACGCCGGTGATGTTTGTCAGACCGTCTTTCTCCGCCGTCTTCTCGATGTGCTTGACGAACTTCTCGGAGATGTCCACGGCGTAGATTCTTCCCTGCGCACCGACGAGCGGCGAGAACATGCGTGTAAACAGTCCGGTGCCGGCTCCAATGTCGGCCACAGTTGCCCCCGGCTTCATGTTGCAGGCTTTAACGACCGCGTGCCGATGGTCGTAAACGTCACGGCCTTCCTGTTCGAATCGGCCGATATACTTCTTGACATCGGGGTTCTCATACGACCGGTTGATGCCGGGATTGATACTCTTCTTCTGGGCCACGGCTACCGGCATAATGAGGTGGCAACTGATGGCAACCAACAACAGATTCGCAAATCTCTGCTTCATGGAAGTTCTCCATTCATTGCTCATTCGGCACCTCGGTCTCGCACGGTGATTCCCCATCGCATTCAAACACAACACGCCCCGATTCTACCACGGGTCACGTGCTACAGGTAGAGGCACACATGCCGGCACACATCGACTCAAGGCCCGGCAGTACGGTCTGAGAATCAAATTGATCTTGGCGTGGACAATTGCTAGCATCGGGGTGATGGCCATGTCGTGGAAACACGCAGCGTCAATTGTTTGCCCGCGCAGTCGTTGGGCAGATCTGAAGCGGAGAGAACCGGTGAGTGTGAAACGTGTCGTGCAAATTGGAATTGCCTGCGGCATCATCATTGCGATTGTCGGCACATCGCTGTGGGTGTCGAAGAGAGCGGCCCACCAACGTTACCAAGCGCTCACAAAGCAAGGCGTCGTGGCACAGCGTGATGCATCGGGGCGGATTGTCCAGATCAATGCTTGGCCCAAGGGAATGCCGGCGAGCGCATTCGAATTGCTGGCGCGACTGTCACGACTGAAAGTTCTGAACCTCTCGACCTCAGAGTTGACCGATGCCGAACTGCGGTACGTCGAACGGATTGAGAGCCTCGAGGAGTTGGTCCTGAATCAAACGCAGGTCACCGACGCCGGAGTGGTGCGCCTGGCGTCATTGGGGAACCTTCAGCGCGTGGGCATCGATCGGCCTGTCACGAGTGTTGGGGCGTACCGTCTCAGTCTGGCACGCCCGGACTTGAAAATCGATTTGAGGCCCCTCCCGTTTCACGGCTTGAATTCTCTGCGAGAACGGGGCGGTCACGGCGAGTTGAACGAAAAGTATGAGTTGGTGATGTTGGACTTGCACGGCAGCAAGGTGACGGACGCCGACCTGCAACCGGTCGCCGTATGTGGGCAGCTGCGCATCGTCAATCTGAGTGGCACGAAAGTTGGCGATGCAGGACTCGAGTCCCTGCGAGACCTTGAGAATCTGCGCGAGATCTGGCTGACCGGCACAAGCATCACCGACGAAGGCCTCAAAGTCATTGCCGAATTGAGTCAACTCAAATCGATCTCGTTGTCGCGGACTGGAGTCACCGACGCTGGAATAGCTCATTTGAAGTCGCTGACAGCATTGGAAGTGTTGCACCTCGGCGAAACCGAAATCAGCGACGAAGGTCTCCAGCATCTGCGCGGCTTACGCAAGCTCAAAACGGTCTACGTGACGAAATCCCGTGTCACCACCGCAGGCGTGACCGAGTTGGCCGATGCGATCCCTTCGATCGATGTGATCGGTGGATCGGAACCGGAGAAACCGGTCGAGGAAATCGAAAGTCGAGTGCTTGGCTGATAGGAGAACCACCACGGGGCAGGCTGTCCCGTTCGTCTCTTCAGCTCGCGGGCAGGCTAACCGCAGTTAGCCTGCCCGGCGGGGCTGCGCAGATTGCGTTGGGAAATCTTTTGAGTAGACCGCGATCAGCGTGCGTTCTTCTTCTTCCCACGTGAATTCCTGCCGATGATTGCGGGCGGCCTGTGCCTTCTCCGCAAGAACCTCCGGCGTGATTCCGTTGACGACTGCCGACACCGACCCGGAATTCGGTTCAACAATCCACCCGCACCCAGAACCCTCAATCACGCGGACCATGTCGGGCAGGTTGCTGATAAGCGTCGGCAGCCCGGCGGCGAGATACTCAAACAGTTTGTTCGGCAGGCAATAGCGGTAGCTGAGACAGCAATCTTCAATCAGGCAGAGTCCGACATCGGCACACACTGTGTATTTGCCCAACTCCTGCGGACTGACGGCGGGATGAAAGTGGATGTTGGAACAGCGCTCCGCACGCTCTCGGATCAGCGGTTCCCACGAACCGTAACCCATCGCAACGAAGTGATTCTGCGAGCCGTGGTGCTCGAATGCGTCCAACAGGATTTCCAAGCCACGACCGCGTTCGAGGATTCCCTGATAGAGAAATAGCCGGTCGCTGGGTTCCAGGTTCAGGGCTTCCTTCAACAGGTTGCGTTCATCGGGTTGGTGCGTGGTCGTTAATATGGGTTTATTGCGAACGACGGAGACATTCGACAGCCCGTACGCGTCGCGATACCACTCTGCAATTGAGTCGCCAACGACGATCACGTTGTCGCAGAACCGAATCAGACAACGTTCGACGACTTTCGCCACACGCTTCCGGATTCCCGACACAGAAGCCGACTCGGTTTCCAACTCGTGCGTGTCGTAGATAAGGCGCGTGCGCCAAAACAGTTTGATGACAACGGCGAGCGGCAGCACAGAGAGTGAATGACAGTTAACACACTCGACGCTTCGTCCCAACAGGCCCAGTAGAATTCGCAGCATCCACTCGGCGTGGCGAATAACTTTTGCCACCAGGTTTCTTCCCAACCGAGACGCGATCACCGGCACTCGCCACACCCATCGGCGTTCGTCAAGCTGCTCACGCGTCGGCAGATTCTCACCACCGATGGCGATGATCTCGATGTCATCAAAAAGCTCCCCCCGTGCGATCGCACTCGTCTCCTTGAGAATCCGAGTTTCGTTCGTAAACGTCGAAGGGTAGATGTGCAGATTTGTCCGCGGCATGAATTCGACCAATGCGAAGAATCACGGATCAGCCAGAGTGTTGTCGTCTGCCGAAAGGGGCCACAGCTTATTCCCACAGCCGGTTCGTGGCGACCTTCTTAACGAACTTAACCATATACGGCATCCGCCGCAGCACGAGTTCGTTCGACGAAAAGTCCCGGTGTGTTTGCACGGGAGATCCCATGATTTCATCGAACTCCGACTGATTCAGGCCAAGCTTTTTCATCACGAAGTCTGCGTCTTCACGGAGCATCTGGGCGTCGTAGAGTGGCTTCCCCATTTCGGCCAGCGCCTGTTCCCGCGTCATTTGACCGGAGACAATTAGTGAGGAGAGATGCGCCAACCGCTTGTCGATTCCAAACTTGGTCGGCAACACAAACGCCTGAAACCATCGCGTGTAGATCGATTCAAAATGTTTGCCACCGTACGCACGCCAACCCAATTCGCGTTCAAACAGGCCGATCGCTTCCTGCTTATTGAAGTGCATGTAATTGAGAATGGGGATTGTGCGAATGCGTTTGGCGAACGTCCAGTAGGCGAAGTTGCCAAGCGTGAAGGTGGGGAATGTCTTCAGCTTCACCTTTCCGAATCGGCGGTGGACCGATTTTAAGAATCGCAGGTCTTTGGCGTCGTACATCCAACTGGCCGGCATAATGCCTTCGGTCGCCAGGTTGCCCCCACCCAGAATGAAACGCACGTTTTGTTTGGCGGCGAGGCGATAGAGAATGGCGACGATGGCATGGTCGGTGGGGATCTCGGAGTTCGCCACCGACGCCTTCAGAAAGCTGAGGTGCAGGTCCCGGAATTCTTCCCAATCGACGACGTGCGTGTAGAGGTCGATGCCCAGCGTTTTCAGGGTCCGCTCGATGTTGGCGACGGCGAGTTCGGAATTCCAGCCATTGTCCATGTGGACGGCCAACGGACGCAGACCGTGTTTGATTGCCGTGTAGGCAACCATCGTGCTATCGACGCCACCACTGACGCCAATAATGCAATCGTAGTCTCTTCCTTTTCCCGCCTGTTTGATCTCAGCGATCAACTCTTCGAGTCGAGGGCGATCTTCCTCCTTGTCGAACAGCTCGTTGCTGACGCGGATATCGTACGCCAGACAATGGTTGCAGATGCCGTCTTCGTCGAATTGAATCTGCGGATCGGTCGTGTCCATTATGCAGCGCGAACATTGGCGGAGTGCCGCCCCACGTTCGGCTGGCTCAAATCGCAGTGTCTGTCCCGGCTTCGATGCCGTCGTTGTTGCCATCTATTTTGTTCCTAGTCGTTCGCAGCATGAATCATGCTGCCTGCTCGGTGCTGGATTCTGCGAGATTCTCGTCGTTTTCGTCCGCTCCCCGTGTCGAGGTCGCTTCTTTCCTGCTCGGCAAGACGGCGCACAATTCCTCGTGAGAGGGAAAGTTGATCAAGACCGCGCGGTGCTTTCCCTGGAAGACGAACATGCTGCCGGCAGAGACAGCCGACGCGCCGCCCTCAGACACCGCTGCTGCAAAATCGCCGACGGATCCCGCGCCGCCACAGGCAACTACCGGGACACTGACCGCCTCGGTGACCGAACGGATCAGGTCGATGTCATAACCGCTCATTGTGCCATCGCGATCGACCGACGTCAGCAGAATCTCGCCGGCGCCACGCTCCTGCATTTCGACGGCATAGCTGACAGGATCACGCTTTGTTTGTCGTCCACCCGATTGTGTAACAACTGACGACTTGCCGAACCAACCCGATCGCACATCGATCGAGGCAACAATACTCTGGCACCCAAAACGGTCGGCGGCGCGTGTGATCAATTCGGGTTCGACGAAGGCGTGACTGTTGATAATCACCTTTTCCAAGCCGATGTTGAACAGCGTCTTGACGTGCTCAATCGTGTTCACGCCTCCCCCATAACCAAGCGGCACGAAGGCTTCGCCGGCGATGTCGGCCAACAGTTCAAAGTTTGGAGCTTTTCGTTCCTCCGTGGCGGTAATATCCAGGAGGACCAACTCATCGACTTCCTTGTCGTTGAAGATTTTGACGATGTTGATGGGATCGCCCAGGTAGGTCGGCTTCTTGAAACGGACCGTCTTCACAAATCCTCGGTTTCGCAGAAGCAAGCATGGAATTACGCGGGTTGCCAGCATGGCGTCTTGCTCCCAACGAAATTCTGTAGCAGCTGAAGACCAAACTTGTGGCTCTTCTCGGGGTGAAATTGCGTGCCGACAATGTTGCCGCTTTGGACTGCGCAGGTGAAATCGTAGCCGTGGTGCGTCGTGCCGATCGAATCCTCCGGACGATTGCAGACGACATGATAGGAATGCACAAAGTAGAAACGGGGCGTCTCGCTGAACCCCGTGAATAACCCGCAATCACCGGAACTGCGAACGGTGTTCCAACCCATGTGGGGAACTCGCAGATGTGTCTGCGATGCGTCGAGTCGGAACCGACGACACTCTGCGTCGATCCAGCCCAGTCCGGGGCGAACTCCCTCTTCGCTCGACTTACAAAACAGTTGCATCCCCAGGCAAATCCCCAGCACCGGCACTTTTTGTTCTAACACCAACTCGTCCAGCAGTGGCTTCAGCTTGAGCGACTCAATTTGCTTCATGCCTTCGTCGAACGCTCCGACTCCCGGGATAATGAGTTTGTCGGCCGAACGGATCACCGCTTCGTCGGCCGTAATCGACGACTCCACGCCGATTTTTTTCAGCATGTTGCGAATCGAGCCGGAATTGCCCAGGCCGTAGTCGATAATGGCGATCATTCATGAACCTTTCATGTCATCGTAAGACGACGGCCATGAACAGTGCGTATCCGCCAGACGATGTCTGCACACGAAACTGAGAGTTGAGGTCAATGTCTCATCAGGCGACCGCTCGTTGTGGAGCTTCACTGCCGTAGGATTCTTTCAGGGCATCGACAACGCACTCGATTTGAGCGCGTGTGATTTCGGGAAACATCGGCAGGCTCAAGCAGCGGTCGGCAATCCGTTCTGCGATTGGGAACGAGCCTTTTTCATATCCCAGATCCTGATGAACCTCTTGCAGGTGCAGTGGGATGGGATAATAGACCGCGTGTCCGACCTCTTTATTCTTCAGATGCGCGATCAGTTCGTCGCGATGATCGGTCTGGACTGTGTATTGATGATAGACGCAGTGCGCGGGCGAATCGTCGGCTGTGTCTTCCTGAGGAGTAACGTAACCACTGTCCGTTAGCTCCTGCGGCATTTCGATCTGACCACCTTCGCTGAGCAGTGCGTTGTATGTGTATGCCGCCTCGCGTCGCGACTGCAACCATTGCGGCAGGTGACGAAACTTGACGCGCAAGATGGCGGCTTGCAGTTCATCCAGCCGGCTGTTGAGTCCCAGCACTTCGTGGTGATACTTCACGCGGCCGCCGTGCCGCCGCAACATCTCGACCCGCTCGTAGACGTCGGCCCGATTGGTGACGAGCATTCCTCCATCGCCAAAACAGCCGAGATTCTTGCTGGGGAAGAAACTCAGGCATCCAGCATCTCCAATCGATCCGACGGGCCGGCCGCGCCATGTGGCACCGATTGCCTGCGCGCAGTCTTCAACCACCGCTAAACCGTGTCGCTGCGCGACGTCCATTACGACGTCCATATTGCACGACTGGCCGTAGAGGTGAACCGGCAGGATCGCTTTGGTTTTGGGGGTGATGCGCGACTCGATTTGCGAAACGTCCATGTTGAACGTCAACGGGTCGATATCGACGAAGATCGGTGTCGCGCCCACCATGCCAATTGCTTCGGTGGTGGCTACGAAAGTAAAGGGCGTTGTGATCACTTCATCGCCCGGCCCGACACCAAGTCCTTTGAGTGCCAGATGCAGTGCATCGGTTCCGCTGCCGACGCCGACGGCATGTGGGCATCCGCAGTACTCTGCAATTTCCTGTTCCAATGCGCGAACATTGGGGCCGAGAATGTACCGCGCCTCGGCGGCCACATTCAGCATGGCTTCGTTGATGTCGTCACTGAGAGACGCATATTGCAGTTTCAGGTCACACAGGGGAATCATGTCTCTTTCCTCGCCACAATGATCACAAGTTGTTTTGTCGAAATTCGAGTGTGTCAATCCGATCCCAGGTTGGGAGCGTAAATTGCTCAGGCCGCGTCTTGCGACTCGGCCGCATCCTGAGGTTCCAGGTTTCCGTCGTTGTCGATGTAGGCGCGTCCGCATTCGATGCATTGGGCGCTAGTGTCCGCGAACGACAGCGGGACGCCGCAAGCGCACGCCCAGCCATGCTGTTTGGCCGGGTTTCCGTAGACGAGCGCGTACGGTTTGACGTCTTTGGTGACGACCGAACCGGCACCAATGAGGGCACACTCGCCGATTGTATTTCCGCAGACAATTGTCGCGTTGGCTCCGATGCTGGCACCGCGTTTGACGAGCGTTGTCAGATTGTCTTCCGCCTTGTTTCGCGGAAATGCTGAACGCGGCGTCGCGATATTCGTAAACACGATGGACGGGCCGCAGAACACGTCGTCTTCGAGGATGACCCCCTGATAGACCGAGACGTTGTTCTGAATCTTGACGTTGCTGCCGATGATGGCATTCGGCCCGATCACAACGTTCTGCCCAATTCGGCAACGCTCGCCGATTCGCGAGCCGGGCAACACGTGGCAGAAATGCCAGATTTGGGTTCCGTTTCCGATTTCGACATCGTCGTCGATGTACGAGGATTCGTGAACCTGATGCTCTTCGACCACACTCATGACCGCCCCCACGTCAACGCTAAAACATTGGCCAGTAACGGAACCCCGTATGAGTTCCACCCCGCGGGGATCATGCCGCACGACGAAGAAATGGCCGTTCGATCTGGCGGAGTTGATTTTCAACCGCTTCCAGAACACGTACGACGCGCAGGCCATCGTAGCCATCGCTACGGGGTTGCGTGTCGTTAACAATTGACTCAATAAAGTGCGATGTTTCGACCGCCAACGGCTCGCGCGGCGAAATGCGCGGCGCGAGAATATCGCCGTGACGCACGTTGACCGGCGTTTGCGGGCGTTCCGGAACGAGCGACACCGTTGCTGCCTTGTCGAAGATGCGAATCTTCTCGGTCGGCTGCATGTCGTCGAACACCAGCATCTTTTCCGAGCCGACCAACGTCATAGATCGTGTTTTGTGAGGATCGAGCCAGGAAACGTGAATGTTCGCCATGCGCCCGCCGGGGAAATGGAGAGTCGCCATGACGACGTCTTCCACGCCCTGCTGCAGATAGCTTTGTCCCGATGCCTCGACGCGAATCGGTTCCGAGTCGAACAGATGCAGGATGACCGAAATGTCGTGTGGTGCGAGCGACCAGAATGAGTTTTCGTTCTGCCGAACCACGCCCAGATTCAGCCGTTGGCAATACATGTAGTAGATTTCGCCCAACTCGCCTGCATCGACCTGCTGCTTCATCATTTCAACAGCGGGGTGATACAGCAGCAGGTGTCCCACCATAAGTTTCAGGCCGCGCGTCTCTGCCAATTCGACGAGCGACTCGGCATGTTCGGCCGAGAGCGCCATCGGTTTTTCGACGTAGACGTGCTTGTCGGCCAGCAGTGCTGCCCGCGCCATGTCGTAATGCATGGGGGCAGGGGTTGCCAATGCGACGGCATCCAATTCCAGGTCGTCGAGGAGGTCGGAATATTGATTGGTCGGGATTGCATCGGGGTAGAGGCGGCCCTGCCGAGAGAGCGATTCGGAGCTTGCGTCGCAGATGTATTTCAACTTGCAACCGGCCGTTTGCGAGAAATTTCGGACGACGAATTTTCCCCATCCGCCAAGCCCGACAACACCAAGATTGATCGCAGACTGGACCACCGCGAACTCCTTTTTCACGTCGTAAATCGACAGAAGCAATACCGAAACCGGGCGGGACTATAGCCCCGTATCTCTCAGCAGGTCAAGGGCAATGTCGGTGTGCACGTCCTCTCGGAAATCCGGATATTTGACGGATCGTCTCTGCCTGAAATCGCCCTGTAATCCTGCCCAAACGCAAGTCTCACGCGGCACCCGATTCCGGTCGATTGGCCTTGAATTGATCGAGGGATGAACATATACGTCACCCCGCGTTTTTGCCTCGCATCGATGCTGCCATGTGGCCGTGTCGGTGGGCTTCCTGTGCCGCGAGAAGAACTCGACACGATGATGATGAAACGGTCCTTTGATGTGGTGGTGAGCGGTCTCGGCATCGTTGCGACGGCTCCGTTGCTGTTGCTCGTCGCTGTCGTCATCAAGCTCAACTCAAAAGGGCCGGTGTTCTACCGCGGCGAACGCGTGGGGCGATTCGGTCGGATGTTCCGAATCTTCAAATTCCGGACGATGTGTGTCGATGCGGAGCGGGTGGGCGGATCGTCAACCAGCAACGACGACCCACGAATCACACGCGTGGGGGGATTCTTGCGTCGATTTAAACTGGATGAGTTGCCGCAATTGTTCAACGTGCTGGACGGCACGATGAGTTTCGTCGGCCCGCGCCCACAAGTCGCACCGCTGGTTGAACTCTATACGCCCGATCAACGTCGGCTGCTCGACGTTCGTCCCGGCATCACCGATTACGCGTCGCTGAGGTTTCGCAACCTGGGGCAGATACTGGAAGGTGCCGACGATCCCGACGAAGCGTACCTTCGCCTGGTTGCACCGGAGAAGATTCGCCTGGGCTTATACTACGTCGAACACAGTAACTTCTGGACCGACCTTCACATCATCGTGGCAACGGTGATCTCGGTCGCGTTGAGGTTCGACGTACTGACGATCCCCGATCTGTCGGAGCAGTCACCGGCTGACGAAACAACCGACGAACGCGAGGACGGATGCGACGACGCGCGTGCAGCGGCGTGAGCCGATCTGTGCCAACGCCATCGCATCAGTCGGCTGTCGGCGACCGTGCATCGTCGGTCAGACGTTGCAGAAACTGGTAGTCGTCTTCGCTGAGCTGCCATCCGCATGCCTGGCAGTTTTCCAGCACCTGTGCGGTCGTCTTCGCGCCTGCGAGAACGGCGGTTGTGCCGGGAGAGTCCAATAGCCAGCGAATCGCAATCTGAGCCGGCGAACGGCCCAATCGTGTTGAGAGCGTTTTCAGCCCGTCGGCTACTTTCAGATTTGACAGGAATCTCTCGCCGAGAAAGTCGGGGTCGCGATGTCGGGTGTCGTCGTCCGGGAATTCGGATTGCTGCGAGAATTTTCCGCTCAATAACCCCTTGGTCAATGCCCCCCACGCGACCAGCGGGATGTTCAACTCTTCGAGAGTGGGAAGAACCTGCTCGATGACCTCACGGTTGATGAGGCTGAACTGCATCTGCACCGCAGCGATTTCGGTGACTTCGGCAGCGGCTCGGATTTCATTGGCGGAGAAGTTGGAAATGCCGATCGCAGCAATTTTCCCCGCATCCCGCTGCCGAACCAGTGCCGCCATCGCTTCTTCGATGGGAGTCCGACCGTCGGGCCAATGGACATAGAAAAGAGGAATTCGGTCGATCTTCAGGCGTCGCAAACTCTCTTCCAACGCACCGACCAGATATTCGGGGCTGATGTCCGTGCGAGTTTCCTTCTGTTCATTCCAACGCACGCCGAATTTTGTCGCGATGACAACTTCGTGTCGTTGAGAACCGAGGGCCTTACTCAACTGGCGTTCCGACTCGCCCAACCCGTACACATCGGCCGTGTCGAAGAAATTGATGCCGTTGTCCACAGCGTCGCGCACCGCTCGCACCGTTTGATCCCGATCGCAGTCGCCCCAGCCGTGGCCCCCAAGTTGCCAGGCGCCGAACCCCAACCGCGAGACTTCAAGTCCCGATGAGCCAAGCGATCGCATCTCCATAAACGGCTTCTCCCGAACCTGCTGATTTGACCATCAGGGCTATCTGGAAGTCAGGCCAAATTGCATGCAGCGAGAAGCTGGCGGAGCATTGGCGTGTCGCGCGACACGATATGAGATTGTTAAGTCATCGCCTATATCAAACCGGAATTGACCGGCGCGAGATGGTGCAGAGACGGAATGACCGTCAGAAGCGTCACACACCGGCCCGCGTTGTCGTCGGATTGCCCTGACTCCCACCCGAATGCTCCTTGTTTTTCTGCTTGACCATGCTGTAAACCGTGGCGTATGATAGATTAAACCTACATTTCAGACTCACGCAGTGACGGCGGGTATCAGCGCTGAGGTGGTACGTTCGGCTGCTGCCAGCACACGGGTCGTCGGGAAAACAACAAATGCACATTTCCGGAAAAATCTTCCTCTTTCTGGCCATCGTGGGAGGAGCTGCGTCGGCGGCTTTCACGGCCCAGATGATCACCGTCCGCAACTCGTGGACGATGAAGAACGATGGGCTGAGGCAGAGCAACGTCGCGAACGCCAAGTCGATCGTCACCAAGGAAGCCGACCTGGCGAAACTGCGTGCCGAGTTGCAGGTTGTCCTCATGAATTGGGGAACGCCGATTACCGGCTTCAATGTGACAAAGGCCGATGCCGCGTCGGTCAGCCTGCCCATTGGAATGCGAAACGGCATTGTCGGCGGGCAGAACCGCGATGGCGGCGAGAATCCGCTGTTGCAGGCATTTCGTCCGTCAGCCGATGGCAAAGGGTACGTTTGGGTTGGACCGCTCCACGTGCAGAGCGTGACCGATACCAATGCCGAACTGGTGCCGTCGTGGACCGTCCGTGCCGGGGAAGCCGCTCCGTGGAATGCTCAGAATCAGCGTTGGCGAGTTTGGCAACGGGTTCCGGGAGGTCCTATTACGCGGTTCACCGATTTGCAGCAGGCATTGATCGACGCAGACGAACGATCGACTGCCAAGACCGGCTACCTGACCGTTCAGCAAGGTCTGCTTGACGATGCCAACAAGCAACATCAGAAGCGTCTGGAGGAATTACAGGGGCCGAACAATGCCCCTGCACCTACGGGGGGATTGGTTGGGTTGGAGTTCACGCATGGATTGCTGGCGGCGATTGCCGCCGAAGAAGAAGCTCGCAATTTGCTTCAGGCCGAAATCGATCGGTTGCGTCGCCAAGCGAAAACGGCGTATGCAACGCTGAAGGAAACGACGGACGACAATTCAGAGCTGATTAAGGAACTGCCCCCGGCGACGAAAAACGCCTCCACCCCGTAGCGAGCGAATGACGCTGTGCGGCGGCTGCCGTTTCAGTGTGGGCGTTATCGAACTATCATAGGAATGACAGTTCGCTGGACGTTCGGAGAACGGGACTCAACGCCAGCACTGCCCCTACGAAACGGACGTTTGAGATGGGCATTCATAACCGCGATTACATTCGCGACGAGCGACCCGACGGCGGATCCCGCGGCGGTGGCTTTGGTGGTTTCGGTGGCGGATTCGGCGGGCAGTGGGCAATCAAATACCTGTTGATTGCCAACATCGCGGTGTTCCTGCTGCAGAATCTTAACCCGCAGGTCACCAATTGGCTCGACCTGAAACTGGCTTGGCAAACCGTGACCAGCGGGCCGGTTTCATTCATCGAGAATGACAGCCTGCGCGATGGCATCCCTCGTGAGATTTCGATCTCTGTCGGCGAAAAGGAATTGACGATTCCACCGAACACAGAGATTCAATCTCTGGGGGCGCAGACCGAACACTACGCCGCAATCCGATGGGGAGATCGATACGGATTGATCCCCATTGAAGATTTGGAAAGTGCCTTTCGTGTCGATGCACTCGGTTCCTGGCAAGTGGTGTGGCGGCTGTTGACCTCCGGCTTCTGTCACGGCAGCTTCAATCACATTTTGTTCAACTTGTTCGTCCTGTGGATGTTCGGCCGTGCGGTCGAATCGATTCTCGGATCGCGCGAGTTTCTCGTCTTCTATCTCACCGGCGTCGTGATCAGCGGACTTGGGCATCTGCTGTTTTCTGTCATCACTCGCGATCCCACGGGGGCGTTGGGGGCATCGGGCGGCGTGATGGCGGTCGTCTTTCTGACGGCGATGACCTTCCCGAAAATGAAGGTCTACGTCATGTTCATCATTCCAATGGATCTGTGGGTGATGGCCGTCATCTATGCGGTCGTCGATACGATGGGACTGCTCCAGGACGGTTCAGGAGTGGCCCATGCGGCGCATTTGGGGGGGGCGGCATTTGGTGTTGGCTACAAGTACTACAACTGGCGGCTGATTCCGTTGTGGTATGGCCTGCTGGGGCGAACATCCGGCTGGAAACGTCCCCGGCGTAATCCCAACGTGCGCATCTTTCAGCCGTCCGCCCAACCACCAGACGAACCAATTGATGAGCGAGTCGATGGCATCCTCGAAAAGATCCACCAGCAAGGCGAGGCCAGCCTGACCGATGAGGAACGCGAAGTCCTCAAGGAAGCCAGCCGCCGGCTGAAAGACAAGTGATAGAATTGACGATCGGCGATTGAGAATTGACTAGCAGGCTGTTGAAAAAGCACCGATGGCATTTTGATTCGCACGTGGGCCGTTTTTCCAATAGTCAATAGAAAATCGTCGATCGACAATGAACAAAGTATTGCGGGCGACGCTTTGGTTGGCTGTTTTCCTGGCCGTCCCCATTGTGCCGTTTCTCTTTTTGGGGGAGACGTTCGAAAAGCAGGTGGAAGGGTGGCTCGTCGCCGATGACGGTGAAGCGCCCGTTTCCGATGGCGTGCGGATGCTGTTTGTCGTCGGCGTATTGGCGACCGATATCTTTTTGCCGATACCGTCCAGCGCGGTCAGCACGTGGGCCGGCGGTGTTCTTGGAATCTGGCAGGCGACGCTCGCCTCGTGGGTCGGTATGACGCTGGGGGCGATGTTAGGATTCACATTGGCCCGCACGTTTGGTGCCCGGTTTGTGAAGCGGCGCGCCGAATCCAGCGACGTCGATCAAATGGCCGCACTCACTCGGCGATACGGACCGCTTGCGCTGGTGCTCACCCGCGCGCTCCCAATTCTGGCCGAAGCTTGCGTGCTACTGATGGGGGCAAGCGGACTCTCCTGGAAACGATTTCTGCTCCCCGTTGCGGCCAGTAATCTGATGATCGCCCTGGTCTACGCGGCATTCGGTCGATTCTCCCAGCAACACGATCTGCTTCCGGCAGCCGCCGTGCTCTCGGGGACCGTTCCGTTGTGTCTCGCACTGCTAGCGCGGCGGTGGTTACCGAGTGAAGAAAAAGAGGGGGGAAAGAAAGAGGGGGAGAGCGGGAAATAAGGAGAGGGGGAGAAAAACTGGCCGGCCCGTGGCCTCCCGATTCCCTTAGCTCACATCCGCGCCGCCCACTTCAACGGCACGGAAGAACTGCGCGGCGGCCCAGGTCTTGAACCACTCGCCGATTTCGGCTGCCAGCGCCTCGAACTCGACATCGGTCTGTTCCAGCACGCGCTGGATGGCGTCGCCTAACGCCAGCCCATCGACGATCGCGCTGAGCATTTCAAACTCCACGCGACCGACCGCCTTTCGTCTCACCACAAAATCACGGCGGCCGATCACCAGATTCGTTTCCTGGGGATCGGGGGGATGCGGGTCGCCACCCTGGCGAACGGCGGTTGCGTATTCGTGGACGGGAAAACCGAACTTCATTAAACGCAGACAGGGCATTGGAATCAGTGTCGCATCGGCCCAACGCTCGGGCGGAATCTCTTGCAACTCACCCGGCTTCAAATGATCGCCGGCTTCCGGACCCGGCCCGCTGAAAACTTCGCTGTAGGTACGTTCTAGCGCTGCCAGATCGATCAGAAACTCGATCCAGTCCGGTCCCTCTTCTTCGGCATCGGCCGGCGGCCGCGTCTCTCGAAGATACTGCGAAAAATTGCGGGACAGATCGGCCAGCGTGTAGCTGTGTGATGGGTACGCCTGCAAATAGCCGAAGGCGAAACCGTCGAAGGCTTCTTCGCCGATTGCATGTTGCAGGGCCGGGAATTCGTCGCGTAACACTTCAACCAATCGGGCGAAGTATGCGTTTCCATACACCTGCAACCGTTCGATGCTGTTTTGGGCCTGAGACCGTTTGATGACCTGCTCGATGTCGTTGACCGAGACATCGATGTGCGTCTGCGCCGCTGTCGATTCGATGCCGCCGACCACTCCGTCGGGGTGCATGATGACCGCCTGCATCCACTGCTGAACCTGTCCAAGTTTTCGCGGCGTTTCGCTCATTCCGCTTCCGCCACCACATAGGCCGCCGGATGAGGCACAGTTGTTGTCGCTGCTTCGTCCGGTTTCTGTTCTGAATCGGTTACGGTTTCTGCCACGTCCGCAGCTGATTCGGTTTCGGCACCGATGAACGGTTTGGCTTTCAGCACTTCGGCATGCACGACGGGGAATTCCGGGATCTTTGCATCCCATTCCAACAAGGTGGAAACGCCGCCCGTCAGCCGATGCGCGAGCCGGTACAACTCCCAGACGGGATCGATGACGTGTCCGTCGTGCGTGTCGATGCAATGCGTCCCCAGGTTGGTATGCCCGGCCAAATGAAACTGCACGACGTTCTTGTGAGGCACCGATTCGAGATACTCAACCGGATCGAAGTCGTGGTTGACGCTGGACACGTAGACGTTGTTCACATCGAGCAACAACCCGCAATCGGTCTCGGCGGCCAACCGGTTGACGAATTCCGATTCGGGCATTGTTGAGTCGGCGAATGTGACGTAACTGCTGGGATTCTCCAAAACGAGCGTGCGTTCCAGCACATCCTGCACGATGCGAACCCGATCGATTGTGTGTTTGAGCGTTGCTTCGTTGTAGGGCAACGGAAGCAAATCGTGAGCGTTCAAACTCGCAACGCCGGTCCAGCAAATGTGATCCGAAATCCAGAGCGCGCCGACTGTCGCGGCCAGTCGCTTCAATTTCTGCAGATAATCGAAGTCCAACGGATCGGTCGAGCCGATTGACATTGAGACGCCGTGCATCACAATTGGATAACGTTCGGCGATTTGCTCCAGCACGTATCGCGGACGCCCCTCGGTGTCCATGTAGTTTTCGGAAATGATCTCGAACCAGTCGACTTTGGGTTCGTGCTGCAGAATGTGCTGGTAATGCACGGTCCGCAGTCCGAGACCAAGTCCGATGTTGGGATGTCCCAGACGGGGTTCGAGCATGAGGTGGTTCCCACGGGCCGCGGCCCGTGGGCCTTCGGGTGGTGTTCAGGAAGCGTAGGACTCAATTACAGCGGGGCCGCTCCGACTTCGGTTCCTTTGGCTTTCATCCGTTTCTCAAACGCGGCGCGGGCTTGCAACCAGAGTTCATCGCCAGCGGTCATCGGTACCTGACACCCGCCTTGCTGCTTACATTGATTGGCACCGACCTTCCCATCGCACGCACCGAGATACTTGCAACTGTTCTGCTCTGCGCAATCGTGCGTCACGGTGGCGCACGAACCTTGTCCGGCGCAGTCGTGTTCTCCGGCGTTTTTTCCGAACTCTTTGCACTGATTCAGACCGAGGCAGGCGTTGTGTTCCGGCAGTTCGGCACCGGCCAATTCCTGTTCGCCGTTGGTGGGAGAACCGTCGCCGGCCGGGGTGGCATCGGCCGTGGCGTCGTCGGACGCAACGGTGACATCGCCATCGCTGACTGTGTCCGACGAGCTGGCATCGTCATCACCACCGCAACCAATCACACTGCCGGCCAATACGCCGCCGAACGCGGTCGCCGTCAGTTTGCTAAAGTCTCGTCGTGTCAAATTCATCTGCCGGGTTCCTTTTCTCCAAGTCGCGCTCGAACGGCCGTTCGCCTTGTTGTGAACAGACACCGACATTGCACCGCTTCCGTTGGCGGTTGGTCCCCTGTCTACTTTAGCGGCGCTGAAAAACGCGGCAAGTCAGCTGCAGCAATTTGCTCGCTTCACACAAATGCGAAAAAGAGCAGCGCCGCATGTTGTTGTGCAGCGCTGCTCCTCTTATTTCGCAAAGCTGTGACCTGCCAGCATTAGCTCGGCGGTCCGGCTTCTGCTGCTTCGCCCAGAGTCTTGCCCTTTTCTTTGAGAGCCGCCTGCAACTTCGCGTGGACTTTGTCCCACGTTCCCTTACTCAACGGCACAGCGCAATTGCCTTTTTTCTCGCAACCATTCATTCCGGCGGTGTCCTCGCAGCCTCCTTGCCCCTTACATTCGTTTGTGTAGTGGCAGGTACTCTTTCCTGCGGTGAAGCATGCGCTGGTTCCGGCGCACTCGTTCGCTCCGCTTTTTCCCATGCCTTTGCAGGCGTTTAAGCCACGGCAGACGTGTGGCTCTGACAGCAGATTGTCTGCGGAGGCAACCACTTCATCGCCGCCTTCGGTGCTGTCGGTTTCGGTCGTTTCATCGGTGGTGCCGCTACCCTCGACGCCGTCTCCCATGCTGGTTCCATCACCAGTGCCGGCCCCATCGCCGGTGCCGCTGCCATCACCACCACCATCGCCGCCGCCACAACCGATGGTCGTACCTGCGACAATTCCGCCAAAGGCGGCGACCGTTAACTTGGTGAAATCTCTGCGATTCAAATCAATCCGTTTCATGGCTCCCTCTCGTTGCGAGATGCGTTTCGCGATTACTTTTCGACCGCACATATCCCGGCGGCAACCGAACGACTACGTCATTCATCATGCGGCCACCTGGAGCAATCCATTTTGCTGCGCGGCAGTAAATACTTCTGTTCGATATCTCACAGTCCGGCCAGTTTCGCGTCAAGGGGCATCAGGTCGAATTCCAGTGAATAATCGAGGTTCGACATCGATGTGTGCTGATTCACAGACCGGAGTTGGCGAATCGACGATATTGTGGTAGCAGACATTGAAACGATGCACCGAACGCCAATCTGTATCATTAGCGGAGAATCCCGAATGGGGAATTCGACGAATCAGAACACAACCGTGCGAAAATGGGCTGCCGTCCTGCTGATTGTTTTGGGACTGGGATCGGCCGCCTACCTCTTCCTGCCGTCTAGTGCTGCAAACGCAACGGCGTTGGGGAAGACATGGCCTGCCACCGAACGCATTTCGATGGACGACATCGATCATTCCGCCTTCAATGTCTTGCTGAAGAAATACGTCGATGCAGACGGCTACGTCGATTACGCCGGATGGAAAGCGTCGGCGACTGATCGGGACACGCTACAGACATATCTCGGCGAATTGAGCCGTGCCGACGGCCAGAAACCGGCTCGGCGCCAGGCGGAACTCGCGTTCTGGGTCAACGCCTACAACGCGGTTACGCTGGAGGGAATTCTGCGGGAGTACCCTACGCCGAGCATCCGAAAGCACACGTCGATGTTGGGGGGATACAACATCTGGAAGCATCTTCCGCTGCGGGTGGGCGATGAGGCCTTTTCGCTAGAACGGATTGAGAACGAGATTCTGCGCCCGATGGGTGAGCCGCGAATTCATTTTGCCATTGTGTGTGCATCGGTCGGCTGCCCGCGATTGCTGAACGAAGCCTACAGCGCCGACAAGTTGGAAGAGCAACTGGCAACCAACACCCGCGATTTCTTCTCGCGCGGCCAGAACATTCGTGTCGATGCGGCAGCCGAAACGATCTACCTCAGTTCCATTATGAAATGGTACAGCAAGGACTTCGGCGAAACGCAGGGCCAGCGGCTGGATGACCTCGCCGATTATTTGCCTCCCGCGGCAGTCGCCATCATCGACAAGACACCCCACGTGTCGGTGAAGTATCTCGACTACGATTGGGACCTGAATGACCAGATGGGGCGGCGATAAGTCGTATGTCGGCGGCACATCAGTACGTCAGCAGATCAACATCGTGTGATCCGACCCCCGCGAAATCCCTGTTCCGGCTCTCTCCAGAAAGCGGCGAGTGCGGCAATTGTCGCGCTCGCCGTTTCGTTTTGGCGACCCGATGTTGCCAAAAATCAACCCAAAGGCGACATCGGCGGCATGACGGGATTCTGCGGTTGGGCAAAATATCCGGAGCGAACGGAATTCGAACAGCCCCGCAAACTGACCGTTTTTTGTGCATTTGACGCAGGTTTCCCATGTTTCGGGAAAAGTTTTGGCGAATCGGCGATGTTTGGCCTGCAAATTGCAAATCTCGTAAGTCTGTGACGAGTCTCACACAGAAGACGTGGCGACTGGTCGATAAATCATATGCTGGGACATCCTTCTCTGCAGAGTCTGGCGAAGCGTTTCCCAATGCTGTTGCCATCGAGACAGAACCCCAGCATCATTTCCAGGTTTCCTGCACTCGTGCGAACCACAACTCAATGAAAGCCGTCTGGCCGACGGATGGTTCGCGGGAGAGCAGTCGAGAGAAAGGGCTTGAAGATGCAGATGACAAAGAAGCGATTGAGCGGCGGAATTTTGGTGGCGGCGATGTTTTGCCTGGTCGCGACGAATCACGTCGAGGCTGCAAAAAACCTCCAATGGCACACCAATCTGCAGAAGGCGGCAAAAGAGTCGAAGCGATCGCAAAAGCCGATGCTGATCGAAATCTCGGCCGTCTGGTGCGGCTACTGCAAGAAGATGAAAGAGACATTTAACGACGAGAAGATCGCTCGTCACGTTAACGGCTGCTTCGTTCCAGTCATGATCGACGCAGACGAAAACCAGCGACTCGTGGAAGCCGTTGGAGCCGACGCACTGCCCACCACGGTGATTGTCTCGCCGGACTTCAAACTCTTGAAAAAAATCACCGGGTATTACACGCCGCGGCAACTCGATGCAAAGCTCGGCGAAATCTGCCTGGCGAGTCATGAAGTCGTCGAGAGACAAGTGGTACGCAAGCAAGCACCAGCTCCAGTGCGAACGGCAAAAGCCATCACACCCAAACCGGCCTTCAACGGACACTGTCTGGTTTCGTTGTTCGACGACCAGAAATTGAAAGTCTGCACGCTGGATTTCACAACCAATTACAGAGGGCAGCTGCTCTGCTTCGCCTCGGCAAAACACAAGCAGTTGTTCGATGCCCAACCCCGGAAATACTGGCCCGCAATTGACGGCGTCTGCCCTGTCAATCTTGTTGATCGGAAGAAGCCGGTAACCGGCAAGGCGGTTTGGGGTGCAATCTACCGCGACCGACTGTGGTTCTTCGCCGACAAGGCCAGCCGCAACAGATTCGCCGACTCTCCGGCCAAATACATGCCGCGAGTCAAGTAACCCGCGCTGTTCAACAAGAACACGATGACGTCATCTGCCATCGTGAAGGCTGATTCCATTTAGCCGGCGGGCGAGTTTGCCCGCCGGCTAAATTTTTTCGTCAACGACACACGGAACACATCAGTCGTTTGCAAACGTGAAGTCGTTCCCGTCGGCACCGGCGTGGCATTCAATGCAGCCCTTGGGTTTGCCGACCAGTTTCATGTCGCCCTTCTTGGCTACGGTACCATTTGGATTGTATTTGGCGTAGTACCAGTCGTTGTGTTCGGGATCGTAGCCTTTGGCCCGATACATGACTGTAACAGCCATCAGCGTCTTTGCGTCCTTGCCGAAGTTCTCTTTCACAATGATTGAGCCATAGGGCATTTCCTTGGGGTTCCCTGCCGCAACGCGGTTCAGATACAGCTTGAGGAAAGCACCGTGCGGGCTTTGGCCTGGATACGTTTCGCCCGTCGTTCCGGGAGCGGGAGCCCAGTTTCGATAGGCGGGTTGGGTTCCCTGCAGGTAGTTCCAAAACTTCTGCTCGAATGCCAACGGTCGCTGTGCACCGCCGCTGTACGATCTCGCGCCGCTTTGAGCGGCGGCATCGCGGTCTCCACTGAGATAAACTGCTCCAACCACGAGGGTCACAGCCGAGATTCCTGCGATCCAATGTCGCTTCATTGTCTCAAGCTCCAATGTGAAAAGAAACGGACGGATTTCGATCCCAGAACGCAAAGAGGTTCTCGGGATCCTGAGCTGGTGAGATTGGGGAATAAAAAGAGGAAGGAAACCACCCAGCAGGAGACGTTCCCGGTTGCGGTAGGAAGGGACGTCACGCGAACCTGCTGGATGGAAGTGGCCGGTGCTCGATTAACGTCACGCCTGTCGGCTGCGCAGCGTCATCGTTTGCCGCCTGCTTAACAGACGCCATTGTTACCGACGGGGATGCAAAGGTCTGTGGGATAGCTCACAGAGACGAATCGCTTGGAAAGAAAACCCGGCGATCCGTGAATTGGTTTGCTGGCGCCGTGGTGTCAGGCCGGTTCGTCGGCGGGTTCTCTTCGCAGCACTGCGTTGATGATCAGCCCGGCCATCAGCCCAACGCCGGCGCAGACCAGAAACGGAATCGGCTGGTACTTGTGTTCGAACCCATGGTCCAAATTGACGCCGAACACGGTCGTCAACGTCGCGATGGGGAAGAAGAACCCGGCCAGCACATTGAGCCGATGTGCGGCGACCGACATGCGATGGCTGCTGCGTGCTTGCGCTTCGCTTTGAATCGCCATTGAAAAATCCAGGCCGTTTTTCGCGTCGTCGTACAACAACTCCGACATCCGCTCGATCTGATAAGCCTGGTCGCGGAGTGAAATCAGATCGCGATCTTCGGGGCAGATTTGTCGGGCTTCCTGCAGGACTTCGTGCTGATGCCGGGCCGACCTTTTGATGGGCGCCAATGTCGAGATGACCGCGAAGTAGTCTTTCGCGCTCACGGCGTCTTCGTCCTGTTCTTCGCGCGCGACCAGCAGTGCGGTGTATTCACCCAGATGCTTTTTCAGCGCACCCGGACCACTGCCAAATGCCGCGGACGACCATTTGCCGTCCGGCTGTCTCCAGAAGAAACGGCCCTTGCGGTCGTCATCGTCGGCACCAGGCGGAGCATGCAGGACGAGCAACAGGTGTCCGTCGGCCACCATCGTTCGTTGACGGCCCGCCTTCGTTCCCAGCCGATCGCGAAACACCTGAGGGACTTTCCAGACGGAAGGCAAAATGGAAGGGGCGGCCATCGTTGGGTCTCCTTGTTGTTTTCCGATTGAGTTGCTGCTCAGTTTCAATCATAACCTGCGTAGCCGGTCAATTGCGTCGGCGACGTAAGATACCGCGAATTCAATCTCCTCAAGCGTCGTAAATCGCCCCAGCCCGAATCGCAAACTGGCGCGTGTCAATTCGTCGCTGACACCCATGGCACGCAACACATGGCTTGGCTGAGGATCGGCCGATGTGCAGGCCGACCCGGAACTGACGGCAATGTCCCTCAGGCCCATCATTAATGCGTCACCATCGACACCGTCAAAACTCACATTCAGATTTCCCGCCAATCGCAGATCGGGATGGCCGTTCAAATAGACCCCTTCAACCGCCTCACTCAAACCGCCCCAGAGACGGTCTCGTAACTGCTGAACGCGCTTCGACTCATCGCGCATGACCTCCGCGGCCAGTTTGCAGGCTTCGCCGAAACCAACGATGAGAGGAACCGGCAGTGTGCCGCTGCGCAGCCGGCGTTCGTGGCCTCCACCGTCGAATAGTGGTTCGATGGGAATACGTTTGTCGCCGCCGCGAACGTACAACGCACCAACTCCCATCGGTCCGTACATCTTGTGCGCCGTCAGACTCAACAGGTCGATGGGCAAGTCGGCAAGATCGACGGGAAGCTTTCCGACCGCTTGCGCGGCATCGCAATGAAACAGCACGCCGCGTTCGTGACAAATCTCGCCTATCTCGGCCACCGGGTTGATTGTGCCGACCTCGTTGTTGGCAAACATGACGGAAACAAGCGCCGTGTTCGGTTGAATTGCAGCCGCCACCGATTGCGGATCGACCATGCCGTATTTATCCACGGGCAATACGGTCAACTCGCAACCGAGTCGCTTCAGTTTTCGCGCGGGATCGAGGACAGCCCGATGTTCGGCTTCGTTCACAATGAGATGAACGCTGCTGCCGACGGCTTGGATCACACCTTTAATCGCAAGATTGTTCGCCTCGGTCGCACCACTGGTGAAGATGAGATTCCGCGGCGTCGCATTGAGCAATTCGGCGATTTGAGCACGGGCAGTTTCGACCGCGTCAGCCGCCTCTTCACCATAGGCGTGACTCACACTGGCTGCGTTGCCATACTTCTCGGTCCAGTACGGCCGCATCGCCTCGACAACACGCGGATCAACGCGCGTCGTCGCATGATTGTCGAGATAAACCACACGATCAGGCACCAGTCGGCTTTCCACATGGACCAAGAGGAAACAGACATCAGGTCAAGTGGCATCCATGCCTGCGGTGACAAGGAAACCGCTGTCCTCGGTCTTCTCACCTCCTTCTCTCCTCAACGGCTCATCAATCGTCCACGTCAATCGGACACTCCCAACCGTCGGGCTTCAATGCCAGCACCGAACAGGAGACGTGGGGCAATAACCGTTCGGCCGTGTTGCCGATTAACACACCGGGAATTCCCGAGCGGGCAATCGTTCCCATAATCAGCAGATCGATCTTTAGTTCTTCGATGGCATCGAGAATGACGACATCTCCCGGGCCGTCGGTGACGTGCAGTTTTACACCGTGGGTGAGCGACCGGTAATCGGTCTGCGCCAGCTGATCGTTCAACGATTGTGTCGCCTCGTCTCGTTTCTCCTGAGCAAATGCGGCGATCTTCTCATTCGAAAGCCCAGTCAGCCACATGCGGTTATCGACGCTCTCTTCAATCGCGTGCAGCAGATGAATCTTCGTATCGACCATTTGTCCGCCGTTGACGGCAAGCTCGAGCGCGAGTGACGAGACATCGCTGAAATCACTGGGAATGAGGATGTTCAGATCGCCGATGTCTGGATCGGGCTTGGTGACCCACACGGGACAGGGGCAGTTCCGCAGCAGTTTCGAGCCGGTGCTGCCAAACAGGAGCCGCTTTGCCACCCCCTGATCGCGCGTGCCGACAATGCACAAATCGTGATTCTCGCGGAGTACTTGCTTGACCGTTTCAATCCACGGGCTGCCGAATGCCAGATGGCTCTTCGCAGCGACATTCTGTTGCTTCGCTTGTTCGACTAACTCATCCAGCGCGGCATGGGCCGCCACTTCCACGTCGCTGGATGTCTTCTGAAACCCGTCGTGCAGCAGTTCCTGTGTGTGCGCCGAAACATCGAGTACGGAGAAGAACGTCAACTCGGCCGACAGCCGCGAAGCCATCCAAATCGCCCGCTTCACCGCTTCCTGGGTTGGCGCGTTCAACTCCGAAGCCGCCAGTCGATCGGCGCGAGACAGATCGACGCCGACAACAATATTCCGAAACCGCTGCATTGTTCATTCTCCGCAAGTTGATTTCGCCAGCGGGTTGGCAACATGCGCAATCGACTGTGAATTCCGCATTCCAAGTTCAACGCTCACTTCGCATCCCGTGGCTTCTGCATCAGCACAATATACTCGTGCACCTTGTTCACGCGAAAGACCGAGGGGTAACCGAGCGGCCGCAAATTATTGTATTCGGCCTGCCGGTTCCAGATGATCAGATCGTCGAGCACGTATCCCACATCGACCAAACGTGTCGCCAGATCGCTGTGCAAGGGGAAGAACCGATTCTTCTTTCGCAAATCCATCACGATCACACAACAGTAGGCACCGGGTTTCAGCCCAGTGAAGACGTCGGCCAACACCTTCGTTGTCGCCGTCAGAAACTCTTCGTAGTCCTCGATGACGCCCAGATCATCGGGCCGGTTTCCGTAATGACGAACGGCTTTCATGTCGGCTGTGCGGCGTTGGTTCAGAATGTTCCAGTAGGGTGGCGAAGTGATGCAGAGGTCGATCGAATCGGGACTGACGTAGGTCAGCAGGTTGGTCGCCGAGTCGCAATGCACGACCGAACCGGAAGAACCATCTGGCTGTTTGGCATCCGTGGGAGTTTCTTCACCGCCGTCTTCCCGCAACGCCAACAGTCGCGCATTGGCCGTTTCCACGTACTCCGGTGAAATTTCCAGGCCGATTCCACACTTCCCGGCGCGTTCGGCGGCGACAAGCGTGCTGCCCGAACCGGCGAACGGGTCGAGTACACTCTCGCCATCCAGCGGTAAGAACGTTTCAATCAACCGTTCGACGAGCATCTCGGGAAACGACGCGGGGTGGCCGAGCTTCGTTTCGCCCGTCTGCTTGCGAACGTCGCTCCAGACGCTGATGGAGTTCTTAATCCATTGGCGACCATCCAACGCGTTGCAATGCTTGCGAGGTTTTCTGGCTGGCTTCGGTTGTTTCGTCTTGGTGGATTTTCGATTGGCTGAGTCGTGTTTGGCCGCTTCTTGTTTTGATGAGGGCATTCAAAGACCACCGATGTATCGGTACAAGTCGGCCAGTTCGCTCGGCTTCAAATCCTTCAACAATCCGGCCGGCATCAGCGACGTTGATCGCGTCTGTTGCGTTTCGATTTCGTCGGCCTCGAAACGGAACGTCTGGTTCGTCGCGTTTCGCAACAGCAGCCCCTCAGCCGACTGGTGGATAATCAAACCGGTGTAAACTTTACCTTCGGTTGTTTCCACGAGTGTCGTTTGATATCGCGGCGAGACGTCGCGGTTGGGGACGGTGATCGAAACGAACAGATCGTCGCGCGAGAACCGCCGAGCAACACCGGCCAAATCCGGACCGAGCGCCTGTCGTCCGCCGTGACATTGCACACACGAACGCTTCTCGAACAGCTTGCGGCCGCGCGAAGCGTCTCCCTTCGTCCAATCGACCTCCGCCAACTTTTGTTTCAACTGCGAAAGGTCCTCGGCTTTCCCTCCGAGTTCGCGGACGGAGACTTTTGGAAACTGTTCGCTGAGGTAATCGGTCCACTTGCGAACGACATCAGGTTGCGGTTTGTGTCCAGCCGTTCCGACGGCGAATTCAAACTCCTGCTTCAAATTGCGGCGCAAAAGTTCCACAACCTTTTCTCGCAAGACATATTCACTGCGGTTCGATCCCAGCCGCCGCAACGTTCGCAACAGCGCGAATTGTTCAGCCGGCTCCCGGTTTTCGGGAAGTTTCGATAATGCGGTCAAACAGGCTTCCAACACGCCCAACTGCGATGACGAAAGTCCTTCGGCGAATTTGTCCCGGTCTTTGGCCTCCGGCTTCTTCGCCAGCACGATCAGCACGGCACCACGCACGGCAAACGATTCATACTGATCGCGAACGAGTGTCCGATGCTCTGGCATCTTTGATGCCCCCAGCAGAAACACAATTTGATTATTCCACGGATAGTCGCGGTCTCCTTGGACGCTTTGGGCGAAGGCTGAAACCACGGTTGGCAGATCGTCTTTGGAAAGTTGACTCAAGTAGACAACCTGACTGGGCCGCCCGAATTCCGGCCGCTTGACGATCGCCTGCGGCAATTCCGCGTCGTGTTTGGTCAACTCTGCGTAAACTTCACCAATCCGCGGGTCCCAGTTGCCGTCCAGTTTGAGTTTGCGGGATGTTGTCTTTTTATCCAATGCGACCAGCGCGGCTGCAATCGCTTCACGCTGCCCGGCTGTTCGCTGGGCAGGAATCCGTGCGGCAACAAGAAGTTGATGAATGTCATCGACAGGATGCGAGTCCTTGCCGATTTTTGCCAGCACGCGGTCGAGCAATTCCCCATCTGTCGGGGCGAGCATCGCCAACACGCGGGACAGTTCCACGTCGACCTGCTTGTTCCCCGTGGGATAGATCGCCGCCAACTGTTCAGCAGCCGGTTTAATGGTTTCCTGAAAGCTAGTCAGGTCGATCCACGGTGCATAGCTATCGAAGGCGGGCGGCTGTTTCTCTCGCGGCCCGACATCGCCCAGCGAGAGCTGCACCAATCGAATGGCTTGCAATGTGACGTCCTGCGGATGATCGCCCTTCAAAACTCTCAGCCCTGTGGTAAGTGCGTCGGCATCGAACGATTGGGATCGCATCACGCGTCCCAAATGGTAGGCGAGCTCTGCCTGAACTCCGACGTCACCGACCAATGATGCCAATGTTTCGCGTGCATCGTTGTTCAACTGAGATACGACGCGAGCGGCCGTCTGCCGCACATAGGAATCGTTGGCTCCCAATTGTCGTGCCAACGACGGGAACAGCGGTTCCAGACTCTCCGAATTTCGATTTCCGACAAGTGTTTCCAGCGCACAGCGTACGACCAACGGGTCAGCGTCGTTGAAGAACGGCAGCAGCAGTTTTGGTTGCTTGGCAATCAATCCCGATCGCCCCGCCGACCAAACAGCCCGTGCACGGATTCTTGCGGAATCGTCCGAAGCCAGTTTCAGCAGTGTGATCGTATCGCCGCCGCCGTACAGTTCGGTGAGGATTTCGACCGCCCGCAGACGTTCGCCGACCGACAGCTTCTTGTCCTTGGTTGCATTGACGAAACGCTTCCGGCCCAAACGGCGTGCCAACGGCAACCACTTGGTGCGCGACCAGCTACTGAGCGGCTGCGGTGCGTTCAGGCAACTGGAAAGTGCCGCCTCGGCTGTTGTGACGTCGTCAACAATTCCCGGTGACTTGTCCTCGCCGATGTAGCGAACGCGGTAGACGCTTCCTCGCGTCCCGCGTCCGCCAACGCAAACCAGCAAACTGCCGTCGGGGCTGACGACAACGTCGGTGGGGGCAAAACCGAATTGCCCAATGCCCGACATGAACTCAATTGGCTTGCTGCTCCAACTGCTGCCGGCTTTTTGTAACGGCAACGCCATCACGCGGCCGAATGTCCAGTCGAGGACGAAAACCGCCCCGCGATATTTTGCAGGAAACTGCCGATGCCGATAGCAGGCGACACCCGTCGGCGAACCGCGTCCGAACTCGGCGACGACCGGCGGCATGTCGGAATAGTAATTCGGCCGCTTCCAACTGCGGCTGACCCAGCCGGCGTTGGAACCGGGCAGTGCATGAAAGACGCGCGTCGGACGATACCAGGGAAGCGACACGTCGCGCTCGCCGTCGCTGTCGAAGACAAACAGGTCGCCCGCCGAATGAAACGCGAAGTCGTAAGCGTTACGGTATCCGTCGGCGACGATTTCGCCTCCCGCGAGGTCGGGCTGGAATCGCAGCAGCGTTCCGAATTCCGGCTTGCGAATGGGCGACGTGGGAAGCGTCGCGTACTTGCCGGTGACTTCCGTCATGTTTCCCGCGATGAGGTACCACCAACCGTCGGGGCCACGTTGAATTGCGTGCGAATGGTGTTCGCTGCCAGCCTTGATCTTGAGAAATACATCGGGCGACCCGTCGGCGCGATCATCGCCGTTGCTGTCGCGGTAGCGAATGAGGCCTTCGTCGCCCGTGCAGAGCAAGTCACGTCCGTGAAATGCCATGCCCTGCGCACCGCTTTTGGGGCCATCGACAAACTGCTTGAACGAGTCGGCTTTTCCGTCACCGTCCGTGTCGATCAGAATCCGCACATAACCGGCACCGGAAACGACCACGCGCCCCAACGAATCGACGGTCATAGAATAAATATCGTGTGCCAGGTCGTCATCGGCATACAGCGAAACCTCAAACCCCGCCGGCACACGGATGCCGACCTCATCTTCGGCCACTGAATTCGCGGTGAACAGGCAGTTACCGAGGATCGCCAGCAGACACGCCTGAAAGCAGCCGCGAATTCGTTGTCCACGTGGTGCAATTCTCAATGCAGCCGTTGGTCGGTAATTCATGTCGCTCCATCTGGTTGCCATGTACAGCGATGACGCAATTCGCATCAATCCACCTGCAGATGTTATCAAATCGTGGCCAATATCAGCCCGCAGCGTCTTGTTCACCACATCACCGACGCAGGATTTTACTCCGATTCGTTCGTAGCGGGCAAGATGGGCCGAATGCCGTGGATTGCCGCCAGCCGGAAAAGTACCTATTCTCTGGACTTTCGACAACTTCAATCCGGCGTGATGCGAACGTGAGAAACCCTGTTTCTCCGAGAAACCGGGTTTCTGAACTCAGGTTGGATACCGCACAGCATGAATCGACTTTTCACGACGCGTTCCCAATCGAACGAGTTCGCGCCTTCCACCAGCCTTTTGCATCGGCGACGCGGTAGCATTGCCGAGCATTGGCGTCGCTGGATGCGCTGGCTGGCGGTGCTGGCCGTTTTCGCGATTCTTCACGACTGTACGATGTTTGGCGGCGGGCTGGCAGGGGATGCAGCCCACGCAGCGGCCGATTCGGCTCCGTCATCTCCGGGAGAAGGTGAAGGAGAGACACACGCGAAAGATGACCATGCCGACCATTCCGGCGGTGGACATGCTGACCCGGTCACGCCGGTGTTGGCGGCCATTGTGGTCATTTTGCTGCTGGCAAAAATCGGCGGTGATCTCTTCGAGCGATTCGGCATGCCCGCTGTGCTGGGTGAATTGTCCTTCGGTGTCCTGCTCGGCAATCTCTCCTTGCTCACCAGTCCCATTCTCTACTTCTTCACCGGGACATTCGATGGCTGGCACGGTCTCGATTTTGTCAAACCGCCCGATGAGGCCATTCTTGGTGATCCGTACAGCGCTGGAGCGGTCATCAAGATCCTGGCCGGCATCGGCGTTGTGTTGCTGCTGTTTGAGGTCGGGCTGGAGTCGAGTGTCCGTGAAATGCTTTCGGTGGGAGTGTCCTCGTTTCTGGTCGCAATACTTGGCGTCGTTGCCCCAATGGCGTTGGGATATGTGGCAACAGTCCTTGTCGTGAATGAGATCGGCTGGGCCGATTGGGAGGTGCCGGCATTCATCGGAGCGACGTTGTGCGCGACGAGCGTGGGAATAACCGCCCGCGTACTCAAAGATTTGGGACGCAGCAAACAGACCGAATCGAAGATCATTCTCGGCGCAGCGGTCATCGACGACGTTCTCGGCCTACTGGTGTTGGCCATTGTTTCCGGCGCGATTGCAGCGGCCGGTTCAGAAGGGGGCGGCTCGGGCGATCTGGGATTCAAGATTGCTAAAATTATCGTGCTGGCATTCGGCTTTCTTTTCGGCGCGTTATTGCTGGGGCGATTCAACTTTCCCGGCACGCTATTTCGTGCGGCAAGTTTCCTGCAAGGTCACGGCATTCTGGTCGCGGCAGCGCTGGTGTTCTGTTTCGGTTTCGCATGGCTGTCAAATATCGTCGGGCTGGCACCGATTGTTGGCGCATTCGCGGCCGGTTTGATTCTCGAAGGAGCACACTATAAGGAACTGGGTAAGCGCGAGAATCGCAGCCTGGAAGATGCGCTCGCGCCCCTCTCAGCACTACTGGTTCCCATTTTCTTCGTACAAATGGGAATTCAGGTCGATCTGAAGAGTTTTGCCAACTCCGAAGTCTGGATGCTGGCTGGTGCAATCACCGTGGTGGCAATCATCGGCAAACAAGTCTGCTCACTTGGTGTGCGCGAGAAGGGACTGAACAGGTTAGCCGTCGGCCTGGGCATGATTCCTCGTGGTGAAGTCGGCCTCATTTTCGCCAACGAAGGCCGCAAGCTCATCGCCGACGGAGAAAAAGTCATCGACGGCGGAACCTATTCGGCAGTGGTGGTAATGGTGATGATTACCACAATGGTCACGCCGCCGTTGCTCAAATGGGCGCTAAATCGTGGCGACTCGGCCGCGGAGGCTGATTGACATCATCGCCGCCAATACTCTGGCAGATCGTCTTTCGTCGCCCGCACAATTGCGATGATCGCGGCGCGCTCTGCGGCGGGAATCGTGTTGAAGTCGGGCGATTCATCCTTGCCGATCAGGATGTCCCACAGACGACGATACAGACGCCCTTTGACCGCCCCCGGTAAACCATCGAACGACGGCGTGTAAATCAAATAACTCAGCCGGTATTTGAACAGCCGTGTTTTCAGGTCGAATTCCCGTAGTGATCGGCCCCGTGCATCGCGCGGTGTCTGTGCAGCGAAACGGCGGGCATAACCCGACGTGCCGCGAACCTCGGCGGTGAGTGGTGGTTCATCGACGAACAGCAGATATCGGATCAACCGTTCTTCAACATCCGATCGCCGATTAAGTCGTGATTCGTGACCGGCGCGATGCAACAGGTTCAATCCGTGCATCTGATGATCGAGAACCAGATGCGCGACGATGTCGCTGTGCGGCGTTTCGTAATCACCAACGCTGATGAAGGGCGACAGATCGGTCAGGTTGCCGCGAAACGCGGGATGCTCTCTTTGCCGGGCGATTTCCTTCTCGCCGAAAATGTTGCCGGTGTGTGTTTGCGTGCCGTGTGTTCCCGTGACGTACCAGCCGCCCCAGCGTTTTCTCAATTCGCTGTCGTGGGTCGTTCGCGAGTAGCCGACAATTGGTTTGCCGGTTTTGTCGGTGAGAAACGAGCGCACCATCAGCCCGGGGACTTGCAGTGTGGTCGTGCCGGCGTGACAGGCCAGACAGCGGCTCTCTCGCTGCAACCGCGGCGGTTTCTCCGGTGACTGCAGCAGCGTGTAAAAGATGGGGCCTTTCAGCGGGTCGATGGCGGTCAATTCAATCGACGCCGCTCCCGGTACCCAGCCGATGGTCACTTCATCGTTGAAATAAACGGCACGGGGATTTCTGGGCTGCACCAGTTTCTGATTCAGCGCCGTCTTGGAGAAGACGAGCAACTGCGACTCGGCAGGAACTTCGAGTGCGTCGAGCAACGCCCGCAGGTAGCCGCTTTTTTGTCGGTACTCGAGTTCGAGCGTTCCCTTTTCCAATCGGTCATTCAGCCGCTGACCGGCATTGGTGGTCACTTTTCCCAGGTAATCGACCGGCTGCAGACCATAGGGAACCTTGTCGGTGAATTTGATTTGTTGTGGCGCGGCGTTATCATCCGCCGACCAGACAGAGCGACCCGGCGCGACCAGCGCAATCCCACACCAGAGCTGTATGCAAATGGCGGCAAACGGCCAAAATCGGTATGAGGATTGCACCGCAACTATGTCCTCTCATCAATTTTCCAGCAGTGTCCAGCCGCTTGGGAATTCGAGATTGCCCGTTTTTGTGTGGGCAAATTGAACAAACAGCGTCAATTTGTCTATGATTATACTGTTTTCAGACACCGTGCGCGACACCGGTTCGCGAACAAACGCGTCCACACTTTCGGAATTGATGCTGTTTTGTGATTGACTGACACAATCGAGACAGGCAGGAAATACTGTTTTGTTGAATAACTTACATACTTGGGCCGCGTCCCACACCGATACTGAAGACAGCGTAGGAAGAATGCGGCAACCCTGCCGATTTTCCGTCCCGCGCCCACATCGATCAGATCCTGCTGCAGATTCGGCCAATCCCACCCCCCTTTCCCGTTTCGCTGGAAACATCGAGATGCCCAACTCCCGCCTCTTTTCTCATCTCGCCCTATTCGCTTGTGCATTCGTCGCATGCGCCACAGCCACCACCGGCCATGCCGATGAACCGCTCAAGATCAACCCCCTGCTCTTCGAACAGCCGGGATTTGACATTGGCGCTTCCGATGCCGAGCCGGAAATCACCGCTTCACTCACGCCGGGCAACGCCAAGCCGGGCGATGAAGTGACACTGTCAGTGAAGCTGGGAGTTCCGTCGGGTAGCTACACCTATTCGGTGAATCCCAAATTGCTGGGCAGCACGAAAATCGTTATCGGGGAAACGGTTGGCCTCGAAGCGGTCGGTAAGAAGACGTTCACGCCAGATCATGCACCGAAGGCCCTGTTTGACGAGACGCTCGAAATGCAGGTTGAAAAGCACCTCGGCGATGTCACCTGGAAACGCGTTTTCCGAATTCGTTCCGACGCCGATCTCAGCCAAGTCGCTGTCAAAGGAACAATCCAACTGCAGGTATGCAACGACCGGCGGTGTCTGCCAATCAAACAGGACATCAACGTCGCGCTGCAAACCGACACAGCCGATCCCGGTCAAGAAGTTTCAACGACGCCGGTCACTTTCGTCCACGAGGAAACTCCCGAGTTTCTCGGCAAGCCGGGAGCGGCAAGCGTTCGTGTTGAGATTTCGCCGGCCGACGCGAAACCGGGCGACCGAGTGACGTTGGCCGTAAACATTATCGTGAAAGAGGGATGGCATACCTATTCCATCACTATGGAGAAAGGTCCCGGCGGTTTGCCGACAACGATCGACCTGAAAAAACTTCAGGGACTGGTCCCCATGGACGACACTTGGACGGCGAGTTCGGAGCCGGAAGAAAAGCCATTGGATTCCGACCCCAACCGCATTCTGGAAGTCCACCATGGAACAATTCGCTGGACGCGAGAATTCCGCGTTGCCGACGACGCGACGTCGTACGGTGTCGGTGGTCTCGTCCAATATATGACGTGCGAAAAAAATCGATGCATGCCCCCCAAACGTGTGACGTTTGCATTGGGCAATCTGCAGGATGCGGCAACGGTCGCAGTATCATCCTCCGACAAACCAGTCGCTACGGTGGGATCCGAATTTCCGCAAGAGTTCGAGGTAACCGATTCTGATTCGGCCAGCGGACTTCCCTGGTTCCTGTTCTCGGCATTCCTGGGTGGGATGATCCTGAACATCATGCCGTGCGTGTTACCGGTGCTGGCAATTAAGGTGATGAGCTTCGTCCAGCAGGCGGGCGAAAGTCGCAGTCGAATTCTTACGCTGAACTTAGCCTACGCCGGCGGCGTGATTCTGGTCTTTTTGATTCTTGCCAGCCTGGCGGTCGGTGTCGGTTTGGGCTGGGGCGGACTCTTTCAGAATTCAACATTCAATCTGGTGATGGCCTGCGTCATCTTTGCGATGGGGCTGAGCTTGCTGGGCGTGTTTGAACTTCCAGTTCCCGGTTTCGTCGGCGCATCGGCCGGTGGTCAGCATCGCGAAGGTCTGACCGGCGCATTCATGACCGGCATCTTGGCGACATTGCTGGCAACGCCGTGCAGCGGCCCGTTTCTCGGTGCGACTTTGGGATGGTCGGTCCGCCAATCGCCGCCAATTGTGTATCTGGTTTGGACTACGATGGGACTGGGAATGGCGTTTCCCTATGTGGTGTTCGGCCTGTTTCCGCATGCCATCAAATGGCTGCCGAAGCCAGGCAACTGGATGGTGCGGATGAAGGAATTCGCAGGTTTCATATTGATGGGAACGGTCATCTTCTTCATCTACTTCATGCAGCAAGCATACGTTGTTCCGCTGCTGGTGATGCTGCTCGGCATTGGTCTGGCGTTGTGGATGATTGGCAACCTGTACGATGTCACCTCACACATCAAGCACAAGATGACCGTTCGCATCACATCGTTCGCATTGGCGGCTGTGATCTGTGGCTTTGGATTCAGCTTGACGAACACGACCGTGAGTACGGCGAAGCTGCCTTGGGAAGAATTCAGCGAGGCGAAGTTACAAGCCGCGTTGGCGGAAAAGAAGACCGTGCTGGTGGACTTCACAGCCGACTGGTGCATGACGTGCAAGACCGTCGAGAAGTTCGCATTGAACACGCCGGAAACCAAACGGCTGATCGAACAGCACGATATCGTGACGCTGTACGCCGACTACACCCACCAATCGCCGGAAATCAAACGTTGGCTGGAAAAGTTCGACAGCGTGAGCGTTCCGCTGACGGTCATCTTTCCCGGCAACCAACCGAATCGGCCGATTGTGATTCGTGACGTCTACACCAAGACGAAACTCTTAAAGAATCTGAACGCCGCCGTCGAAGCAACTTCGCCGACAACAACACAGGCCAGCCTGAACAATTCCAGCGTCGATACGGCCAAGTTGCCTTGGGAAGAATTCACCGAAACGAAGTTGCAAGCCGCGCAGGCGGAAAACAAAACGGTGCTGGCCCACTTCTCCGCCGACTGGTCCAATGCCCTGAAGACGGTCGATAAGTTCGCCCTGAACACACGGGAAACCAAACGCTTGGTCGAACAGCACGATATCGTGACGCTGTATGCCGACTACACTCACCAGTCGCCGGAAATCAAACGTTGGCTGGAAAAATTCGACAGCGTCAGTGTTCCGCTGACGGTCATTTTTCCCGGCAACCAGCCGAATCGGCCGATCGTCATTCGTGATACGTACACCAAAACAACACTGCTGAAAAACCTGAACGCCGCCGTCGGAGCGACCGCGCCAACAACAAAACAAGCCAACCTGCCGCAATCGGCATCGCGGTAGGCAGTGCCAGCGTATCGTAACCCGAAGCAACACAGTTTTTTCCATCAGATGATGTGAGTTGCTGTTGGGTCGGGGAATGACCATACTGCTTTTCTGCAATCGCTACTTCAGCGACTCCAAATAGGCGAGCAGATCCGCGAGTTCTGTCGGCGTCAAATTGTCAGCCAGACCTTTGGGCATCATCGACAACTTTTGCTTCGCGCGTTCTTCGATGGCGTCTTGCGGAATCATTTTTGACAGGCCGTTGGCTTCTCGCAGGATGACGGCGTCGGCGCTTTCGCTGACGACGAAACCGGTCACCGTCTTGCCGCTTTCGAGTACGAACAGGTAGGTGTCGAATCCCTGAGCGATCTTGGCGCTCGGTTTCAATATCGACTCGACCAGTTCGGCCCGCTTGTACCGCTTGCCAATATCGACCAGATGTGGCCCCTTCGGGTTTTGGCCGTTCGCATACGTGTGGCAGGCGATGCACGATTGGCGTTTGAACAACAGTTGGCCGCGTGATGGATTACCTTTCGTTTTCGCCGCGCGTTCGCCGGCCTGTTCCGGCGACATGTTGGCGATTTGATTCGGATTGTTGGGATCGACCTTCGGCACCACAATCGGAGTCTGAGGTTCTTGATTGGCACCGGTCTTAGCCAGATTGTTCAAGCCGTCGATCTGCACCTTGTGCCGTGTTAGTTGGGCAGGAATGTGCGCGGCGGTCGCCGTGTCCGCTTCCGAGAGGGCAGTGCGAATCGCAGCCGCGATTCGATCACTCTCCGCCCAGGTCTTTCGATCGTAATACGGTCCGCTGGTATCCGGCCGCGTTCCCCACCAGCCCCCTTTGTAATCGCCTTCGCGATGATACAGCCGAATGAGAGTTGTCAGCACTTCGAGCCTTTGCGACTGATTCCGCGTGGTACTGAGTCGATGCAGCAATCCACTGACGGCGGTTTGATTGTGCATCGATTTCAACGCCCACAAGGCACCGTTTGCATGATCTCCATCGAGTGCCTTGAGTGCCGCCTCCGATGCCTGCAGCGCGACAAGCGTTCGCACGGCAAGATGCGGCAGCACGCGACCGGGATCAGGCTGATTCCAGATCGGTTGCTTGGTTGGTAATGCTGTTTTATTCGATCGCCGAGTGAGCGGAAGAACTTTATCGGCAATCTCCGGTCGCCCGAGTCGTCCCAGACTGATTAGTGCCTGAGCACGCACGCGCGGATTTCGATCTGTGAGTGCTTTGACGAACGGTTCGACCGGAACGTCAGTTGACTCGCCCTTGCGATCGGTCATTGCCCGCAGCGCGAACTCACGCACGGCCGGATCGGCAACGAGTTCAAGAAGCGCTGCGGTCGAAGCCGCTCCATCGAGTTGCTTGAGAGTGAAAACAGCCGCCACACGCCCGAACAACGGTGCATCGGAATTCGCCGCAAAGTCGATCAAGAGTTTCGTTCGCGCGGCACTCGGTTTACGCCGCAACATTTCCCGCTGACTGTGCAGGCGGTGTGCAGCACTCGGCGATGCAAACAACTCCACCAGTTGCTTGTCCGTCGATTCCTCAAGATCCGGGAACGGCTTCGGAACGAAATCGATCGGCGTGATTTGCGCCACGTAGCCAACATCGGGGCCGGTGTAGTCGAATTTTCCGTTCTTCCAACTGCTGACATACATCCGCCCGCTGCCATCGACGTCGATGTCGGTGGGCCGTTGCAGTTTGAGGAACACCTCCTGATGCGGTGCAAAGGTTGCTGCCGTCGGCGAAAGGTTATGGCGGTACACTTCGCTGCGTCCCCAGTCGCATGTGTAGAGCGCGTTGCCATACGGTGCCGGCCAGCGCGTGTCGTGGAAGTACATGGTCCCGCAGCCAGAGCCGCCGCCGTAATCGGCCAGCGGCGGCATGATCTCTTCCGGAAAGTTCTTGTAGAGCGACGGATAACCGTACTCGGCACTTTGCAAAACGTGGCTCACTCGGATGTCCCAACCGCCGCCATCGTTGGTGTTGTCTCGTGTGAAGATATTCATGTAAGGATCGATGGAGACATCCAGAATGTTTCGCTGCCCCCAACTGAAAATCTCCATGTCGGTGCCATCCGGGCGAATGCGGACGATGCCGCCACCGCGCCGACTTAGCACGGTCCCATCGGCTCCCTCGGCGTGTGTGAAACCGAAATCGCCGACGGCAATGTAAATCCAACCGTCGATTCCCATGCGGATGCCGTTGGTGGTGTGATCTGCACCGCGGCGATTGACTTCATCGGTGCTGATGCCGGTAATCAGTGTCTTCTGTCGATCCGCAGTTCCGTCGAGGTCGTCATCGTGATAGACGGTGAGAAACGGCGGATGCAGTACCCACAGCGTGCCGGCGTCGTAAATCAGGCCGCGCGGGTGATCCATTTTTGCGAAGGTGTTGATCTTATCGGCCTTGCCGTCACCATCGACATCGATGCAGCGCAGCACCTTTCCCTCACCCGGTTTCTTGCCCAGCGATCCCTGCAAATCGACACCGACGAAAACTTCGCCGGTCGCAGCGGCGGTCAAGCAGACGGGGTAATTCACCTCGGGCGGTGTGCCGAACATCGTCACGTTGAAACCGGCCGGTGCCTGCACGTCGGGGACTCCCGCCGATGCGGCACCCTGCGGCTTGTCGGTCCCGGCGGGAAGGTTCGGCAGCGTATCCGTCGAGGCTTCAAACTCCCACAGACTTCCCCAATACGCCCCCTTGTCGGTGCCGAGAAATGTCACGCGCAGAAACTTCGCCTCTTTCGCATCCACTTTGTGCGAAGTGATTCGTGCTGCTTTCTTGTTTTTCGATTGATCGACAATCGTTGCCCACTTCTCACCATCGGCCGAGGCATCGACTTTGTACCGATACGCAGCGTTCGGCTTTTCCCAGTGAAGTCGCACGGCACGAACGTGTTCGGGTTTCTTGAATTCCACCTGCCAATTGCTCTGACTTCCATTTGCAGCGCACCAACGCGTTCGCAAGTCGCCATCGACAGCGTGCCGGGCGAAATTCTTCTTCGAGGTTTCCTCTGAACTGGCTTTTGTTTTTTCACCAAAGGCGAGGTTACCTTCACCACAACACTTCAAACCTGCGGGGGCAGCCGCGACGGTTGGCTGGGATTTCAATAGCGCCTTAACCTGTGCGTTGGACTCGGCAGACGCCCGGTGAAAACTTTTTTCATCGAGTCGATCAACCGACCACAGCAGGCCCCGCGTCACCATGTCGAGGTACTGCGGTTCCGACATGGTCTCGTTGTAGTGGCCGATGGTTGTCCCGAATACTCGTCCCTTGCCGTACTGGTTAGTCCAGACGCAAATCTGTGGTTTGTTGTCCGGCTGACGTTTGGCATGTGCGAGCGGTCGCGCCGTCGGAAACAGTTTGATGGTGTGATACAGCTCCCCTTTGGGTGCCAACCACGATTTTCCGAACCCGCGCATGATGGGGTGATCGGGCTGGGAGTTCTCGACGGTGTAAGCGTAGTGTGCGCCATGCCGGGGCGACTGCACGCCGACGAATTCAAACCACGCATTATCGCCCGTGCGGTAACTGTGCATCGCGCAGTGGATCAGCAGTGCGGGCAATCCTTCCCGATGCGGCTTCAGGATTCGCTCGACCCACTTCATATCGGAGACGGCGGCGAAGCATTCGTTGTGTACAACGACATCGAAGCCGTCCGCCCAGTTCGGATCTTCATACAGCGGAATCTTCGCGTTGGTGCCAGTCCCCCCTTGTTGCACGACCGTCCAGATGACGTTGGCCCGAGCGGAAATGCCCTTGGTCAAAATCAATTTCTGCCGCGAATAGTCGTGACAGCAACCGCCAGTAATCAATAACGCCCGAATGGGCTTTTCTGACTTCGGCTCATCGGCAAATCCCAACCCCGGAGTTAGCAGCAGGGCAACAGAACAGAATCGCAGCAGTAGTTTCATTGGAGACTTTTCCGGCACTTCTCTATTTGGGTAACTCCGGAATCTGTTTCCGGCGTGGAACACCATCGATCTTAACATCACCGGCCCCCCTGTGCGAACGCGAAAGCGGCCGCGCGACATGGGTTTGGATGTGGCTGGGAAGCAGAAAAGTTCGCAGTTTGGCGGTCGATTTGACCGGTCGGCGCCCGAGACGCGTATGGCTGACGTTGACCTTGACCTGTTCCGACGCGCGTGGCTATATTCGTGCCGATTTGGCTGCTTTTTGCGGTACGTCAAGGAGTCGACGTTGGCTCGGAACATCCGCTTTTTCAGGGCACTTGAACTCGCCGAAGGTCGTTTGCGATGTGTGGGATAGCCGGATTTGTCACCCGCCGCAAACGAGGAATCTCTCGTACTCAGGTGGCTCAAGCGATCGACTTGCTTGAGCATCGTGGTCCCGACGATGCGGGATTTCTTTGCGTCTCCCGGCAAGCCGAATATGCCGGTCGCGATCTGTCGAGGCACCTCGACGAATCCTGGCTGACTCTCGTTCATCGCCGGCTTTCGATTCTCGATCTCTCGGAAGCCGGTTGGCAACCGATGAGTTCCGCCGACGGCCGATGGCACATCGTCTACAACGGCGAAGTCTATAACCACGTCGAACTCCGCAATGAATTGGAGAGCCTTGGATATCAGTTTCGGTCCCACTCCGACACCGAGGTGTTACTGAACGCGCTGATTGCCTGGGGGACCGACGCACTTCGCCGACTGACTGGAATGTTTGCTTTTGCGTTGTTCGATCAGCGCGACAACCGTCTGCTGTTGGCGCGGGATTGCTTCGGCATCAAACCGCTGTTCTACACTTCGACCGACGACGACTTCAATTTTGCCTCGGAGATTAAGGTTCTACTGAAGACCACAGCCGTCTCGCGGCAGGTCCAGGCCGATCGGTTGATGTGGTATCTGCGATACGGAATCACCGACCACGGCGATCGGACCATGTTCGAACACATCCGCCAGCTTCCGCCCGCTCATTATCTGTCCGTGGATTTGAAGACACTGCGAATTGAGGAGCCGGTCCGCTATTGGAAGCCCGAAACGACCGAAACTCTGGATGTCTCGTTCGACGAGGCAGTCGGTACAGTTCGCGACATGTTCCTGAACAATATCGAATTGCATCTGCGCAGCGACGTTCAGGTTGGCATGGCACTCTCCGGCGGAATCGATTCCTCGGCCGTCGTCATGTCCGCGCGTAAAATCCTTGGTCGCGAAGCAGAGTTGCACACATTCAGCTACATTGCCAGTGACGCCCGCCTCAGTGAAGAACGATGGGTTGATGTCGTCAACGAGGCAAGTGCGGCGACTGTTCACAAGGTCTCTGCGGGGCCGCGTCAGCTTGTGAGCGAGATGGACTCGTTTGTCTCGATCCAGGATGAGCCGGTCGGATCAACCAGTGTCTTTGCCCAAGATCATGTGTTTCGACTGGCTCAGGAGAGCGGAATTAAAGTGATGCTCGATGGCCAGGGAGCGGACGAGTTGCTCGGCGGGTATCTTCCCTCTGTGGGAGCGCGGCTGGCCGGGCTACTTCGCCGAGGCAGTCTGGTCGAGGCGCTGAGGCTGTGGGTCGGCTGCAGTCGACTGCCCGGATTGGGCTGGATGGGTTCTGTTCTGCGCACAGCCGATTTTCTTGTGCCGGACCGTTTGCAGGACCCACTGCGACGACTCGTTGGCCGGGAGATGGTCCCGCAGTCAATCAACAAGGAATGGTTCCAATCGCGAGATGTTGCTGCCCCGTTGGTCCATCGATCGTCTCACGAAGACGTATTCCGTGGCCACCTGCTCAACCTCATGGAAACGATCATCCTACCCAAACTGCTGCGGTACGAAGATCGCAACTCGATGGCATTTTCGGTGGAGAGCCGCGTGCCGTTTCTTACGCCGCAGTTTGCCTCGTACATGTTCTCGCTCCCCAACGAGTTCCTGATCGGGAAGGACGGCACAACAAAATCGGTATTCCGGGCGGCCATGCGCGGAATCGTTCCCGATGCCATTCTGGATCGGCGAGACAAAATCGGATTTGAAACGCCCGAGCGAAGTTGGCTGATCGCATCGCGCGACTGGGTCGATGACATGCTCTCCAGCGATGCCGCCGTAAACGTGCAAGCGCTCAACCTTCCCGCCGCGCGGCAAGAATGGGATCGAATTGCCTCCGGCAAACAGCGGTTCGATTTTCGTGTTTGGCGATGGCTGAACTTGATCGCCTGGTCGCAACAATACGAAGTTCAGTTTTCCTCAGACGTGGCAGCCGCCCCGGTATCGACGGCAGACATTGCACGGGCAGCCTGACGAGTAGTCATTCGCCGCGAATCTTCCGCACGATTTGTTCGTAGTCGTCACGAACCCGTTGCGCTATGGTGCGCGGGTTGTGCCAGCGTTCGACGAACTGACGGCATTGCGCCCCGGTGGACGCGAGCAGTTGCCGGTCGTCTGTCAGCACATGCCGTAAGACTTCTTCGATTGTCGTAGGTGTTGCTTGTGTGATGGGCAAATCGGCGTGCATGCCGGGCGGCAGAAACTTCAGGTCTTCGGGCCGAATGTAGGCGATGACCGGTTTTCCCAATGCCATCAGTTCGACGGCCAAACCTCCATACCATCCGGCCAACAGTTGGTCGATCAACACGTCGGCTTTCTCGTAGACCACGCGAGCTTCGGCGTGCGACATGCCCTCGACCAAAACGAACTCAAACTCGATTCCCTGCTGTTGAAGACGGTTGACGGCCTCAACGACAAATCGCGTTCCCTTTGCGCCGCGGTGTGTCGGAGCATGAATGACCAGCGGTCGATCACGTTCGCCCGGTTTCATTTCGGGTGGCTGCCAATCGTCCGGGTCGACGCTGGCATACGGTAGAAACTGCGCGTTCTCCGGCAGTACATGCAGCAGATCGGGATTGAGAGAATAAACGCGATCGACCACGCCGGCCATGCGGGCGATGCGTTCCCGCTTCAGCCGGTCGTCGGCCGGAATGTAATAGTCCGCATCAACTTCATCGGCGATCGACAACTCGAAGTGTTCGCGGCAGTAATCGCCCTGCCGGGCATCGTCTCCCTGATAGCACATCACCGTCGCAACGCCGGCCCGTTTGAGCCAGTCAAGATCGCGAAACTCAAATGCAGCCGCGTACGACCGGTAGAACCACTGCAGCAAACGTGGGCGTGACGTGAGTGCCGTATGGTTGGCCGAAAACCTTTGCGGCATGATGGTACTGCCGAAGTTGAAGTGGATCACATCAAACTCGCGCAGCGCTCGTCGCAGAAGTTGCCAGCGCCGGAATTCGCGTCGTAACTGCCCGATGCCGGCCGGCCAGAGTACTTCGTCGATCGGATAGCCGAAGGCATGCTCTTTGAAAGAGACCAGACGACTCTGCAGCCCCAACTCCCGTTCGGCACGCGCCAGCCCTTGCGGGTGATCACCCACGTTTGTGGGACAATGCAGAACACGGAGTGCGGAAGTCATGATTCTGTCGTCTTGGTCGGGATCGCATTTGCTGCCGACGCACCTTGTGTTGCGAGTTGCAGAGTCCGGCAGTCGTCGGGAGAATCGGGGACGACGTTACAGGGTCCACCGAGCGGTCATCCTGCCTTCGACCAGTCACGACTTCGATCCGGCGCAGACCCTTCGCTTCGCAACGTCTTTTCGAGTGCCGTGCTGAATGGCGTTTGTTCCGAAACGATCAGTTCTTGTAATCGCGAATTGTCGGAAATCAGATCGAACGTTCGAGTGCCGTCGCCCTGTTCGATAACTGCCGGTTTGCCGATGATGCGTCCGCACTCTTCGGCCAACTGACGAATGCTGATAGGTTCGTCCCCGGCGATGTTGATGGTGCTGGGCAGTTCGACTCCCTCAGAGTGTAGATCCAATAACCCGGAGAGACACCGACAGGCGTCATCGACATAACAGAGTGAGACGCGAAGCCCGTCTCTGTCGGCCGGTTCCTGTGTTGAGGGTACGAACTGAACCGGTTGGCCTTGGCGGATGCGATTGCAGATGTTTGGCACAAGCATTCCCGACTGGCCTGGACCGAACAGTCCGAAAATGCGACCGACCACCAACTGCATCGGTGCCGAAACGAGCGCCAACGATTCTTCCGCCATGACTTTGCTCAACGCGTAGCCGTTATCGCGGCGAACAGGATGGTCTTCACGCAACGGCTGAAGTGAAGGACGATAGACGTTGCCGGTTGATGCATAGAAGAAAAACGACACGCCCGCCTCAACGGCTGCTCGCGCCGCCTTAATGGCCCCTAACACATTGACGGCGATCAGGTGTTCGGCTCTCGACGGAAATTCGCGGTAGAACGGCGACTGGGCCAGATAGAATACGGCTTTGGTCTCTTCCGGGAAGTGGATCTCATCGTGGGCCGCATCGAATTGCGTCAGAGGAGTGTCGTCATTGGCGCGTGCTTTCGTGCTGCTGTAGCCGTGCACTTTGGCGCCGCGCAGCGTAAAGTGCCGGGTGAGCGCCCGTCCGAGAAATCCGGTCGCACCGACAATGGCAACGTGTTGGCTCATGCGGCTATCCGTTCGGTGTTCGAGTGGCCATTTGACTGGCCGCCGATCTGTGAATAGGCCAGCCGCAATCGGCCGGCAAATGCGTCAAGTGTGTGATGCTTCTCAATGTACTTTCGACCGGCAATCCCGAGATCGTGAAGTCGGCGGCGGTCGTTCAACAGCGATCGCAACGTCGACTCCACCTGGCTCGCGTCGGCGTTAATCAGCGGGCATTCGTCGGAGGCCAGCAAGTAGTGTTCCGGGCGGCGGATGTATGTCATCACCGGTTTGCCCATCGCCATCGCTTCGTTGGCAAAGTAGCCATGAAATCCAATCAGGCATTGATCGAAAATGATGTCGGCCGAACGGTAGATCTCCAAAGCCTCGCGATTGGGAACGCGTTCGACCAGTTGCAGGTCGATCTCGAATCCTTCGAGTTTCAGGTTTTCGACGGCGGCCAACAGGTAGCGAGTTCCCTTGAAGTGTCGATGGTTGGGAGCGTGGACAATTCGTATCGGGCGGTTTGAATCAGGGCCTGGATAACAGGGTGTGTAGCGCCGGCCCGAGTCGCGGTTCAGATCGACCGGCCAGAAGAAGATGTCGTTCCGACTGCCGGGCGTGTATTCGAGCATGTCACCCATCGCGAAAACAGCAGTGGCTGCCGCGGAAATCCGCTCGTAGTTTTGATGTCCCCGATCGTCATTACAGGTGCAGCCCTCTCCGGGTTCGGGGCAATCGAAACAGCAATGAAATTCGCCCAGCGCGCGGGTTCGCTGCTGTGTCCGCACGTCGGCACCATACGTCCAGAAATAAATTTCCTTCCCCAGCCCCTGCAACAATCGCAGCTCCTGTGGATGAAACGTTAGCGGCGTGTTCGATCGCAGAATTCCTCGATCACAGTAGAAGTGAAATCGCTGAAATCGAATGGCCGCCCAGATCAGCACCAGATAGGGGAGGACCAACGCCAGCGGCTTGAACTTCATCAATCGCGAAAGGTTGTAGTCGAACTCGTCCGTAATGAAGTACGCATGATCGACGAGCGATCTCGACTCGACCCCCAACAGGCGTTCGGCTCGTGCGTTGATTGCCATATTGATGACGGGCGTTCCTGTCCACAGGCTGCGTTTGACTGTGGAGACACGTCCCAGCCGCGTCACGCAAAAGAACAGTCTGACGCCCGCCATACCGACGACGTCAACAATCTCCAGAACCCGACGACGCCAATTCATTTAAGCGGCCTCGCGATTAAGCGGTTCCGACTGGTCGGCAGGTTGCTCTACCGGTTGAATTGCATCGCGAATCGCTTCGACGAAGCCACGGGCGATCACCTGATTCGAATGATACTTCAAGTACCATTCGCGTCCTAACCGTGCCAGGCGTTCTCGTTCTTCGACCGAAAGATAGAGCCTCTCGAGCGATGAGAAGACATCTTCCGAGGTTCTTGTGTTCAAGACAGGAGGAATCTCAGGAAAGGCCCAGTCATGCAGTTCGGCGTCGATGTATAACATGCCGGGACAGCCGTGGAGCATCGCCTTGGGGAGCGTGCTACCGAAAGCTCCGAGATAGAACTGGTCTGCCGTTACGTCGCTGGCCTGGATGTAGCTCACCATCTGGCGGCTTGATTGTGGCTTGATCCATTTCACCCGATCAGCGATGCCGAGGTCGGTCAGCAGTTGCTTCGACTGTTCGAGAGAATTTCCCCAGGCCACGCAAACGCACATCGCTCGCGAGTTGGTCTCGGTGATGAATCGCGCCAGGCCGCGAAAGAAAATGTCGTTGCCCTTCTCCCAGTCGGGATGACGGACATCCGGTTCCCAGTGCTGACGGGACGGATGAAAGACGACGAAGTCGCAATCGAATTCGGCTTCAAGAGATTCGCGTATCTTAGCGGCCGCCTCACGTGGCACGGGGCTTTCGTTAACCGGATGCGGAATGAACCGATAATTTGGCAGCCGTAACCGCTCTGCCGAACGGTAATTGTCGCAATTGGTAATCAGACTGACATCGGCGAGCCGATAGGAGATGGCACACAGCCGCCCCTGTGTCGTCGGTTGAAACGGAATATTGCGGATGGTGCCGTGCTCGAAGGCAAGGTAGGGCCGATTGCCTGCAAGCAACGGCAACAGCGGATCGGTCGAATACCCGACAATCACGTCATACGAATCAAACAGCTCCGACCACTTATCGACAACGGAACTGTACTGCATTAACTCTTCGGAAATGAGGGCATCCTCACGCTCGGGAAACACCTGCTTGAAGCACTCGACCAACGCAGCCGCGCGTCGGTCGAACGGTTCTTCACTGGTCGGCCGTAATCGTTCTTTGACGAGTGGTTGCGTTTCTTCCGACGAGGATTGACTGGCGGATCGTTCGCAGTGAACTTGTGGCTGTTGCTCTGATTCATCGAGGGTGTCTGGTGCCTCGGGGACGGGCCGTCCCTGAGGCCACAACAACTGCTTTAGGCCGCGACACACCAACTTCTTGGGCGCGCGCCACAACAATCGTGGTAGCAGTCCAACGGCCCGCCGTACTTTTGCAGCCAACGGTAACAGGCCTTTGCGTCCCATCCAGGAAATCAACCGGCATTCGAGAATCAAACGCATCCGTAGCAGGCGGGCAGTTTTGGCGCGGCCCTGACGCGCGGCCGTCAAGTACCGGATGCAAGTGTCTTGCCGACCCTGCGCGAACCAGTGCGGACGTTTGTAGCCGCCCATCTTGACACGTTCCCACGCCGGAAAGAAATCATCGAGATAGCCGCCCTCGAAGTCCGCTTCTTCCCATTCGGGGCAGCCCATGATGTGCAAGTAATCGTAACAAATGACGTCGCACTGCAGCCCCGCCTCGCGCAGTAGCTTGGAGTTGAGGTAGGCGTTGTTCGCGATGTTTCCGATATGCAAGACCTTGGGAGCCCGGCCAGTCCGTTCGCGGAATTCTGCCAGCCAGCGCTCGGCTGCTTTGCAAGTGTGATCCGCCGGTCCGTCGGGCTGTTCGGATTCTGGCTTCGACTCGGTCATCGTATTCTCGGGGGAAATCAGAATTTGTTGTGCGATCAGAATCAACCCGGTTTTGAGCGTCTGGGGGCGAAACTACGCGGCCGCCTGCCCCGATTTGTGCAGTGCGTGCCGCAATGAATCAACAACGCGGTCCTGGTCGGCGTCTGTCATGCCGGGAAAGATTGGAAGCGTGATGGTTGTCTCTTCGGCCGTTTTGGCGTTGGGAAAGTCCTCGGCTCGAATGTCGTATTTGTTGACATAGTAACCGAGCCGATGAACGGCGTGTGTTCCGGGCCGCGTTTGAATTCCTTCGTCGGCGAGGCAGTCCATAACTTGATTGCGGCGTAATTGGCCGCCAACCCGCAGGCGGACGACGTACGACTGGTAGCTATGTCCGCAACCATCCGGAGCCGTCGGTGGTTTCAAATCGTTCATCTCACGCGCGGTCAGCAATTGCGTGTAGCGTTCCGCCCTCAGGCGTCGCTGATCAAGCAGTCCATCGAGTTTGTCCATCTGTGCCACGCCGACCGCCGCCTGAATATCGGACATGCGCAAATTGAAGCCGAGCGTTTCGAAGGCACCCATGCTGTATGGTCGGCCCGGTGCAGATTGCGGACCGGGCGGCTGGCTGGCACCGTGATTTCGCAGGCAGCCGATGCGGTTTGCCAATTCGGCATCGTTCGTCGTGACCATGCCGCCCTCGCCCGTGGTAATGACCTTGCGCGGATGGAAGGAGAAACAACCAATGTCGCCCAACCCGCCCACCGGCTTACCCCGGTAGGTCGATCCGACAGCACAGGCCGCATCTTCGATGACGTGAATGCCTCGTTCAGCAGTAATCGCCAAGATCTCATCCATCGGAGCGGCCAGCCCGAACAGGTGGACGGCCACAATCGCTCGGGTTCGCGGTGTGATGGCAGCCTTTAACGCCTCTGGATCGAAATTGAATGTTTCAAGGTCGATGTCGGCGAAGACGACTTTTGCTCCGACGTACTCCGCACAGTTTGCTGAGGTGATCCACGTAAAGGCTGGCACAATCACTTCATCGTCCGGGCCGAGTTCGAGCGCCAGACAGGCGAGGTGCAAAGCCGCCGTACACGAGGTCGTCGTCAGCGCCGAGTTCAGTTCGTGTCGGTCGGCGAAACGTCGCTCAAACTCAGCAGAAAACGGACCTTGAGTCACCCATTTGGATTCGAGGCAAGCCTTGACGTTCTCCAGTTCCCGTTCGTCGAACTGCGGAAAGGTAATTGCCAGATTTTTCGATGGTGTCCCGCTCATGCACAGTCCTCCTCAAGTTCAGAAATGTCTGCATCCCAGATGACGACCTTCTTGCCATTGATTCGCAAGAAGGCTCCCGGATAGGGACGCGTCTGAGCGCGAATGAAATTGCCGATGTCTGCAGCTGGTTTCGTCCAATCGATTTCACCGTCAGCGGGGCAGCGCTGGGGGAACTCGCTGGCTTGCGCCTCACTCTGTGAAATCCGCGGCGCCGAATCGTCGGCCAGTTGTGGGAGGCATTCCAAAAGTAAAGTGACGGCGGCGTTCTCGGAGCTGACCAGTGCATCGGCGATGGTCTCGTTCTCGTCGATGGGAAAGCTCTGTTGCCCAACGATATCACCGGTATCGACGCCGTCATCGAGGTAGAATAGTGTCATTCCGCCGTGCGATTCGCCGTGGATCATGGTCCACACCAGCGGCGCACCGCCACGAAACTGCGGCAGTAGACTTCCATGCAAACCGACGGCCCCTTGGGGCGCGACATCGCGGAGTTTCTTCGGCACGATGTAGTACCAGCCTGCGACGAGCAACAGGTCCGGCTGCAATTCTCGCACCTCATCGACGAATGAATTGACGTTCTTGCGGTCGTAGGCAATACAGGGGACGCCGAACTCGCCAGCGACTTCCACAAAGTTGCAGTAGTTGACGTTGCGCACACCCTCGGGCGCGTAGCTGATGTCGAAATGCTCCGGCGTGGCAGCGCAGCCGCAAAACTCTTGCCCCGATTCCAGGACAGCATCAAGACAGCGACGACTGAACTTTGTCGCTCCCATCAAGAAAACTCGCATCGTTTCTTCCCGTTAACCTGTCGCTCTTCGAGTGCCCCCGTCAGGCAGCAATCTTCTCTGTACCACGCGTGGCACCAACCATCGCGTCGAGATAAATCTGTGACACAGATTCGTATCCGTGATGTTCCTGTAACCATCGCAGGCTCTCTTCACCGGCAGAACGCAGCGCATCGTCGTGCAACGTGGTTTGCAGCACGTGTGTGATTTCTTCCACAGTTGTTGCGCCGAGAAACGGTGGGCGCCACCGAAAGTTTTGTGCGGCGATGTCATCGACCGGCCGCATCAAAACGGGCTTGGAAGCGGCCATCGATTCCAGCACCGATGTTCCGTAGCCTTCCATCACAAACTGATCGGCAACAACGTCGGCCGCTTGCTGTCGGCGTCTGAGAACCGGCTTGGAACACAGCGTTTCGTAGAGGACACGGTTCTCCAGCCCGAGTTCGCCGATCAATTGTTGTGATCGCTCGACATCGGGTCCCCATTGTTGCAGCACAAGTCGCCAGTCGGAGTTGCCGTTGCTGGTAAATTCTGCAAAGGCCCGCAGCAATCTGTCGTTTCCTTTCCACTGCCACGCCTGTCGGCAGACGGAGTAAAGGAACCGTTCGCCGCCGGAGCGTTCGCGCCACTGTTGGCGGACCTGCTGACTGTCACCCGGTGCATAGGTGACGGTGTCGATCATCATCGGGGCGAAGCTGCGCGGGCAGGTCATCGCCAACCGGTCAAGATATGCAGGATAATTTGTTTCGCAAATCAGCACGTGAGCTGCGCCACGGTAGCCGGCACGCATCAGCAAGCCGAACAACGTTTCCTGAAACGGACTCACAAACAGGTCGCTGCCGGTGGGGAAGACAACATACGGCTTGGGACAAAACGGCCCCAAGCTGATGGCGGAACCGGAAAGTTGTATCACGTCATAGCGGCTCAATGCGACCAAGCTGGGCCAGTGTCCCATCGACTGCGCAAGGACCAGTGCGCGGTCGGTCGGGAGTTCCAGCCCAAATGTCTCCCGGTAGAGCTTTTGGACTTCAGGAATAGCCGACTGCCGGTGCTGAAAGCGGGCCTGCAATTCCTGATCGTATTCGACGCGGCGAACGAAGTGCGGTTGCCGCCACTCTTTCTCAAACGTGGCCGCTTGCTCGTAGTCGTCGCACTCAACTTCAACATCCTCCCAGAAAGGACGGTTCATGATGAAGGCGTCAAGGTATCCGTCTTCGACGACCAATTCTGCCGAGTGTCCCAATCGTCTCAAGGCTTTAACGAAATTGTATGCGTTGTTAGCCATGTTGCCGCAGAAGCCAAGTTGAATCGGTCTCTCAGTCGAGCCGCCGGTTGGTTCTGTTGGCAGCGTGACCCGTTGATCCCCGCCTGCTGCGATGGATCGGGCGGCCGCCAGAATGTCGAGATCAGCCCGTGCTGCGCAGCCCGCGCAATTATTGCTGGATTCTTCGGAGGTCATTCCGTGGAATCCCAGCCGATTACGGACACGGCTTGCCACGGCATCCAAAATTCGGCCGCTGACCGGTCGCAGTAAGTGTTTTGCGACACGCTTAACGCTCACAGCGGGCCTCCTCAGAGGGGCGGAAAAATGTTTCCGGTTCGAGATCAATCCGGCTGCTGAAAGGGGTAATCGAGGCGAACAACTCGCCGGTTCCCTTAGGAACCGTTCCACATACCGAGGTTTCCAACGTCTCAACCGAAAGCACATTGTCGAGCGTTTCGTTCAATAAGCTTTCGTCGTTGGGAAGCGCCTGGTATGTCCAACCGCATGAAGTCGTGCCGACGCGAACGCGGTATCCGCGGAGTTCGCCTTCCCGAACAATCGACTCGGCCCATTCGAGTTCAAAACGGTCGTCGTCGGCCAATTCAAATCTCAGAATCTCCGGCAGTGACGGCGGGAAACCTATGGATTCTTCTGAGTAGAGTCTGGAAACAAAGCCCCGGTCATCGGGCTCGAGGGCATCGACATAGCCGCGAACCTGTGTCCCAAAGACCCCTTGTGTGTATGAAGAGTTGGGTCGAATGTAGAGGCCGGTCGAACTGAATCGATCGATCTGATACGGGTTGTCTTTCAGGTCTTTCATCGAGAGCAGTCGATCGTCACGGTTCAACGGAACGACACCATTCTTGAAGGCATCGGCGTCGGCAATAACCCATCGGCCCTCGATGCTGAGTTCGGCGATGACGTGCTGTGGCAACTGTGTGATTCGCGATTCGATGCCGACAACTTGTGCGAGGGTGCTAACCAGTTCGGCAGCGTGTCCACAACGGCCCCGCGCGCAAAACAGAATGGTCGCTGCGTCCGGCACGCTTCCCCCCTGCTCGAGTGGCTGGCAGACTGGATCGCGAAACAACGCTTTCTGCACGAACCGAATAATGCAGCATGCGCGGCCCGTATCGTCCTCAGCGTCGCGGCAGATCTGCCGTGCAAGCGCAGCCAGGTAATTGGTGCCGCCGCTGTCTTTCGCAAGCCGTTGTGCAAAAGCAAACAATTCAGGCGGATAACTCAATTGTGTGGTATTCGATACCCGCGGCTGCGCTGTTTGGTCGAAGAAGATCGGATGGCTAGCGGCATCGTCAGCCCGGCGAATATGAAAATCGGCCGAAACTGGGATCGCCTGCCAATCGGGTTTGGCCGCCTGAAATTCCCAGACCGAAAGGCGATTGTTAAAGTATCCGTCGTACCGAGGCTTGCACGCCGGCTGCTGCCAGTCGTACACCAGGTCGCCTTCAGATGCCCAGTCGAATTCCGAGAAACCAGCACCTGCCACAAGATCGTTGATGTCATCAGGATTGTATGCGCGCTCCGGACCGAATCCTTCGCGGACATCGCCACCCTTCAGGCATGCGATGACATCAACCATGAGGCGTTTGACCAGGTCCGGCCCGCAGTCTTGTTTCACAGATTCATACAACAGCCGGCCCTGCGGACTGCTTTTTAGCAGCACCGTTGCCAGTTTGTCTGGGTTGATTCTGCTAAGCCGGGCCCAGGCGAGCACACTTCGCAGAATCAACTTCGGCATAACCAGTTGCTGCCCAGCCCCGGATTGCAGCGACTCGGCAAATCCCGCGTTGATTGCGCGGTGCCAGTAAGTCTTGTACAACGTCATGCGTCCGACATCGGCCACTGCGGGATGTGTTTTGCTTCGCTCGTCAATCAGGTATCGGCTCCAGCCGCCTGCGTTCAGGCAGACGTACACACGCCCCCCCGGTTTCATCACGCGATGGAATTCAGCCAACACCTGTTGAATGGGCGTGAACATGATCACGCCGTAACAAAACACCGCGTCGAACGATGTGTCTTCGTATGGCAAATCGTCAATCGATCCGCAACGAACTGTCATGTTGTCGATGCGATGGTGTTGCGACAGATAGCGGGCAACTTCGAGTCGATTTTCTTTGAGATCAATCGCTTCAACGTGGCGAAATCGTTGTGCGAGTGCAGCCGACCATTGGCCGACACCACACCCCGCATCGAGTACTCGGTCGCCGGCGAGCATCAGCCGGTCGATTCGGCGAACGTAGTAATCGAGGCCCGGCCCAAGTTCCATTTCCAGAAACTCGTGATCGACCTCCGAACCGGAAACCGTCTGCAGAACGTCATCCACCGACGGAAAGTCGACCTCGATCCGCTGATTTGATTCGACAATTGACATCAACACATCCTCAAACTTGATGACCGTCCGCCTCGATCCACCAACGTCGCCGCTATTTCTTACGATCGACAATTTCGGTGATCATGTTCTGTGTCGTGATCCGATCATCGGCCTCAGTGACTTTCATGGCGTGGGCCATCCAGATGCCACAGTCGATGCACGCACTCCAGTCGCTCAATTGGTTCAGAATCAAATCTTTGCGAAGCTTGGTGAACGATTCTCCGATCCAGATATCGGTCAGCGATTGCCGTTCGTAGTCGCCGTTGGAAGGCAACGTTTCGAAGGCAAGTTTGGAGACCGTTTCGCAGCAGTAATAAACGCGGCTGTCGGGCAAGACATAGATTTCCTGGAACGGATTCAGGCAAGGCCACCGCCCCTGAGCCGACTTCATTCGTTCCTGGACAAACTCGTTGACTTCGTCGAAGTGTGAGTTGCCATCTTCATATTCGGCGAGGTTGTACAGGATGACGCCATCCGCTTCAGCGACCCAGCGTTCGCGGAACTCATCGACTTCTTCCAGCGACACCCCCTTGTTCTTGACGAACGACGTCCTGACGGTACACGGGACGTTTCGTTCGTCGCGAATTCGGACGGCCATGCGAATATTCGCCTGCACCTTGTCCAGCGATGCACCACGGACGCGCTTGTAGGTGTCGTGGCGTGCGGCATCGACGCTGATATAAAGACTCGTCAATCCGGCATCGTATAATTCATTGAGCCGCGCTTCGTCGAGCGGCAGTCCGTTGGAGGTGATGTGGAATGACGGGACTCCGCGTTTGCGAGCTTCGCGGACGAAGTCAATCATCCGCGGGTGCAACAACGGTTCCTCGATATTTCCCACCTTCAGGCCGATTTTGCGTTCGCCGCATTCCTCGGCGATACGCATCATCGTTTCCCAACTCATCTGGCTCTTTTCATCAAAGAACCCTGTCGTGTGCTTGGGCCGGATGTCAGGGCTGTGGTACGGACACATGATGCATTTCAGGTTGCACGAATTGCTGACAACGGGGCTGACCTGAATCGGCTGCGGACACAGCACTGGGAAGTTTGTGGCGAAGTAATGCACCTGCTCTTCCGGCGTCGTTTCGATTAACGCCGTGCTGTTGTCTTCGTCGGGTGCGAACGCTGTCGAATCGAGGCGGAAATTTCGGTTCCACAGTCGCGAGAGCAGACCACGACTGGTGGCAGTCTTGCCAGGACACCAGTATGCCAGCGGCTCGTACTTGGGAAGCCCCAGTTCGGTTGCTACCGGAATGTGCGGGTCAAGATGCGTCGGCTCGGTTTGCGCCATCGTCTTGATGATGCGAGCAAACGAGTCTTCGTGTATCGGAACGCCACGATCAGGAACGTACAGCACTCCACGGGTTGAGTTCTGCAACCGCTCAGCGGCATCGGCGGGTAACCTTCCGCCTTCATCGAGTATTTCAATTCCATTGTCAGCCGCAATTTGTCGGCTGCTATTTTCGCGGGGGCCAAAATCGATCTTGGCGCTCATGGTAGCAGTTCCTTCTCACGCCTTTTCAGGCATGCAGGTTTCGAGTAGGTCGGCAACGCGAGAAATGACCACCTTGCCGTGGTCGCGATATTCGGACAGCCGCTTCAACGACCGCCAACTGTTTTCAGGGAAAACCGGCCGTCCCGCACACACCGGGCGTCCGTCCGTTTCGCGGTGGACGCACCAATGCTGGTACACCACCACGGAGTTCTCTTCGTCGATTAACTGGTCGAGGTTTTCGTCAGTGAGTTGTTGAAACAATGTTTCAGCATCGGGAGCCTTCTTGAGTGCTCCCCGATAACGGGTGAAACAATCGATGTGGTAACCGGCCCGCGTTTGTTCCGAGTGGACGATTGGCGATTCGACAAAGTCGTTCGTCGTGTCGCGGTCGGTCCAGAAGTACCGCACACCGTGTTGCAGCAGCAAGTCGAGAACATAGGAGTCGGCTGCCGGATTGTCGCCGCACTGGTATGTGCAGCCCGGCCAGCCAATGTTCTGCAGGTTTCCGGTATCGCCGTGATTCGTCCAGACTTCCGGCACACGGGCATGCTCGGCGAGATAGTCCAGGCCGTCGGCGATCATGCGGCGGGTGGGACGCTGATCGGTGGTTGCGAAATCGAAGTTTCCTGCAGCATGCAGAATGTTGAGACGGCCGATCTGGATGTCCGCCAGTAATTCGTCGTGCCTTGGGCCTTTTTCGTTCAACGACGATTTGAACAACGCCATGTCTGAACCGGCAGGGTCGAACAGCCAGAAGGAATCTTCGGCATCAATTCCGAACTCTTCGCGCAGCTCATGATGGGCCGCCCGGTAAGTGTCCCAGTCGGCGAAGTCGATATCGTTGCAGAGAGCAAGCGTCGCAACCATGAAAGCTATGCGCACCTCCAACCGCGAATCGGTTGTTCAAAGACGGTACTCTGCGTGAGGCCTTCGCGCTGAACGCTTACCGACCAGCGCTTCCACTTAATATCGAAGAATTCGTCATACGAATTGGTGTTTTGATGTGGTGCAGCACCAACGATAACCGTGTAACGTCCCGCACCGACCAGTATCCGCGAGATGTCGATGTCGACGTCGTTATGTCCCTCGTGAATATCGACGCCTTGCGTGCGCTCAATTCCTTCGTCGTCGATGTAGGCGAACGATGACGTCGAGAACGCCACCCGACCATCATCTGTGAGCAGCTGAAGACTGAAACCGACCTCTTTGCAGCTGATGTTGCTATCGACACCGAGGCGAATTGTGTAAGGGCAGCCGACGGTTAGTGTGCGCGTCGTTTGCTGGTCGGCGTCGAGTACGTCGAAGGTGTTGATCCGCATCTCGCCCGTGCCAATGTCTTTGTCTTCGGCCTTCGACAGCGTGCTGGTCTCGTCCGCTCCTGCATCGTCGTCGTAGCGATCCTGCATCAACTGCTGCTCCTGCGACAGGCAACGTAGTTCGTACGCTTTGCAGATTTCGTGCACGTCGCCGTCGGCATGGATTCGGCCGTTTTCGATCCAAATCACCCGCTGGCAAAAGCGTTCGACCATCGCCAGAGAGTGCGAAACGAACAGTACCGTTGCCCCGCTCCGGCAGATTTCTTCGATCCGCTTGATGCACTTCGATATGAAAAACTGGTCGCCGGCCGCAAGCGCTTCATCGACGATGAAAATGTCGGGGTCGATGCTGATGGCGGTGGCGAATGTCAGTCTGGCCTTCATGCCACTTGAATAGGTGCGAAACTGCTGATCGATCACGTCGCGAAGTTCACTGAAGTCGATGATCCATTCGAGGCGCTCGTCAATTTGTTTGCGTGTCAGCCCGAGGCACATGCCCCCCATGTAGATGTTCTCACGGCCGGTGTAATCGAGGTGGAATCCCGTCCCGAGTTCCAGGATGGCCGAAATCTTTCCGGCAACGTTGATCTCTCCGCTGTTCCAGTCGAGCGTTCCGGCCAGAATTTTCAGCAGGGTGCTCTTTCCCGCGCCATTGCTGCCAATGACCCCAACAACTTGTCCACGAGGCACCTCGAACGAAACGCCGCTCAACGCATGGAACTCTCGATGCCGCGGCTTGCGCGTCACCAACTCCAACAGCATGTCCGCAGGCCTGCCGTAAATGCGGTAGGCTTTGGATAAGTTGGCGACCGAAATGGCCGGGGGAATCGTGGCTGTCAAAGTACGCTCCCGAAGTTCTGTTTGAGCGTCCGAAAAACGCGCGACCCGATGAGGAAGGTTGAGAGCGACAGAATCGCCAACACGGGCCAGGCCCACGGGTGTTCGAAGCGGCCGTAATAGCAGACGTCCTGGTAGCACCAGGCCAGGTAGCTGAAGGGATTCAGATACAACAACGGCCGTAGTGGGGCAGGCACAGAAGATGGCAGGTAGAAGATCGGCATCACATACATGCCGGCCACGCAAGTGACTTGCACAACGTCCTTGATGTCCCGTAAATACGTGCCGATTGAAGCCAACAACAGGCAGATGCCGGTCATGCCGAGAAACTGCAGCAGGAACAGTACAGGCAGCAACAGGTGACTCCAGAACAAGCTGCCGTGAGAAACGAGCGTGTAAATCAGCAGGACTGCCGTGGCAATCAGCTGCGTAATCATAGAAGCAAGGATGCCCTTCACCGGAAGGATTTCGACCGGAAACACCACTTGTTTGACCAGCGAGGCATTGCCCGTGATGGAGGTCGCACCTTTCGTCATCGCTTCCTGAAGGGCCATCCATGGAATCAGTCCGGAAAGCAAATAGGCGGTGTAATCGAGTGGAAGTTCCCGCGTACCGCCAACGCGGACCTTGAACACGAAGGCGAAGATGAAAATGTAGATCCCCATCATCACCAGTGGGTGTCCAATCGCCCACAGCGACCCGGCAACCTGACCGGCATAGCGATCGGTGATATCCCGCTTGGCCATCTCCCAGGTCAGATGTCGGTTCTGCACAAGGTTCGCGACCATTTCGCGCACCGAGGAGAATTGCCGTTTTGCGAGTGTCATCATGCGGCCTTCTCCAATGGCACGGCCGAATCCGTGTAATGCCGCTGCATCAATTCCAGGCTGAGCAGCGACCAGATCAATAGCCGGTGATTCGATTTGCCTTGGAAGTGCTCCTGCAACTTCTGTTGGACGTAGGATTGGTCGAACCAGGGACGCTCCGTCGTGCGGCGGTCGAACAGGACGTCCTTGATGTACTGCATCGATGGACCGCGATACCAGTTTTCGTCCGGCGAAGAAAAACCCTGCTTCTGTTGCCGTGTGAATTCGGCGGGCAGGAACGACTCCATCGCCTCACGCAGCACGCGCTTCCCATCGGTGGTGACAAGGTGCTGCGAGGGATCGTGCTGAGCGAGAGCGGCGGTATCGACTTTCATCGATGGCGGCAAACGTGACGCGTAGTCGGCGAGCGCGTTGTCGAGGAAGGGGACCCGCGTTTCCAGGCTGTGCGCCATGCTGATGCGGTCTTCAACAATCAAGAACCCTTGTAAGAACGTGCGCTGTTCAAAATACAAAGAGCGACGCAGCATGTTGTCGCACGTCGAGAGATTGTCCTGCCACTCTGGGGCGCCCTTCATGACGCGATCAAAACGCTCGCGTGGAACATCTTTGAGTTTGGCCAGACTCGGATCAAACAATCGAGGAAGTTCGGCAGGCGGAACGAGTCGATTCCAGAACCGGAAGTACGCGTCATCGAATTGTCCAAACGTTTGCGCGCCGAGACCCTGCAAATATCGCCAGGGATATCCGCCGAACAATTCATCGCCTCCCGCACCCGCCAGGCATACTTTGACAAACTTGCTTGAGAGTTTGGCGACGTACCAATTCTGATGGCACATGCCGACACGTGGGTCGTCCATGTGCCACGTCAATTTGTCCATCGCGGCAGGCATGTCGCCCGCATGCAGCACAACGTCGTAGTGCTCGGTTTGCAGCAGATAAGACAGCTTCTCCGAGAGCCGGCGTTCGTCGAAACCTTGTTCAAGCCCATTCACGTTGGTCAGATCAAAACCACATGTGAATGTGAGCAATCGCGGGATCGAACGGCCGGCAACGGCGACAATCGAGCCGCTATCCATTCCGCCGGACAGGTACGATCCCACATCGACATCACCCACAAGTTGTCGGCGGACGGCGGCGGCGAACAACTCCGAAAGCCGTTCCGTTGCTTCGGGATCGTCGGCCAATTCCGGTTCCGCCTCGGGAAACCCGGCGTGATAGCTACGGCTCTCCGGAACGCGACGGGTACCCGGAATCACGGTGAGACATTCACCCGGCTGCAGAAGCTTCACACCTTCAAACAAAGTCTCCTCGCCATACAAGTTCTGGAACGACAGGTACTCCACAAGCTGTTCGGGGGCCAGTTGTGCCTTCACGTGACCCGAGGCAAGAATCGCCTTGATCTCACTGGCGAACAGAAAAAAACCATCGCCGGCTGCGTAGTACAGCGGCTTAACGCCAAATCGATCTCGTGCCAACGTCAAGCGATTTTCGAGGCGGTCGTAAATTGCAAAGGCAAACATCCCGTCCAGCATTTCAACGGCTTTTTCACCGTATCGGTGCCAAAGGTGAAGAATCACTTCGGTGTCGCTGCGGGAACGAAATTGATAACCATCGCGCTCTAAATCGGCTCGCAATTCCTGGAAGTTGTAAATCTCTCCGTTGTAAGTGATCCAAAACCGGCAATCGGAACTCGCCATGGGTTGGTGCCCATAGTGACTCAGATCGATGATCGATAGTCGACGGTGCCCGAGTGCTACGCTGAATTGTGTGCTACCCGCCACGTCCTGGAAATAGCCGTCGCCAAAAACCGGCAGATGCTCGTTGACGTTGCGAAACTCGGCATCGACAAATTCCGACCAACTGCCCCCGTCGCCGACATTTCGCACGCCGGTGCGAAACATGACGTAGCCGGCATCGTCGGGGCCACGATGGGCGATCTGATCACACATCCGCTTGATTCCCCGCGGCTCAACGGGACGGGATTCAAGGCTGACGATTCCGGCAATACCGCACATAGGACACGTCAATCGTGGGAAAGTTCAAGACCGTGTTGAAGCAACGCAATCACAACGTGGCGTGAATTCTCTTGCCACATGAAGGAGGAGCAGCGACACCCAACACCAAACCCAGGCTTGCGCGGGGCTACCCTCGCCCCGACAAGCCGGAATAGGCAACGTGCCGGTTCGACTGCAAAGCACCGCTAAGCGGCACGAACACCACCCGTCATTTTCCGCTTGGCGTCCAGGCCGGCGCTATCCTGGCAACGCCAGTTAATCAGGCTCTGCATGCCGGCGTCGAGCTCAACGGTCCACTCGAACCCGAGGTCCTCTGCGGCAGCTTTCGGACAACCAATTCGATTGGTAACGAAGGTCGTGCCGGCTGGTTCGTAACGGATGTCGAGATCGCTGCCTTTCAGTCGCAGCAACAACTCCGTCAATTCCTTGATCGTGGTGCCGATGCCGCGGCCGACGTTGTAGCATTTTCCGGACGCGTCGGATTGCATCGCCAGGACGTTGGATCGCGCGACGTCGGTCACGTGAACGAAGTCGTACTTCTGGCTGCCGTCGCCGTAGACAACCGGTCGGTCACCGCGCTCAATGCAGTCGAGGATCTTATGCATGACGGCAATGTAGGCACCCTTGTAATCTTGCCGTGGGCCGTACACGTTCATGTACCTCAACCCGGCCCAGTTCAGATCGTAGCGGCTTCCCAGACTCTTGAAGAAGTGCTCTCCGGCGATCTTCGACGCACCATAGAACGTGAAATTGTTGTATGCGTGATCTTCGGTCATCGGGATTTCCAGGGCGTCGCCGTAGACCGATGCGGAAGAAGAATAGATAACGCGTTGGACGTTTTGTTTGATCGCAGCCATGGCAACATTGTATGTGCCGCGGACGTTCACATCGAAGGCGGTGTCCGGGTATTCGTGGCACTGCAGAATCCACAGTGCGGCCAAATGAAAAACGCCATCAACGCCCTCCATCGCCCGTTCGAGAACATCGCGTTGTAGAATGTCGCCTCCGTGTGGCGAAACACTCACGCGCGGGTCTTCCATCGCGGTTGCAATATTGTCCATGCTGCCGCGGAAGAAGTTATCGTAGATGATGATTTCGCCGACGTCGGTCTTCAGCAATTCATCAACCACATGGCTTCCAATGAGACCGGCACCGCCGATCACCATCAGCTTTTTCCCCCTCAAATCCATCGCTTCACTCCTTTGGCGGACGGAATTCAACTTAGTTTGCGCAGCTCTCCAAGAGCCAGCGGCCTTATATGCCGTCTTCCGCGATCATGTCAACCCGGCTGTAGCGGGTGTGAATCGGGTTTGGGATCGTGGCTCAACTCGGGAAGATTTGCAATCAATGGCTCCAGCGATAGTAACCCGAAGCGTAAGCGAGGGAGCACGTTAGGTCCTCGCTTACGCTTCGGGTTACTATGCGGATCGCCAAGCGAGACAGTACCGAACTGCGGACGTGAGCCAACGACGGTGACATCGCGCACGCGTGCCGTTTGGTATCGACGATGCGAGCCCCGTGTCACGTGACTTTCACAATGAAGCACCGTTGTCAGATCACGCTTTCCGGATCTTCTCGCGGCCTTCGGTCACGTTGATCGTCGCGTTGCGCGTGTCGAGTACCATTTTCGAGTGCTGCACAATGAAGTCGGCATCGTAGGCCGTGTGATCGGTGGCAATCAGCACACAATCTTGTTCGGCCAGATACTCGGGCGTGAGTTCGCAACTGGTCATTTCCGGGACATCCCAGTGTCGCATTTTGGGCAACGAAGCGATGTGCGGATCGTTGTAGCTCACATTGGCACCGCGTTTCATCAGCAAATCGAGCAACTCGAACGAGGGACTCTCGCGGGGATCGTCCACGTCTTTCTTGTATGCCATGCCCAACAACGCGATCTTGCTGCCGCGGATTGGCTTGGTCTCCTCGTTCAGAAAGTCTGCCAGCCTGGAAATCACGTATTCGGGCATCCGGGAATTCACTTCGCCGGCCAGTTCGATAAACCGCGTTGCCAAACCTTGCTTCCGAGCCAACCACGTCAAATAAAATGGATCGATGGGAATGCAATGCCCGCCCAATCCCGGTCCTGGATAAAACGGCTGGAATCCGAACGGTTTGGTCTTGGCCGCATCGACAACTTCCCAGATGTCGATTCCCAGACGATCGAACAGCGTTTTCAGTTCGTTGACCAACGCAATATTCACTGCGCGGTATGTGTTCTCCAGAATCTTGCATGCCTCGGCAATTTCCGGACTGGAGACGGGGACCACTTGCACAATGGCATGACTGTACAATGCTTCGGCCAGTTCGGAACTTTCCTTGTCGAGGCCGCCGACCACCTTGGGAATTCCCGCAGCCGAATAATCCGGGTTGCCCGGATCTTCGCGTTCCGGGCTATAAACGAGGAAGAAGTCTTCCCCCGGTTTCAGGCCGCTTTCCAGAAGAATGGGCAACAAGACGTCGCGCGTCGTGGTGGGATAGGTCGTACTTTCCAGCACAACGAGCTGGCCCGGGCGAAGTGTTTTCGCAATCGCCCGCGCTGTCCCTTCCACGTAACTCAGATCGGGGTCGCGACTGTCCGAGAGCGGTGTCGGCACGCAGATGAGCAGAACATCCGCTTCACTCAAACGGGCCATATCGGAGGTCGGCTCCAAATGGTCGTTTGAAATCCAGTCGGCGACGGTTTCGGATGAGATATGTTTGATGTAACTCTGACCGGCGTTGAGCGAATCGACCTTTTTCTGATCGACGTCAAAACCCATACACCGAAAACCGGCCGCAACGAAGGCGCTAATCAACGGCAGACCAACGTAACCCAATCCGATCACGCCGATGGTTGCCGACTTGTCGCCAATCGCTTCTCGTAAGCGATGATCCATTGTCATTTCCTGTATTCCAGAGTGGAGAATTCCGAGTCCGTGCGGGACGGTTTCTCTCGTGTATTTGTTGAGTTCCTAATCACCTTCGCTCAAGCTGCCGCCTTCGCCACACATTCGGTTGTCGATGCTGCGTGCAGTTGTTCGATGTGTTCGGCGTACGCGCCGTAAACAGTGTCGGCCGTGAATCGTTCCTCGAAGACCGACCGAGCATTCTTCGACATGTTTTCGACGAGAATGCCGTCTGAAGCAATCTTGCGAATTCCGGCGAGCAAGCTCGAATGATCGCCGTCGCGGTAATAATAGCCAATCCTGCACGATTCGACGAGATCTCGTAATTCGCCGCTCAAACACGTCATTAATGGCAGGCCGGCGGAGAGATACTCGAAGACCTTGTTCGGCATCGCATCGGGAATTCCGTCGTAAAACGGAACCAATCCGACGTCCGAATGCTGCAGCAAAGCGTCGATTTGTTCTTTCCATAGCCAGCCGGGCATGGTCACGTTGGGAAGTCCCCGGGCTTGGGCCGAAATCTCGTCGAATCGTCCCCCGGTTCCGGCGAAGACGAAATGCACCCGTTCATCGCCTTCATCGGCCAAGACTTTCGCGGCGCGGCAAACCGTTTCCAAATCGTATGCGCTACCAAAAATTCCCACAAATGTGAAAATCGTACGGTCGCGGAATGGCCGAAGGTATTCGGGGCAGACCATCGATTCGGCAGCGGTTGACGCATTCGATGCGGGATATCCAAGATGGAATGGCCGATCAAAGGGCATTCGTTCTCGTCCACCCGTTTGCAGCGCCCAGCGGAGAATTCCCTCGGTCGTCGCCACAACGCTGTCGGCATTCTGGATGATGTGCTGTTTCTGGCGGTATGCGCCACGCAGGGCAAAGTTGGCTGGCGTTCGCAGAATTCTGGGGATGTGTTCGAGAAAATAGTCGGGCCACAAATCTCTGACATCAACAACGATGGGAATCGCGTTACGCTTTGCAAACTGCACGGCTTGGCTGGCGACTTCGATGATGGGATAAGCACTGACGATGATGTCGGGAGGGGCTTCGGAATCGGCACATTCTGAGAAACGGCGCGCCAGCGTGCGGTGGTGCAGCAATCTGCGGACTGAAACATTTCGACGATACGATCCAGAGTGCAGCAACTTCAGTGTGACCCCTTCGCAAACCCGAAACGTCTCATCACTGCGGGCAACAAGCTCTTTTCGCTGATGGGAAAACGTACTCGACCACCAGACGACATCGTGCCCTCGCTTAGCCAGCGCTTCGGCCAACATCCACGTGCGCATCTTTCGACTTCCGTCTTGAACCGGAAGCGTTTCACCATCCTTAAGAAGCCAAATACGCACGCCGACCTAGCACTCCTTTGGGGCGTTCAGAACGAAGATCATCTGCTGATTGCATTAATCTGGGGGTTCTACCGGCAACAGTGAATCCTGTCAATAAGCAAACCGAGCATCGATTCTGAAGGGACAGACCCCGCCGCTTCGGGATTGACCCTCCAGTCCCGCCAGCCTATATTCTTGGCCCGTTCTTGCAGCCTCTGCGGTGATATCATTCGGAGACCGCGCACGTCGCGGTGGGAACTTTGGCTGTGTTCAAACGTGGCGCGATTGCTTTGGACGCAAGCAGAACAACGGACTGCATCGCAATGACTGGTGGGCGAATCAGGTTCTTTGCGAACAATCTCCTGGATCGATTGATTGAGCCACCTCCCGACCGTTTTTCTGGCTCATTGTCGGCCCGAGGCGAAGGCGTTTCCCCCGCTCCGCCGGCCAAGCGGCTCATCACGGCCTTGATCATTCTGTGCGCTATTCCGCGTCTGCTGATGATGTGGCGAATCGATGCGGTGTGTAACGATGCGTATTACTACATTTCCATCGCCGACCTGCTGGATCGTGGGCAATTCGAGGGCGCGTTCGAGTATCTGAATCTCAACGTCTATCCGGTCGTCTTGCTTCTGTTTCACAAGCTCGGAATCGACTGGGTGACCGGCGGACAACTGTGGGGAGTGTTCATCTCGAGTCTTGTGGTGGCACCAATGTTTGGCTGGATACGTCATGCCTTCAACGACAAAGTCGCGATTGTTGCGTGCTTCTTGTACGCCATTCAACCGCAACTCATCGAGATCAGCGCTGAACCGATCCGCGAACCGATGTTCTGGTTCTTCTTCAATTTGTGCCTCTATTTTTGTTGGCGCTCCGTCACCAGTGTGAAGTGGTGGATGTTCGTTGCATCGGGGATTACGTTCGGGTTGGCCAGTTACACCCGCAGCGAGGGCTGGCTGCTTCTGCTGCCGATTCTGCTTTGGCCGATTCTCTGCCGAGTCGAATCGTGGTTCGTCCGTGTCCGCCTGATGGCAGGCACATGCTTGAGTCTGGCGATGATTCCGGCCTTGCTGGTGGTCGTCAACGTGACGCTCCTGCGCGATCACGACCGCTGGGAATGGGGCCGCTCAGGAAATTTTTCAGCGAGCTGGAATTGGTTGACTACCGAAACGGACTCCGCCGACGGGCTGACACCAACTCATCGGCAGGCCATCAACTTCAGTCCGGTGGGTAGCGCGAAGACCCCGTTTGCTTCAACAACTTTCGCCCTGGCATTACCGCCACCACACAACACGCAGGTGTTTGCCTCTTTAGAGGCAGTTTCAAAACATCAAGAGGGTGGCTGGGGTCGTAGCGGAGCGAAGCCCCCAGATACTGCAATCGCTGGGGGCTCCCGTTGGTCGACCCCAGCCACCCAACCACGAAAAGAAGTCGTGAAACTGCCTCTAGAGACGGCCACCGAATGGCCCATCTGGGTCTATCTGGACGACCTGCTCAATTCGTTGGAACTGCCGGCCTGTGTCCTCTTGTTGACCGGGCTGTTCGGTTGGCGGAACCTGCTGCGAAAGCGGGAGTACATCGTCTTCGTGTTGATGGCGGCCTGCGTGTTTTTCGGCGTCTGGGCCAAACTTCATTTCAGCGGCGGAATCAATGGCCGATACTTTTTCACCGGCTGGTTCGTTTTGCTTCCCTTTGCAGCCCTCGGACTGCTTGCGATCGCGCACCGCGTTTCTCAGGCGAACTTGCGTGGGTTTCTTGCGGAAAGGGGCCGAACAGTTGTCGGCGCACTCGTCGTTGTGATGACTTTGGTCTCCTGCGGCGATGCGATCACATCGTCACACAAAAGCCGCCAGAGACAGGCATCACTTGGTCGTTGGCTGAACGGCGAGTACGGCCCGTTCGAGACGGTGCTGGTGGACAACGCCGCGACCAGAATCGGCTACTACGCGAAGGGGACAATCCCGGAAGTCTGTCAGGACCAGCTGCAGTTCTCCGAGTTGCTCAATCAGCAGCGGCCAACGCTTGTCGTTGTTGCAGACGATTTTCTGGACGCCGCCGACAACTCGTATGACTCAGACTCCGCACACCTAAAGAACGCCTATCGCGTCCCCACTTCGGAATTGCCGCCGCACAAAGAAGGATTCGCAATCTACATCCGCAATCCCCCGCCCGGCCGCAAGACACAAACCGCCGCGAACCCGCAACGCACGCGGCGCTAGAGTCGTCGATTTCGGCACCGGCCGCCATCTGGTTTGCGACGCATTCAAGGCCACCTTGGGCTGCATTGCGCGTCAACGATTCGGCCCAGCCAGCATTCACGGCGGGTGATGATTTCAAAGGTCGTTTCAGAATCACTCTCGCCGGCGCGTTGTGCGCTGAGTTCAATTTCGTTGTGGTACTCGTCAGGGACGCTTCGTTTCTCACATTGCGCCGTTGACTGGTGCCAGCGTCGTTCGACGCTGCGTGAGAGATCGGGCCACAATCCCCATCGCAGCCACATTCCACGATCAACTCTCGGAATCGCCGTTCGCTTGATCCAACCGCACCGGAGTCATTCCGCTGGGAAGTCAAGCGGCTCAGGGTAGGTTCTGGCCGGACGAAAACCAACGGCCTGGGTTCCACTTTTCGATTGAATGCTACGACGCTGAAAAATGAAACCATTATGTTGTAGGCGACCACGGCGGGCGGAACGGACGTTCGACGACTGATCGTTAAACGAGCCTCCACGCAGAATTCCCATTGCGTAAATCAATTCTCCCTCACCCTCGTATGGCCGATACCTTCCGTCACACCACTCCTCTGCATTCCCCAGCATGTCGAACAAGCCGAAATCATTCGGCTTCAAACGGCCCACCGGCCAGCTCCGTTTCCTGGAATTTGCTCGGTGCCATGCGTACTTCGACAACAGGGTTGTCGCTGGGCCGTAATAGCGGCTGGTGAGACACGCCGCACGGCAAGCGAATTCCCATTCATCCTCGGTCGGTAGCCGGTAACCCGTCCGCTTCAGATAATCCGCAGCCCGTTTTATGCCATGCGGGTAGTTGTATACCGTTTTCGGCAGGTAACACCACTGCTGTTGGGGAATTCCTTCCTGTTCGTTCAACCAGTTGCAATAGGCTGCGGCGTTGTACCAGTCCACCGAAAGCTGGGGGGAATCGTCCGTCTTGCTCGTCTCCTCTATCTCGACGGGCGCGATGGCGGGATTCGCCCGTTCAAACGCACGAAATTGCGCCTTGGTCACTTCCTTCGAGGCAATGGCGAACTTACGACCAATGGTGCGCCGATGCAGAGTTTCATCCGGCTGGCGATCCGGCTCTGTTTCCGGCGATCCCATCAGGAACCCGTCGGCATTCAGAATCACCATCGTCTGGCCCTGGGTGGTCAGGTACCACTGCCGTTTGTCATCACCTTGCGGCAATTTGGTTTCATTGGCTCGCAGCCGTGCGTCGATAGCGTCGAGTTGCTTTGTGGCTCCCCACTGCCTCAACAGCCATTCCGCCGCGCCGTGGATGCCGGGATCAGGATCTCGCTCGTAAAGGGCGAGTACCTTGTCGATTACCGGCTGACGTTGCTGCAGGGTGAGCATCCGCTTGCTGAATTCGCCCAACGCCAGCAGCAGTGCCCGCCGAATGGAAACATCCGGCTCTGTCTCCAGCCGGCCAATCAGCGTCTGCGCTTCGACGTTCATGGAACTGATCGAGTGGATGAGGTAGCTTCTGGCTTGCGGATCGGGGCTGTGCTTCAGCAGTGACCAGGCTTTGTCGGGTTCATCCAACATCAGCAAAGCGCCAGCGACGTTCGCTTTTCGTTTTAAAAGCTCGCTCACTTCATCTTCCGTTGACGTCGCAGCGATCCTGTCTTCGAGCATGGATTCAAGCGGTTTCAGTAGTACGGTACGCACAGGACGCAACGCATCCAGCCACGTTTGCAGTACAAGCGGATTCTCCAGAACGAGTTCGCGAACGAGACGTTGGCTAGCATCTGCCCACCAGAAACTCTCGGGATCAAAAGTTGCCAACGCACATGCAGCACGAAATTGCTGATTCCTGTTTGCATCAGAGTAGTTAACAATGTCCCACAGTTCGTCTTTCAGGTCGTCCCGATAAGGAAACAGCGCATCGCGGATAACGGTAAGTTCGTTGGGATTGCATGTCAGCAGATTGTCCTTAAGTGGTTCGACGTACGCTTCGTCGTGCGACACCAAAGCAATGTTCAGCCGCAAACGCTCTGCTGATGTCAGGTCTTTCTTGCTCTCGTACTGTTCGAGTCGTTGGAGTACATCGGACCAGAATGGCTGTAGACCTTTAATGATTAAGGGAAGCTGTCGGATGTCCGACCGGAGAATTGAGTCGACCTGTGCCACAGTGCGATCAGATTTTGATTTGACAACCTCAGCCTGTGACTTGTCAGCTTCAGCCTGCGATTTGTCCGCTGCAGTTTGCGATCTGTCAGCTTTAGCCTGCGATTCGTCCGCCGCAGTTTGCGACTTGACAGCCACTGCTTGAGCCTTGATTGCACGACGCCACTGCCAGGTCACCAGAACGAGTGCCAGCAGAACAACCAAGACGATTGAACCACTCAGCCCCGCCACCACAGGATTGCGGCGACCCCAGCGTTGCGCCCGTTCCAGCGGACTCAGTTGCCGGGCTTGGATCGGCTCGTCTGCCAACCAGCGGTGCAAATCGTCGGCAAGCGCTGCACAGTCTGTATAACGCCGCGATGGCTCCTTCGACATCGCCTTCTGGCAAATCGTTTCCAGGTCGGGCGGAATGTCGGCGTTGACGCTGCGCGGTTTGGGCGGTTCCGTTTGAATAACGTTGAAGATCACAACCTCCGGCGGTCCGTTGAAGGGAAGCTCCCCGCAGAGCATTTCGTACAACGTCGCACCCAAGCTGTATTGATCACTGGCCGCCGTGACACCGCTAGGATTCTCTGTTTCATCCGACTCTTGCGCATCGTCCTGATCGCCGCGTGCCTGCTCCGGTGACATGTAGGCCGGTGTCCCCAGAATGCCGCCGCCTTGTGTCAGCCGTTCGTCCGACGTTTCCAGTCGCGCCAGACCGAAGTCCATCAGGTGTGGTTCAGCGTTCACGTCCAGCATCACATTATCGGGTTTGACGTCGCGATGTATAATCTTTTGTTTGTGCGCATACGCCAGCGCTTCGGCCAGCTGCATCACAATCCCTGCGGTCTCTCGGTAGTCCAACGTCCGCTTGCGCAGTGCCGCATCGAGTGTTCCCCCTTCGATGAAAGCGGACGCGATGTAATACCGTTTACCGTCTCGCCCTGCATCGAACACCGGGACAATGTGCGGGTGCTGTAACCGTGCCGCTAGCTTCGCTTCATTTAGAAATCGTTTGACGAAATGCGGATTCCCAAGACGCGCGGCATGCGGCACCTTGAGCGCGACTTCGCGGTCGAGTTGCGGATCGTGTGCGCGGTAGACCGTGCCGAACGCTCCGGAACCAAGACGTCCGCGAATCTCGAAACGACCAAGCCGTTTGACGGTTTCGTTGGTTTGAGTTTGACGTGCGGCAGTCGGATTTGTTTGATCGGCCAACGGAGCGATGGTTTGTCCGGCAACGGCAAACGTGAATGCTGTTCCGCACTCCTTGCAGCGGACCTGCTTTCCGATCTTTTCCTCGGGAACTTGATACGTCCGGCGACAATCAGACTTCGGGCAACTCACCGTAACGGTCATCAACGGCTCCGTAGATACTGACGTGGGAGACATACGCCTTCCCCCACAGCATATACCAGCCGACGGTAACACGGAATACCCCGGTTGCGGTACCCATAGAATTGGCTGTTACGAATACGGAGATCCCCCTTCACGCATGCCAGGCAACAGCCTGGCGATCTTGTTCAGAGCCCAACTCCAGTTCATTCCACGCACTCAGCCCGCGTTGGTCATACGCCATCAGCCCAACCACGGCTGAAAAACTTACGACGCTGAACAAACTGACTTCCAGAAAGAGAATGGCTGCGTCGGCGAGGCTGTATCCGCTGTCTGTGCCGAGCCACACTGCCACTTCGGACAGCCCCACCATCAGCCCAACCGCCAGGACACACAACGCCGCCTGTCCCTTGCGGTGAATGCGCATGCGGCCATCGTTCCATTCGATGGCCGCCATTGCGGCATTTCCGCAAAGAGTGATGACGAACGTATTGAGACCGAACAGGACTCCAGCGGCCGCAATGATCGACCAGGCGATCGACAGTGGTGGGCTTTGTCCCCCGCCGGGGTTGGCCCAGAGCAACAACAGGGTCACGGTGACTGCGATGATTGCACCAAACCGAATGCCGATCCTCGATGCGTACCGCAGTAATGGTTCGCCCGGCCTGCGCCCGCCGATCCACTGATCCATTCGCGCAGTCGTCGCGATAACTGCCGGGACGGTCGCCTGCAGTTCCTTTCGTAATTCACCTGCATCGCCGAAGCGTTCGCACGCCGCCAACAGCGCGGCCTGCGGATCGTCCTGTTTGCCGGACTCTTCCAGGTAGATTTGCTCCAACTGAGAGTACAGTTCTTCACGCATCCGCAGTTTTTGCGAGCCGGGTGCATGGATGGGTCGGACGATGGATTCGACGTGCTTCATCAATTCGATATTCATGCGTGTGCTCCCACGATGTTGCCGACGACTTGAACGAACTGGTCCCACAGCTGCCGTTCTTTTGCGAGTTGGCGATGCCCCTTGCGCGACAGCGAATAGACCTTTCGCCGCGGTCCGGGGCGGTCGGCCTTCGAATCATCCCACTTCGCCCGAATCAACCCGGCCGCTTCCATGCGATACAGGACGGGGTAAATCGTCCCTTCCCGCAATTGCAGCACGCCTTCCCCGCGTTCTTCGAGCCGCTTGACGACGTCGAAGCCGTGCGCCGGATTCTGTTCGAGGATCGCCAGGATCATCGACTCCAAATGCCCGCGTAATCGATTGCCTTGAATCATGTCGCTCACTATTTAGTCTCATAGGGTAGGTGCGATCTATTATGCGGGGCAAAGTAGTCCTGTCAAGGGGGAGTGCTCGGTTTGGAGAAATTAAACATCCGCTGTGAGCCACTGGAACGCGAAGCGAAAGTTATGGAGTCGCGCAGTTTCTGTGGCCGCGAATCGGCGTAAGGCAATAGCCCCGTCCGTCCGTGCAGGGGAAGCCGCACACGCGTTCGCAGCACCGGAGGGGCGACACCGACGATCGCGATCCATTCCTTTCGCCCCTTGCGGGGCTTGTCTGCGGAGACTCGTGCCGAATCCCCCGCCCTGACGGACGGGGCTATTGCCTGTCGTCCCTTTGGGACTCAAGGGGGCAACCTCAAGACTTACGCTTCGGGTGACAATGCGAATCGTCAAACGGAGGCACCAGCATCGGTTAATGGCTACAATGATGACAGCGTCGTGAAACATAACGAAAGCTCGACATCAGCAAGTCGGCAATTCATTGGAAAGAAACTCGACCCATGAATAAAGCGTCTCTCTCTATTTGCCTCGGTATCGCCTGGGCAACTTTGTCCTTCTGCACGGAGTTGTCTTTCTGTACGGCGGCCGAAGCGCGCAAGCCGAATGTGGTGATTGTTTTTACTGACGACCAGGGCAGTGTGGATGCCGGTTGTTATGGGACCAAGGACATCGAGACGCCGAATATCGACGCGCTGGCGAAACGTGGCGTTCGCTTCACACAGTTTTACGCGGCGGCGCCGGTTTGTTCGCCCAGCCGCGCGGGATTGCTCACCGGCCGTTATCCGGTGCGCGCCGGTGTGCCGGGAAATGTTTCCAGTCAACGGGGAAATTCCGGGTTGCCGGTCGAGCAGGTGACGTTTGCCGAGACGTTTAAGGCGGCCGGTTATGCGACGGCTCACATCGGCAAATGGCATCTTGGTTACGAGCCGAAAACGATGCCCGGCGGGCAGGGATTCGATTACACCTTCGGCCACATGGGCGGATGCATCGATAACTTTTCGCACTTCTTTTATTGGAACGGTCCCAACCGTCACGATTTGTGGCGCAACGGCAAAGAGGTACACATGCCGGGCCGTTTCTTTGGTGATTTGATGGTTGAAGAGGCGACCACTTTCATCGAAAAGAATCAGAAGAAGCCGTTCTTCATGTACTACGCGATTAACATGCCGCACTATCCCTATCAGGGAGATCCCGAGTGGCTGGAGCGATATCGCGACGTCAAATATCCACGGAATCTGTACAACGCATTTGTTTCGACGTTCGACGCCCGCATCGGCAAACTTCTGTCGAAGCTCGATGCGCTCGGCCTGCGCGAAGACACCATTGTCATCTTTCAATCCGATCATGGGCATTCGACCGAAGTGCGTGCGCATCTTGGCGGCGGCAGTGCTGGGCCGTATCGTGGCGCGAAGTTCAGCCTGTTTGAAGGGGGCATTCGCGTGCCGGCGATTATCAGTTGGCCCGGACATTTACCCGCCGACGAAGTTCGCCAGCAGGTCGCCCATAGTTGTGACTGGCTACCGAGCGTGGCGGAGCTTTGCGATATCCCACTAGTCGAGAAAGACATCGACGGGCAAAGCATCGCCGCCGTCATTCGCTCGGCCTCCGCAAAGTCTCCCCACGAGGTGATTCATTGGACCATTGGCAATAGCTGGGCCGTCCGCAGCGGGGGCTGGAAGTTAATCGGCAACCCGCGCGACACATCAAACAAAGGCACGCTGGGAAAAGATGACAAGCTGTTTCTGGTCAACCTGGAACGGGACAGATCTGAGATGACCAATCTGGCCGGCAAGCATCCCGATGAAGTTCAGCGGCTGAAGAGACTTCACGATCGATGGAAGACCGGGCTGCAGAAAAAATAATTCGCTGAAAATGGGGAACTTTGGTTATACTAATTCGCGTCTGAAAACCACTGGATGGGTTTCAGCATCGACCCGGCTGATGGTGGCCTTCTTGATTGGGAATCGCCGCCAGATTCAACGCAAATCTTTCAAGGAGGGTGGCAGATGTTCGGACGACTGTATTCGTGGAAGACGAGTCGATTTGGCGTCGCGAGTTGGAGTGCCGGTGTCGCATTTGCTTCGTTGTTGGCGGTGACTTCGCTGGCAGCAGATGAGCGAAGTGGAGCCGACGCCGAAGCCAGGCAGAAGAAATCGAACTCCCCAACAATTTCAGGCGAAGAAATTTTCCGGCGGGAGTGGATTGCCGATGACCCACGGAGTCATGGAGGCGACGGGCTTGGCCCCGTCTTCAACGAAAGCTCGTGTGTCGCCTGCCACAATCAGGGAGCCATTGGCGGCGGCGGACCGGTTGGCAAAAACGTCCAATTGTTGACCGCCTCGATGCCGACGCTGGAGCAGTTGAAAGCGGCAATTGGAAACCCACCACCGTCCAGGCAGCCCAGCCCATCAGTTCCGGCTCAGCAGACATCAAACAAGCCACGGGAATCGCAACGCGCGAAGGCGATTGCTCAAGTCGAACGTCAACTCAAGGCGACGCGCGATCAATTGGTCAATTGGCATCCGGGATTTCGCAAGTCGAACACGGTCGTGCTGCATCGGTTCGGCATCGACACAAAGCACGAGAACTGGCGAATACGCGCGGCCAGTGGGATTTTTGTTTCCGCACGCCCATCCGCTCCAACGCAATTCCGCGCCAGAAGTGGCAACGCAATCCAGGCTCCTCGCGTTCCAACGGCAGCGTTCATTTCGCCGGTGCCGGCTCAATCAGGCACGGCATCAGTGAATAATTCACAATTCCCCCAACTCCAATCAGTCGCCGTGTCTCAGGCCGCCAACAGCAATCCCTTTCCGGTTGTTGGCCGGATCTCGCAGGAAATCCAATCGTTGAAGCAACAAGCACGCTCTGATATGTCGTCGGCGTTCAGTGTCGGAATTTCCGCTGTCCAAAGATCGCAGCGAAACACCACGGCGCTGTTTGGAATCGGACAGATCGACGCGATTCCCGCCGAGGCCATCGAGGCAATTGCGAAACGCAAGCACGAGGACTTCCCGCGCATCTCGGGGCGCGTTCACCGGATGGAGGACGGCCGTGTGGGCCGGTTTGGTTGGAAAGCCCAGGAGTCAACATTGTACGACTTCACCATGACGGCGTGTGCCGTCGAAGTGGGACTGCACGTTTCTGATCATGCCCAATCGTCCGTGCCGTACAAACCTGAAACGAAGCCGACCGGACTCGACCTGAACCGCGATGAAGTCAATTCGCTGGTCGATTACCTCAAGGAGTTGCCGGCCCCGGTGCAACGAAAGTCGTCGCACGCAGAAGTTGCCCAGCGGCTTGACGATGGCGAGCGGCTGTTCGTTGAGGTTGGCTGTGCGGCCTGCCACGTAAAAAAACTGGGCGATGCCGATGGCCTGTTTGCCGACTTGTTGCTGCACGACATGGGCCCCGATCTTGGTGCTGTGGGGAGTTACGGTGTTCCAAGTACACCGACGTTCGACCCCGATGCCGTGCCATTGGCCGACAAGGATGGAAAGAATGCCAAGCCGAAAGTCGTTCCCCCGAGTGCGCAGGAATGGAAGACGCCGCCGCTGTGGGGTGTGCGCGATTCGGCTCCGTACTTGCACGATGGCCGCGCGGCGACCCTCGATCAAGCGATCGCATTTCACGGCGGTGAAGCGGCCGACTCTCGGTTGCGATTCTTCATGCAGTCGCCTGCAAACCGCATGAAGATCACAGCATTCCTCAAGTCGCTCGTCGCCCCCGACGCTGTCGCCAAACGATAGTGTTCCTGGTTGATCGACAAACCGAACTCAGAAGCCCGGCTCTTCGGAAAGAGCCGGGCTTCGTTCATTGGGGACTTGATTCGTTTGGCCTACTCGCTCGCACTACTGTCGGCGGCTGGCGTCTCTTTCGGAGGCGCGTCGATGTAGTTGATGAAGCCGATCATCATCTCTTCCCAGGTCTGGTCTCCCCAGCGCACCGGTTTTGTTGCGTCGGGATTCGCGGGGTTTCCGTTCGAGTTGTCGAAGTGGGCCACGCATTCGATCTTCGTTCCCTTGGGAACGTGATGAGGCTTGTCGAAGCGGTAGCGGTGTTGCCAATTGAAATCGTAACTGGGAACGTTCAGCAGAATTTCGTTGCTGCCGTCGGGGTAATGTGCCGTATAACGAAAGTCTTTTCCCCGCAGATGCATGTGCGGCATCAACGATAACAGTTCGGCATCCTTGGAGAATCGCGTACTGGATACGACCTGGTGATGGTCTGCACCCGCCGGAATGCGAAAGCGAAAATTGAGCGCAGCCCTGGACCGGGCAACGCGTCTTGGCGGTTCCTTGCAGAAGATCAAACCGACTTCTGACCGATCCTTCTCCACTTTTCCGGTCGGTGTGTAGTGGAGTTGCCACACGATTTCCGAACCGGCGGGAACCTTGATTCCAATTCCTTTTGGCCAGATCATCGGCTCTTCGCCGGGTGCGGTGCCGACAATCGCCGGCAGACCACGCTTGCGTGCCGACTTCGGATCGCGGTAGTAGGCAATAATATGATGCACGACTGCATGGTTACCCGGCCGCGCTTCGGCGGCTTGGATCCACATGTCTTCCTTGAAGTTCGTCGGCGTGACGAAGTATTGATACTTGACGGTGCCGGTCGCAGGTACGGTGTACTCCCGCGGCATCTTGAAGACCCTGTCGGGTTTCCCAATGGTCCAACCGTCGGCAAATTCTCGCGGCTTCGGCAGATCCTTTTTGTCTCCCAACGGCGAGCCGTTATCGATCCAGGCGACCACGGTGTCGATCTCTTGATCCGTCATGCGTAAATCGTTGCTGAAGTGACCGTAACGCGGATCGGCATTCCACGGCGGCATGCGGCGTTGGACGATGGTTTCCTTAATCATCTCCGACCAGTTCCGGGCGTCCTTGTAACTCAACAGTGAAAAGGGAGCCGCCGTTCCCGGATGATGGCAATTCGCGCATCGGTCGAGAAGAATGCCGGCAACGTGCTTGGCAAACGTGACCTTGCCCGTTTCGGCGAGCCGTTTCTTGCGAGTGATGAGGCAGCCCACCGGCTCGGTTTCCGGGACCGAAACATCTTTCCCTGCGAGCAATTCCTTCAGCGCTTCTTCCAACTCCTGCCGTCGCGACTCTTCGCGTTTGTAGATATAACCGAAGCGATCGTCGATGCGGCCGCGATAGCGAATCTTGCGTTGGCCGTCGAGTACGAATATTTCGGGCGTGCGCTGTGCGCCGAATCGGTCGGCGATCGTTTGATCGTTGTCGATCAGCACCGGGAAGTCGATCTTGAATTCCTTCACGTACCTGGCAACCGTCCCGGCCGAGTCGGACAGTACCGAATTGATACCGATCACCTGCACCTGCTTGTCCGGATAACGCTGTTGCAGGGCGACCAGGTCGGGGACATAGGCGTTGCCGATCGGGCATTCCGTCCCCATGAAAATCACGACGACCAGTTTGGCGTCGCCGAAATCGGACAAGGCCACCTCTTTGCCGGCTGAGCTGGGTCGAATGAAATTCGGCATGTGGCGGCCGATAACCGACTTCTTTTTTTTAACTGCCGCCTTGGTGGAAGTCGCCGGCTGATCCACCTTCACCGGCTTAGGCTGATCCTTTGCCGAGACCTGCCAAGCACAAAACACGACGGCAATCGACAAACAGGCGGCACACGAAAACAACGACTTCATCGGCAGTTTTCTCCATCTCGCGGCGAAATGAACGAAAGGCAACTGTTTTGCACTCTTACCTCTCGGAGCCACCCTGGGTTTCACAAGCAGGCAATCGGCTGCCGAGAATAGCGACAAGGACATTCTCGGCGAGGAGTTGGTACTTCGCAACTATCGGCGGTAAGAACTTCGGTTGGGCCACAATTCCACGACGAAGACAACTCTCAACGACCGCACGATGAACATGCTGCCCGAAGGCCGTGTGGAACAGGAGTTGTTCTGAGGGCTGTTGTCGACGGTTACTCGGTTGGCGGAGCAACTGCCGCACCGCTAGCACGAGCTCACCTACGCCAATCGAAAGCGTCTCGGGGCGTAGCTGCTCCAAAGGGGTTGACCGCATGAACTCACCCGACGCTGCAATCTGGACTGCGGCCGGCCGTTGTTCGAGGACGAAACGACCGTGTGACGGATGAGCGCGCAGGGGGCAGACCCTCCGTCAGTTGCATTTCTCGAATTCGTGCTGGAAATTCAGGGCGAATCGCGTCATCCTCAGGATGTACAGAGATGAACATTCGAGGAGTGACACATGAAAGTGTTGCGTTTTGACGCCTTCGGGGACACATCGCTGAGGCTGTTCGACGGGGACGCGAAAACACCGCAGGCCCAACGCCAACTTGTCACTGCCGACATTGCGGCACTGATCGAGTTCGTCGCGGAACACTACCGCCGGACCGGTGTCGATCTGCAGCCGGTCGGCGAGCGGTTGTACCAATGGCTCGATGGGCCGGCGGAACGCTGGTTAGCCGGCGCGTTGGAAAACTCGAACGGCCACGCGTTACACATCGATGTCGAAGAACGGCTGCGCGGCTTGCCGTGGGAACTGATGCATGACGGCGGGCGTTATCTGAGTGGAACGTTACATCCGCCGCTGACTCCCGTTCGCCGCGTGCGCGATTCCTGCCGCGACGAAGTCACCCCGGCGAACCGCCCGCTGAGAATCCTGATGATGGCCTGCTCGCCGGACGACGTCAAACCGGTGCTGGAATATGATGGGGAAGAGGCGATTCTGTTGGCGGCGACATCGAAGCAGCCGATTGAATTGGTCGTCGAAGAGAGTGGCAGTCTGATCGGTCTGCAGGAACGGGTGGAAGAGTTCGGCCCAAACTACTTTGACGTTCTGCACCTCAGCGGCCACGCCGACGTCCTGGGTGACGTGCCGGTGTTCATCGTCGAGCAGGAGACGGGCGGCCACGAGTACGCCACTGCCGAGATGATTGCCAAGGCGGTGCAGCATTGGCCCCGGCTGGTGTTTCTCTCCGGCTGTAAAACGGGGCAGGCGGCCGATGACGGGTTGCTGCCGTCGTTCTGTGAAGCGCTTGTCAGCAAGGGAGCACCGGCGGTGCTCGGCTGGGCGCTGCCGGTGGGGGACATCGCCGCCAGCCTGGCGGCAGGAATCCTGTATCACCAGTTGGCGATCGGGAACCGAATCGACGAGGCGGTCTGTTCGGCTCGAGCGCAACTGCTGGAAAAGAACGTGCCGGACTGGCATCTGCTGCGGCTGTTTGCCGATGCGACCGACGTCGGCGATCTGGTCACGCCGGTGATGACTAAGAAACGTGAGAAGATAAAGATCCGCGCAGCACAGAAGGAGTTTCTGGACGCGGGACAAACCGGAGTCTGTTCCGCATCCGATTTCGTCGGCCGTCGTCGGCCGCTGCAGCGCTGTCTGAAGGTACTCCGCAGCCGGCAGTCCGCTGTGGAGTACCACGACGGCGTGATCCTCACCGGCATGGGAGGGCTGGGCAAGAGCAGTCTGGCCGCCCGGCTCTGCCAGCGGATGCGGCCATCGCATCAGCGGCGCGTCGTCTGCGTCGGCCCGCTGGATGAAGCGCGGCTGCTTTCCTGCGTCAACGAACAGACGGCCGACGCCGAGGCGGCGGCGCTGCTCAACGAGGCGTCACTCTCGCTCCATCAGCGGCTGCGGAAGTTGCTCGATTCGGAATTCGACAACGAGCCGGTGCTGTTCGTGTTCGACGACTTCGAGCAGAACGTGGAACAGGATGCGGGAAAACCCGTGCAGGTTGATGAACAGGGACGGGCGATCCTGAAACCGGCCGCGCTCAATGTACTCGACGCACTGCTGCGGGCGATTCACCAGTCGGCAGCCGGGTCATCGTTACCTGCCGTTACGCGCTGGCGCTGCCGGAGACTGCCGCGAAGTTGTTTACGGAGTCGCTGCAAAGTATGGATGCGACCGACGTTTCCAAGAAACAGCGACGGCTCGACGCCGAACAGTCGGCCGAAAACGTTCAGCCAGAGTCACGCGAACGCGCACAGGAACTGGCGGCGGGGAATCCCCGGCTGCTCGAATGGCTGGATCGCGTGCTGAAAGACGAGGAGGTTGACTCGACGAAAGTGTTCGACGCACTGCAGCAGCAGGCGGCCGAATTCCGCGAGCAGACGTTGCTACAGCAACTGTTGGACCAGCAATCCCCGGAGTGCCGCCGGCTGCTGGCTCTGTTGTCGGTTTGCCGGCTGCCGGTGGACCGCGACGCGGTGACGGCGATTACCGGCTTCGACGAACTGGAACCGCACCTGACGAAGGCGGCTCGTTTGGGACTGCTGGAAGCAGGCACCATTCGCGCGGCCGACCCGCCGCACTACCACGTGTCGGCGATCCTCGGTCCATTGCTGGAAGCGGAAATCGACGCGGCCGCGCGGCAGGCCGCCAGCCACCGCGCCGCGCGTCACCTGTTTGCGCAATGGTGGGAATCGACCGACCAACCGGAATGGGACCGCGCCCTGGAGGTTCACCGGCTGGGACTAGAGTGCGCGGAGTGCGGCGTCGCCGTTCCGATTGCCACTGCCCTCTCGAACCGTCTCCTCGGCCGGGTACGTTTCGCCGAAGCCCGCGACCTGGCCAAAACCACGTTGGCAGTCTGCGAAGACTATCGCGTGCTGCACAGTCTCGCCCGCGCCGAGGAAGTGCTGGGAGAGACCGGCGAGGCGCTCGCGCATTTTGAACGGGCGCGGGAACTGTGTCCCACGATCGGCGACAATACGCCGGAATCAGTCATCAAGGAATACAGCGCGATCCTCCATAACCTGGCAGGGCTGCTGCGGACACTGGGTGACGTGCCGCGTGCGCTGGAGTTGTGGCAGCAGTCGCTGGATATTGAAGAGCAGATCGGCGACGTGCAGGGCAAGGCGGCCACGCTGCATAACATGGCGGGTGTGATCGCGCAGCAGGGGGACGTGCCGCGTGCGCTGGAGTTGTGGCAGCAGTCGCTGGAACTGAAGGAGCAGATCGGCGACGTACGGGGTAAGGCGGCCACGCTGCATAACATGGCCGGTGTGATCGCCCAGCAGGGGGACGTGCCGCGCGCGCTGGAGTTGTGGCAGCAGTCGCTGGCACTGCTGGAGCAGATCGGCGACGTCCAGGGCAAGGCGGCCACGCTGCATCAGATGGCGGGTGTGATCGCGCAGCAGGGGGACGTGCCGCGTGCGCTGGAGTTGTGGCAGCAGTCGCTGGCACTGCAGGAGCAGATCGGCAACGTGCAGGGCAAGGCGGCCACGCTGGCCAACATGGCCTGGGCGGCGGGACAAACGGGGGACAAGGCGCGTAAGATCGAACTGAATCGCGAAGCCGCGCGGATACTGGGCGGAGTGCGAGCGTGGCCCGATCTGGTCACCGTGCTGCGGAATTTGGGCAGCGAGGAATCGCCGGAGTCTGTGCAGTATCTGGCACAGGCCGTCTGGCTGCTGTACCGGGTCCACGTTCCGGTCAGCAGCGCGGTTCCACTCGCGGCCGCCTTTGTAAGACGCGTCGGGCTGGAACAGACAGCGGCACTCCCCGTAGCCGGACTGGCGGCCTTTCTTGCCGCGACGCGCGGCAGTGATCATCCCAAACAGGAAGAGTTTCAAAAGCTGGCTGCCAGTATGCTGGGAGCCTGTGCCGAAGCGGCCGGAGTGGTTGAAGCGGATCTCACGAAATGGACGGAATCCTCGAAGGTGGTGGATATCGACGAACAGCGGTCCCGCTTCGACGCCGTCGTCGATGAACTGGTGCCGGCCGATGCATGGTTGTTTGAGCGTGGACTGGTGGAGAAATGACGGCTGGGGAAGCGGAGTTGGCCCTGTACCGATCATGCAAGGCCAGTCGTTGTTTCCACAACCAGTGACCCGGTAGTGATGGCTACTCGGTTGACGGGACGGGGGCGACGACCGGTTCCTCGTCATTCGCCATCGAACTTCCCGCTCCAAAAGCATCCGCCCCAAAATCTCCCGCTGCCGAACCACCTGCCCCCATCATTCCCATGTCGTCTTGAGCCACGCCGGTTTGTTGTTGGGCCGCGACTTGTTGAGCAAGTTGGTTTGCGCGCATCGTCTGCTGCATTGCGACCTGTTGCGCCTGTTGCGCCTGCTGCGCAACCATCCGCTGCATTTCCGCTTCTCGCCGCCCGACACGAGACCCCGATCCGTCCGCCAGATACGTGACTCCCAACAGAATCGCGATGCCCAGAAATGCAGCTGTCGAGACGGCCGCCACACACGTCGCGACCAACAGCCGTCGCTTCAGTTTTAGAATTTGATCGTACTGTTCTTCGATCACCGGCTTCTGTTCGTCAGTTGATTGCATGGCTTTTTCCTCCGAGGTTCAAAACCGCATGGTAGCATTGCGAATCGATTCGGGCACAAGAAAACTTCAACGCCGGGCATCGACCGCGAGGTGTCTTCGCGAGAAATGCGGTCGCGAAAATGGCATCCATTCGTGTAGAATATATAGGCAGGTCTTCTTACTGGGAAACCGGGATCATCGGGAAACCGGGAAATCCTCGCTGCCGTCCAACAGCAGAGATTCATTCGGCGTATAATAGAGTGAATGTGATCTCTGCAGGATGACATAACCGAATGCAGTCGCAAACAGATATTAACAAACCGCTTACGGCGGATGTCCGCCCCGGATCGGGGGTTGGCGATGCCCGCTTGGTGGAAGAAGCGCGCGGCGGGGACCGCGATGCGTTCGGGGAACTCGTCCTGCGTTACGAACAACGCCTGATACGTGTGATCCTGCAATTTGTACACGACACTGAGCAGGCGCGCGATTTGGCGCAGGAGACTTTTCTGCGGGTCTTTCAGCGGCTCGACCAGTTTGACGCGTCGCGTCGTTTTGGCCCGTGGATGTTTCGCATCGGCGTCAACCTGACTCTCGATTACCTGCGGAAACGGAAGCGGAGAATTCGCTGGTCGCTGTTTAGCGAGCACGCTGGTGATAAACTGCCCGATCCTGCAACTGCAGATCCCCGCGCTGCGTTGGATGTCAGCCAGGAAGTTCGAGCGGTGATTGATCAAATACCGGAGAACTATCGGTCGGTCCTTGTGTTGCGAGATCTTGAGGGATTTACGACCTCGGAGATCGCAGCGATCCTCGATCGAAAAGAGGCGACAATTCGTTGGCGGTTGGCGGAGGCACGAGACCGCTTTCAGGCATTGTGGACACGGCGGATGGAGCGGACGGCCGGTTCGGCGGCAAATGGCAAGATGGACGGTGACAAATGAATTGCACGCGGGCCAGATCAGAAATTGCCCTTTGGGTTGGCGGCGACGTTGATGAGCGTGAGGCCGTGCAGTTGCAGCGTCACCTCGCCCTTTGTCCGGAGTGCCGGGCATATCGTTGCCGCATGAAGGGCAGCTTGCAGATGTTGCAGGAGCCGGCTTCCCCGACGGCATATAATCTGCACGACAGTGTCTGGCCGAACGTGGAATCCCGCCTGTCGGTGCAATCACGGGTTGAGGCGGATCGAGTCGAGCGTTTGAATCGCTGGCTTCCGGCCGCCGCTATCGCCGCTGCCTGTTTGGCGGTTATTGCAATTACCAGCGAGCCGCAACCACGGAATCAACGTCTGGATGGGGAACCCCTCCCGTCTGATCTGGTGATTTTGCAGTCACTGCAGTCGGTGGATTCGATATCAGTCGACGAACGACAGGCACCGGGAAACGGTGTCGGTTTACGGGGGGGCGGCAGTTCGATCAAGCTGAACACGATTCAGGCTGGAACAATGGGCGACGAAGACCGTCGGTTAACTTTGTTTTATTCGCTCACCGGGCGATCCGCTCCTGATCGTCGTTTTGGACAATACTAATTATGCCGACTTTTGAATTCCGTTGTTGCCGGTGTGACCATCAGTTTGAGTCGTTGATTCGCAATGGCGAATCGGCTGCTTGCCCCGAATGCGGTTCCGGCGATCAGGACAAGCTCCTCAGTGCACCATCGGCGCATACCAACGGCAGTTCGCTGCCAATTGCATCGAGTTGCCCGCCATCGAATGCGCCCCCCTGCAGTCCAGGCTGTTGCCGACTGCCGTAGCACGCCTCGCGGCGTCATCTCGCTGCGATCCGCAGTCTTGCCTTTCACCACGCCGACGGTACGATGCACTGTTCGCCGTCTCCGCGTTGGCGGTCTTGGCGTGGTTGCCCTTGTCCAACACACGGCACATAGGAGCCTGAAGCGCAAGCGAAGGATGATTCCGGGGCGATGCCAGCAAGCTCCTTCGCTTGCGCTTCAGGCTCAAACAGTCGGGACCATTCGGACCTCACCGCTGTGTCGATCTGAGCTTTTCATTATTTGCCGAATTTTAAGGTAGACCGTTGACTCAAGTACCCCGCAAGCCAGGCGGCCGGCCGGCGTTTACGTTGATTGAACTGCTCGTGGTAATCGCGATCATCGCGATCTTGATCGCGCTGTTGTTGCCCGCCGTTCAACAGGCACGCGAGGCGGCACGGCGATCGGCGTGCAAGAACAACATGAAGCAGATGGCCCTTGCGCTGCACAATTACCAATCGACACACAGTGTCTTTCCCTTCGGAGTCCTGGGAACGACCGGCAGCAAGTCGAAGGGCGATGTGTTAACGACCTGGCAGGCGATGCTGCTGCCGTTCGTCGAACAGAAGACGCTCTACGATCAATACGACTTCAACCTGCGGTTCGACAATGCCGCCAACGCGGCCACCGTCATCCAGAAACTTCCCGTCTATCTCTGCCCATCAAACACCAAAGACGGACTTATTTCCAACGCATACGGCCCCAGTCATTACGCAGCAAACGCCGGCACCATTCCCGGAGCGAATGACGGGCTGCTGTACCCGCTCTCATCGACGAGTTTTCGCGATGTTCGCGACGGTACGTCAAACACCATTGCGACCGGCGAGATCGCATTTGAAATTGGTGGCTGGGCACGCGGTGCGATCAATTCCGGCGGTGGGGGTGGCGGCGGTGGCGGAGGCGGCGGTCAAGGTTTTGCCCGTGGCGTTCTCCGTTGGTGGAAAGCCGCCCCCAAATGCGCACAGGCCGGAATCAATCCGCCGGAAACCACCTGCTCGAGCAGTGCCGAACGCCGCTTCCAGATGTCCAGCCCCCACGAAGGTGGCATCCACATCGCATTGGCCGATGGTAGCGCCCGCTTCATCGGCGAGAACATGAGCCGAGCGGTGTTGCGAGCGCTGACAACCCGCGCCGGTGACGAAGTCGTCGGCGAATTTTAAGCCGGCAACCCGGTCGCAGTCACCGCTTCATGCCGCAATCAAATCGAGTGAGTCCGGTTTCACGTCGCAAAAACGATGCACCGGTTGGAGCGTTCATGGCAGTGCGTCTGGATCGATTTGCTGCAAGGCTGTCGTTGCTGCTTCCCAGATCGACTGGCTCTCCTCGTCTTTGACAATCTCCTGCAAACGTGGAACAGCCGCTTTCGCTTCCGGGCCGATCTTTCCCAATGCCACAGCGGCGGTTTCTCTGACACTCGGTTTGAGGTGACTCAGTGCTCGGATTAGCGCCGGTACGGCCGAACGCGCCTTGGAACCAATATTCCCAAGCGCGTGGGCTGCGGTGCTGCTCACCTCGTCGTCGTTCAGCACCTCGATCAGTGCAGGAACGGCTGCGTCCGCCGCTTCACCAAAACAGGCGAGCGTCCAGGCAGCGAATTGACGATGGCCGGGATCCTTGTCCTGCAACCGTTTGATGAAGATGGACACAATGGCTTTCGCAGCATCCGGTTTCAACGCAACTAATGCATTGGCTGCCGCACGCGACAAATCGTGGGCATCTCTCTGCGATGGATTGATGTCCGCCAGGATTTTCGTCAGCAGCGGCACCACAACGTCCGGCTCTGCGCCGACGCTGACCAGCGCCCTAACCGCTGCGGCACGAGTCGAATTGCTCTCGTCGTCCAACACCTTAATCAAACTCGGCTCTATCGACCGAGCTATGCTGCCCAGTTCGTTGATATTCCTGATCGCCCAGCCGCGAAGCACGGAATCGTCCCCTTCGACAAAACGCCTCAGATCGGGGAGAACGGCTGTTGCCTCCTCGCCGAATTCGGACACTCTCCATCTTGTTGCCACGATGACAATCGACCGGTTCTTGTCGCGCAAGGCCCGGATGAATTCTTCCGATGTCACGACACGCATTGCAATGATATTCTTGTATGCCTGCTCGCGAACCGAGTCGTCGTCATCGGCCAGCCGTCCTCTCACTGCCGTGATTGCAATCGCATCGGCGGTTCGGAGTTTTCGGAGGATCAGCAATGCCTGTCTGCGAGTTTCCGGATTCTCACTCTCGGTGCCTTCGCAAACCGCCGGAACGGCAGCGGAACCAATCTCTACCAATGCGAAGGTGGCAGTGGATCGTTGGTCGCCATCAGCGGCGGATAGCCAGCGGACCATTGTGAGGCTCAGGTTATCGAGGTCCTGCTTGATATACCCAAGAGCAACAGCGGCACTTCTGCGAACCGAAGAATGTTCGTCATCCAACAGCTTCATCAACGTTGGGGCCGCCTCTTTCGCGTCGGTGCCGATGCGGCCCAATGCATAGGCGGCGTGTTGACGGACGCTGGCATCGCTATCCGAAAGGGCCGCTGTTAGTTTGGGAACCGCCGACGGTCCCAACAGAGCCCACGCTTCGGCCGCCCGATGCCGTTCCACGGGGGAGACATTGGCATCAAACAGAGCCTGCTTCTCGTCTTCGACAGGTTGATCGGTCACCCGCCACGCACCCCACGCGACAGCCAGAACGAGTACCGAGACCACGCCATTCCAAAATCGAGATCTGGAATCAGCGTTGGCAGGAGCGTCGTCGTGCATGGCACCCTCTGCGAAAACGTGTTCCTTTTTCAACCGTTTTGGCCAGCTTAACCTGGGTACAGAATCATTGCGACATTTTCTTGTCGTGGAACCGCAGCGAAAACAAATCGGCGTCCGACATTTCGAAGTGGAGCCGGATCGATTTTCCTGCCAGACTGCTGACGTCGGTTTCGGCTTTCCATTCGACGGTCCGTGCGATGTGATCGCCGTAGATGGGTTTGCAGTCGGCGAGAGTGAAACCGGGGATCGGCTTGCCGTCGGCGTCCTGGATTTCGACCAACACCTGACCGGCGGCACTTGTTGAATAGTTGATTTCAAGTTTGTCGCCCGTGAACTTCAATAATTTGGTGACGAGTTGGCCGCCGGCCAGCGGGGCGTTCACCGAGACGAAGCCGTCGATTCGCAGCGTGTACCGTCGGCCGCCGGTGAGGAACAGCGACATCTCGGCCGGGCTGGTTTGGTGGATGCCGATGGCGGCGTAGTTCGCGCGATTTGCCCAGCCCTGACTGCCGATGCCGGGGCGAATGAATGACTGCGTGAATTCACGGTCGAAGCGGTTGCCGCCGCGTGTGCTCATCAACAAAATGTCGGTGGCCGCGCCGCGTTTCACCATGAAGCGGGTGGGCAGGGCGATGTAAATGTGCGGCGCGCGATAATACGGTTGCGTGCAGGGTGTGTAGAGGTGTTCGTTCGGAAGGTTCGCCCGCATCTCGACGAACTGCGTCCAGTTCACAAAGTCCTTCGATGTCGTGCGGGCGATGCCGCGATACCCTTTGATGAAGCGGCGGAAGTAGCAGACGTAACATTGTTCCGACGGCGACCAGAAGGCGTAGTTCTGCGAATCGAAATACTTGCCCCACGCTTCGGGCACGACGGCTTCCTCGCGCAGTTTCTTCCAATGAATTCCATCGGGTGAAACATACGCCTTCAAACCGCCGGGGCCGCGTTTGGTTCGCACGTCTTTCTGGTGCGGTTGAAAGGCGAGTCCGCCGAGCGCTTTGTATTTCTCGTTGGCCGGCACTCCCGGTTTGGTATCGATGAACGGGGTGAAGTTATGGTTCACCAGAAACTCGTCCATCGAGACAATGTTCCCCGCCGGAAAACTGGCATGTTCAAACAGCCCCAGCTTGGGCGTCTTCCATTGAATCGCGTCGTTACTTTCGGCGTATAGCGTCACCTCGCCATCGTGATACGCCTCGATACCGTGCGTCTTCCAGGTGACTTTGGGATCTTTGTCGCCACGGTAGTAAAACTGAAACTTCCCACCGTTACGTAACACGGTCGCATAATGCCCATGCGGCCGCCGCGGCGAAACCGCCGGCGCCAATTGCGGCGCATGCAACTTCAGCGTCGCGCCGGCGAGTTTCTCAACGAGAAACCGATCAACGAACAACTCACGCCGTGAGCCGATGTCGATGACGGTTGGCGTATCGCCCGCCTGCGTTGGGTGGGATGAAATCAGAGTAGACGCCATGACCAGCACGATGGCACAGCCAAATGAAAATGTGTTGCGATGTTTCAATGTTGTGTCCTTCTTGTGACATATGGTTGCCACGCAATTGATGATCGGTGTTGAGACCGCTGTAGCGACTGTCTCCCCACCCTACGTCATTCCCGCGCAGGCGGGAATCCACTCGGTGCGCCGTCAACCGTTCGCGCGCGATCGGGTGATGTGGATGAGCGGATGGTTGCTCCCGCGGATTGCCGGTTCGCTGGATTCCCGCCTGCGCGGGAATGACGCGTTGGTGAGTTTCCCCCTGTACGTGACTGACCGGAAGAACCGTGCGGGTCCGGCCGAATCAACCGGGATTTCAGCAACTTCAGAATCGCCGTCCGGTAGAGTCGGGCCTTCGTCACCGGTCGCGTCTACGTCACTTCAAGACCGAACCTAGTCGCTCAAGAACCTCCTGACTGAATAATCCAGTAAGCGCACCGATAATGAATCCACCCACAAAGTCCTCCACAGCAATTGCCTGCTTGCCACCAGGCCGTCGCGCCGTAAATAGCGCGAATACCAAGCCAAGGAGCACACTGCCTCCTAGGTGCCACCAATTGAACGAAATGGCGCCGTTAGCTGATGCAGCAAGTGTCGATCGTATTCCATACCCAGCCGCCGCACCAATCATACTTGCAGTCGGAACGGCAAACGCAGATGTGCGTACCGTCACCTTACGTGAGACAGAACGTGTTGTAACCGCATCGTCTGTGGTAGTCCGATAGTTCAACCGGAATTCGAGGTTGACGTCTTGTGCCCGAAATTGGTGAGGCGCTCGGACCGAAGAGGCATATGACAATGAGGCGCCGACAGGCAGCGAGTCCCCGCTAGAAAGTTCTTCGTTCGGCTCGTTCTGATCATTCGCCTCACTGAGTTTCGAAAGGCATCGCTGCAGTTTATCCTTGTTGATCATGAACGCTTTTCGCAAGAAACTCTCTTCTCTTTCGTTTGACACTATGTCATCTTCAAGCCGTTCAACGTCAGCCCACTCTTGGATACGTAAGGCCTCGTGAGCCCATGAAGGAATACCAACTCGCGCACGGCCACCAGTGAAGAGTGATGCGTAGACTTCAACGATCCGGGCATAGTTGTAGATCACCCTGTCTACGAATGACAGTTGGCGAAACCTGTTCCGTTCATGAGCGCGTTCGACTTGACGCTCTAGCTCGGATACAAGTCGGCGTTTTTCTGACTCCAGCTTTTGGGCTGTGGATTCTTCTGGTCCGCTGTCCGCGATCAAAAGCTGACCGGCGAGGACGATAGGCTCAACGGAAACACCGTCAATTTGTTCAGACGATGTATTGGTGACACGGACCGTTATCGTGTACGAAGTACTTCCGTAGATTTCGTCGGGCGGCAAGATGTCAATCTGCAAGTCGTCTGCCACGAAAGGCGCTCCAATCGTCATCCAACTCGAATTCGCTCGCGCGAGGTAACTAAGGCAAACATCGCGCTGCGAAACGATTCTTCCGCGCGGCGTTATGTCGTTCGTTATGTACAGGCTACGGCATTTTCTCAGCCTGTCAAGAACTTTTGTTCATTTGTGGCGAGTTGAGAGGTATCATCGACCGCAAATAGCGGTCTCGCGCATCGGAGTTGACTCAGGAACCCGATTTCGCGTAATATCTGGATATAGGGGTCCACAACTCGGTTATCCCTCTCTCCCTTAATCGTTTTCGGACCCCGTATTCACTCCTCAGCAAGGAGACGCCATGAACGTTGTCACCACATCGACGGCCGTGTTTGAAGAGATTAACGAAGAGCATCAATGGCTCGAACGCATGTATGCCGGGATTCGCTCGGTGTTGACGCGCGGTTCGGGACAGTTGGACGTTTTGCAGCGGCTGTTTCTGGTGCTGGCCGAAGAGGTTGATCGGCATTTCGCCCACGAGGAACAGGGCGGCTATTTCGATGAGGTTGTCGAGATCGCCCCCCGTCTGGCGGACCGGGTGGAAGCGCTGAGAGAAGAACACGTCAGCCTGCTCGCGACACTGCAGGCGATGTGCCGGTTGTTTGACGAAGCGGAAGACACGCCCGAATGGTGGCAGGCCATCGAAAGCGATTTCGAGGGTTTCCTCTGCCGCTGCGAAGCGCACGAGTCGTCGGAAAATGAGCTTGTGCAAGAGGCGTGGTTACAGGATATTGGTGCGTGTGACTGACCGCCGCCGGAAACTCGGGACGACGATCCTCACCCCAACCCTCTCTCGGAGGGAGAGGGAGTCATCGGACCCGTTTGTATGAACTGAAGGCATCTTCGGAGGCGCTGCCGAAAATCGGTGGGCGAATCCGAGATGCCGTTGTCGGGAGTTGGGACGTGTTATCGCAGACGGTTGAATATGCGTTGCGAGCCATTGTTTGTATCGCCAACGAAACGCCACGACCGGTGACCAACGAGCAGTTGGCGGAAGTGACGAAGGTTCCGTCGGCGTATTTGTCGAAGGTGACGCGCGGCCTGAACCGGGCGGGGCTGGTCATCTCGCAGCGGGGACCGAACGGCGGTTTGACGTTGGCGAGAGAGCCGAGCGAGTTATCGCTGCTCGACGTAGTCAATGCGGTCGATCCGATTGAGAGAATTCACCAATGCCCATTGGGAATTCGCGAACACGGAGAGCAACTCTGCCCGCTGCACTGTAAGCTGGACGACACGCTGGCGGCGACCGAGACTTCGTTCCGTGAAACCAGCTTGGCCGACTTGCTGTCGAGTTCCTCCGGGGTTCGGCCGTTGTGTGGCAGCAAGGCCAGTGCCCCAAAACGATCCCGCGCGAAGGTGCCGCGTTAATTTTAGCTGGTGGTTTGCCGCGAGATTGACTCAATAAGCCGACGGGTAACTGAAATGGATATCAGCGAAAGCGTCAAGACGATTCTTCGCCGCGACAAAGTCGTCACCGACCTGTTCTATACGATTTTTCTGGACCGGTATCCCGATGTGCGGACATACTTTGAAGGCGTCGATCTGCAGCAGCAAGCGGTCATGCTCGGCATGGCTTTGTTGATGGTCGAGCAGCACTATCAACATCGGTATCCGGCGACGGAGCGTTACCTCAAAGTGCTGGGCCAACGGCATTCGCGGCGGGAAATCCCCGCGGAACTGTATTCGCAGTGGCGCGACTGTTTACTGGAAACGCTGAGTCGGTTTCACGGCGATGGTTGGAGTGACGAACTTCAGCAGCAGTGGAAAGAGGCCGTCGATCTTGCATCGGACGTCATGCTCTCCGGCTACGACGCGCCGCAAGGTGGTTGACCGACTCCGGTTCAGCCGGCGTGATAGTGTTGGCTTTCGGGCAGGTAGGGATCGTTGCGGGGGATCGGGCCGGCTGCTGCGAATGATCGCAAGAGCAACAGGCCGGCTGTCCCCACCAAATAGCAAATGGCTGCCGCTTCCCACAGTCCGAACACGGGATTCGCGAAGAGACGGTTTTCGCCGCTTTTGATGGCCGGGAACACCATCACATATAGGTCGACCCAGCGGCCGATCAGCACGACGACGGCAACCCGCATCATGACGCGCCCGCTGCGTTTGGCGGATTTCGGCAACAGCACGAAGAACGGTATGACCCAGTTGAGGACGATGGAAAGCACGACCACCGGCCCCCACGCTCCATGGGTGCGGGCGACGAAGTAAAACGTCTCTTCGGGAATGTTTGAATACCAGATGAGCATGTATTGGCTGTACCAGATATACATCCAGAAGCAACTGAAACCCAGTTGTAGTTTGCCGAGATCGTGCAGGTGTTCGTCGTTGAAGACGCCATGCAACGGCCCGCCGTGCGAGCGCAGCAAGAGTCCCAAAACGACGACCGCTGCCAATGCCGCCTGAATCATTCCGGCGAAGTTGTATACGCCCCACATCGTGCTGAACCACATCGGCTCCAAAGCCATCATCCAATCGACACTTGCCAGTGAAAAGGTGACGGCGAAAACGCCGAGAAACATCGCCGATAGTCGCGTGCTGCCGGCCGATAGTGCGGCTTCGCCTGTGCGATCCTGTTGCCGCGAACGGGCGCAGAGTCGACTCGCCATGAGACTCCACAGCACAATGTAAGCAATCGCTCGAATTAGCCAAAACGGTGGATCGAGCCACAACTGTTTGAACCAGAACGTTCCCGGGTCTCCATGCCCGTGGGCATGCCAGCCGTAACTGGTCATTTTGACGATGAGCGCTATCAGCAGCGCCGCGCCGGCAATCGGGATGATTCTTGCCATCGCTTCGGGTACGCGACGAAAGGCAACGTGCCAGCCCGCACCGGTGACATACGTCAGCGCGACGAAGACCGCACCACCTAGCGCCAGCGTGAGCAGATAAAATGTCCCCACTAACGCGTTGCCCCAGATGCGATCAGGGGCGCGAATGCATCCGATCGCGATCGCGATGGCACCGGCGATCGCGAGCCACTTCAGGACGCGAGTTTGGGCGGTTGGTGGATAGGATCTGGTCATCATGTGGAAATCCAGATTTCAGCGAGTGGGGAGTCCGTTGTTGTTGGGGCCAGCTGATTCAACGCCGATACTTTCTCGCAGCCACCGGCCGGATTACTCCGGCCGCTCGCCTTGTTGTTTCTTCTCAGGTTGTTTCGATTCAGCTGGCGGCTCTGTCGGTTTGGGTATTTTCGCCTGCATATCGCGAATGTAATTGATGGCATCCCAGCGACTCTCGCGAGTCAGCTGTGCGGCAAAGGGAGCCATGTTTCCCTGGCCGTAGGTCAGAATATGGAACAGTTGCCCGTCCTTCATCTGCGGCGACTTGCCAGTCAACAGTGATGGCGGTGGGGGAAATCCGCGTTTCGCGACCGGACCGTCTCCCGCGCCTTTCGCACCGTGACATGAGACGCAGAAAATACGATAACGCTCATCCCCACGCTGGATCGACTCACGCAACTCCTCAGCCGCTTCGGCCTGCTGCTTTTTCGTTTCCGGCTCTGCAGAGTAAGGATTCGGCAGTTCTTTACCGGCGCGAACGGCGTCCTCTTTTGTCGCAACAAAGTACAGCGGCAACTCGTCTCCCCGCGCAATCGTGCCGGCGGGCGGTGCTTGTAAAGTTCGGCCGTTCGGAAAGTTTGGATTCTCCTCGAACGCGGTCCAAGCCGGCGAGTATTTCATTTCGGGCAGGAATTCGAGATTCGGCTGCGATTGATCGACGCCGATGGACGCCGTCAATACGGCAACCACGACAAGCAGTAACGCCAGCAAAATGTTTAATCGGCCCAACATCACAAACGGCCCTTTCGATCGGTCAGTCGTTCCTCCGTCGAAACGACATCGAACCCTTGAAGCAGTCGCGTCACCTCGTCCGCATCGAAGGCGGCGTCGGTCTCGTTGATCACCAGAACAAATTGATCGTCGGTCACCCGCGGGCCGACAATTCGGGGCCGTTTGCCTGGAAACAACCGACTCACGCCCAGCAGGGCGAACACCGATCCGAAACCGGCCAGTAATACGGCCGCCTCGAACGCCACCGGAACATCCGACGGCAACGAATTCCACGGTTTGCCGCCGACATCGATCGGCCAGGCAATTGCCGCTGTCCAATATTCAAACCACAACATCCCTAACGCACCGGCCATCCCGCAGATGAAACAGACCCACGGCAATCGCGATGGCCGCAAACCCATCGCCCGGTCCAATCCATGCACGGCATACGGGGTGTACGCGTCGGCAATCTGCAGGCCTTTACGGCGAATCGCTGCGACGGCTGCGAGCAAATCGTCTTCGTGTTCGAATGTTGCCAGTAGAACTCGTTCGCTCATGCGACTTTCTCCTCGACGACCGTTTGCAGAGAAACTCGTTTTTTCAGATGGGCAGCGCCTTTGATTTCGGCAATGGCAATGACCGGCGCGATGCGGCAGAAGAGCAGGAAGCATGTGAAGAACAAACCGAAGCTT
>JABISG010000163.1 GCA_018699955.1 Planctomycetaceae bacterium | reverse complement strand
TTGCTAAGGTGAAATACACAATGTCATTGACGTGGATTCAAGAGTTCGCGTTCACCTCGACGAGGCTGCCCGGTGAATCAACCTCATGCTGCCGACACATCACAAATCGAACGGTGGGCGTCGCGTCAGCTTGCCGATTATGACTCGTGCCAACCCGGTACGCTGTTCGGCGAGGGGGTTTTGTTGAACGTCGCGGATGGCTATGAGTTGCAGTCGGCGGTGGCAGAGTTGCGCTGTCAGCGGGGGGAGCGGATTATCGGTTACAAGGTCGGTTGCACGTCGCCAGCAATTCGGGCGCAACTTGAGATCAATCATTGTGTCACCGGCAGATTATTCGACTCGGAACAACACACATCCGGAGCGGTGCTATCACGTAAGAGTTTTGCAAACCTTGCGATTGAGGGTGAATTGGCGGTGGAGTTGTCACGCGAACCGATCGAACAGGACTTTGCCCGGACCGAAGTTCCCGCGTGTGTTGCGCGCGTGTTTCCAGTCATCGAATTGCACAATCATGTGATGCGAGGCGAGCAACCGTCGGCGGGAGAACTGATTGCCAACAATGCAATTCACGCGGGCTTTGTTGCAGGCAGTGGTGTCAGCCCCGAAGCAATTCCGGGCGAACAGTCGCTGGCGATTTCTGCCAACGATCAATTGCGCGAAAAGTGTGCCGGCCCCGCGTTGATTCAAACGATTCGCTCATCGCTGAAATGGCTGATGGAAATCGTGCGGGATCGCGGCGAGCGGCTCAGCGCGGGCCAGATCGTTCTGACCGGATCAATTCCGAGTTTGATTTCAATCGGCGAGGACTGTCGCGTCAGTGTCGATGCGCCGCCGTTCGGCCGAGTGGAAGTAACATTTGTTTCATAACCCATTTATAGAATAGGAGTTGGAGATGGCTTACGATGACACGCTGATCGTGGATCACATCAAGCAGACGCACGGCACGGAATTGCTGAGCGAACGAGAGAAACATCTGGTGGGACTGGCCGTGACGATGACGCGCGGATGTCAGGTCTGCACGCGAAATCGGATTGAAAAGGCCCGCAGCATCGGGTTCACCGATGACGAACTCAACGCGCTGGTCGCGGTGACGGCGGCTGTCAATAGCGGCGTCACTGGTGCCACGGCGCGCGTGGCATTTGGCATGCTCGAACAGGACAATGCAGCGGACTGTGGCGACGTCTGCTCACCGTCCCCCGCCTGAAAGAAGACTGAAGTATGAAAGACGCCGTAAAGATCGGTACGGTCGGCGAGGAGCGTTTCGTTGTGAGCGAACAGCATCTGATTGACTTTGCGCACGACGGGATGCCGGAAATTCTGTGTACGCCGTGGCTGATCTGGTTCCTGGAACACGCCGCCCGCAACGCGATGCTGCCTTTACTAGAGCCGGGCGAGAGTACCGTCGGCATTGTCATCAACGTGGAGCACATGGCGGCGACGCCTCTCGGAGCCGATGTTGTCTGTCGCGCGCGAGTGATTTACACCGACGGGGCGGTGATCTCGTTCCAAATTGAAGCCCACGACGAACACGAGCAAATTGCCCGCGGCACGCACAAATTGCGCGTAATCGAGGCCGCCCGACTCGCGAGAAAGGTTCAACGTAAGACGTAGCATTCCTGGTGTGGCACCAGGCAATCGATTCCTCTGCACAAGTTTGGCGCTCTGTTTGTCGATGATTATTGAACTCTCACTCTAGACGAGTCCGGTTTTGACATCGTGCATGTCCTAGTGTACTATTTGCCGGACTGTCCAATTCCCATTTTTCGACTTGCCCTTCCCTCTTGGCGTTTCCAAGATGGAAAGCGTTGATGATGCTCACAGTACGATCGACAATTCGGCTGGCTTTCTCGCGGCTCGTGTCTGTGTCGGTCTGTCTGTGCGCGTTGACGTTCTTGCCGGGATCCCAGCTTGTCGGGATGGCAATGACGGAGTCGTCCGAGGTGGAATTCCCCATTGAGGAAGAGGACGGGGAGTTCGCCGAGGAAGAATTGGTCGTTGGTTCTTCGGCACGCCGCCGATTGAGCCGTCACTGCCACAGTGACGCAGGTCGGCCTTACAAGACCGGCACACCACTCGCCCAAACCATTCCATCTGGCAGTCGCCTTTCGGCGAAGGTCGGACACGAACTGGCCAACGGCCTCTGCGCGCCTCGTTTGGTTTAGGCGGCACCCACTTCTCTGGCTGTCCTATCGCCGTTACCGTTAGTGTGACAGTGCGCGCAGCTGATCGCATTCACCGTCTAACGATCAGAATTGCCGCTCTTTCCAACGCAGTGCCATTCGCCTCCGGGGGTTCCGTGCGCGAATGCCTCTGGCACCGACGCAAACCATGGAGACCATACTTGTGAAAAAACTCATAGAAGGTATTCACCAGTTTCAAAACGATGTTTTCGGTTCCAAGCAAGAATTGTTTGAAGGCCTGGCAAATGGACAGCAACCGTTGGCCTTATTTATCACCTGCTCAGATTCCCGCATCTGTCCGAATCTGCTCACTCAGACCGAACCGGGCGAGCTTTTCGTTATACGAAATGCCGGTAATATTGTGCCGCCGTATGGGTCGGTCGAAGGTGGCGAAGCGGCGACGATCGAATACGCAGTGAGCGTGCTTGGAGTCAAAGACATTATTGTGTGTGGCCATTCTCAATGTGGTGCGATGGGGGGATTGCTCGACCAGTCGCAACTCGGGGCGCTTCCTGCCGTTCGGTCGTGGTTAGGCCATGCGGAAGCGACGCATCGGATCATTGAGGAGAACTACGGGGATGTCACCGACTCCGCCGCGCGCCTAACGGCGGCGGTCGAACAGAATGTGCTGGTCCAGTTGGAGCAGCTGCGAACGCATCCGTCAGTGGCGGCGGCATTGGACAGTGGATCGCTGAATCTTCACGGTTGGGTTTACAAGTTCGAGACCGGGCAGGTCTTTGGACACGACACGCAACAGGGGCGGTTCCTTCCCCTTGAAGACACGAGCTTTCCTGCATCGTAATCCGCAAGCCAGCGATAACATTTCTGAGCGTTTTGGTCACGATTCACGCGATGGAATCACGTGGTCCACGCCGAACGACATTCTCACGGGCTAAACAATGAAGAGTTCAAACATTTTCCGGGAAGCAGACAACACGACGACCGGTCCAAGAGGTTTGTTGTCGGCTCCCAAACAGGACTTTCTCGCTTCAATCGTCGTCTTCCTCGTGGCTCTGCCGCTTTGCATGGGAATCGCCATCGCGTCGGGTGTACCAGTTGCGGCGGGACTCATTACGGGCATTGTCGGTGGTCTTCTCGTCGGCTGGATTGCTGGAGCTCCGCTTCAAGTGAGTGGTCCAGCAGCCGGTCTAACGGTCATTGTCTATGACTTGGTGCTACATCACGGACTGGAAGTCCTGGGCATTGCCGTTTTGATTGGCGGTGCCTTGCAGCTGGTCGCGGGGTTGATGCGATACGGTCGCGTCTTCCGCGCCGTCTCGCCGGCGGTCATCCACGGCATGCTGGCGGGAATTGGCGTGTTGATTCTGTCGAGCCAGTTTCATGTCATGGTTGATGACGCCCCCAAAGGGAGCGGCTTCCAGAATCTGGTGTCGATTCCCGAAGCGATAAAGAAGGGGTTGCCGATGCCCGAATTGGGTACGGTGGAGGAGCGAACCGCGCGGCGGGATTTGCTTCAACAATTCGGCACGCTGCATGAACAGCAAGTGCAACTTCGCGAGTTGGCGGCCGAACGGATTCCAGCAACTCCCCAAGATGCGGATCACGATGATGCGGCCCACCATCCTGAGTCAGCACTCCCCAAAAAGTCGCAACTCGAACCGCTGGCGGTGAAACAGCAGGCGTTGGCAGATCAACTCGTAGTCCTTGTCGAGCGATTGGATACGCAGGGAGTCACCGAAACCGTTCGCGATCCCGCTAGATTGAAACACGCAACAGATCAGTCACTCGAACATATCCAGTTTGCGCTCGGCGACCTGCAGCAGGGACGCGCCGAAGGAGTTCGGACATCGCAAGCAGACATACAGCACAGTTTGGAAGCAGTACTGGGCGAACTCAAGAACCATGATTGGGCGGCCAAGATCGGCTTGTTGACGATCATCGCATTGGTGCTTTGGAAGGTGGCCGCCCCCACGAAGTTGAAACTGGTACCGGCACCGCTAGTGGCCATCGTGATCGCGACGGTTGCGACTGTCATCCTGAAATTGCCCGTACTCTATGTGGAAGTGCCGGACAATTTGTGGAGCGAAATCCACTTCCCATCGCTGTCCGTGCTGCGATCGGTGCCGCTGGGCGTTGTGGTTCAGGCGGGCGTTGTGTTGGCGGTTGTCGCCAGCGCCGAAACGTTACTCTGCGCCACGGCGGTTGATCAGATGCAGTCGGAGACCCGCACAAATTACGATAAGGAACTGGCCGCACAGGGAATCGGCAATATGATCTGCGGCTTGTTCGGCGCGCTGCCAATGACGGGAGTCATCGTCCGCAGTTCGGCCAATGTCGAAGCTGGCGGCAAAACACGTCTTTCGACGATCTTACATGGAGTTTGGCTGTTGGTCTTTGTGGCGCTGCTGGCTTTTCTGCTGCGGATGATTCCCACGGCGGCGCTGGCGGCCATGTTGGTCTTCACCGGGTACAAATTGATTAACTTCAAGGCGATTCGAGAATTAAAAAAGTTTGGATGGGGCGAAGTCGCCATCTATGCAGCCACGCTGACAACAATCGTCTGCACCGATCTGTTGACCGGTGTGTTGACTGGAGTGGCTCTTTCGGCGGTGAAGCTCTTGCACAAGTTCTCCAAACTGAAAGTGCAGCTTGAAATTGTCGATGGTGGCAGCAAGTCGGTATTGAGTTTGGTCGGCGCAGCGACCTTTCTCCGTCTGCCACGTTTGGCCGACGCGCTCGATTGCATTCCCGCCGCATCGGAATTACACGTCGATTTCGACCGGTTGACTTACATCGATCATGCCTGTCTCGACTTGCTGATGAACTGGGCGAAACAACACGAAGTCACCGGCGGGACACTGGTCATCGATTGGGATTCGTTGCACGCAAACTTCCACAGCAAGCCACATCGAAATGCTCAGGTCGATCAGAAACACTCAGCCTGACGATCGACCTCCCCGCGTGCCGCTTAGGAACTCACATGAAGCAACTGCACGACGCGCTGGAGCGCGGACACGTAATCCTTGACCTTGACGCCACCGACATTGGGACGGCCGTTGGTAGAACGGTCGGTCACATGGTGTTGGATGGCATCATCCCTCAGCAGGCTGCGGAGCAAATCGTATCGGCTTTGCTGCAGCGCGAGCAGGCTGTTCCGCTCCACGCAGCGCCCGTCGCGGCAGCAGAAGAGGTAGAGCGTGCGGTGGAACGCATCCTCGGCGTCGTCCAG
>JABISG010000161.1 GCA_018699955.1 Planctomycetaceae bacterium | reverse complement strand
GCTGCTCAATGGCCGCCATTCCGTTGTTGGGCCAGCCGACGAATTTCACCGCGTCGATTCGGAACTCTTTGCCTTTGTCGCACGACTCGAACGGATTGGCCCGGAAGCGGAGAAAGTCGGCATCGTCGAAGCCGTGAATCTCAACGGGGTCGCCGTCGTGCTCTTTCAGGCGTATGAACGTCACGCCCTGCTGGGCATCTTTCAAAGCAAAGTCGAAGACCTTGGGGCCTTCCGTGTGGCTCGCCGACATATCCAGCGACATGCCGGGTTCCCAGTGCTCCGTCATCAGCTGAATGCTGCCACGATCGGTGATGGACAGCTTCAGATTCTCGCCATCGCTTTTGTAGCTGTTGCTCGTCGGCTCTTTCTTTCCGGCGCGGACCAGGTTCGATCGAATGACGATCGTCCCGTCCTGATTGCCCGCGACGAAACGCTGGTTGCGAATCTCCACATGCAACTCAGGGCCGAGGTCTAGGATGCCGGTCTGAATCAGCGCTGTGGAATACTTGTTGCGGAGGTATTCCGCGCCGTAAATCGCAAGCATGCCCGATCCGGTGAGTGTCAATCGGTCTGTCCTATTCTCCAGTCGCAATTCAATTCGTCCGATCCTGACGTCATCATCAATGTGTATCGATTGTCCTGCGGCCCGCTCGTCGAAGATGACGACATCGTGCTGATCCGGAACTCCGCGATCCCAGTTGCCGGAATCATGCCAGTTGGCCGTCTTCGCGTTGCCAGTCCAGTGGACGGTGTCCCGTTTGTCGGGCCGGTTTCGCGGCTTCAGGAATTCCGCCAGTTTCGGTGTGTCGAGAGTCCGCGTCAGACGGAAGACTCCGGCTGGCCCTCCGGGATGGCCGCTATAGAAGAAGATGTGTTGGACTCCGCGTTTTTCGTCGATAACGGCTCCGCCGGTGTGGAAGCCATCGGCAGTCGAGTAGAAAGAACCCGTGCGTTTGAAGAGTTGTCCTTCCAATCGCCACTCAGCCGTGTCCCAGTCTTCCGGCGCGATGCTGAAGAGGTTGATGCTCATGTCTTCGCGTTTTGATTGAACGACTTCGTATCGCTTCGTGACCGGATTGAAACAGATCGCGGACGTATCGACAGAGCGGCGTGTCTTCATATTGGTGTTGGCGACGTCAGTGATCCGCGCGTCGCCGAACTGAAATCGCATTTGCGTGAGTATGTTGGCCGGAGCCTGATTGCGGACAATCGCCACGAAGTGATTGTCGTGAAAAATGACGTCGGGCTCCGCCGGTTTGCACCAGTCCGGCAACGCCAGCCGAGTCTTCTCCCAGCTCTCGCCGCGATCGCGTGAGCGGTAGACAGCCAGTTCGCGCACGATGTCGTGCGGGCGGTGGTTTTTGAAGACGTGATGGTGTGCAAACAGGAGCAGACCGTGCTCAGGGTGATCGATGATTCGTGGGCCGACGTAGACGAACGGACCGTCGTGGCGATCTTCACGAAAGACGCGTTGGAGGTGTTTCCATGTGCGGCCCTTGTCTTCGCTGCGGAACGCACCGTGATCACTGACGAGGATGACGGCTCCGTCGCGTGTTGTTCCAATCGCGTTCAGATGCAGCTTGTAGCCGAGCGGGCTGTGGTTGTCGGGATCGAACTTGTAACGGTGAGACAGCGGCACTGACCCGCCGCGATTTCGGTCTTCTTCTGTCATGCAGTGCCGCACGTCGTACGGCTCGGACCACGTCTGGCCACCGTCGGTTGAGCGGACAATCGTGGAATACGTGGTGTCGGCGTCGGCGTCGCCGGAAAGCTTGCGGTTGTGACCGGGCATGGCTCGGTGAACGACGATCAGCGTGTCGTCCGCCATCGTGGCGACAGGCCAGCCAAAGTGGTCGTTATTACCCTTGGGATTGGTCGGCAGATTGACCGGGGCCAGTTCGATCAGGCCCTGACTCGCGTCGAGCGAAAGCCGCTTGAGATCAGCGTCGTCCGCCGCAAGAAGCTTGCGGGCAAAGGGGCTCAGTGCCGGTTTGGAAGCGGGACCACTACGAAATGCCGGGATCGTCACATCGTCGTGTCCCAACAGTGTCGCCATCGCCTGTGCGTAGCGGCGTCCCAGCTCGCGTTGCGACTGCGTCGAGAAGTGCGTCTGATCTCCCGTGCTCTTCAACCCGGTTGAATCGACGGTCGCCGTGTGTCGAACACGACGCGACAGCTCTTTCAGCGACTCCGTAACAAGTTCCGCTCCGGGACGATCGTCGCGCTCAGCCAACTCAACGCACGGCAGTGCCGCAACGAACGGCAGTTCAGGCATTTCGAATTCACGACGAAAATCGAGAATCATTGCATCGAGTCGCTTCGCATAGCTTTTCGCAAGAGCCAGTTCCTTTGCATCCTTCTCGCCCTGCATCCAGAGCATTCCCATCAGCGAGCCATGCTTCGTCGCTTCACGAGCACGCCGAATGATCGCCTCGTACAGATCGCCGTCCTTCTCCCATCGCGAAAGCGGCGAGCCGCCAACGGCACAGGGGACCAACCCAATCGTGACTTCCTGATCAACAACGTGCAGCATCCCGCGTCCAAAACTGACGCCCGGCCCAACGCGATCCCGCGAGCTTGTTTCGTGAAGCGGATCGACCGCAGGAATCCACTTGCCGGCCTTGTTGAAACTGAGAACTTGCGGGTGAGTCGGCCAACGAGTCAGTTCGCCCCGCCCAACCATGTTGGACTGCCCCATCAGCAGATAGATATGGCGGTGTTCCTCGGCCGCACTGACGGAAAGTGACGATGCAAGCAACAGAACAATGATGGCACAGAATGCGATGCGGACCATGACCGGCTCAACTAATAAATCGAAGGAGTACGAATCGTGTAGGCCGGGCCAAGCGCAGCGCCGTTCCGGCACTGTCAATATAAACCGACCTTACCATTCATCCCATTGCCGGAGCGTCGTCGCTTTGCTCCTTGATCCGGCGTACTTAACTGCAACGAGCGTGCTACTTTGGTGCACCCCGCCCATTCTCCGGCAGCGGGTCGAGTGGCAGACCCGTTGATACGAGTTCGATCCCGCTAAGCAGACTCTTACCCTGGTGCGCGGTGAAGGTCAGCGTGCAGTCGCCATCGAGTTGGACGTCGGTGAATTCTTTGACCAGGCACTTCATCCTGCCCTGGGCCGCGTTGAAGACATCGAAATTCGTTAGCACAGGTTTTCCCTGCAGAGCGACATCGAACACACGGGCTCCGGCCGCGGTGTGTTGTGGCTCGACAAAATAAAGCCGCACGGTAAAGGTTCCGGGCTTCAGTTCTGTCAGACGCAGTGAATTGACGCCTTGTACTCCGGATGCACAGACCCAAGGCCAGCCTTTCCCCGCCTGGATGAACAGGGAATGGCGATAAAAGTAATCCGGGCTCGCTGGTTGCGTCGTGACTTTTACATTGGGCGAAGGCCCGCCGACGCTGGGGTAGTCGAGAAACAGAGTTCCACCGTGAGTCATCCGGTCGCCGGGCGCACCCAGGTTGATGCCGATACGCATGATTGGTTTAGCGGTGCCCTGGCCCCAGGCAGTCCATTGTTCGAACGTCTGTGGCATACTGATCAGCGCCGCGCCGGTGGGCAACGGATAGCTGCAAGTGCAGCCCTCGTAGAAATACGGCATATTCAGGACGCCGTTCGCCGGGATGACGCTATTTGTGCACCCGGAGCGTGGGCCGGCAATATTAATGGTGCCGCTTTCAATACGTTTGTCGTAGAAGGCGGGAGTGGCCGAACGCATTGTTATCAAGTGGCCGTAGTCCACACCGCCGTCGCAACCATAGCTCTTGACGTAGCATCGTGGCTCGACAACACCAGTCAGTGGATTCGTCATCTGGCCCTTGTCGGCTTCCCTCCTGAACGGATACAGCTTCGGCTTCTCGCCCCGGGACTCCAGTTCCTGCAGACGCTTCTCGACATACGGCGGACGAAACTGATACGGCGGGCGAAAATCGGCGCCCGGCGTTTTGGGGACTCGTTCTAACCGCGATTCGGCTTCGTCACGCGACATGACGCGACCGGTATAGACGTCCATGAAGGATGCATTGAGCATGCGGAACCGCCCGGTCCCGTCCCGGTGCAGGTGGTTGACGGGGCCCATCTTATCGGCTTCTCCCTGCCAGTCCTTGTCCTGAGAAATCATGACGCCGCCCACTATCGTCGGTTGCGGGGCGCGCTTGAAGCGAGCAATGGAATCGTCGAACCACAAGATACCCAATGGTGCCCGGACGCGGGCGTCGGGCGCGCTCCAGTCGTTTGTGTAATCGACGGCGCCGGGCAACGCGCCCGACCGACGTACGAGCAGCAAGTCGCCGCGGCGTTCAACCCGAGCTTCGCGATGCCCGGCCGCGCGGAGCCACTCTCGAACTTCCTCGTCGCGCGTCGGCTCTACGGCGAGGCAGGCGACACCCCCGTACGGCTTTAGTCGTGCATACAACGTCAGCAGATAATCAGCGCCCGTGTTGAGCCGCTTCGCGCTCCAATCTTCTGCCACAATCAGATCGGCCAGATACCGTGGAAACGCAACTTCCCCGAGCTTGCCCGCCACGATCGACAGTTGGCCGGCCGGCGCCGAGGGTTCAAGGATACGTCGCCGTATCGCGTCGGCATCGGATTCAGCGGGGGCTAACGCAATGACGTGGAAATCCGTCTCGGCAGCGAGTTGCTCGGCCAACCGGCCATCGCGCGTGCCGAGCACGAGCGCATAGCCGTCTCGGACGCGGGTTAGCGATCGCAGGTGGCCGATGGTTGACGCTAGCGCCTTGTCAACGTCTGGAGTCGGGGCAGATTGTGCCGGGTGAAAGGTCGGTGAAACTTCGGTATCGCCAAAACAATAAATCATTCCGTCGAGGGTCGTGACGAACAGCCGGCCGTTGGCGACGACAACGCTGTGAATATCGCCGTCGACTCCCTTCACTCCGTCAGCATAGTTCAACAGAGTGCCGCCAAGCGTAACCTGTGTCCGCGCTCCGGCGACTCCTTTGCTCGTGCGCAGCCCACCTTCATGCAGATCGCGATTGACGACGCTGTCGAATTCAATCTTGCCGCGTCGAATATCGCGGGCAAGTTTCGGGTCCATCCGCATGAACCAGCCGCCGGGAACGGTTCCTTCGTTCGGGAGTGTGAAATCGAGCAATTCGCCGCTGTGGCGATCGAACGTGGCCGGTCGCGCCGCACCACAGGGGACGAGCAACTTATCGCCATTAACCAACAAGTATCCTTGTGGGGAGAGCCCTCCCAACGCTTCGGCACCCGCGTGCGGTTGCTTGCCATACAACGTTCCGCAGCGATCGTTCACCCATTCGACCTGGCCCGACCGGGCGTCGAGTGCGTAGACAAAGACGCCCTCCAACGGCCAGACGCCGGCTGCGAAATAGACGGTCTCATCGGCCAGCACCGGTCCCCCGCGGACGGGCCAGACAGAAATCAACCGGCCATTGCCCAGGAGTTTCCGAGCTGAAGGGGCGGCGCGAAACTTCCATTGCAGCGCACCGTCCGACGCATTCAAACAGTACAGATGCCCGTCGTCCGATCCGAAGTAGAGTTTGTCACGCCACGCAACCGGTGCCAGTCGCACGGGACCGGCTGTGTAGAATCGCCACTTCTCTTTCCCGGTCTCGACCGCATAGGCGACAACCGCATCGATGTGCGGCACCGCCACGAACATTTTGTCGCCCAGCACAATTGGCTCGTAACCCTGATCAAACTGAAGCCGGGACTTGCGGAAAGCAGGTTTCACGGGCGGAAGTTGCCGCTTCCATTGCAGACGCAGCGGAGCGGGAATCTTCTCGGCGGAGATATTTGTACGACCGGCGTCATGCCGCCAAGTGGGCCAATCCTCGGCTGCCACTATGCTGGCGAACGACCAGAGCCCAAACAGTGCAACAGCCGAATAACGCGTGAGTGTGTACATGGGAATGCGCCTCCTTTAGCGCGACGCCAGGTTCAAGCAGACCGGACGATATGTTCTCCGTTCCGGCACGCACATCATAAACCGGCCTCGTCATTCATCCCATTGCCGGAGCGTCGTCGCTTCGCTCTTTGATCCAGCCTACTTGAGCTCGGATTCGTTACCTACCGGCTCCAGGATCAGGAAACAGGAATACTCAAACGAATCGAACCCGCCACTATCGTTCGCTGGCCAGGCGCGCGGCCATGGTTCCGCAGGATTGAGTTTGATGGCCTTGCTGTCCCATCGCCCGCGATCCGGTTGGAAATCACTCGGCCCTGACCGTTCTTTGAAGTAGGCGACTTCCGCCTTTCCGCCGGAACTCTTCCAGCAGTGCCTTCCGGCCGAGGGCATGGCCTTTCACCGCCAGTACCCGACGCTGATCATCAGTCAGCAGCACACGCTTCTTCCCGAGTTTCTTCAGCAACGCCTCAATCTGGCCATTCTGGAATTCGATGATCTGCTGCTGACGTTCGTTGGCCCAGCCAATGAGAGCGGCAAGCAGAATGTGGCAGGGCTGGAGCATGAATTGCATGGAAAACTTCGGTCGTGCGAAGGAAAAGCGACCAGCTTCAGTGTCGAGTCACGTGAATTCAAGCGGCTGAAATGGGACGTTCTGCGTGAACGCAACTCCAATACCGAAAGTGATTTGGAGTTCGGCTGAGTTTTTTGACCCTACGCGATCGCAGTGCCAGGCCCCGTGCGATGCAGTGACAGCAATCCTGAGACACGACATTGGTCGAATTCACGGCTCATTCAACCACGCAATTCCTGCTTGCCAAAGAACTTGTTGCCCGTCTCAGTTTTTTGACCCTACGACTTGCGAT
>JABISG010000159.1 GCA_018699955.1 Planctomycetaceae bacterium | reverse complement strand
CCCTGGAACTGATTGCCATCGACGATCGATCGACGGACGACACCGGGGCGATCATGGATCGGCTGGCCGACGAGGACAGCCGGTTGCGGGTCATTCACATCAAGACGCTACCCGATGATTGGCTGGGCAAGAACCATGCCTTGCACGTTGCTGCGGCAGGCGCAACGGGTGAGTTGCTGTTATTCACCGATGGCGATGTGGTGTTTGTCGATGATGCACTGCAGCGAGCCGTGCAATACGCGCAGCAGGCGAAAGTCGATCACTTGTGCCTGATGCCGCGGATGGTGACCGACGGTTATTGGGAAAGTGCGCTGACGACTTACTTCGGTTTTCTGATGACGGCGGGGACTTTCATCTGGCTGGTGCCGACGCCGTTGAAGTGGGTTTACTCCGGCATCGGGGCATTCAATCTAGTGCGGGCCGATGCGTATCGGGCCGCCGGTGGACACAAACCGATTCGGCTGGACGTGCTGGACGACGTGAAGCTTGGCAAGCTGATGAAGCGGTTCGATTATCGCTCCGACATTCTCGTCGCCGACCGACTCGTGCAGGTGAAATGGCAGGAATCGGCGGCGGGTGTCATTCGCGGACTGGAAAAGAATGCTTTCGCGGCGGTGGAATATTCCCTGTGGCGATTGTCGCTGGTGACGCTGTTCTGGGTGGCGGTGAGTTTGCTGCCATATGTCGCCGTGCTTGCGCTACCCGATGCGCGTTGCCTCGGTTTCGCGGCGGCGATTCTGTTTACGCACACGTCATATGCCTTGATGTCGCGCCAGTTGGGCGGAAGCTGTTCGGTGTTCCCCGTGTTGCCGCTGGCGGGGGTGCTGCTGATCTGGGCGTTCTGGCGGTCGGCATGGATCACGCTACGTCAACGCGGCGTGCGCTGGCGCGACACGTTTTATCCGCTTGATGTTTTGCGACAGGAATTGTTTCGATAGATTGGTGTGGAGAGCGATCCCACGGGACGCGGCCCGTGGGCTTTCCCGCGGTTCTAACTTGTTCGTGGATTGTCTGCGAGATTCTGCATTTGAATAGGACATCACAAAGATGCGATTTGCCAGCGTTTTGAAATGCGTATTGTTGATTGCGTTGCCGTTTGAAGTTGTTGCGGCACACGCCAACGACGAGGCCTTGCCGTCGAGTGTTTCGCGGTGGTTCGGTCCGCAGAATTGGGTTCGCGACACCGAGGGTCCGGTGATCCCTTTGGGGTCGGCAGGATCGTTCGACGATACGCATTTGTTTGCGCCCTGTGTGATTTGGGAAAAGGGTGGTATTCAAGAGAAAGGCCGGTATCGCCTGTGGTACAGCGGATCGCGGCGCGACGTGGCGAACCGTGTGTTTTCGTTGGGGATGGCCGAGAGCGCCGACGGTCGGACGTTCGTAAAAACGAAGACCAATCCAATCTACAACTTCGGCGACGGCGAACATTCGGTGCTGACGGCCACAATGTTACGAAATCCCGACGGCTCCGTTCTGCGTGAACAGGGGCGTCTGAGAATGTGGTTCAGTTCAACCCACTTTGCCGGCGGGACCGGAGCGCACACACTGCATGAAACCACGAGCGCCGACGGCGTGACCTGGAGCAAGCCATCCGCGGCTCAATTGAAAGGCATTTATGCTCCAACGATTCTGCGAGAACGCGACGGATACCGCATGTGGTTCAGCGATGTCTCAAGCGACCCGTGGGTGGTCAGCCACGCGACCAGCAAAGATGGGAAGCAGTGGACGGTGACGGATCGTGGCGTTGTCAAGGTCGATCAGAAGTGGGAACGCATGCGGCTGTTTTATCCCACGGTACTCAAAACGAACGGCGTCTACCTGATGTGGTACGGCAGCTACTGGGCGTCGGAAAGGAACAAGACGGCGTTAGGTTTCGCTGTCAGCAGCGACGGCATCCACTGGCACAAACACCCCGCCAACCCGGTCTTCCGCCCCGATGCCAATCGTCCGTGGGAATCGCACTACACCACCAGCCAATCGGTTCTGCGGTCGCCGGACGGCAGCTTTCGCATCTGGTACGCCTCGCGCCGCAAGCCACCGTTTGTGAACAAATACTTTGCGATTGGGACGGCGAAATGGGCTGGCTTGGAGAAGGTCGCGGATTGATGTGAAGCATCCGACCCCACGGGACGCGACCCGTGGGATTTTACGCGAATCACTTCCCAATACAAAAGCGGCTGAAGATACGATCGAGAATGTCGTCGGTGTAGACCGTTCCGAGGATGCGGCCGAGATGTCCGAGTGAATCGTGCAAATCGATGGCGATGATTTCTTCGCCCTCGCCGTTCGCTGCGGCGGCGTGAGCGCGCTCGAGCGTTCCGATGGTGTTTTCGAGTGACTCACGACAGCGTGCGGCTGTTGTGCCAACCAACTCCTGACCTTCCGCCCGATCCCGTGAAAGTTCTGCGGTCGCGCGCACGATCAGTTTTTCGATGCCGGTTCCCTGTGCGGCGCTGACGTCGATCGTATTCGTTGCCGAATGCGTTTCGATCAGGTCGCTTTTTGTTCGCACCTCAAGAATTGGACAACGTGCGGTAGAAATCTCCAACCGCGAGCGCCGGTCGTCGGCCTGTTCTTCGGCTTCCAGGTTGGCCGGCGTACACCATAGTACGAGGTCGGCCTGTTCGAGTTGCGCTCGACGGCGCTGTTGCGCCTCGGCGGTCAGTTCGTCGTTGGCCTTTTCCCAACCGGCGGTGTCGATCAGGTTGATTGCCGTCCCATTCCAATCGCAGTCGGCCGAGAGGTAATCGCGAGTTGTCCCGCGCTCGCCGGAGACGAGCGCCGCGCTTCGACCGATCAGCGTATTGAATAGCGTACTCTTGCCAGCGTTCGGTAAGCCGGCAATGACCACGCGCCGACGGCCGGTCGATATCATCCGTGAGGACGCCTGCGAAAGCAGCAGCGCCATCGCGTCCCGCGCCGATTCAATCCGTGTCAACAACTCTTTGCGCGAAACGAACTCGATGTCGTCTTCGACGAAATCGAGGCCCGCTTCGAGGTCGGCCAACAGATTGAGCAGATCGCTGCGAACCGCATCGATGCGGCCGGAGACACCGCCGGCGAGTTGTGACAACGCCGTTTTGAATTGCGGTTGATCGTCGGCATCGATGACGCCGAGTACGGCTTCGGCCTGCACGAGATCGATGCGCCCCGCCAGAAACGCCCGCATGGTGAATTCGCCGGGATGCGCCGGCCGCGCACCGTGCGCGTAAAGTTCACCCAACGCGGCTTCCAACAACGGCGGCGAACCGGGCAGATGCAGTTCGGCCGAAGGTTGTCCGGTGTAGCTGCGCGCATTGGGCCAGAGGTAAACGGCGACTTGCAGCGGCGTGCGGAAATCGCGGAGTTGCAGCACGCCAAGATGCCGTTGCGCTCGCGTTGCGGTGTTCCAACGACTGCTGTCGTCGGGCGTGAAGATTTCGTTGATCGCAGTTTGAACTTCGGACCCACTGAGGCGAAGAATTCCCCGCGCGGCCGATCCGGCTGCCGATGCTAACGCGGCGATGGTGTCGTCGAAGTTGAATTGCACGGGGCGTGTTCCCGGTTGAGAAACCCAGGATCGAGAAACCGGGTTTCTGCGGCGTTATCTCCTGGGTCCACTAAACGGCAAGCCTTGATTGATGGTCTAATTAGACATCGTCGATTGTTGTGCCGACTTGCTTGGCGAGTTCCGTTAGTTGCCGCCAGGTTTCGTCGGGAATCGGCACGCCCGATTCCATTCGGTCGGCTTGCCGACGGAGTTCGATCTCGCCTGCCATCAGGATTTCATCGACGCCGGGTGCGCGGCGCGAGCTTTTGATGGACGCCACGTATGTTTCCATCAACGCGTCGTACTCGGCAGGCGCGATGAATTTCTCAACGTCGAGGAAGTACATCCAGACGCCATTGGCTCCGCGCGGCAAGTCGTCGCGGCAGACGCCACTGCCCGAGAGGATGCCGCCGAAGACATCGATCATCACGCTCAACCCGAAGCCTTTGAAACCCATCGCCCCTCCCAATGGCACGATGGCTCCTTCGGGTGGCCCGTACAAATCGGCCGGGTTAACCGACGGGTTGCCTTCGGAATCGATGATCCAGCCTTCCGGCAGCGTGTCGCCTTTCTGCAACGCGACGCGAACTTTGCCTTCGGCCGTCGCGCTGCTGGTCATATCGAGAACCAGCGGGTTGTCGCCACGCGGGGCCGACATGGAAATGGGATTGGTTCCCAATCGCCGTTCGATTCCCCCAAATGGAGCGACGCCACCGGGGCCGGGCGCGTTGACGCACATCATGGCGGCCAACCCCTGCATCGCCGCTTTTTGTGAGTAGGATCCGAGACGTCCGACGTGGTTGCAGTTGCGAACAAAGATTGTGGCCGTCCCGCCCGCACGGGCTTTCTCGATTCCCAACTGCAGCCCCTTGGTGGCAGCCACCTGCCCGAATTGAAAATGCCCATCGAGCAACGCGAACGACGATTCCTCGCGGAGCACTTCGCACTCGGCATCGGGTTTGATGAAACCTTGGTTGATGTAATCGACGTATTGCATCAGCCGCATTACGCCGTGGCTGTCGTGGCCGACAAGGTTCGCGTCTTTCAATTCCGTGGCGACGACATCGGCATTGGTGGCAGAGACGCCGGCGCCCTGGAGAATCCGCGCGGCGAGTGTGTGAAGTTGTTCCGAGTTGAGGCTGGGCATTGTGGCTCCGGGGTGTGGTGTTTCGATTGGTGGTGTTGGGGGTACGCTAAACCGCAAGCGATGTTCGTCAGCGCTACGCGGGTTTGACGGTAACGGGGTCGGCGAGAATGGGATCGCCGGCTTGAACCTTGTTGACCAACGGTGCGCCGAAATTCTCGGCGGTCACGGTGATTTCATCTCCCGGCTGATACTTCCAGTCGCGGCTGGTGTGACTCAATTTGCTCGTACCGAAATAGTGTAAATGCACGTCGCCCGGTTGGCGATGCTGCGGGTACTTGAAATGATGATCCTCGCAGTTCGCCAGCGAATGGCACATGAATTCTTCACCGCTGAACAGTTCGCCGCTGTCGTAAATCGTTTCGCCATTGCGACCGACAGTGCAGCGCAGACTGAGTCGGCTGAAATCGAAATCGGTAATCAATTCCGGCCCGACGGCACAGGTACGAAGTTTCGACGGCGCAAGGTACAAGTAGTTGATTTTCTCGGTCGCGTGGTCCGACCATTCGTTGCCGAGCGCGAAACCCAAACGCCGCGGGGTGCCTGCGTCATCGATGATGTAGCACCCAACCAGCTCCGGCTCTTCGCCACCATCGAGCGCGAATGCCGGTTTCTCCAACGGCCAGCGATGCCCCCGCAGATTGGTGCCACTGCCTTTATAAAACCACTCCGGTGCCGCACCGCGTTTTCCAGAGGGCGGCTTGCCGCCTTCCAAACCCATGTCGAACATCTTCGCGGAATCGGTTTTCGGTTTCGCCGCTTCCTCTTGGTCCGACGTGTGCATCTCGTCGCGTGATTGCATGCTGCCGGTGTGCGTCAGGCCGGTACCGGCGATCAGCACAAAATGGGGATCGGCATGGTCGAGCGGCGGATGAAGAAATGGTCGATCACCACCGGGAAAACTTTCCAGCAGCGATTTGTAAGGAATTGTGGCGACGCTTTCGCTGCCCGCGACTTCGGCGAGAAATTCGTCGAACGATCGGTCGGCCGCTTGTGCGGCGCGGAAGACGCCGTAAACGTGAGTCAATTCAGGCCGGGCCGATGTGACATCGCGGACGCTGTCGCCGTCAATCACACCGACGCGGCGTCCTTCGCCGGGAATCTCGAACTGGACAACTCGCATGATGGACTCCGTGGTCTGGGGTCTGGTCAATCGCTTGCCGTAGGTCCGCTAAACCGCAAGCGATCATCGAATATCGCCGGAACAGCACACAGCGGCCGAAACTCACACCGACCAGAAAATTCACAAGCGACCAGAAATGCCAAAACCCGCTGCAGGACAGCGGGTTAGGGAAGTGAGGGCGCAGGGACTTGAACCCTGGACCTACGGATTAAAAGTCCGTTGCTCTACCAACTGAGCTACGCCCTCTTGTGCCTGTTTTCAGCATTTTCTTTGGTGTGACGTGGACTTTTACCGTCATTGTGACACCTGCCACCATCGGAACTCGTTACGGCCGAGGCGACGCCAATGGCAGACAAGTCTAGCGTTTCGCGTCGAAAGAACAAGCCAGCCGCAACCGTTTTGGGGCTGAATCGGCGGCGCAAAAGGCCAACCGAAATGCTAGACTCAATGTATCGCCTTCTCTGACGACGATTGTCCTAATGTATAGGTTTGACTCTGTCTGTTTTGGAGCTTCGCCACGACAATGAAGCTGGTTCACACGTTCCTTCTGCCGACGATCGCGCTTTCCGCGTTGCTGCACGGCTCCACGGAAGTTATTGCCGACGATCGGGCCGACCTCGAATTCTTCGAAAAGCGAATTCGCCCGGTGCTGGTCGGGCAGTGCTACTCCTGCCATTCTCAAGCGGCTGCTAAGGTGAAGAAACTCAAGGGCGGATTGTTTCTCGATTCCCGTGAAGGATTGTTGAAAGGTGGCGACAGCGGACCGGCCATCGAACCCGGAAAACCGGACGACAGTTTGCTGTTGTCGGCGATGCGTTATGACGATTTTGAAATGCCGCCCAAGGGCCGACTGCCCAAGCAGGTGATCGCCGACTTCGTCAAATGGATCAAAGTCGGTGCGCCCGACCCGCGCAAGCTGTCTGGTTCCAAGACGGTCGGCGGCATCGATCTGGAAAAGGGCCGTCGGCATTGGGCCTATCAGCCGCTGCGAACATCGGCCGAGCCAAAAGTGCGAGACACTGCATGGCCGACGAATGCAATTGATCGGTTCATCCTGGTTCGATTGGAAGCGAACAGTTTGCGGCCATCGACCGACGCGAAACCGGATGTGCTCATTCGCCGCTTGTATTACGACCTGACCGGGTTGCCGCCGACACCCGAAGAAGTCGATGAATTCGTGGCCGACTCGTCGCCGATGGCGTATCGCCAGTTGGTCGAACGACTGCTGGCTTCGCCGCGATTTGGCGAACGTTGGGGGCGTCACTGGTTGGACGTGGTGCGGTACGGTGAATCGAACACGCTCCGAGGCACGGTCTTCAGCCAGGCGTGGCGTTATCGAGATTACGTTATCGACGCATTCAACAACGACATGCCGTTCAATCAGTTCATCATCGAACAGATAGCCGGCGACTTGTTGCCGAGCGATTCCTGGCAGCAACGGCGGCGTCAATTGATCGCCACCGGCGTGCTCTCAATGGGCAACAACAATTTTGAGAACCAGGACAAATCCGAGTTGCGAATGGATGCCGTTGATGAGCAATTGGATGTGATCGGTCGAGCGTTTCTTGGGCAGACGATAACGTGCGCCCGCTGTCACGATCACAAGTTCGATCCCATCCCAACGCGCGACTATTACGCGTTGGCGGGAATCCTGCGTAACACTGAGACTCTGAAACATTCGAACGTGTCACGCTGGATCGATGTGCCTTTGCCGGCAGAACCGCAGGTAGAAGAAGCGATTCGTCAGCAGGAATCGGTATTGAAGAAGCTGCAGCAGCAAATCGTTGCTGTGAAGAAATCACTGGGCCCGGCAGCCAAGCAAGTCGCCGGAGATAAAGCGGTGTCGCTCGATCTGCTGCCCGGAATTGTGATCGACAATACCAAGGCGGTCGCGAAAGGCCAGTGGTCCGCTTCGACGTCATCGCCGCGATTTGTCGCCGCTGGATATCTTCACGACGGCAACACCGGCAAAGGTCAGCGATCGGTCACATTCACAACGAAATTGCCGTCCGACGAAAAATACGAAGTGCGGGTTTCCTATTCGCCGGGTGGGAACCGTGCGTCGAACACGCCGGTAACAATTACGAGCGCCGACGGCCAGAAGACCATTCGGGTGAATCAGCAGAAGCGGCCGCCCATCGACAATCTGTTTATTTCGCTGGGAACGTTTTCGTTTCGTCGTGATGAGCCGGCCCGTGTTGTCTTCGACAACGCCGGCACCGACGGCCACGTCATCGTCGATGCGGTGCAATTCCTGGGCGTGAGCGATGCCACCAAGATTGCCAAGAAAGCTGAGAAGAAACCGCCAGTCGATAAGAAACAGAAGGCACGCGTGGCAGCGCTGAATGCTGAATTGAAGACGCTGGAAGCGGAATTGAAGAAAGCCCAGGCGGCCCTCACACCTCGCGAGTTGGCGATGTCGGTATTGGAAGAATCTGAAATCGGAAATACTCACATTCACATTCGTGGCAACGTTCATAATCTCGGCGGTGAAGTCCCACGAGGGTTCTTGCAGGTCGCCTCAACCGAAGCCGTCGCGAAGTTTAGCGACGGCGAAAGCGGACGGCGTCAACTGGGGGAATGGCTGGCCAGTGACGCGAATCCTCTGACGGCACGCGTGACCGTGAACCGATTGTGGCATTGGTTGTATGGCGCCGGACTGGTGAGGACGACCGACAATTTTGGGACCGTCGGCGAGAAACCGTCACACCCCGAATTGCTGGAATATCTGGCAGTGCAATTTCAACGCGATGGCTGGTCGGTCAAGTCGCTGCTGCGGCAGATGGTGCTGTCGCGAACCTATCGCATGTCAAGCCGAACGAAGCAGCCGATTCGAGTGGAGTCCCCGCCGAAAACTGTCGATGGTAACGCACCGATGGCAGTCATCGACGTTGAAAACCGACTGCTGTGGCGGATGAACCGCCGCCGACTCGAAGCGGAATCTATTCGCGACACGATGTTGGTTGTGAGCGGCAAATTGGAATTAAAAATGCATGGCCCGACGTTTCCGTCGAAACAGAAAGCAGACTACGACTTTCATTACACAGGGATGCGGCGCGGCGTATACGCTCCGGTGTTTCGCAATTCGCTGCCCGATCTGTTCGAGGTGTTCGATTTTGCGAACCCCAGCATTGTGGTTGGAAGTCGATCCGTCAGCACGGTCGCGTCGCAGGCGTTGTTCATGATGAATAACGAGTTTGTGATCGAACAATCGCAGCACGCCGCCGAACGGTCATGGAGAGAATCACCAAAGGCCGAGGATCGGACGCGGATCGAGCGGGCCTATCGATTGGCCCTGGGACGACGTCCGACGGCTGCCGAAGTGAAGCTCGCACACGAATTTGTCAGCTCAGCAGAAGAAACGACGCGGATCGAAATCTGGGGTGAACTCTATCAGGTGTTGTTTGCTTCGCTTGATTTTCGATACATTGATTGAAATCGGACGCACAACGGAATCGACAAATAGATACAGAGAACCTGGCTTGGAGTTTGGCAAGATGTACGAAACGAGTTTGAATACCGATGCCGTCTTCAGTCGCCGTCACGCGCTGCAGAGTGCCGCCTGTGGTTTTGGGTACATGGCGATGTCGGGCCTGGCGTCCAAGCAGTCGGTTGCCGCCGAGAACCCACTGCAGGTCAAGCCGACGCATCTGCCACCTCGTGCGAAGCGGGTCATCTTTCTCTTCATGCAAGGTGGCGTCAGTCACGTCGATTCGTTCGACTACAAACCGATACTCGACCAGCGTGACGGCGAGTCTCTGCAATTCGACGACGCGCGGGTGCTGGCAAACACCGGCATGCGGGGCGTGTCGAAAAAGATCATGAAGCCGCTATGGAAATTCTCGCAACACGGCGAGAGCGGACGTTGGGCATCGGACCTTTTTCCGGAAATGGCCGCGCGTGTCGATGACATGTGCTTTCTGCATTCGATGCACACCCAAGGCGTCGCGCATGGCCCGGCCACGTTGTTCCTGCACTGTGGCGCGACGAATTCGATTCGGCCTTCAATGGGTTCGTGGATCACGTACGGGCTTGGAAGCGAGAACGAGAGTTTGCCGGGATTCGTGTCGATTAGCCCGTCGGCCGGTAACGGCGGACCGCGAAATTACGGCAACGCATTCCTGCCGGCCGTTCATCAAGGCACAGCAATCGGCCGCGCGGGACGTCCGGCCAAAGACTCGACGATTCGCGATTTGACACATCCAGAATTGTCGCGCGATCGACAAGGTCGGCAATTCGATTTGCTGCGTCAATTGAATGCCGAGCAACGCCGCGAACGTTCCGGTGATTCGGAATTGGACGCGATCATTAATTCGTACGAATTGGCTTGGCGGATGCAGGGCGTCGCGCCCGAGATTCTGGACCTGTCACAGGAAACGGCCGATACACAGGCGATGTACGGTCTTGGCGAAAAAGAGACTGATAACTTCGGCCGCCAATGCCTGATGGCCCGTCGCCTTTGTGAATCCGGCGTCCGCTACATTCAGGTGACTTACGGCGACAACGGCGCCAATCCCGCTTGGGACCAGCATTCCAACATGCCCAAGCATGGTGAGCACGCGAAGGCCGTCGATCGTCCGATTGCCGGCCTTCTGAAAGACCTGAAGCAACGCGGCCTGCTGGAAGACACCATTGTGTGGTGGGGTGGTGAATTCGGACGCACTCCCTACAGTCAGGGTGGGAACGGTCGCGACCACAATCCCGGCGGATTTACCACCTGGTTGGCCGGCGGTGGTGTGCGACCCGGTTTTGCGTTCGGAGCGACTGACGAGTTCGGTCATGCGGCGGTTGAAAACAAGGTTCACATGCACGACTTGCACGCAACGATTTTGCATTTGCTCGGTCTGAACCACGAGCAGTTGACCTATCGATACGCCGGCCGCGATTTTCGCCTGACCGACATCCACGGCCATGTGGTCAAAGAAATCATGGCGTAGTCGTCAATTTGAGGCGCTTTGCATAGACCCCTCAACACGATCAGCATTTGGACTTGCCGTCAGGTCATCGCTGATTGTCTGCTGTTTTTACGGAATGCCTTTGACATGCGGATGACAGTTTTACTCCTTGTCTTGCTGGTCATGAATTCCGGAACGGATACGCAGTCCGCGGAAATTGATTTCGCCCGTGACATTCGGCCGCTGTTGTCCGACGCCTGTTACAACTGCCACGGTCCCGACGCCAAAGCTCGCGAAGGGGATCTGCGCCTGGACGACCGGAAGGCGGCTCGAAATTCCAACGTGCTGACGTCCGGCGAGATGCTGCAGCGACTGACAAGCAACGATCCGGATGTTCGCATGCCACCGCCGGACTCCAGCCGCGTGTTGCGTCCGACGGACCGCGACAAACTTGTGCAATGGCTCAAGGCGGGAGCTGCATGGCCGGAAGATGATCGCCATTGGGCATTCGTGCCTCCGCGGCGATCGACAATTCCTGAAGTCCAACAGCGGGAATGGCTGCGAAACGGCGTTGATCCTTTCGTGCTGTCGCGTTTGGAACGAGCTGGGCGGTCTCCATCGCCCGAGGCAGACAGCGTCGCGTTGTTACGCCGCGTCACTTTCGATCTCACCGGCCTTCCCCCCACACTGGACGAACTGGACACCTTCCTGGCGGACAGTTCACCCAATGCCTACGAGAGTGCTGTGGACCGCTTGTTGAACTCACCAAATTATGGCGAGCACATGGCGCTGGATTGGATGGAGGCATCGCGTTATGCCGACACCGATGGGTACCAGAATGACCGTCTGCGATACATGTGGGTCTGGCGCGACTGGTTGATCCGGTCACTGAATGACAACAAGAGTTTCGACCGATTTGTGATCGAACAGATGGCGGGCGATCTGTTGCCGGACCGCAATTTTCATACGCAAGTGGCGACCGGATTCAATCGCAATCACCGCATCAATTCCGAAGGCGGTTCCATTCCGGACGAATGGATTGTTGAGTACGTTGCCGATCGCGTGGAAACGATGGGGACGATGTTTCTCGGGCTGACGATGACATGCTCCCGGTGTCACGATCACAAGTACGATCCGATCGAACAAAAGGATTTCTATCGGCTGTTCGCCTTCTTCAACAATATCGCCGAAGCCGGCCTCGGCCCGAACAACGGCAACAGTCCCCCTTTCATCAAGGTGCCGAAGAACTGGCCGTACTTGTCCGCTGGCGAAGCGAAGTTTGTCGTCCCCGAGCCGCCAAGAATCAAGATCCAGCAAGTGTCGGTGCCGCGTCCGCAGTCGGGCGGAGCCGACACGGTGATGGTGCTTCACGAACTTCAAAAGCCGCGCAACACCTATCTTCTGCAGCGAGGTCAGTACGACCGTCCGGAGAAGTCCGAATTGCTTCGGCCGGCGACTCCGCCCGTGTTGGGGGCATGGAATAAAAGCTGGCCGCGTAATCGCCTCGGCCTTGCCCGCTGGCTGATGAGTCCGAAGCATCCGTTGACCGCTCGCGTGACCATCAATCGAATTTGGCAGCATCACTTTGGAATGGGTTTGGTGAAGACGAGCGAGAATTTCGGCGTGCAAGGCGATTTGCCAAGCCACCCGGCACTGCTCGACTGGCTGGCGACGGAGTTTATTCGCAGTGGCTGGAACGTCAAGGCGATGCACCGGCTGATCGTCACCAGCGCTACGTACCGTCAATCATCGATTGCCCCGCCGGCCACTCACGAAAGCGACGTCGAGAACCGTTTGCTCGGTCGTGGCCCGCGGAAGCGTCTTTCTCCGTACGAGATTCGCGATGCGTCTCTACGCTCGGCCGGTCTGCTCGTCGGTCGCATGGGGGGACCTTCGGTAAAACCCTACATGCCGCCCGGCATTTGGCGGAGCATTTCCAATGCCAGTTACAAGCAGGACAAGGGCGACAAACTGTATCGCCGCAGCCTTTACACCTACTGGCGACGCACGGTGCCGCCCCCATCGATGATGATCTTCAACGCCGCCGCCCGCGAAACCTGCATCGTGCGGACCGACCAGACCACGACGCCACTCCAGGCATTGACGCTGATGAATAACGTCGCCTTTGTTGAGGCAGCACGGATGCTGGCAGCGCGAATGATGAAACAGGAAGGAAGTCTGTCACCTCGAAGCCGCGTCGCATGGGGATTCCGTTTGGTGACCAGTCGCGAACCGAATGCGGGGGAATTGGATTTGCTGCTTTCGGATCTGGCCGCGTATCAACAGGAATTCCGGCGGCAACCAAAGTCAGCGGGCACGCTGTTGGCGGTTGGTGAAATGGCGTTTGATCCGACTCTGAACACGATCGATCTGGCCGCCTATGCCCTGGTGGCCAACACGATACTGAATCTCGACGAATCGATTACGCAGAATTGACATGGACACATTAAACGAAATTCGTGCGCAGCAAACCCGCCGTGCTTTTCTCGGGCGCAGCACACTTGGCTTGGGAGCCATCGCGCTAGGCTCGCTGGCACACGCCGACGAAAGGCCGCGAAACGCCATCGGCGGCCTGACCGGCCTGCCGCACTTTGCCCCCAAAGCCAAACGCGTCATCTACCTCTTCCAGTCGGGTGGCCCGGCGCAGATGGACCTGTTTGATTACAAACCGCATCTCGCCGAGCGTTTTGGTGAAGAGGTCCCCAAATCGGTCTATCCGGATGAACGTAAGACGACGATGACGTCGGGCCAGAAATCATTTCCGGTCGCACCCAGCACGATGAAGTTTTCACGGCACGGCCAATCGGGCATCTGGCTGAGCGAACCACAGCGGCATCTGGCCGAGGTGATTGACGACGTGTGCGTGATCAAGAGCATGCACACCGAGGCAATCAACCACGATCCCGCTGCGACCTTGTTTCAAACCGGCTCGGTCATTGCCGGGCGACCGAGCATGGGGTCCTGGGTGGGCTACGGTCTCGGCAGCGAAAACGCGAATCTGCCCGCCTTCGTCGCGTTGACTTCCAATGGCACGGCCAAGGCTGGTCAGCCGTTGTACGACCGTCTTTGGGGGGCCGGCTTTCTGCCAGGGCGATTTCAGGGGGTGAAGTTTCGCGGCCAGGGCGATCCGATTCTTGACCTGTACAACCCCGCTGGAGTCACGCGCGAACAACGCCGCCGCATGCTGGATTCACTCAGCCGACTGAACAACAGGCAGGCCGACCGTTTCAACGATCCCGCCATCGCCACGCGGATCGCGCAGTACGAATTGGCCTTCCGCATGCAAATGAGTGTACCGGAGTTGATCGAAGTTCAGAACGAGTCCAAGAGCGTTCTGGATATGTACGGACCGCAGGCCACACGGGTTGGCACATACGCTTACAATTGCCTGTTGGCCCGCCGTCTGGCCGAGCGCGGCGTGCGTTTTATCCAGCTTTATCATCGCGGCTGGGACGCCCACGGCAACACGCCGAAGCAGATTTCCTCCCAATGTCGCGACACCGATCAACCGACGGCCGCGTTACTCCGAGACCTCAAGCAACGAGGCATGCTCGACGACACGCTCGTGGTGTGGGGCGGTGAATTCGGCCGCACGATTTATTGTCAGGGCAAGCTGACAAACAAAATCTACGGCCGCGATCACCACCCCAACTGCTTTTCCTATTGGATGGCCGGCGGCGGGGTCCGTGGTGGCATGACGTACGGCGAGACGGACGACTACAGCGTGAATGTCGCGGAGAACCCCGTCCACGTACACGATCTGCAGGCAACGATCATGCATCAGCTGGGAGTTGATCACGAACGATTAACCTACCGCTATCAAGGCCGCGATTACCGCCTCACCGACGTGCACGGCAAGGTGGTGAAAGACATTTTGATCTGACGGTTTCCCATCACTCAGCGCGTTCGTCGCTTCTTGCGTTTCGGCTTTTGTGGTCCCGGTTTCTTGTCCCAGGGTTGAGGTGGCAAGGCGTCGTATCGAGGCCGTGCGTCCCTAACGGGAAAGGTTGCCAACGCGGATTTGAGTTTCTTCAACGCTGCCGTGTGTTTCGCTGATTTGCTATCGATCAGGTTCTTCTCTTCGCCGGGATCGTTTGCGAGATCATACAACGCGATGACTTCTCTCTGGTCGTTGACGTGGATCTTGAACCGCTTGTCTCGGATGACTCGCTGCGTGAAGTCCTTGATCGGTCGGACGCCCTTGTCGTCCAAGCGAGCCGCCCCGTAACCCATCGCCATGATCCATTCTCGCGGACCGTCCGGTTGTTCGCCGAAGATCACCGGCGCAATCGAGTGACCATCCAGCGTGACCCCCTTGGGAAGATCGGCTCCCGCGATTTCGCAGAAGGTTGGCACGAGATCGCTGAAATCCGTCAGGCAATCGGTCACTTCGCCGACAGGAACTGTCCCGGGGCAGTTCACAATGAAGGGCTGCCTGGGGCCGTTTTCCGTTAGCTTGGCTTTGCCGCCGCGAACCAATCGCCCATTCATGCGGCCTCGAATTCCGCCGGACGTTCCATTGTCTGTGGTAAACACGATGATCGTCTTCTTCCGAATGCCAAGCTCATCCAGTTTGGCCACAAGACGTCCCATCAAATGATCGGTGTAGCGAACCATGGCCTTGTGCTTGTCCAGCTTCTCCTTGACGTTTGGTTCGTGAGGCGTGGTGACCAGCGGCCCGTGCGTAATGGCCATCGGGTAATACGCCATGAACGGTTTGTCGCGGTGCTCTTCGATGTAATCGAGCAGGAACTCGTTGTAGACATCCGGCCCGAACGTACCTTTCATCGTGCCTCGGAAACCCTTCGAGTTATAGACGTATGGGTCCCAATACCGCTCGCCGCTCGGCGGGTTGCCGCCTTCGTATCCGGTCCACATGCACCATTCGTCGAAGCCGTGTTCCTTGAGCACCTTCGGTTGGACGCGGAAGTCGTTGATCTGCCATTTGCCGACGATACAGGTTGAATATCCCGCCGCCTTCAATTGCCGAGCGAAAGTGATGTTGTGCTTGGGATCAAAATGGCAGCCGGCTCCCCAGCGAGGCACGTCCCAGTGATTGCACCAACCATGCCGAAAGGGGTATTGACCGGTCAGCAGAGTCGCACGAGTGGGCGTGCATTGCGGCATGGAATAAGCATTGAGAAACCGCATGCCCGTTTCGGCGAGTTTATCGATGTGTGGCGTCTTAATGTCTTCCGCACCGTAACAGCTAACCCATTCAGGCCCCAGGTCATCAACCATGACAAAAATGATATTCGGTTTATCGGGACGCGCGGCCTGCGTCGTTACCGATGTGAACAACAGAAGAACGAGTGTGATTCCGACTTGCAGAAAAGATGGTGGGGTCATGCGAGAATCTCCTTGACGACATTTCCGGCGACATCAGTCAGGCGGAAGGGCCGTCCGTGGTGCTTGAAGGTGAGCCGTTCGTGGTCGAGGCCCATCAGATGCAGCATCGTGGCGTGCAGGTCGTTGATGTGGACCTGGTCTTCAACGCCGTAGTAGCCAAAGTCGTCTGTCGCGCCGTGCGTGATGCCGCCCTTCACTCCTCCGCCGGCCATCCACATGGTGAAGCCGTGGTGATTGTGTTCGCGGCCATCGCCGTTTTGGGCGTGCGGGGTTCGGCCGAATTCGCCTCCCCACAGGACCAGCGTGTCATCGAGCAGTCCGCGCGTCTTCAAGTCGCTGAGCAGCCCGGCGATCGGTTTGTCGGAAACCGCACACCGCTCGGGGAGACCGGTGGCGATTTTGTTATGGTGATCCCAGCCGCCAAGTGAGACCTGCACGAACCGTACGCCCGCCTCGGCGAATCGGCGGGCCAATAAACATTGACGGCCGAACGTATCGGTCGGTTTCTCACCGATGCCGTAGAGGTCCAGCGTCTCTTTCGACTCCTCGGCGAAGTTGACCAATCGCGGAGTTTCAGTCTGCATTCGGAAAGCAAGTTCGAAGGACTGGATGACGCCTTCCATCTGTTGATCCGTTTTGAGACGCTGCAGTTGCCGACGGTTCATCGCTTGAATCAGGTCGATGCGCCGGCGCTGGACTGCCCTGGGCAGTTGTGAGTCGGTTAAATGGCGAATGGGGGCCTTGTCCGGCGAAGACCCCACGTGCTGAATGGCGGTTCCCTGGTGAATGGCCGGCAGGAACGCGCTGCTGAAGTTGCGTTCGCCTTCCTGGGGGAGAATTGTGATGTAGGACGGCAGTTGCTGATTCTCCGTGCCCAGCCCGTACGAAAGCCAGGAGCCCATCGACGGAACGGCGTCGAAGAGATTGCCCGTGTGAAGTTGTCGGATTGCCACCGGATGGTTGGGACTATCGGCCTGCACCGCTCGCAGAACACACAAGTCGTCGGCGTGCCGGGCGGTATGCGGCAACAGCTCGCTCATATGGAGGCCGCATTCACCCTGGTGTTTGAAACCGGAGACCGGCCCCAACAGTCGCGTGTTATCAAGACCAACGGTCGCTTCGGTTTTCGGCAGTTCGTAGGGCAGTTTCTGGCCCGATCTCTTTGCAAGCTGAGGCTTATGGTCGAAGAGATCCATCTGCGACGGACCGCCGGCCATGAAGAGGAAAATGATGCGTTTGGCTTTGGGTGGGAAGTGGGGCTGTTTGACGGCCAGAGGCGATGCCTTTTTGCCCTGCCCGCTTAGTTCGGCGGTGGCTTGCTGCTGAAGAAGGGCGTTCAGCGCGAGCGAACCAAACCCGCAACTCGTCGTACGGAGAAAGTCTCGCCGGGACGCGATTGTTGATGGAATGGGGATTGGCATGGTTGGCTTACTCACGAAACAAAAAACTGTTGGAGCCAAGCACGGCATGGCACAATTGTGTCCAAGCAACCGCCCTGGCTTTTTCCGGTCCGGAAATTGAAGCGAGGTCCTGAGTGCTTTGATCGAGAAAAGCCAACGCAGTCGCGACTTCTTCTGCGTCGGCCGGTCGGTTCACGGTCAGAAAATACAGCCGATTGACGCGGGCCCTTTCGTCCTTGGGTTCTTCCTTCGCCAATCGCTCGGCCAACTTGTTGGCCTGATGTTTCACAAAAGGTGCGTTCAACAGGAAAAGCGCCTGAGTCGCAACGGTGGTGTTGGGACGAGCGCCGGTGATTTCGCTGGGATGGGGGAAGTCGAAAGCGCTGAGGATTTCCAGTTCGCCAACGGGGCGTTCGCGCCGGAGCGGGAGGTAAACGGAGCGCCGGTTCTTAATGTCGTCCGAAATCTTGCCGCCCCAGTTGGCAGGATTCACATCGCCGCCGGCTCCGAGGATATTCCCTTTCAACTCAAGCCCAAGGCAGGGGCCTCCGCGCGCGGGATCAAGTTCACCGCTTGCAGCCAGCATCGCATCGCGAATCGATTCGGCAGTCAATCGGCGACGCGGCATCTGCCAGAGCAAACGATTGTCGGGATCCACTTTGGAACCTCTGGAATTGTGCGAGGACGCCATTCGGTACGTTCGCGACATCACCATGCGGCGCACGGTTGTCTTCAACGACCAGCGATCATCCTCACGCAATCGAACCGCGAGGAAGTCGAGTAGTTCCGGATGGCTGGGCGTTTCTCCATGCACACCAAAGTAATCGACCGAGCGCACCAGCCCCTTTCCGAAGAGATGATGCCAGATGCGATTGACGAGAACTCGCGAAGTGAGCGGGTTTCCGGCATCAGTCAGCCAATGCGCGAGTTGCAGACGGCCGCTTGTGCCGGTCGGTATATCGTGGCGTTTTGAAACGGGTACGGCACTGAGAAAACCACGCGGGGTGATGTCTCCCTGCGACTGAAAATTACCGCCCCGGTAGATCCGGCCATCGGCTGGGGAATCAATATCGCGAACGGCCAGCGCCTTCTCGGGTGCGGCTTTTTGATCTAGCTCAGAAATTCTGACAGTAAGTCCTTGGACTTCCTTCTCCAGTTTCAATGCTCTGGCAAAAGCTCGTTTGCCCGCTTCGGTAACCGGCTTGGCGGCAGCCAGCGATCCCGGGTTCCCCCCAAAAAACTGCACGGCGAAGTCGCCCTTGCCCAATTCAACGGCATGCGAATTGTTAATTCCGGCTCCGACCCAACCCGGTACGGTAGTACCGGCAAGCACTCTGAGTTTCGTGTCGGCCTGCAGTCCTTCGATTGTGCTGGGTTTGAGTTGATTGAAGTTCTCTTCGAGAATGACTTTGCCATCGGCGGTTATCGCCAAGTCATCCATTGCTCCGCCGAATCGTCCGCTGCCGGGCGTTGCGCTCGTAACTCGTATTCGCACGTTGCCGGTACCATCACCACGGTACGAGAAGTTAGCGCGGTGCAATTTCTGTGTGTCTTTGGTACCCGACCACAGACCTGGATTGTGCTGAAATCCGGCCACAACACTTCCATCGGCCCGCAGCATGTCGATCTGCAACCCGTCGGCTGCACCGGTGCGCTGTGAAGCACCGGCCCAAACAGTGGGGGCGGCCTTGAAACCGACCTCGTATTCCCGTCCCTTCTCATTGGCTGCAATTCCCTTCGCCAAAGTGAGGACGTTGGCGGTTGAAGCCCCGGGAATTCCGAGGATCAGCGATGTGAGTTTGGCCTGGAGTTTCTGCTGTTGCGATCTCAAGACCTTCAAGGTTTGTTCGCGGCGGGCCAACTGCTCAGGGGCGACTTCAGGCTTGGGAAGATCGATATGCGTAATCTGACTCCAAACGCCGGGGCCGTCGTAACTTGTCGTGCGCGTGCTGTGAAATATCCCCGCCAGCGCATAATAATCGCGTGTCGGAACGGGGTCGAATTTGTGATCGTGACAGCGCGCACAGGAAATCGTCTGCGCAAGAAATGTCCGCCCAATGCGATCGATCTGATGATCAACCACGTCGGCATCCAATTGCCCCTTGATATAATTCTGCAGCGTCCAAGGCCCGATCGCCAAATAGCCGGTGGCAATGATCTGCTCTCGACGTTGTCTGACACTTTCGTAAGGCAACAGGTCGCCGGCGATTTGCTCATGGATGAAGCGATCCAACGGTTTGTCGGAATTGAATGCCGCAATCACATAGTCGCGGTAACGCCATGCATCACGGATCAGGACATTGCCCTGGATATCTGCCAGGTCAGCGTAGCACGACAGATCGAACCAGTGCCGCGCCCAATGGTCGCCGAACCCAGGCGATTCCAGCAGCCGATCAATGACGTCTTCGTACGCGCGACCGGATTGGTCGTTGATAAACGATTGGAGTTCCTGCGGGGTCGGTGGCAACCCGGTGAGATCGAACGTGACGCGACGCAGCAGTGTGTAGCGATCAGCGTCGCCGGCCGGACCAAGCCCTGCTTCTTCCAGTCTGGCCAGGATGAAGGCATCGAGTTCGTCCCGAGGCCACTTCACATCCTTCACTGTTGGGACGGAGGGCTGCTTGATCGGCTGAAGAGCCCAGAGTTTTTTGGGATCGATCTTCGGCGGTTTGGACTTTCGCGGATCGGGTGCGCCCATCGCGATCCACTTTTCCAGCAGGGCAATTTCGCCGTCGGAGAGTTTTTCCTTTGGCGGCATCTCATAACTCTCATATCGGACCGCCTGGAGTAATAGGCTATCACCCGGTTTGCCGGGAACGATGGCGGGGCCTTCACTGCCACCCTTCTGCCATCCGGCACGCGAATCGAGTACCAGGCCGCCTTTCGCCTTGCCCGATTCATGACTGTGGCATTGAAAGCATCGCTGCTTCAGAAGGGGTTGAATTCTCTTCTCAAAGAATTCGATTCCGCTGGCGTCGGTCGCGTCGGCGTCGTCCTCTTCTGCCGAACCATCTACGCTGATGAAAACCATTGCAGCAAATACCACTGCTGCAAGCAAAGTGCGCAGAGGGACAGCCACGCCGTTCGCGTCGAGGGTACCGTTTGCAGGGTTAACCGTCCTCATGTTCTTCCCTTGTCCCACTGGTCATCAGTAACGGGTGTCACGACATCGAAATCCAGCGGGGCCGAACAATTGCCCAGCCAAGCTGGCTTCTGGCTCATCTCCAGTTTAACACGGCAATGGTTATCAGGAAGGAGTACTGCTAATTATCCCCCTATTGTGGACTGTCAGCGACGTGTATCAACATAATTCCTGGCTGGTGTGAGTAATTCACGGTGGACACGACTTCTGTCCGATAGATTTGTTATCATGAGGGTCGGACATGATCGCAAACTGAACCGGTCGATGACGTCGGAAGTTCTTCACGGGGAGGCGAACCGTGCTGCGGATTCTCGGATCGCTCAATCCGTTTCACGAGTCGTTCAATCGCCGCGAGGTGATGCGCGTTGGCGGTCTCAGCGCGATGTCGTTGGGGTTGCCGGAAATGATGGGGCTGCAGTCGTTGCAGGCAGCCGGCGGCAGCGCCTTGCCGGGGTTCGGTCGCGCCAAACAAATTATGTTGCTGTACCTGCAAGGGGCGGCAACTCAGTTTGAAACGTGGGACCCCAAACCAGAAGCGCCGGCCGAAATCCGTGGCGAGATGAACGCCACCGCAACGTCGGTACCCGGCATTTCCATCTGCGATCATCTGCCCAAGCTCGCCCAGGTGATGGACCGCGTCGCAATCGTGCGGTCGATGACGCACGCCTACAACAACCACTCCAACCTCTACACAATGACCGGCTATCCCGCCATCAACTTTCCCAGCGAGACAAACCCCCAAGACAGTCGGCATCATCCGTTTTTTGGCAGCGTGTTGGATTATCTGGAAGACCAACGGCATCCGCAGGATGTCCCCGAGGTGCCGCGGAACATCGGCGTGCCGTTTCGTTTCAGCACCTACTCGCCCGTCTTCCGACGATCGGGGCCGTACGGTGCGTTCCTCGGTCACGGCTACGATCCTGTCTGGACTGAATTCGACGGAACGCCCACAAAAGAAGTTGCCCGGGCATCGTTCTTCCGTCGCAAAGATGTGATGGTCAAGGACCCGTATCTGGGCATCACACCCGAGAGTCGGCTGAACATTGCGAAGTCGGCGCAACTGCGTCCGGAGATGACGCTCGACCGATTGGATCGCAGACGAAGTTTGCTCGATCAGTTGGAGGGCGAAATCCGTCGGTTCGATGAAAACGCAGCCGGGAAGAGTTTGGGCCGCTTTCGAGAGATGGCATGGTCGCTGATGACCTCATCGAAATTGCGCAATGCAATGGATCTTGATCAGGAACCGATGTCGCTCCGCGAAAAGTATGGGATGACATTGTTCGGCCAATCGGCACTGACCGGCCGCCGACTGTTGGAAGCTGGCTGTGGACTGGTCTCGGTGTTCTGGGATGAATACAAGATCGTCAACACCGCCTGGGATACGCATTCGCGTCACTTTTCAAGGCTTGGAAACGAACTTCTGCCCGGTTTCGATTCGGCCGTCAGCAGTTTGCTGATCGATCTGGAAGAACGCGGACTGCTGGACGAGACGCTCGTCATGTGCCTGTCGGAACATGGCCGCACACCGAAGGTGAAAAAAATAAAGAACGGCGGTGGACGCGATCATTGGTCGAATGTTTACAGCGTGATGCTGGCCGGCGCGGGCATCAAGCCGGGAACGGTCCTCGGTGAGTCGGATAAGAACGGAGCCTTCGTAAGATCCCGCCCTGTAAGCCCTGCCGACATTCTGGCGACCATGTACCACCTGAAAGGAATCGATCACGAAATGACGATTCCAGACCGCCTGAAACGGCCCACGAAATTGGTCGAGGACGGCGAAGTGCTTTCCGAACTGCTCGCATGAATTGCAAGATGCGCCGCAGACACGGAGGCATCGTCATACAATCAGCGCGGCTTCAATCGTCAAACCGGGGCCGAATGCCAGCGAAACACACGGGCGAGGTGCTCCGCTGCGCCGCAGTTCATCGATAATGAACAACACGGTGGGGGACGACATGTTGCCAAAGTCGGCCAGGATCTGCCGCGACGGTTCGAGCAGCGACGGAGCGAATCCGGCGGCTTCCGCAGTGGCTGACAGCACTTTTGGTCCACCGGGATGAACGGCCCACGAGCCGATGTCGTCAATCGCGAAACCGCTTGCGGCAAGCCAATCGTCGAGCCACGGTCTCAAGTGCTGGCGAATGAGATCGGGAACACGTGCCGAAAGTGTCATCTGGAAACCGTGATTGCCAATTCGCCAACTCATGGCATCTGCCGTTCCCGGAATGATTGTTGAGCCGGACGCCGCCAGACGCCACGCGGATTCGTCATCGTCGCGGGCGCGTCGTCCGACGACGGCTGCTGCACCGTCGGCGAAAAGTGCATTCGATACAATTCTGTCGGGGTTCCAGCCGTATTGTTGGTGCAGGCTGCACAACTCAACTGCGCACAACAGCACGCGTGCCTGGAGATCGGCATCGGTGTATGCCTTCATCACCCGCAATCCGTTCAATGCCGCATGGCAACCCATAAAACCGATATGTGTGCGGGCAACGTCGGCACTCAATCCGAGTTCGCCAATCAACGCGATGTCGAATCCGGGTGCGCTGAATCCGCTGCAGGAAACGGTGACCAGATGCGTGATCTCGCTCGCTGAAACATCGGAATCGATCAGCGCGGCCGTTGCCGCGGCAGCGCCCAACGGCATGACCCGTTCTTCGTACAACTGCATGCGACCGGCGGTTGTCGGGCCGCGATCGTCGGGTGAACTGGCCGGCGCATAAAACGACTGCTGCGCCAACGTGCCGTTCGTCGAACGTTCCAGCACGACCAGATGTCGCGTGCGGACACCGGATCGCCGATACAGTTCCGGCAGAACCCGCGTGTGAGATTCCGTTTGCGTGCAGACCGATAGCCCCATCGACGCGGCATCCCACTGCTCGATTGAGTGTTCGGGGATGGCCGTTCCTATGCTGAGTATTTCGAGGCTCATTGGCTGAACTCCGGCGCTTCGTTCACAGGGATGAGATTGTGTCTGATGTCGCTGCGATCCGTTGCGTCGCAGTTGCTGATTCCTGCTGGTGTCTGATTCAATCGGTTGACGATTGGGCGTGCCAGCCAGGGGGCAATCGACAGTCCGCGCAGCACGCCGCGCACCGCCCACGGATGCCACAACAGTCGCGCCAGCCGTCGGCACCACCGCTGCCGGTCGTCGAACAATTGCCGATGTTGCAGCACCCACTGGCGTTCGACGTCCTCATTCCACGCGGAAATGTTCCGGGCGACAAGCGTCGCCGCAGCGGTTCCGTTTGTCAGCGCGCTGGCGATGCCTTCGCCGGTGAAGGGTTCCACATAGCCTGCGGCGTCTCCCAACATCAGCACGCGACGTCCAGCCGGATTGGGCGAACTTCGTGTCAGCGGAACCGTTCCCGTCCATGCGGTCGATTCGATGGAAGCCACTCCCGGAAATCGCGACGAGGCAAGCAGTGAAGCAATGGCCGTTGCCGGACGTTCGTCGCGACCCAGCGCGACCGGATCGAGCGCGGCGGCGACATTCAGTCGGCCCGCTTCCACCCGCACCAATCCCACGTATCCCACCTTGCCGACAGCCATGTAAATTGTGCCGTTCTCAAAACCGGGCGGGCAATGTTCGACAACTCCGCCAACTCCAATGCGAGAATGCGGAGCGACATGGCCGCGCAATTCATGATCTTGTGGAAGGCTGGAATTGCTGAGACCATCGGCCAACAGCACGACTCGTGCTACGATTGTCGTTACGTCTTTTTCCTGCTGAAGGAGTTGAACTGCCCTGACGGGTTGGGTCGGCGCGTCGCCGAGCAACGTTGCCGATGTCTCCGGAAGAAACTCTGCTCCCGCTGCGATTGCGGCTGCAGCCAACTCGGTGTCGAAGACTGCCCGGGAGACGGCGACTCCGGCCGGAAGCAAAATTTCACCCCGCCCCGAACCGCAGCGAACATGAAATCGCGTCAACGGAATTGGAGAGAGCCGGTCAAGAACACCGTCCAAACCGAGTAGGTGCAGTGCCGCAACGGCGCGACCATTGATGCACGCACCGCAGACCTTGTTTCGCGGAAACGCCTTGCGTTCGACCAATAACGTGCGCAAACCGGACAGCGACAATTGACGAGCCGCGATGCTACCGGCCGGGCCGGCACCGACCACAATCGCATCCCACGGCTTGGCCGCCGCAGTGTTGGCGTCAATCGTCGCTGCCAATTTCATGCACGCCTCCACGTCAGCAGGAAGCGTTGAGGCCAATGGCGCGACATCGTCACGTCACCCATCCCCGCCTGTTTCGCCAACTCGCGCGCTTCGCTGTCGGAAAAAGCAGCCACCACCGATTGCGGCCCATCGTGATGCACAATCGGCGAACGGGAAAGCAATCGGCAGCCCGCCCAGGCGAGAAAAAATCCGAAACGCGTTCGGCGCAGATCGTCGATCAAAACCAGTTTTCCCGCCGTCGCCGACATCTTCTGCATCAAAGTGATCGCATCGGTCTCATTCAGATGATGCAAAAACAGCGAACAGGTCAGCACGTCGTATTCCTGCGGAAATTGATCGGCGAGAACGTCGTGTTGAAAGAATGAAGCATCAACTTCCGACCCCGCTGCCTGCTGCTGTGCATGCTGGACGGCCACAGAACTAATGTCGCAACCATCAATCTTCATCTTGATGCCGACACGTTTTGCGCGCTGTGCTAATGAGACGGCAACGTCACCGCCGCCACAAGCAACATCAAGCACGCTCAGCGGTCGATCATTTCGTTGCTTCGCCAGAGTCTCAATCGTCGGCCAGAAAATGCTGCTAGTAGCGCTGATCCGATTAACACGCCGCAAACCATCGAGCGCCTGCCGATGCAGTTGCTTGTCCAACCCCGGTTGATCCATCAATTCGGGAACGCAATGTCGCGACGTGAAGTTCATGCCCCCAGCATCACCCATTGGTTGATGAAAAGCCAGTGGCCGTGCATTTCGGCGCACAACGCGATTTTTTTATTAGAGACTGATATGCTATTGCTCGATGTTCGTTTCGCCGATCTGACGACATCTTCGAGGTATTGCATTGCCCGATACGACAACACCGCCGGACGACACACGCCCCGCTACCATCGATCCGTATGCCCGCAGCGCGGCTAGCGCGCGTGAGCCTCCGGTCGGTTGGAAAGCGACGCTGCGCGAGCTTGGGCCGGGAATGATTCTGGTCGGCAGCGTTGTCGGATCAGGCGAACTTTTAATGACGACCAAGCTGGGCGCGCAAGCCGGCTTTGTGTTGCTGTGGTTCGTGCTGCTCTCTTGCCTCATTAAGGTTGTCGTGCAGGCGGAACTCACGCGGCACACAATTTCCACCGGCCGCACGTTTCTCACCGTCTTCAACACACTGCCCGGCCCCAGCGCACACCGTCCTGTCTGGCTGAATCTGGAGTGGATGGCGGTGGTGGTGCTGTGCAGCCTGGGGGGATTGGCGGCGTTCCGCTTCTTGCAGAAAGAGATCCCTGCCACGGGGGCCGTGATTCTGATTGCGGTGACGACCGTCTGTATTCTTTGGGCAGCGTTTATTTCTCTGCGTTCTCGCCGCGGCAATTCGCCCGCCGCACCGGAAGTCACCGAACGCAAACGCCCGGCTTTGAACTGGGTGACCTGGCTATGGCTGTTGACCGTACTCATTATGTTTGTGAACGGCGGCGCGATTGTTGGGGCCGCCGGCCAGGCGGTCGAGTTGGCTTTCCCGGGTGCCCTGGGTGAGTACGGACACATCATCTGGTCGTTGGTGGTCGCGGTTGTTGCCGGTTCGATTTTGATCATCGGCGGATACCAAACGCTCGAACGAATTTCCATCGGTTTAGTTGCCCTCTTCACCTTGATTACGCTCGTCTGCACCGTGCTGTTGCAGTGGACCGATCACGCGATCACACCGGCGCAAGTTGCCGCCGGGCTGACGTTCGATTTTCCGATTCCATTAACCGCCGCCGTCATTATGACCGCCTTGGCAATGTATGCAGGGACCGGCATCGGGACCAGCGAGATGATGTCCTACACCTACTGGTGTGTCGAAAAGGGGTACGCCCGCAACGTCGGCGAGCGAGAACCGAGCGACGCATGGCCCCGCCGGGCGCGCGGCTGGGTTCGCGTGATGTATACCGACGTCTTTCTCACGATGGTCGTCTACACTGTCAGCACCATCTGCTTTTACTTCCTCGGCGCGGCAATCCTGAATGCAAAAGGCCTCGACCCCGACGGTCCGGCAACTGTCGGAACAATTCAGGCGGTTTACACGGGGACGCTGGGAAGTTGGGCGGCAACGCTGTTTGTTGTCGGCGCGTTCTTCGTGTTGTTTTCGACGGTCATTTCCGGCGTGGCCGGTGCCACGCGGGCGCTGTCCGACGGTTTAGCCGTCATGGGCATTATCGACGCCCGAGATTTCGCCGCACGCAAACGCTTCTTTCACATCTTCACCGCAGCCTCGCTGACAATTCACGTCGTCACCTACAGCCTGCTCGAGAACCCGCCGTTGATGCTGATGATAACCAGCGTCGTTGCGGTTATGCTGTATCCGGTCATTGGTTTGGGAACACTTTATCTGAGGTATCGCGACGTGGACGAGCGAATTGCACCGGGAAAAATGGCGTCGTTCTGGTTATGGTTCTGCGGCATTGCACTGGCGTTGATTTCCCCCGCCGCCGCGTTGACCGCCTTCGTTGTTGGTGGGGACGAAGTTCCTGAAGTACCAAGTCACACAATTCATCGAACGGCAACGAAGTTCACAATCGACGGCCAACTCGATGAACCGGCGTGGAAGGCGGCCAAGGACGTTGGCAAGTTTAAGTTTGCCTGGTGGAAGGATGGAAAGAAGGAGCAGACTGCAGCGAAACTGCTCTGGGACGACCGTTACCTTTACGTTTCATTTCGCTGCACCGACGCCCACATTTCCGGCGAACACACCAAACGCGATAGCCCCGTCTACCAGGACGATTGCGTCGAAGTCTTCACCGCGCCGAATCCCGATCGGCCCGACGACTACTTCAACATCGAAATGAACGTGCGCGGTGCCTTTCTCGATCGACATCATCCCAACGGCCCAAAGGTCAAACCGAAACAGAACTGGAACGCAACCGGCGTGAGAATTGCCATCGCCATCGATGGCACGCTGAACGACGACACCGACACCGACCGTGAGTGGATACTCGAGGCTGCCATTCCGCTGTCGAATTTCAAAGGCGTCGCGAAGAACACACCGCCTGCCGATGGCGACGTCTGGCATCTCAATTTGAACCGCCTGGGCGGCAAGACCAACCCGCAGTTCAGCCAGTGGTCGCCAAGTAAAACAAAGACGCCCCAGTTCCATGCACCGAAAGACTTCGGCCGCGTCGTGTTTTCCAAACGGATCGTGACGGATAAGGCATCGAAGTAAGCGAACAACCAGCCAGCCCCACCGATTCGGTCGCTGCGCTTGCTCTTGCCTCGGCTGCGCGCCAAACTAGGTAAGTGAGGAAGAATGTTCGGCCCGCGGCCGTGACTGTACGGCAGCGGGCTGTTTCGTTCATTCGTTGCTTCAAAATCCATCAGCAGGAGCTGTCTTATGCGTCGTTCGGCTTGGTTCTTGGGCATGTTCTCGGCGATCGTTCTTGTCGGGGCAATGTCCGCTCACGCACAGGACAAAAAGAAACAGGCCGCCACCGACATCAGTCAGGTTGATGAGGATTATGCGCTGCAGGGCGAATACTTCGGGCAAGCTCGCACCGCAGCAAACGGTAGCTGGCGAACCGGCTATGTCGGCCTGCAGGTGGTCGCGTTGGGCGATGGCAAGTTCGATGCCGTGCTTTACACCGGCGGGTTGCCCGGTGCCGGCTGGAATCGCAGGGACAAGCAACAGCTTTCAGGTATGCGGGAGGGGGATTCCCTTCGCCTGCAGGACGGACCGTTCACAATCGACGTGAATGGTCGCCGGGCCGAGATTTCCTATGAAGGTCAATCGGCAAACAGCCGTATCGACAAGATTCTTCGCATCAGCCCGACGGTTGGCAATCGACCGTCGCACAATGCCACCGTGTTGTTCGACGGCACGAATACCGATCTCTTCAAGAACGGCCGCATGACCGAAAACGGATTACTGATGGAAGGTGCCGACACCCGCGATGCCTACCGGGATTTCACGCTGCACCTTGAATTTCGGCTGCCGTACATGCCGCACGCCCGCGGTCAAGGTCGCTCCAACAGCGGCGTCTATCTGCAAAGCCGTTATGAAGTTCAGATTCTTGATTCGTTCGGTCTCGAAGGAGTACACAACGAATGCGGCGGCCTGTACAAGCAGCGTCCGCCGGCCGTCAACATGTGTTATCCGCCACTGCGTTGGCAGACGTACGATTTGACCCTCACGTCGGCAAAGTTCGACAAGTCCGGCAAGAAGATCAAAAACGCCCGGCTCACCGTGCGACACAACGGCGAATTAATTCACGACGATGTCGAACTGAAAAACAAGACAGGTGCCGGCCGTCCCGAAGGCCCCGAAGCGCTGCCGACGAAGTTACAGAACCACGGCAACCCGGTTCGCTTTCGCAACATCTGGCTGGTGCAACACGACGGCACACCGTCCAGCTTGGACTGTCCGCCAAACCAGTTCGCCCAACCGCACGGTTACTACGCCCGGCATCCCCGGTATTCCGGCGCAGCCCGCCACGTCATCGACTACCGCCAGTTCGCACACCCGCGCTATTCCGGCGGTCGCCGTTAAACCAGGTTGATGGCGATTAGAATTTAGCCGCCCCGCTTGCGGGGCGTGTCGATGCATCTACAATCGGCGGCATGAGCATTGACGCGAAAAAAGTCCGCACCGCACTGAAACACCTGCGTGCCGCCGATCCGGTGATGCGCGATGTCATCCGCCGTGTCGGACCGTTTCAATTGAAACTGGAACGCGACCGATTTGTGGTGTTGGTGCGTTCGATTATCTCGCAACAAATTTCGACCAGTGCCGCCCGATCGATCCGCACGCGTTTGTTCGCAGCCGTCGGACCAGGAAAGCCGACTGCTGAGAATTTGATGCGGCTGCCCGATGACGAACTGCGCGCAGCCGGCATTTCGCCGCAGAAGCTCAACTACATGCGCGACCTCTGCGAAAACGTACTCGACGGTCGGTTGACGTTGAATCACATCGGTCGCAAGTCCGACGAAGGCGTCATCGACGAACTGGTGCAGGTGAAGGGCATCGGCCGTTGGACGGCGCAGATGTTTCTCATTTTTTCGCTGGGCCGTCTCGACGTCTTCCCGCACGACGACCTGGGCATCCGCACGAACATCCGCAATCTGTACGGTCTCGGTGACCTGCCCGACAAGAAAACCAGCCACCGCATCGCCGAACCGTGGCGACCGTATGCGTCGGTTGCAAGCTGGTACTGCTGGCGATACGGTGACACCAAGTCGTAAACGCGAACCGCAATTCTGCCCGCCGCCGGCCATTGGCGGCACCGCGCATACGAACATCGATTCTCGATTCTGTGTGACACTATCTCGTTCTTGAGATGGGAACAAAACTTCCGCTTTTGTCAAACCAGTTTTTGAGGGGAATACTAATGTTGCATCGGGCTCTTTATTCCGTCGTCGTTCTGTTTGCCGCGACCGCGACATCCTTTGCTCAGGATGCCGTTGAACTTCACAGTGTCATCATCGAAGACGGCAACGTTCTCGTCGAGTACAGTAAGAACTTTATCACCTGCGCGCACCTGTACCGCGACAGCACCAGCTCCATTACACACATTCAAAATTTGTTCTGTCCATCCGGCGACAATGTTCTCAGCGTCAATCCCGAATCGTCGTTTCGCATCCTCACAATTGGCGAAACCGTCCGCCTGCAGCACGGCAACAATTCGGGGGGTTCGCAGCGAATCGGTAACCGTGACAAATCGCCCGGTGGCCGATGCCGGTGCCGATGACGCGTTTCCCTGCATCGAGGGGGTCGCTCTTGTGTCACTCGATGGCACGGCCTCGTCCGACCCCAACGGCGATTCGATCACGTATCAATGGAGCGTGCCACCAACCGTCCTCCTCGATGACGCAACGAATGCCACTCCCACCGGGTTGTTCCCGTTGGGTGTGACGACCGCAACGTTAACGGTAACCGACGAACATGGTGCAGCCGATACGGACGATGTCATCATCATGGTGATCGACGAGACCCCGCCGGAAGTCGCCTGCACGACCGATATCACGTCATTGGCACCGGCAAACCACGAGTTGGTGGACGTTCAGGTTTCGATTCTGGCAAGTGATTTGTGTAGCGCTCCCGAAGACCTGGTCCTGCTTGCCGTCTTGCTCGACAGCGACGAACCCGATGACGCCAGCGGGAAACATGACGGTGCGACAACAGGAGACACGAACGGCGAAGACGGATTCTCAAGCCCGGTCGATGTGACCGATCAATTCACCTTCAATACGGAGACCGCAAGTTTCGAGGGGACCATCGTCTTACGAGCCGAAGCCAACAAGAAGGGCAACGGACGCACCTACAGCATCAATGTCAGCGTGCTCGACACGTTCGATAATCTCTCGAACTCGAGCTGCGCAGTTGTCGTCCCCAAAAACAGCAAGAAGGGGGGCGGAGGAGGCAATAATGGCAAAGGCAACGGGCGGAACAAATAGTTTCGACGTCTCCGGCACTCCGTCGTGGATGGAACGATTTCAAAACCTCTCTCCCCGATGGGGGAGAGGGAGTTTTCAAACCACCCCTACTCGTCTTCCACATCAATCGTAATATCGCGAGTGAGTTCCTCTTTGACGCCGGGCAATTCGATGCGGAAGCGGATGATGAATTGTGCCGAACCCTTGGGCAGGTGGAGTTTGCCTTGGGCGTAGTGGGCCGGTTCGTCTTCAGTTTCCGGCTCGTAGATGGTGGGGACTTCCTCGCGGATGACTTCTTCGCCATCGGCTGAAACCAAACTGTTGAAGACTTTGGCATCGGCGACGGCTGCCCCGTCGCGGGTGATGGAAACGGCCGGCTCCACAAATTCCGCCGCATGCAAATGTTTGCCATGATGCCCCAACGCCAGCACGAACCCCTCATGCTCAACGTCTTCCTCCACCCACACCAACGCATCGCCCCCTTCGTGTGAATGCGGATGCCCGGCCGCCGGTTGTTCCACTGCCGTTTGATCTCCCGTCCCAGCGTCCGTCGGCGGGTCACTCTCACCGCATCCGCCAACGAACGCAGTGACGGTTACAAGCAGCAGGGTCATCGGCAGCGTGGATCGCATGGGGTTTTCCTTAGCCAACTGATTCGCACAGCCGTCGCCGCACTCTGACGGCACCAAGCGGCTCGTGTATGTGGTCTAGTGTATCAAGTTGTTGATCGTTGCCCAAATTTCAAGGCGAGACAGCCTGGATGCCGAACACTGCGGTTCATAGTCGGGCAGCTAGCTACGTGCATTCGTCTAGTTTCGCCATGACATTACCGACGACAGCCAAAAAGAATCCAAGAAAAGCAACTGCGAGAAATGCTTCAGATGGTAGTGCGACCGCCAGTCCGAGTTGAGGGATGTCTCCAAAACGTGGCAGGAATACACCGCCCGTGAAAACACACCCACCAATGATAAAGAGTCGCCACGACCACTTTGACAAAATGAGTTGCGTCTCGCACTCTGGGCACGTCGCGACGCGGCGATGGCAGGTCACGCTTGTAAAACGGCGAACCTCAGAGTGCGTCATTTGATGGCCACATTTCGGACACAGCGGGTGGTGTAGCGACACAGATGCAACCTCAAGAGAGTTCGCCAGCAAGGAACGAAATGGCATGCTGTCGCAAAAAAAAAACGCCGACCGTGCATTGTTGCAAAGTTTGCACTGTCTTGCAGCACTAATCTGAACAAACCGAACTGTTAAACAAACACCGCACGTACCGTGCGTTGCCGCCGTGCTTCGTCGAGCAGAATGCCGGCCGCGGCTGCGGCGTTGAGTGACTCCACATATCCCACGGGACGCGGCCCGTGGGATTCGCCGGTTGATGTCGATCGTTGATGCTCGTTGACGTGCAATCGTTGGTTGCCTAGAGTGGCCTGACAGTCATAACCGGTTTGCGATCTCTCGCAGGATTCGACGCAGTCAACAGATTCTTCCGCCCATTTGTTTCACGGATGACGAGGCGACAACATGCCCATGCAATACGGAGACGGCGCACTGACCGACTCCTCGACGATGCGGGGCCGCGATTGGCCCTGTTTGCGGCAGTTTGGTGTGTTTCTGGAAAACCGCGTCGGCGTGCTGAATGACCTGCTGCGGCATCTGGAAAGCGAAGACCTGCGCGTGATGGGGCTGAGCATCGTCGATACGATCGACAGCGCCCTCATTCGGCTGGTTGTGAACGACTACGAGCGTGCCCGTGAGCGGTTCGACCTCTCCAGCTTCACAGTGTTTGAGACCGATATCATCGGCGTCGAACTGCCGGACGAACCGCAGCCGCTGGTGCGAATTTGCACCGCCCTGCTTCAAGCCGAAGTGGGCATTCATTACAGTTACCCGTTGTTGTTCCGACGTGGCGGACAGGGAGCAGTCGCGGTCTACGTCGATGACATCGACGCCGGTCTCAAGGCGCTATCCGAGGGCGGCTTGAACATCCTCACCGAAGGCAGCCTGACCGAAGACGACGAGAATTTGTGATCGCGTGTTTGTCGATCAAGCATAACCAGCCCGTCGCGCAAGTCAGGAAGTTGCAGTATCACGGTTTTGTAGCTGGATTCGCAAGAATTCAGATTTGGTACGTAGGGGGATTCGTCTGAATTCTTGCGAATCCAGCTACACCGAGCCAAAGTGTGTAACTTCAAAGCGCGCACGCAAGGGGCTACACTGCGATTGTCGCCGAAAACCCTTGCTCGCGCTGCGGGCTGGTGTTGGATGAATCACGTGTCATCAAATCTCTTCAACAAGCATTCCGAGTCACACCATGAGCACCGATTTCCACTCCGTTGCGTTGCCACCCGATGTCGTCGAGAACGATGCCGCCGTTGAACCGGCGACCTCGATTGCCTTCACCGAAGGGCCGGCCGCCAACGCGCAGGGACACGTTTACTTCTCCGATATCGCCAACAATCGCATCATGCGATTCGACTCGGCAAACGGCAGCTTGGAGGTCTTCCGCGAACCGAGTGGTCGTGCTAACGGGTTGCTGTTCGATGCGCAGGGGCGGCTGCTTGCCTGCGAAGGCAATGAATGGGGCGATGACGACGGCAACCGCCGACTCACTCGCACCGATCTTTCAACCGGTGAATGTACCGTCCTCACCGAGCGTTTCGACGGCGCGCGTTACAATGCGCCGAACGATGTTGCCGCCTGCAGCAGCGGGTTCATCTTCTTCACCGACCCTTGCTACCACGACCGCAATCGGATGGAGATGGAGCACGAGTCGGTCTATCGTATTTCCCCCGACGGCGAAGTGACGCGAGCGATTTCGCAACCCGATATCCAGCGACCCAACGGCATCGCGCTCAGTCCGGATGAGAAGGTGCTTTATCTCGTCGATAGTTGCCCCACTATTGGCGGCAACCGAAAAATCTGGGCGTTCGATTTGGCCGACAGCGGAGAGGTTTCAAACCAGCGCGTCGTCTTCGACTTCGCACCAGGACGCGGCGGTGATGGGATGGCGGTCGATCAACAAGGCACGCTGTACATTGCAGCGGGCATTGCCCGCCCGCGCGGTCCGCACGAGACCGCTGACGTTCCACCCGGCATCTGGATCGTGTCATCGGCGGGTGAATTGCGAGGCCGGATTCCCATTCCAGAAGATGTGCTGACCAACATCACATTCGGCGGCGACGACCTGCGGACGTTGTATATTACCGCCGGGAAGACGCTGTTTTCGGTTCGCGTGACGGTGCCGGGATTTCTCGTCCATCGCAAGTGATGCGTCGGTCGCAGATTTCGCCGGCTGCGATCCGCCAACGTCCGACACCGCTCTGTCGTCTCGTGACTTCCTTTGGAAATCGGATCGAGAATCGCGCAGGCACTCGCTCGATAGGTTACGATGTTTGATCGGTATCTGCTGATCGTTGTCCCGGTATCGTTCCGCGCAATCCATCCGGCATTCGGAGAGACACATGAACCGCATCACACTGTCGTTGGCTTTTCTTGTCGTCATCGGTCTGGCCAACATTGGAACTGCCGCCGACAAACCCGTTCACATTTTCATTCTTTCGGGTCAGTCGAATATGGCAGGAATGAATCCCAAAATGGGATTTGAACCGGAAGCCGCGAAACTCTTCCCCGATGCTGAGGTCGCCTACTTCAAGGTGGCTCGTGGCGGCCAGCCCATTCGGTTGTGGGTCGAGCAGTGGGACGACATCGCCACGAAGAATGGTATCGATACCAAAGCGAAGCGAGTCAAGGACAAGAACAAAGGCACCGTCTACTACAAACCGATTCTCGCGCAATTCCGCGAACTACTCGAGAAGCATCCGCAGCCGGTATCCGTCACGTTTTGCTGGATGCAGGGCGAACGCGACGCCCGCGAGAAACTGAGTGCTGCTTATACGGACGCGATGAAGCAGCTCATCGCCAACCTGCGCAGCGACCTTAAGCAGCCGAAGATGAACTTTGTCATCGGCCGACTCAGCGATTGGGGAAAAGACGTCGAATGGCAAAACGTCCGCAAGGCACAACTCGATGTCGCTGCCAACGACAAGCGCGGGGCATGGGTTGACTGTGACGACTTAAATGACAAAGAGAAAAACGGCAAGAAACGCAACGACCTGCATTACACGAAGGAAGGCTACGAATTGCTCGGCCGCCGTTTCGCGCGACAGGCGAAATCGCTAATTGACGGAAACAAACCCGCAGACAACGGTCGGCCGGAATAATATCGGTGTTTGACAGCTGATCGTGGCGAGCGGGGGGCGTAAGCCCCCTGATACTTTCGTTCAACTTTTGACTCTGCGATTGCGGCTTCGCCGCCTTGGAAGACACATCATGAACACGCGAGTTTGTTCCTGGCTGACCATCGTCGCCTTGTTTGCGGTATGCACCACACACAGCCAAGCCGCACAACAACCTGCGAAGAAACCTCTCAACTTTGTGTTCTTCCTCGTTGATGATCTCGGCTACATGGACATCGGGGCGAATAACCCGAAGTGTTTCTACGACACGCCGAATATCGACAAGCTGTCGCGCAGCGGTATGCGGTTCACCAATGGCTACGCCGCCTGCCCGGTTTGCTCGCCGACGCGGTTGAGCATCCTGACGGGAAAGTACCCCAGCCGCACCGATGCGACCAACTGGTTTTCGGGGCGTCGGGCCGAGCGATTTGCTCCCGCACCGCTTCACAATCGGATGGACCTGAAGGAGACGACGCTGGCCGAAGCACTCAAGGCGCATGGTTTTGCAACGTTCTTCGCCGGGAAGTGGCATCTGGGGCCGACCGAAGAATTCTGGCCGGAACACCAGGGATTCGACGTGAACATGGGCGGTTGGATGCGCGGCGGGCCCTACGGTCCGGGCAAGTATTTTGTTCCCTACGGCAACCCGCGCCTGAAAGACGGACCGAAAGGCGAACACCTGCCGAACCGTCTCGCCAACGAGACCTGCAATTTCATCGAACAACACAAGCAGGAACCGTTTCTAGCGTACCTTTCTTTCTATTCAGTCCACACCCCATTGATTTCGCGAAACGACCTGAAGCAGAAATACCAAGCCAAGGCCCAGAAGCAGGGTCTACTCGACAAACCACAATTTGCCGATGAGGAACAGAATTTTCTGACGAAGCGCCCTCGCAAGGTGCGCACCGTGCAGAGTCATGCGGTCTACGGCGGCATGGTTGAGGCGATGGACCACGCGGTTGGCAAAGTACTCGACAAGCTCGATGAGTTGGATCTGGCGGAGAACACAGTCGTATTTTTCACGTCCGACAACGGCGGTCTTTCAACGAGCGAAGGTTCGCCGACGTCGAACCTGCCGCTGCGAGGTGGGAAGGGTTGGTTGTATGAAGGCGGGATTCGCGAGCCGTATCTCGTCCGTTGGCCGGGGGTGACTTCAGCCGGTTCGACTTGTGACGTGCCAGTTCTGAGTACCGATTTCTATCCGACGATACTCGAGATGTCCGGGCAGCGGTCGCGCCCCGATCAGCACAAAGACGGCGTCTCGCTGGTGTCGTTACTGAAAGGCGGCAAGACGCTCGATCGCGATGCTTTGTATTGGCACTATCCGCATTACGGAAACCAGGGCGGTTTTCCGGGCGGTGCGATTCGCATGGGTGATTGGAAACTGCTGGAACGCTACGAGGATGGCCGCGTCCATCTGTATCATCTCGGCGAAGACATCGGCGAGAAAAATGACTTGGCCGCAAAGCATCCCCAGCGAGTGAACGCCATGCGAGAAAAACTGCACGCGTGGTACAAGCAGGTTGATGCCAAGTTTCTCAGTCCGAAGAAGAATTCACCTGCCGACGTGCCGAAGCCTTGGCGACCATCGGTTGCGTCGGCGAAACAATGAGTGACGTTTCACTCGTGTTTTCTAATCCGACAACCCGCGTTACCGGTCGCCCCAGCGGCTGGGATTGATGCCGGGCGCTTCGGTCTTCATGCCTGCCGGCTTGTGCTGCTGCTCCCATTCCTGCCCGCTGGTATTGAGGCTTTGGAGGAACGGCTTGGCAATCTCCGGGGCGCCGGCGACAAGTTCGGGATCCCATTCTTCGACCGGCTGAACGGGGCCGGCCCATGCGGGGCGGTAACCCAACTGCAACAGTTCTCGCGGCTGCGGACTTCTGTTCGGGTGACTGCCGTGTGACAGCATCGACGGCAACAGCACGGCTGAGCCTGCCGGAACGACCAAGGAAATCTCTTCCGGATGCGACTTGTACCGCACGTACGGACTTGCCTCGGCGTGGTACGAAAGGTGCGACCGCGGGATCAGCCGAAACGGTGCGCGCTGGGGAGTCAATTCATCCAGATAGTAAAGCACCCGCAGCAAGCGGGGGCAACTCCCCTCGAAACCGAACAGGTTGGAGCCGTGCGGCTGACCGTCGGTGTGCATCGAGATGCCGGGACACCCCGGCAGCGATCGCTGAAAAAAACCACGCGTAAAGACGATGTCCGGCCCCATCAGGTCGGTCAGGAAATCGACCATCGGCGGAAAACCGATCAACTCCGCCACCGCTCGGCTCGACCATTGCGGCGGCGTTTCCGCCCGCGTCTGGCATTCGCTGTAACTGGTATGCGACATCTCGACATCGGCCAATTCGCTTTTGATTCTGGCAACCACGTCCGCCGGCAGGATGCCCGGCATGACCAGATAACCTTCCACTTCGAGATGACGAATTTGTTCGGCGCGGTTCATCGACGCAAAATCGGTCTCGTCGATATTCATAAAACCGATTTCCTCTTCCGGATCGATCGGCGGAATCGGTGTCTGTGTGGTTTCGTTCATCGCAACCTTTCACTCTGCTCAGAATAAATAATTCAAAACTGTATAAATCAAAACTGTCAACATCCGCCCGCAACGTCGGAGCGAACTGCAGAAACACCCGGTCTTCGCGTGCTACCGGTGGACACCATTTGCTCGGCGTCGATCAAACTGTTCCGGTGGCCGACCGCTGAAAGCTGGTGTCTCGCCGCCGTGGCGATCTGTTATCGAAGAGATTCTTCAGAAGCCGCCGGCCCGGGCGCCGCCGCCCGAATCGTTCCCTTCGCCGCTCGATTTGACCTTCGGCTTTCTGCTGGAAACCGCGAGTGTTTCGAGGCACATGGCGATGCGCGAGCCCCGTTTCGACGATGTATCGAGCGACAGGTTTTCGCGCGGATCGATCTGCTCGGGAAGAATCAACAGCACCATGACCTGGATATCTTTTTTTTCCGCGAGATACATCTTGCAGTTGACGGGCAATTCCACAACCTGCGGTGCGGCGTTCGCGGGGATGAGGCCTTCGTTTGCGGGATCATCCAAATCGGTCTCGCCGTCTTCCGGATCTTCCTCAGCCGGCAATGTGATTTGCACGATCGATTTGATGATCGCCGCTGTCAGACGTTTCTTTTCCACAAATCCTTCACCGCGGGGATGCGTTTCGCTGACCCATTCGGCCTGCTCGGGTAGCTTGGCGTTTAACCCATCGACGATGGCAATCGGGGCGGTACTCGTATTGAATTTCAGTGCTTCCTTGCCCTGGCCCGGCTGCGTCCAGATTTCGTAATTACTGAGAACGTAGAGGTAGGCCGGCGCTTTGCGCGCTGGCTCATCTTCCCCAACCATCAAATTGACATCGGCGGTCCAGGCTCCAATCAACCCCGGCAATGGTTCGCTCATGAAGGTCGGTTGACGCGGATCGACAGGTTCCTCTTCGGGCGGCTCCTCGCCCTCTTTAGGTTTCTCGGCCCTTGGTAAGCGAATTTGTGAAAACTGCCGCGGCACGCGAATTTGCACGCCCTTCTTGGAATTCCAGTTGGCACCCAAATTCTCGTTGAGCTTCTCTCGGTATTTCGCCAGTTCAACCGTCTTCAACAGACGCTTTTCATATTTCGCGCGGCCGCAACCGGCAACCAGAAAAGTCACGGTGGCCAATAAACCCCATATCACGATCGTGTTTCTCAATCGCCGTGGAACTGAAAGCTGTGGCACTGAAAACTGTTGCGAAGACATTCGTGCAACTCTCTGGTGGAACACGGTTGAAAAAAGTCTGATGGACGAGCCGTGGCAAGTTCCAGGTGCATCGCTCAGTAGTGCTGAGCGATGCACCGACCTTGATTGTCGAGAGATGGCAGTGGCGAGTCAATCCATAGAGAAAAGGGACGCCGAGAAAAGGGACGCCGACAACTCATCCGGTGTGACTAAAGCCGGGCCGGTCACGAAGCGTTCGATTGGAGAGGGGCCAAGGTTCGCCGTCAGTCACGTCGCGTCCGAGCTTTTCTTGATTCCCACGATGAATTGAAAATCAGGGTCGTCGCGAAGCGGGTCAAAATCACTTTCATCAGGAATCAGTTTGCGCAAGGACTTCTCCATCCGCAGCGATCGTCCCAACCACGAGAGCGCTTGCTCTTTGTCGCCGGCAAGCGAAAAATAACACGACAGATTATACAGGACAATCGCTTCGTGCGGTGCGACCTTGTACGCCCGTTGCATGGAGTTGATCGCCCGCTGCAACTGATCGGTGCGTTTGAAGCACCAAGCCATGCCCAGCAGCACATTGATGCTGTTGGGGTTTTCCACCAAGGCACGCCGGAACGCCTTCACCGCCTCTTCGTACTTCTTCTGCTGTCGCAGTGCCTCGCCCCGCAGTTGAAAGGCATCGAACGCACACTGCTCCGGATCGTCGATGGCATCGATCTGTCTCAAAGCGTATCGAGGCATGTCGAGTTCGAGATAGCCACGGGCCGCTTCCAACAGCCGATTTCGCCGTCGTCGCTTATTGATCACCATCGTTGCGTCCCCCGCATCGCGCTTCACCGAACACGCCCGCGAGTTCCTTTTTAACACACCAGCGGCAAACAATCCAGATTGTGGCTGGACGGCAGCAGATCAAGATTTCAACCTGTGTGATGTGTGCAACTTCGACAGCAACGCTTGAGGCGAGCCGGGGGTGCAAACCCTCGGGGCTTCCGAATTACCGATCGATTAACACCGGCCGCTCTCAATCATGCAAGTAATCCCTCGACCACGTTTCCATGAACGTCGGTCAAACGGAAATCGCGGCCTTGGAATCGATAACTGAGTTTCTCGTGGTCGAATCCAAGCAGATGCATAATTGTCGCCTGCAGGTCGTGGACGTGGACCTTGTCTTCGGCTACGAAGAATCCGAGTTCGTCCGACTTGCCGTAGCTGATTCCCGGCTTGACGCCGCCACCCGCCATAAACATGGTGTAGCAATCGGGGTAGTGATCGCGGCCGAGGACTTTACTTTTGCTCGTTCGTCCTTCACGGAACGGCGTGCGGCCGAATTCGCCACTCCAGACGACCAGCGTCTCGTCGAACAACCCACGCGATTTGAGATCTTTGATAAGTGCAGCGACCGGGCGATCCATTGCTTTGCAGCGATTGGTCAACCCGTCGCGGATGCCGGTGCTTGCCCCGGTCCCGTGAAAATCCCAACCCCAGTCGAAGAGCTGCACATAGCGAACGCCCTTTTCAACCAGTCGCCGGGCCAATAGGCAATTGTTGGCGAAGCTGCCCATGCCCGGCTGAGCGCCGTACGATTCGAGCGTCTGTTTCGTTTCCCCGCCGATGTCCATTGCTTCCGGCGCGGTCACCTGCATGCGGAATGCCAATTCGTATTGAGCAATTCGCGTCAACGTCTCGGGACTACCGAGTTGTTGTTCCTGCAGTTGATTCAAATCTCTCAGCGCGTCGAGGCTGATCCGCCGAAGAGGACGGTCCATTCCTTTTGGGTTCGAGAGAAACAGCACCGGATCGCCCTGCGAGCGACACTGCACACCCTGATACACCGAGGGCAAAAACCCGCTGCCCCACGCGCTCTTGCCTGCACTCGGATTCGTCCCGCCGGAAATCAGCACGACGTAACCCGGCAGGTTCTTGTTCTCCGAACCGAGTCCGTAGGTCGCCCACGCGCCAATTGCAGGGCGGCCCATTCGCTGGCTGCCGGTGTAAAGCATTAACTGGGCCGGTGCATGGTTGAACTGCTCGGTGTTCATCGAGCGGATGACGGCAATGTCATCGACGACGCCGGAAATGTGCGGCAGCGCGTCGGAAACCCAGGTGCCGGATTTCCCATGCTGCGCAAACTTGTGTGGACTGCCAAGCAGCTTCGGCGTGCCGCTGGTGAAAGCGAACCGCTTGCCCTTGATGAATTCATCGGGACAGGGTTGGTCGTTCCGCTTGACGAGTTCCGGCTTGTAGTCGAGCAAATCCAGATGCGGCGGCGAACCGGCCATGTGCAGAAAAATGACGTTCTTCGCCTTCGGCTCGAAGTGCGGTTGCCGCGGTGCCAGCGGATTGACGACCGAGTCGGAGGGCGCAGCGGCGGCACCTTGAGCCGACAACGAGGCCAACGCCATCCCGCCCAAACCCATCTGGCAATCGCGCAGGAAATGGCGGCGGGTCACAAGTTCGGCATGTTTTGAATTGGCGTTCATGCTATTGGTTCCTTCTCGCTTTGTTCGAAAACGAGACAACAATTAGCTGAGGTGCAACGCACCGCAGAAGGATGTTTCAAGTTATGGTCGCGCCACAAATTCGTCCAGGTTCATCAAAATGTTACTCACCACCGTCCACGCGGCCAGTTCGGCGGCGTCCATTCGCTCGGGCAACGGCCCCAGAGGATTGGTGGCAAGCGCGGTTGCTTGTTCGCGGTCCTTATCAAATCGCGCGAGCGATTGTTCGTACAATTTGACGAGGACGTCAAGCTCGGCATCGCTCGGCGAACGGGCGAGACTCAAACGGAAACCGTACTTCGCATGCTCACGTGCTGTTTTACCACCCTCCGATACCATCCTTCGCGCCAAAGCCTGTGCTGCTTCGATAAACGCCGGATCGTTCAGCGTGACCAACGCCTGCAAGGGGGTGTTGGTGCGAATGCGTCGAATAGTGCAGACTTCGCGACTGGGGGCATCAAATGTCGCCATCGACGGATACGGAGTTGTCCGTCGCCAGCTTGTGTACAAACCGCGACGGTACTTGTCATCACCGGGACTCGGTTTCCAATCGGTCGATCCGCCGAAGGCCGCCCGCAAACCCAAATTCGGTCGGGGCGGTCTGACCGACGGGCCGTACATCTTACGGCTCAGCAAACCGCTGACCGCCAGCGACTGATCACGAATCATCTCCGCCGACAGACGAAAGCGGGGTCCGTGCGCCAGTAACCGATTTTGCGGATCGCGTTCACGTAATTCCGATGTCATACGTGACGACTGTCGGTAAGTGGCCGACGAGACGATGTCGCGGATCAGTTGCTTTACGTCCCAGCCATTTCGCATCAACTCGACGGCGAGATAGTCCAGCAATTCGGGGTGCGAGGGCAATTCGCCTTGAGTGCCGAAATCTTCGCTGGTTTCGACAATGCCGATGCCGAACAATTGCTCCCAATACCGGTTCACAACCACGCGAGCGGTCAGCGGGTTCTTGTCATCGACGAGCCAGCGGGCCAAAGTGAGCCGGTTTGCTGCGGCACCCTCGGGCAATGGGTGAAACGCGCCGGGGACGCCCGGCTCGACCACTTCGGCAGTCACCTTGAAGTTTCCACGCAGCTGAATCCGCGTTGTCCGTCGCTTGTCGCCCAGCAGTTCACGCATGATGGGCGTGGGAATTCCCTTGATGCCGGCCAGTTGTTTTTTCAATGCAGCGAGTCGTTTTTCCGCGGCCGATTTCTCGGGAGAATTTGCGTTCGCGTAGGCGACCAATTCGGCTTGTTGCTTCGCATTGAGGTCTTCCGACTTTTTCGGCAGCGTGAGTGGCACATTGGGACTTGGTGGCGCGGCAACAGTCGTCACCCACAACGGATGTCGTTTTTCGTCCAGCGCGATCACACGGAAGTTCTTGAGCCGCACGCCGACCGTGCCGTCGGTCCGATTCCAAATTTGCACTCGGTCCACGTTTTGTGATTTCCCGAGATCGACCTCCCACCACGGATTGTCACCGGCAGCCGTGTGCGTTGTTGATTTTGCGTCGAAGAATTCGCCGCTGGTATTACCGTCGATGGCGAGTTTCGGTGGGCCACGGAAATCCATGCTGATCTGCGTCGCCGTGCCGCTGCGGGCAACGTTCTTTTCGCCGACAAACACTTCGACTTCTGCCAGCGACAAGAACACCTGCTTGCCTGGCAACTCGACGCGGATAAACCGCACCGGCAGCGGGCCGGTTTGTTTTGTCGGCGCGGCCTTCTGTGTCTTCGTCTCTTTTTTGAGTTCGGTTTCGAGCTTGGAAATAGTTGCTTGCAACGCCGCCTTCTGTTTTTTTAGCTCGGTGGTCATTGTGAGCAGTATCGGCGACTCGTTGCCGCGATCAGCGTCCTCGGTGTTGTTCAGAATTGCGAAGAATCGAAAGTACTCGTTCTGCGAAATCGGATCGTATTTGTGTGAATGGCAGCGAGCACAGCCCATCGTCAATCCCATCCAAACCTGCATGGTCGTATCGACACGATCGACGATGGCCGCATTGCGAAATTCTTCGTCGTCGGTACCCCCTTCACTGTTGGTCATCGTGTTGCGATGAAAGGCGGTGGCCAGCAATTGGCTCTCGGTGGAATCGGGCAGCATGTCGCCGGCGATTTGTTGAATCGTAAACTGATCGAAGGGCAGGTTGGCGTTCAATGCCTGAATCACCCAATCGCGATACCGCCAGATGGTCCGCGCCGGGTCCTGCGCATAGCCGGCCGAATCGGCATAGCGGGCCAGATCAAGCCACACACGCGCCCAGCGTTCGCCATAGGCGGTCGAATCGAGCAAACGATCAACCATGCTTCCATACGCCTTCGGACTCTTGTCGGCCACAAAGCGATCGACTTCATCAATCGACGGAGGCAGTCCTGTCACATCGAGCGACAGCCGTCGGATGATCGTGTAGCGGTCGGCTTCGGGAGCCGGTTGCAATCCTTCGCGATCAAGTCGCGCCAACACGAAATGGTCAAGCGGATGGCGCACCCATTGGGGCTTGGAAAGCTTCTTCGGAAGCTCTGCCTGCTTTGGCGCATCGAAGGCCCAGTGACGCTGATATTTTGCGCCATCGATAATCCATCGCTTCAACAAGTTCTGTTCTTCGGCCGACAATGGTTTGCCCGCATCGGGAGGCGGCATGCGTGTGAATTCATCGTCCGTCGCAATCCGTGCCATCAACTCGCTTGCGTCCGGCTTGCCGGGCGAAATGGCATGGCTGCCGCTTTCAAGTCTTGAAGTGGCAGAGGCCAGATCGTCGAGCCGCAATCCAGCTTTCCGAGTCTTGGCGTCCGGCCCGTGACAACCCAGACAACGTTTCGCCAACAGCGGGCGAATTTGCCGAGTGTAATCAGGCGTCGGATCTGCAGCATCGGCGGCGGTGCAAGGTGCGAACAGCATTCCGGCGACAAACAGCAGGATCGCACTCGACGGCAAACAGGAAATGCGGCAGTAATTCGACATTTGGAATGACCTGGAATGAGAGAGTGCTTCAGTTCGCTAACTAAGAATAAACGACTTGGCGATCAAAGCCTGAAGCGCAAGTGAAGGTCGTGAAGAGATTCTATCCGCTCGCGATTCACGCTTCGATGGGTCGCTCATTGACCCGTGGCGGCCGAGGACGTCTTGCCCCGGCTTTTGAGAAACCGGAGTTTCGTATCCGGCTTCTTGCTGAGATAGCCCGGCAGGTCGCGGGTTTGAAAACGCAATTCGGTTGGAGCCTGGCAGCAATCACACGGTTTGATTTCGTACATGGGGATGGCACAAATTTCGCACCAATAATCCATGTACTGCCGCTCGCCTTTTTCATTATAGGCAAAGACCATTAACACCTGCAGGTAGGGGACGCCTTTTCGTCGGTAACCAACCAGATCGACCTTGCGATGTCGCAGCCGCTTATCCTGATAGAAAGCACGGCCGCGCCAATCGGGAATGATAGGGATCAGCTCACCCGCGGGTGTTTCCAGCGCGATCTGTTTGTCGAACTCAGAAAACGATTTGATCCCCTTGCGCTTCAACGCTTCGCGCAAGAATACCACCTCGCCGGTGAACAACTTTTGAGGGGGTGTCTTTTTCTTAGCCGCCGACTTCTTATCAGTTGTCACATCCGACGGCTTGGTTTCGGGTGTCGGCGCATCGTCGGCCCGCGAATCCGCAGAGACGAACCCGCAGCACAACATGATGGCGAACAACATTCTTCGCATGGGAGACTCGCTTCTCACAACGCGTAACGAACAAAACCGACGTACCCACGAACGGCTATTCCAACGCATGGCCAAAGATGACGAATCGCAACGGCAACTTGACGGCCTTCTCCTTCGCCTTCGCGTCAACCGTCAAACTAACAATCCAGAATTCATTGTTTTCGTCGTGCGTGAGTGTTGGCTTGTCGGTCGGTTTTTCCACAGCGAGCAGCGAGAAAATGGCCGGATGCGTCGAGCGGACCGACTTGGCACTTGATTCCGACAGTTGATCCGGGCCGAAAATCGGTTTCGGATCGGTATCGTATTTGGCGGGAATCGTCATCAGAAAGTCGGCAGTCTCACTGGTGCCGATGTGATTGCCGTCTTCGGGCTGTTGGCCGTACCGAATTGTGTAAACGCCGGCAGCAACGTTCTGGCCGCGAAAATCGGTGAACCGCGACTTCTCGGGAATCCGCATCGCACCAACAAGTTGCCCCGGCATGAACGGATACTTCACATTCAACGTCGGTTTGAATTTGCCATTCACGCCGACATCCTTCACCAACCAGAATTCGACGACGGCACCATCGGGACCGTCGATATGGTACCCGGCAGGATTGAGCAGGCCGGCGATTTTTTCCGACAGCCCGGCCGGCTTTTTCTTTAACAACTTCAATGCCGGTTTCTCGGCGGCCGATGCCACCGAACAAATGGAAACCGCAAGAACGAGAAGGACAATTGAACGAAAACAGGGGCTGCGAAGTGGCATGGGATTTCTCCAAATCGACGCGACGAAGGCAAGTTCGCGTTCGGGCGTGCGGAAACTGGCGGGAGTGAAGGAACAGGCAGAGCAAACTCTGCTGGTCATTCCATTCTAAACGGTCGGCAGCCCGATTCCACCCCTGTTGTCGCCGCTGGCAGGTATTTCGATGACTGCCAGGCCGTTCAACCGCTCCAATTAGTTCAATTCCACAAATACCAGCCCGCAGCGCAAGCAAGGGTTTTCGCACACAACCACCAATTAGCCCCTTGCTAATGTCCTGTCGTGGGCATCGCCCGTACAGATTGAGTAAGATGAGAGTGGAATGGACCGGTTGATCTGTGAACTGCGGGGAAATGCCGTGCGCTGGTTGTTGATACTATCTTTGGTGCTACTTCAAGGCGGACAAGTCATCGCCGACGATGATCGGTACTCGCGGTTCATCGCCGAGACCGAACCGCTCTCACCGGCAGCCCAACAGCAGACGTTCCATTTGCCGCCCGGATTTGAAATTGAACTGGTTGCCTCCGAGCCGGAGATTCGTAAGCCGATCAATCTCAATTTCGATGCGACTGGCCGTCTGCTGGTGAGTGGATCGGTCGAGTATCCGTTTGCTGTCGAAAAGGGCCGCAAGGCGCGTGATTCGATCAAGAGATTGACCGACAGCAACGGCGACGGTCGGTACGACACGGTGGAAACTCTGGCCGACGGATTGAATATTCCCGTCGGTGTCTCTCCGGTTCCAGGTGGCGTGTTGGCGTACAGCATACCTCGCATCGAGACGATTCTTCCCGCCGACAGAAACGGTGGGACAGGGCGACGAAAAATGCTGTTTCGCGGTTTCGACTCAGCCGACACGCACGGGATGCCCAGTTCGTTTACCTGGTGGATCGACGGCTGGGTTTACGGATGTCAGGGGGAAAGCAACGCTGGGACAGTGCCGGACGAAAGCGGCGCGAAAGTGAAGCTCAGCGGCGGAACCACGTTCCGCATGCGACCGGACGGCTCGCACTTCGAAATATTCGCACACGGTCAGGTCAACCCGTTCGGGTTGTGCTTCGATCCGCTCGGAAATCTGTTTTCGGCCGACTCCCATTCGCGACCGGCTTATCTGTTATTGCACGGAGCGCGATATCCCGGCTTGGCGACGACACACGATGGGCTGGGTTTCGGCCCGCCCATGATGCGACACCGTCACGGCTCGACCGGCATCGCCGGCATCGCCTTTTATGCCGCCGAACAATTCCCGGCCGAATATCGCAACACGCTTTTCCTGGGAAATCCGGTCACCGGACGGATCAATCACGATCAGCTCGAAGCCCACGGCTCAACATTCGAAGCAATCGAACAACCCGATTTCCTCACCTGCGACGACCCGTGGTTTCGACCGGTCGATGTGCAGTTAGGACCGGATGGCGCACTCTACATCGCCGACTTTTACAACCGCGTCATTGCACATTCGCTGATTCCGCTGGGACACGCGCAACGGGATCACCAGCGCGGTCGCATCTGGCGTATCGTCTACAAAGGGACGAAAGACAAACCGAGCCGATTGTCTCCCGTACCCGATTTGTCGCAAGCAACCGTTGGAGAACTTCTCCGTCACCTTGACCAGTCCAACCTGCTCATTCGCACTCACGCCACGCACCAATTGGTCGAACGAATCGGCAAATCATCGGTCGCGCCGTTGAAGCAGTTACTTGCGGGCGAATCGCGACCACGGCAGCGGGTGCATGGTTTATGGGCGTTGGAGCGGCTCGGCTCGCTCGATGGTGAACTGATTAGTCGACTGGCCAAAGATTCCGATCGCGCCGTCCGCGTGCATTTGCTGAAAGCATTAGCCGAACGCGCCGACTTAGGCAGAGGCGGGAATGACCTGCGCGACATCGTCATCAGCAAATTGGCCGACCCCGACGCATTCGTGCGGCGCGCAGCAGCGGGAACGCTGCGGCGACATGCAGCCTCAGAGAATATTGGCCCGCTACTCAAACTATGGTCTGCCACTCCCGCCGAGGACACGCAACTGATTCACACTGTTCGCATGGCGTTGCGCGACAACTTGCGGAACTCAAACGTGTTTGCGATGGCAACGCGAAACATCGGCGACCGCCCGGAAGAAATGGCCAGATTGTCCGATGTTTGTCTCGGTTTGCCGAATAAGCAGTCGGCCCGATTCCTGTTCGGCTTCATCAGAAATGAAGGAGCCAAATCACCGCGAATGACTGCGTACCTGCGTCACGCGACACGATATCTCGCAGCCGACTCGCTGTCGAACCTCTTTACGCATGCCCTGACGTTTCGTAACACGGGCGGTTCTGTCGAGCGGCGCGTTCTGCGAGCAATGTATGGGGGGTTGCAGGAACGGGGAGCGCAGCCCCCACCGGAAATGGCGGCCTGGGGTTTGGCAACTGCCCGAAAACTGATTGAGAGTAACGAAGAGCCAGAGGTTTTTGTCGGCATCGAACTCGCCTGGGACTTGAAGTTGGCAGGACTGGGCGGTGAGTTGGCGAAGTTAGCCGACAAATCGTCGCCGCAACCGGCGCTGCGGACGTTTGCGATTGACGCACTGGCGGCCGTTGATGCGGAGCGGGCATACGAAGACCTGGGCGGAATTCTGTCCGATATTTCGGAGCCGGTTTCAATTCGTCAAAAGGCGGCCGACTCGCTGGGGAAGATCAACAGCAAACGCAGCCGCGAAAGTCTCGCCGGGCATTTTGCCGCGGCGCCGGCTCGTGTGGCGACAGTGATCGCGCAGCAACTGACACACAGTCGCGAAGGAACCAAACTGTTAATGGATGCCGTCGAGCAGGGGAAAGCGTCTGCCCACTTACTGCAAGATCCGGTTGTCGATCAGCGGGTTCGATTGTTCCGCGTGCCGGCAATCGACGAACGTCTCGCGCGGCTAACAAAGAATCTGCCACCACCGGAACGCCAGCTTGCCCGATTGATCTTCAAGCGGCGTGCCGGATTCACCGCGGCCAAGACCGACGCCCAACAAGGCTTGCGGGTGTTCACAAAACAGTGCAGCGTTTGCCATCAACTTGCTGGCCAAGGGAAGAAGGTCGGCCCGAATCTGGATGGAATCGGTCACCGGGGAGTTGACCGTCTGCTGGAAGATCTGCTCGACCCGAACCGAAACGTCGCCAGAAGTTTTCGCCGGAGTACTTTCACTTTGAAGAATGGCCGCGTGTTGACCGGGCTTGTCATTGTTGAGGAGGGCGATGCAATTACGCTGGTCGATGCCGAGGGAAAAGCGGCACAGCTTTCGACCGGTGAGATCGATCTGCGCAAACTCTCACCGATTTCATCAATGCCGGGCAACGTGGCCGAGAAGATTTCGGAGCAGGATTTTTACCATCTGCTACGGTACCTGCTCGACCAACGGCAGAAAGCGGCGGAGCCGACAACCCAGTGAATAGCTGCGAGCCAATGGCTCGCAGCCTGCAGTGCATTGCACCGCAGCTAAACTATTTGATCGAGAACTTGCCGATGATGCCGCCGCGCCAAAAGCGATCGACGTATTGGCCGTCGAATTCGTCACCGGTGAATGAACTTTCCAAGGTGTAGGCACCCTGCTCGTCGGAGACTTTTGCGAGGACCGGGTAGGCCATTCGCTCTTTAGTGCCGCAGGTGTTGTCGGCCTTCTTCAGCCGCCGCGTGCGAACCGTTGCAATTCCGGCATCGACGACGGAGTAGCCGGTGTCGTTGTCGCTGCCCACATCCATTTTGATTTTTGACGTTTTGACGGCGATGACTTTCTGGATGGTTTTGCCGGCAAGTTTGCTGGCCATTGCCACCAAAGCCTTCTGCTGCGGCTTGGTCGCCTGCTTATCGACAATGAACAGCGTCTCGGTTTTGACTTTGTCTCCCACGCCGAACGTGCGGTCGCCATAGACGACGGCAACGACCGACAGGCCGTCCAGTTTGACGTCTTGATAGGTTCCCTTGGTCACCTTCCAGGCCATTGTTGCCTGATTGCCAATCAGCCCAATCTCAGCATTCGCCAAACACGGGCCGGCCCACATGTTGGCATTTCGGACTTCCATGTATTCACCCTCAATCGACGCCGCCGAGGCAACGCCGGCCAGTAGCAGGAACGCCATACCTGTGAATGCTGCAGAACGCATCGAAAGTCCTCCTGTTTGTTCAGTCCAATAACCTGGGTAGCAAATGGCGGTCACCGTGGTGAAACTCACGCCAATCCGGATTTTCTCACGATGGAACCGAGTCGTCAAGTACGATCCGGAACTGAGGGTTTGCACTTTAAGTAATTATCGACCGCAGAGCACTGAATTCTGTCGCTCATGTTGTGCGGTAATCCGCGAGCAGCCGACGCAAATAGGTCTGCGATTTCCGGAAAACGCCGGGTGAAGTGCTCTCGCGCGGCCCGGCGACATTGATCGTTCTTACGGCGTGTTCTGCCAACCATTGGAGAACGGTCGCCGTTTCTGCTGGCTGATCTAAGTCAACGATGAGGCACGGTTTGCCGAAATCGTCGGCCAACTTCTTCGTCAGCGCTGTCCCGCCGGTGGGTGAACCAATGCTGAGAATGAGCGTCGCATCGCCGACACGAACATTCCACTCCGTGCGATCGGCGTACCGGGCCGACGGCGTTTCCCAGAGTGGGTATTTGCGGTCGATCGGCCCGTCTTCCGCTTTGCGTCCCCGCGGACACCACCCGCCGCAGCGAATGCCGAATTCCAACGCAACATCCAACGCCGCGCGATCAACGCCGGTCTGTCCGCCGGAGATAAGCTGTTTGATCGGCACGTTTTGCTCGTCACTGGTGATGATCGAAGAATGAAGAAACTCTTTCGTGAAAAACTAAGCAGACCGATCGGCAATCGCAAGCATGTCTCCGAGGCGAGCCGAGGGTGTGAACCCTCGGGTGTTTCGAATTACCAGCCGGTTTACACCGGCCGCTCGCCAGTTTGGGCGCTGGTGTTACTCGCCTCGTCGCGTCGGTATAATTGAACATGTGGACTGACAGCCTGTGAAATATTTGCGAGTTGAGCGCACAACGGGAGAAATGATGAATTCGATTGCACGAGGTTTCTTGTGGATTTTGATCGTGATGATGAGCGCTGCGTCGGCGAGTGCGGGGGAGAAAGACAGCAAGTTGCGCCTCTCGTGGAAAAAGAACTACCTGACAATCCACGGCGAACACTTACCGGGCAAATCGGTGAAGGTGATGTACCTGGAAGCGTACTGCCGTCCCGGTTCGACCGACCGCGAGTGGGGCAAGACGACCATCGGACACAAAACCGAATTGCTCGAAGCGGACAAGAACGGGCAGTGGTTGAAGCTAAAATGCTTGTTGAACGACGGCGTGACGGTGATGCATGAAATCCGCACCTAGTCTGGCGCGATCGACTTTCGACTGGTGGCGCACAATCCGACCGACAAATCCTCATTGGCGCACTGGGCGCAACCCTGTGTGCGCGTCGATAAGTTCACCGGGCTGACGCAGAAGACGTACTTGCCGAAATCGTTCGTGTTTCTCGACGGCAAATCGGTCCGCATGCCGACACCGGTGTGGGCGACCAAAGCGCGATACATTCCCGGGCAGGTCTGGGCTCCGAAGCACGTCAACCGCAACGACGTCAATCCGCGACCGCTCAGCCCACAAGTTCCCAGCAACGGTTTGATTGGTTGTTATTCCGGCGACGACAAGATGATCCTCGCATCGGCGTGGGAACCGTACCAGGAATTGTTTCAGGGAGTTGCCACCTGCGTGCATTCCGATTTCCGCATCGGCGGCCTCAAGCCGGGCGAAACGAAAAAAATTCGCGGCAAGCTGTATCTGGTCGATGCCGACATGAAGGCATTAGTGTCCCGCTATCAGAAGGACTTTCCGGAGCATTCCCCGGCGAAGAAGAGATGACACGAGTAAACTAGTCAAATTCTACTCGGAGAACGTCATTCCCGCGCAGGCGGGAATCCACTCGGTTCGCGGACAACCGTGCGCGCGTTGGGGTGACGTGGGTGTGTCGGTGGTCGTGTTGTGTTATTTGTCGGCTCGCTGGATTCCCGCCTGCGCGGGAATGACCATACTGCTACGTTCCCGTCTGCGGAGGCACTCCAATGCGATGATTCATGCGTAAAACTGAAGAGCTTGGCGACGAGTGAGAGCAGAATCGACAAAGGCGTTATTACCGCGGACTCCGTAGATGGCCGCTGATAAAACAGGATTCTCCGCCATCGACGGCAACTTGTCTTATTCGCGCAATCCGTGGTCTTCGCCTTCATCGCGTGCCGACCGGTTGTAACGGGCAGTGATCGGAGACGAAGGTTTTGGCCTCTTGTGCGTCTTCAAAACCAACGGTGACGGTTTGCTTGCGCGCTGGACCGCTGACGCGGATGACGGTTCCGATGCCGTATTGCGGATGCCGGACGAGCATGCCGGCGGAAAAACCGGACCGCTTGGCGGGCGTCTCGGCGCGATCGCTCGGCGGCTTGGTTCGGCGGAGGCGTGACGGGGCCGATGAATTGTCGGCACCCCAGTCGTCGATGTCACCTGAATCGTTTGATTCAAAATCCGTATCCGTGGGCCAGTCACTTTCGGTCCGTTCGCTCCACTTGATTTTCAACTCCGAGACGAATTCGCTGGGAATCGTCGTCAACCGGCGACCGCGGAAATTCCGGGATTGGGTCTGCGTGAGGAACAGGCGATCTTGTGCGCGAGTGATGCCGACAAACAGCAGCCGCCGTTCTTCTTCCAATTCGCGGTTGTCTTCGGTTCGCAAGGCGCGTTCGTGCGGAATCAGGTTGTGTTCCAGGCCGACGAGGTAAACCACCGGGAACTCCAAACCCTTGGCTGCGTGCAAAGTCATCAGAGTGACGCAACCGGCGCTGTTATCGAGGTTGTCGCCCGAACTGACCAGCGAGACCGTTTCGAGAAAACCTTCCAACGTTGCTTCGTCGGCACGTGCATCGTCGAACTGCTGCGCTGCCGTGCGCAGTTCCTGTACGTTGGCGAGCCGCTGCTGATCCTGTTCTGAATCGCTACCCTGCCACTGCTTGAGATACCCCGTCCGCTCCAGCACACGGGCCAACTGCGAATCGACCGGTTCGTCGATTGCCTGCCGACAGTCTGCAATGAGTTCGGCGAACTTCTTCAGCGACGCGCCGGCCTTTTTGGGAAGCCCGGGAATCTCGCTCACGCGGCCGGCCGCTTCGACAAGAGAAACGCCCGACCGCTCGGCCCAGTCAACCAGCTTCGCGATGCTCGTCTTTCCAATGCCGCGCCGCGGCGTGTTAACCACCCGTAGAAACGCAATGCGGTCGGCGGGATTGCTGATCAGTTTCAGGTAGGCCAGCGTGTCTTTGATTTCCGCCCGTTCATAGAACTCAACTCCCGATGCAATCTGGTAGGGGACGCGATGCCGGAGCAGGGCGAATTCGATTTCGCGGGACAGCGCATTGACGCGGTAGAGGATTCCGAAATCAGACCACGCTCTTTCGCCCGCTTCCACCTGCCGCCGCATGTCGCGGGCGATTTCGTCCGCCTCGTGTTCCCCGTCGCGATAAACGACCAACTCCACCGGTTCCCCATCGGGATTGTCGGTCACCAGCCGTTTTTGTTTGCGCAGAACATTGTGTGCAATCAGCGAGTCGGCCGTTTTCAGGATTTGCTGCGTGCTGCGAAAGTTTTCTTCGAGCCGAACCACGACGGCAGAGGGATAATCCGACTCAAAACGGAGAATGTTATCGATCCGCGCGCCGCGCCAGCCGTAAATCGATTGATCGGGATCGCCGGTCACGCACAGGTTGGGAAAGTCCTGCGACAGCGCGGCGACAATGCGGTACTGGGCAGGGTTGGTGTCCTGATACTCATCGACGAGAACATAACGGTATCGCTCGTCGAGACTATGACGCAGTTCCGGGTTTTCGCTGAGCAGTTTGACGACGTGCAGCAGCAGGTCGTCGAAATCGACGGCGTTGGATTCCATCAGCCGCCGTTGGTACACCGGATAGACACGGGAGACGACGGCATCCAGGTGGTTGCCGACGGCGTCGTCGAACGACCGGGCCACATCGGCCGCCGACTGCAGATTGTTCTTGGCGTTGCTGATTCGGTGGGCCACTTTGTTGGGTGAGAAGTGGACCGCATCAATGTTCAGGTCGCGAAGCACTTCGCGCAGCAGTTGGCGCTGGTCGGTCGTATCGAAGATGCTGAAGTTGGCACCGAGGCCGACGATTTCTGCTCGTGACCTGAGCAACCGCGCACAAAACCGGTGAAACGTGCTGACCCAGACTCTGCCCTGCGGGACCAGTTCCTTAACGCGTTCGCCCATTTCGTCGGCAGCTTTATTGGTGAACGTGATCGCCAGAATCTCGCGCGGATTCACGCCTCTTTCAATCAGCCGTGCAATGCGGCGGGTGATGACGCGAGTTTTTCCCGATCCGGGACCGGCCAGCACCAACAGCGGCCCGCGAAAATGATCGACGGCCTGCATTTGATTCGGAGTGAGATCGGCCGACGACGACACGTGTGCTGATACCCTGTGGTGAAATTTTTGGAGGCAGGGCAACGCCCGGCACGTTTCGACACGAAGTGTATGCGGTCAGCCTGCGGGTGGGTAGCGTCGTTCGACAACAAGTTGTTGTCGGGAGTAGACTGCAAACGGTAGTCATTGCGAGTAGTCGGGTTGTCAAATAGAGGGAAACGAAAGATGTCGTACCGGCGACAGAACCGTGCGGCCTGGAACCGGCTGGCGGAACAGCAAAGCCAATTTACGCACGTGGCGACCGATGAGGAGTGCCACGATCCGCTGGGGACACTCGATGCCCGCGGCTGGTTGCCGAAAAGTGTGCATGGAATGGATGTGCTTTGTTTGGCGGCCGGTGGAGGTTGGCAGTCAGTGCTCTATGCCTCGGCCGGAGCCAAGGTGACGGTTGTGGATATCAGTCCTTCGATGTTGCGGCTGGATGAGCGGGAAGCAAGCCGCCGCAATCTGGAAATTCGCACGATTGAAGGATCGATGGACGATCTGTCGATGCTGCGCGACGAGTCGTTCCACATCGTTCACCAGCCGGTCAGCACCTGCTACGTTCCCAACATCGCCGCAGTTTACGGCGAAATCGCCCGTGTCTCACGCGACGGTGGCCTGTACATCAGCCAACACAAACAGCCAACCAGCCTGCAAATCACGCACCGCGATGCCGAAGATCGCTATGTGATTGGGACCGAGTATTATCGGGAAGGCCCACTGCCGCGTGCCGCCGACACGTCTTATCGTGAGACGGGGGCAGCCGAATTTTTGCATCGCTGGGACGAATTGGTGGGGGAACTTTGCCGCGCGGGATATGTGCTGGAAGACCTGCGGGAGCCGTTTCGGGCCGATCCCCAGGCGGCACCGGGACATTTTCGTCATCGCGGGCGATTTACGGCTCCGTATGTGCGTTTGAAGGCCCGCCGACTGGCGCGAAATGACGTAACTGAGGAATCCACAGGGATTTGGACGCCGTAATTTCATCCCACGGGACGTGGCCCGTGGGCTTTGGGGAGGCGGAAAAGTTTACCTAATCGGTACAAATTGAACCGAATTGAGTTAAGTGGCGGCCAGGAGGCGGCCGATGGGAGTAGGGCGGGTGCATCTTGCGCCGCAACAGGATGACGGCAGTCGACATTGTTTCAGTTCTGAAACTCGCCGACTCTCGTATTGACGAGAATTGGAGCGTGTGCAAAATACGCTGCTCGTACTCACACTTCCCCTTCACAATTGCATTTCCCCACCTCCCCCCCCAAGCGGGTCCCACGGACGGGACATCCGGTCGAACAAAGGAGTGAATTCGTCGTGAAAAAGTTTATCCTCTCAGCAGCGGTTGTTATGGCTTTTGCCGGTCTCTCGTGCTTTGCCGCGAGTGCTCAGGCTCAGGGCGGCGCTGGCGCGTCAACGCCGCCAAAAATCGGCCTGATCGACATGGCTGAAGTCTTCAAGAAGTACAAGAAATTTGAAGCCCTCCGCGAGGGTCTGAAGACCGACATTACAGCGACCGACGCCAAAGCCAAGCGAATGGCCGCCCAGGCACAGTCGCTGCAGGCCAAATTGAAGAGTAATAACTTCAAGCCCGACTCGCCGGAATACAAGCAGCTTGAAACACAGTTAATTCAACTGCAGGCAGAATTCACGAGCTTCAAGAACCAGTCGCAGCGCGAGTTCATGAAGAAGGAATCACAGATTTACAAGACGGTTTACCTGGAAGTTTCCGACGCCGTTGCGAAGTACGCCGGCTACTACAAGTACACGCTGGTTCTGCGATTCAACCGCAAGAGCCTCGAAGAAGCGGATAACCCCCAGGGTGTGCTGCAGAGCATGAACAAGCAGGTCATCTTCTCACAGTCGGAAGACGACATCACCGATTCGATCGTCGATTACCTGAACCGTCTGTACAAACCCCGCACCGCGGTTGGTGGTGGTGGTGGTGCGCGGCGAAATAACTAAACGGAACGGCTTGACCACGACGGGAATTGCCCGCTGGTAATAATTGATCAACGATTCGGCGGCGTTTCCGGCACGAAGATCGGTGCGCCGCCGAATTTGCGATAACGCTGAGAAACTGAGCAGAGAGTTTTCGAGGTGTCGAGTGGCACCCAATAAGTCAGACAGCTCAGAGAAGCAAGCAGTTTGAATGTCAGCGACAAGGAAGTCACTGACATTCACGACCGGAACAAACAACATGGATGTAAGACGGCAGCGAACCATTCGCAGACCAGCGGTGGTCACATCGATCGGCTTCTTCACCGGAGCCGACCTCACGCTGCGTCTGCTTCCGGCTCCCGCTGGACATGGAATCGCCTTTCAGCGAACCGACTGCCCAGGCAGTCGCCCGATTCCCGCGACCATCGAATTCGCGCTGCCGCGAGAACGACGCACGGCGATTGGTCGCGACGATGTGTCGGTGGAAACCATCGAACATGTGATGGCCGCATTGGCCGGTTTGCAGATCGATAATTGTCTGATCGAAATCGACGGCCCGGAAGTTCCCGGCTGTGACGGATCGGCCCGCGACTTTGTCGATGTCCTGCTCGACGCGGGAACCGAAGAGCAAGACCAAACACGTCCGATGGCCTCGGTTGCGGCCCCATTTCAGGTTACGGCCGATGATGGTCGTTCGGAAATTCGCGTCCGTCCCAGCAGTCAAAACGCGATGGTGATCGAATATCGGCTCGATTACGGTGCCGATTCTCCCATTCCGCGTGAACAACTCAGCTTGGAGATCACGCCCGATTCGTTTGTCAGAGAACTCGCGCTGGCCAGAACCTTTATCGCCGAATCCGAAGTCGCCGCCCTTCGTGCCGCCGGCTACGGAAGCCGAACCACGGCCCGCGATCTGTTGGTTTTTGCCGACGACGGCAGCATTGTCGATAACGAACTGCGGTTTGAAGACGAATGCGTCCGACACAAAATACTCGACTGCATTGGCGACTTTGCATTATTTGGCTGTGATCTGTATGGCCATTTTTCAGCAACACGTTCGGGACATCGACTGAATCGCGACGTCGTGCAGCACATGGTTGACACCAAATCACTCACATCGTTTTCATCCGACCGCTCGGCTGACGCCGCTTGAATCATTCTGGAGTTACGTTGATTTAGAACCAAATCGAAACTGAACTTGGGTGGCTGGGGTCGACCGAAGGAAGCCCCCCAGAGCCGCAACGACTGGGGGTTCGCTCAACCTCCGCCACCCATTTCTGATATAGCGGACGACGAAGGAAAAACTCCATGCCAACCAAGATTTCGCAGCTGTCGCAAATCGATCCCCGTGCCGAACTGGGAGTCGATGTGGAAATCGGGCCGTTCTGTGTCGTTGGCTCCGAAGTGAAAATTGGCGACGGAACCTGCCTGCAAAGTCACGCCACCATTGTCGGGCGGACGACGATCGGTTGCGACAACATCTTCTACCCGAACAGCGTCGTTGGTGCGGGACCGCAGGATGTCAGTTACTGCTCCGACGAGACCATGCTCGAAATCGGCGATGGCAACATCTTTCGCGAAGGTGTGACCGTCAATCGTGGCGCGGAGAAAGAGGACGGCGTCACCCGCATCGGCAACAACAACATGCTGATGGCAAACAGTCACGTCGCCCACAACTGCCACATTTTCAACGACGTCATTCTGGTCAACGGAGTCCTGCTGGGCGGTCACGTGCACGTGCACGATGGCGCCATCGTTTCGGGCAATTCGGTCGTGCATCACTTCTCGACATTGGGTACGTTGGCATTCATCAGCGGCGGTTGCCGAGTTCCCCACGACGTTCCCCCCTATATGTTGGCCGTCGGCAGCGACGACCCGAAGATATTGAACATTAATCACGTCGGCATGCGGCGTCATGGAATCAGCAGCGATACGGTCGCCGTCATCAAGCAGGCGTACCGATTGCTCTTCCGAAAAAACAAAAGCCTCGACGACATTCGCGCCGAATTCGACGCACAACTGAACGGGGTCTACCCCTTCGAGTTGTCGATGCTGTTGAACTTCGTCGAGCAACAACGGCGCGGCAAAATGGGCCGCGCCCGCGAAGCCGTCCGCGATCAACCACCGCAGAGTGAACAACACGATTTGAACCAGCGGAGAGCCGCATGAGTCAGTTGAGAGTTGCAGTCGTCGGCGTGGGTGCTTTGGGGCGACACCACGCCCGCATTCTAGCCGGTTTCGATGACGTGGATCTGGTGGCGGTGGCCGACACGAGCGCCGAAAACGGACAAAAAGTCGCCGAACTGCACGAGACCCGTTGGATCGAAAGTTACGCCGAAGTCATCGACCACATCGATGCCGTGTCGATCGCCGTCCCCACGTTCTTACATCGACGGGTTGCCGGCGAATTTCTGGAACGCGGAATTCCTGTCCTCGTGGAAAAGCCGCTGGCAGGCAATCTCGGTGACGCCCAGGAACTCGTCGATTTGGCTGCCGCGCAGCAGACACTGCTGCAGGTAGGACACGTCGAGCGATTCAACCCGGCTACGCAGGCGGCGTGGGCCGAATGTGGCGCGCCGAAATACATTCGCGGCGAACGGCTCAGCCCGTACGCGTTCCGTTCGATGGACATCGGCGTTGTTCACGATCTGATGATTCACGACATCGACCTCGTACTCAGTTTGGTCAAGTCGCCTTTGAAACACGCCAACGGATTGGGCTTCTCAATCCTCGGTGAGCAGGAAGACGTGGTGCAGGCGCGGCTGACGTTCGAGAACGGCTGCGTCGCCGACCTGACGGCCAACCGCGTCAATCCCACCGCCAGCCGAGCGATGCAGGTCTGGTCAACTGCCGGTTGCATGAACGTCGATTTCAACTCGCGTCACGTCGTCTCCTACAGCCCGTCCAACGCGCTGCGTTTCGGCAAACCGTTGCCCGAACGCGCACGCCAACCGGGGGCCGACATCGATCAACTCAAACGCGATCTGTTCGGCACATTCATCGAGGTCAACGAGCCGACGATTTCCGATGCCGATGCATTGACCGGTGAATTGCGGAGTTTCGTCGATTGCGTTCAGGCCGGCGAAACACCTTTGGTCGATGGTCACGCAGCCCTCGCAGCGATGGACGTTGCCGACCAGATTCTGAATTCGGTCGCCGATCATCAATGGGACGGACATGCCGGCGGCGCAGTCGGCCCGTTCGGCCCATCGACGGGCGTCGATGAACTGGCCGCGTAACGTCTTGCCGCCTTCCCGTATTTCTGTCAGTGGCACCCAAAACGGCAACCAGCACTCGACTCACTCTCGGAGCTTCCCCGGTTCGCGTTGCCCTTTGCCACGGCGGCCGTTGTCACCCAGGTCTTTGCGGGCCTCGGCAGCGATTCCCTTGAGACGGGCGACAATTTTCGGGTGTTTCGCCGCGACGTCGATCGACTCGCCGATGTCGTTCTTCAAGTCGAATAACGCCAGGCCCGTCTTCTTCTGGATGTACGGCCCCGGCGTGCCGCCACTGCCCGGTTTGCCTTTCAGGCTACGATATCCATGCGGCAGATGAAGTTTCCACTGGCCGCTACGAACCGCCTGCAATTGACGACTGTAGTAATAGAGATACGAATCGTGCTGGCCTACCCCCGATCTTTGTACCACCCTCAGTGAGAGAATCGGGGTTCAGGTAACACGTTCTGTTCAACAGGGCGCAGCGTAGCGAAGTCCTGTTGAACAGAACGGGCCGCATATGCGGCGGGGG
>JABISG010000156.1 GCA_018699955.1 Planctomycetaceae bacterium | reverse complement strand
TCTTTAAGGGCGATCCCATTGATGAAGGAGTAGCCACTTCCATTCCTTCCCAGCTTGAACAACCTCTTGAGTGTGTTGGTCAGGTTGAGACTGGTGACAGGAGGAAGATCATTGGCCTCACACCAGATGGAATATTCCCGGTGAAATGGTCTCGTAAAGACCTTCTCGTCCTTGGACCGAATGCAGTTCTCTTGGATGAACTTTTCAATCGGAGAAGTTGAGACCGGAAGAGCCTTAAGAATCTTCTCTTGCTGGTGGATCGTTTGGCGTACCGCGTGGATCGCGTACTTGCGGTTGGTCTTGGGACAGCGGAAGTTTTCGCGTCTGATGATCACGGTGATGTTTGTTTGAGCTAAACCTTGCTGATAGAGTTGAAGGATTCTCGTTTTTACTTCATCGGTAAGGACCATCTTCTTTTCAGCACCGCCCCGCTTCCCATGAATTCGAGCCGAATAAACTGTGACTAGAGACATCAAATCAAAAGCCATTTCTTCTTCGTCTGAGATGTCAACTTTCGACTCCGTAACGATAAGTTCGACGTTCATCCTTTCACACAACAAGGCAAAGGTTTTCGTTCCGTACCGTGCAATTCTGTCCTTTCGTTCGACGACGATTCTTTCCAATTTTCCGGCCAAAACTAATTCGATCAGCCTCTGATAACCCTTCCGATTTTCATTGAGGCCACTTCCCGTCTCAGCAATCACAAGAACATTTTCTCTGCCATTCAATTCGGTCTCACAGTAATCGAGTAGACGGTTCTTCTGTCGTTCCAAATTCCCGTCCTTGGTCTGTGAGGAAGTCGAGCAGCGACAGTAAATTCCAGTCCGTCTCTCCTCCTGCGGAGTCTCATCAAGACCCAAGTAGCGTCTTAAACTCGCCACACTGATTCTTCTGTGGCCACCTGCCGTGACCATGAATTCGAGTTCACCGTCTGAGCAGTAGTTCCTGATGGTCTGTTGAGAAACTGACAGTTGCTTGGCTGCTTCTCCGACTGGAATCAATCTGGAGCCTTGGGCGTTATTATGGGTCACAGCGGATCTCCTTGTTTACTCAAGGATTTCGTCAGCACGCCGGGTCCGTTACAGCGGTCTCGGCGTGCGTTTTTGCTTCAAGGCTTCACTTACTCCTTCTCCCTTGGAGACTTTGTAGGTAAAAAAAGCCCGGTCTTTTCAAAAGGCCGGGTTTCTGCGACTTCGATCAAATCACGCTTCCGACCGATAGCGCACCTGACCGCCCACGATTACGGTTTGCGCGCGGCCGCTAACGTTCCAGCCGGCGAACGGTGTGTTGCGGCCTTGCGAGCGAAAATCGGCCGGATCGATGATCCAGGAAACATCGGGATCGATCAGCGTGACGTCGGCATCTGCACCGGGATGCAGCGATCCTTTATTGATGTTCAGAATTCTCTCCGGGCCTGTCGAAAGCAGTGCGATCAACTCCGGCCAGTCGAGATGCCCCGGTTCGATCAAACTCTTGACGCACAATGGCAGCACTGTTTCCAAACCAACAATGCCAAACGGTGCCAGATCGACTTCCACCGCCTTCTTCTCTTCGGCAAAGGGTTGATGGTCCGAGCAGATGGCGTCGATTGTGCCGTCTTTCAAACCTTCAATCAGCGCGTCGATGTGTTCCTGCGTCCGCAGTGGCGGATCGACCTTGAAGTTCGAGTCGAATGACTGCAGTGATTCATCGGTCAGTACCAGATGATGCGGTGTCACGTCGGCCGTAACCGCGATGCCGCGCGCTTTCGCCCGCCGAATCTGCTCGACGGCATCGGCTGTGCTGACGCACATCAGATGCAGTTTCCCGCCCGTCATTTCCGCCAACGCAATGTCACGGCCGATCATAATGCTCTCGGAAGCGGCCGGCATGCCGGGCATTCCCAACAGCGTGGAGTAGTAGCCGTCGTGCATCACCGCTTTGGAAACCAATTCGGGAACCTGTGGGTGATTGAAAATCGGCCGATCAAACATCCGCGTGTATTCGAGCGCGCGACGCATGATCTCGGCGTTTGCAACCGGCTTTTTCGCGCCGGTAAATGCGACCGCGCCTCCATCGACCAGTTGTCCGATTTCCGACAGTTCTTCCGCTGCGTGATCTTTGGTGACGGCTCCCAGCGGAAACACGCGACAATTCCCGGCCCGTTCTGCCTGCAGAACAATGAACTCGGCTGCCGCCCGATTATCGACAACCGGCGAGGTATCGGGCATGCTGGCGACGCTGGTGAAACCGCCCGCCAATGCCGCCGCCGTCCCGCTGGCAATCGTCTCGTCTTCTTCAAAACCCGGTTCGCGCAACGCAACGTGCAGGTCGATCAAACCGGGGCAGACGATCAAACCGGCGGCGTCAATCGATTCATCGACCGATTCTGAACTCTCATCAATACCGACGATGTTCCCGTCGCGAATCAACAAATCGGCCGTGCGGTCGATCTGTTGTGCGGGGTCGATAATTCGGCCGCCGTGAATGTGGATCGTCGTCATTGAAGGCTTATTGGTTTTGTTGGTTTAACAGATACAGACAGGCCATGCGGATCATCAGGCCGTTGGTCACCTGATCGAGAATGACTGAGTGTCCGCCGTCGGCAACTTCCGGCGTGATTTCCAGTCCGCGGTTAATCGGACCGGGTGCGAGAATCAACACTTCGTCTTTGGCGCGGCGAAGCCGTGGGCCGTCCATGCCGAACAGGTGCGCGTATTCCCGCACCGAAGGAAAGAACCCGCCGCGCTGGCGTTCAAACTGCACCCGCAGCAGGTTGATGCAATCGGCCTCGGCGAGAATGTCGTCAAAGTTGTACGAAACCTCGACGCCCAATTCTTCGATGTGCGGCGGGATGAGCGTCGCCGGCCCGCAGACGATGACCCGTGCGCCGAGCGTGGTCAATCCAAAGATATTCGAGCGAGCAACGCGGCTGTGCAGAATGTCGCCAACCAACGCGACGGTCAGCCCTTCCAGAGTGCCGCGCCGTTCGCGGATCGTGAAAATGTCGAGCAGCGCCTGCGTCGGGTGTTCGCGTGTGCCATCGCCCGCGTTCAACACATTGACTCCAAGTGACTTCGCCAGCAGATGCGGAGCGCCTGGCGTTCGATGGCGAACAACCACCTGGGTCGCGCCCATCGCCTCGATGTTGCGAGCCGTATCGAGAAACGTCTCCCCCTTCGAGAGACTGCTGCCCGATGAAGAAAAGTCGATCGTGTCGGCACTGAGCCGTTTGGCCGCCAGCGAAAAACTGGTTCGCGTGCGCGTCGAGTTCTCGAAGAACAAATTGGCGACAACCGTGCCGGCCAGCGCGTTGAGTTTCGTCTCACCGGCGGCGGCCAGCCGCTTGAATTCCTCGGCCTGGTCGAGAATCGACGTGATCTCCTCTGCGCTCAAGTCCGCCAGCCCCAACAGGTGCCGTCGTGTCCAGCGCAGACCGGTTACCGTTTGAGGCCCGGTGGAGGCAGTCATGGAAGTCCGTTCTTCACAGCAGAGATTCGAGGCCGCTTTATCGCTGATGTTTGCAGCGACGGGGTGTTTCATTGATCGTATCAATGCGCACAAAGTGCTTCAACGTCGCCGGTGGTCGAATTGTGAAAGGACTTGTAGAGGCAGTTTCAAAATATCGATGGGTGGCTGGGGTCGTAGCGGAGCGAAGCCCCCAGATGCTGCAATCGCTGGGGGCTCCCGTTGGTCGACCCCAGCCACCCTACCCCGAAAAGGAGTTTTGAAACTGCCTGTAGTCAGGGCATTGCTGGTTTCGCCTTTGGCTCTGCACTAGGATAAGAATGTCCGCCATACCGTGTCGGCGCTGTTTCCGTCTCCTTTCATCGATCGAGCCATTCATGTTACGACAACTCAGCACGCTGGCCCTGCTCTTTGTTCTTTTTGTATCGACCGGCAAACCCGCAAGCGCTCAGGAATGGACCCGTTTTCGTGGTCCGAATGGCACCGGCGTTAGTGCGGCGGCCAACATGCCGGTCGAATGGGGAGCCGACGATTATCGCTGGAAGATTTCGCTGCCCGGCAAAGGGCACGGGTCGCCGGTGGTGTGGGGGAACCGATTGTTCGTCAACGCCGAACGCGAAGACGGCGGCACGCGTGTGGTCATCTGCGTCGATACCCGTGACGGCAGCACACTCTGGTCGCGCGATTTCGAGGCGTCCAATCACAAGAAGCATAAGGTCAACAGCTTCGCCTCTTCGACGCCCGTCGTCGATGACAAGCACGTCTATGTGAGTTGGGCCGTCCCCAAAAAACTGACGCTGCTGGCGCTCGACCACGAAGGCAACGAAGTCTGGAACGCCGACCTCGGACCGTTCAAAGGGGGACACGGATTCGCCGGCTCGCCCATTGTTTACGGCGAGATGATCATCCTCGGCAACGATCAAGATGGAAAGAGCAGCCTCATTGCCGTCGATCGCAACAACGGCAACGTGTTGTGGAACGTCCCCCGCCGTAGCAAACGCATCACCTATTCCACGCCCTGCGTCTACGCGCCGAAAGGCCGCGATCCGGTCCTCATCTTCACCAACTGGCAACACGGCATCACGGCGATCAATCCCACCAACGGCAAAACGGTTTGGGAGAAACCGGTCTTTCTGCTGACCCGCAAGGAACGCGCAATCGGCTCACCGGTCATCGCCGGCGATCTGGTCATCGGCACCTGTGGATTCGTGACGGCCGAGAAACACGTTGTGGCTGTCCGCCCCGGCAAAAGCGGCAAACCGGACGACGTCGAAGAAGTCTGGAGAATCGAACGCGGCGTGCCACACATTCCGACGGCGTTGGTTCACAAAGACCGCGTCTACCTCTGGTCCGACAAAGGCATCGTCACCTGCGCCAACGCACAGACGGGCAAAACGGTCTGGATGAAACGCGTCGGCGGCAACTATCTCGGTTCACCAATCTGCGTGAACGACCGCCTCTATTCCATCAACGACGCCGGCGAAGTCGTCGTCATCGCCGCGTCAGACGAATACAAACTCCTCGCCCGCAACCCCCTCGGCGAACGCTCCCAAAGCACCCCGGCCGTGGCGGGTGGAATGATGTTCTTGCGTTCGCTGTCGCATTTGTATGCGGTGGGTGGAAGGGCGGAGGACGCGAAGTGAAACGAATGTCAGGCAGCAGGTGTCCGGTTTTGAGCAGATGGGCCACCTTTCGAGTAATATGGGCGTTATAGAGAACGGTCTAATACGCCGGAATTGGCATGACAGTCGGGCAACGAACGGCTGGTAATCAAATTTGGGAAATCATCGGCCTGCGTGTTAGGCCGCAATCCTGCGGCGGAAATGTAATTTCCGGGATTTTGAAAAACACAAGATCGGTGACGGAGAATATCCGATTTGAACACGCGTCGCGCTATCTGGGCCACGGCCGTAGCCGCGCTGGTGCTGCTGGGCGCTGTGGGCACATGGTTTCTGCTGCCGCCGTCAACTGGTTTCGTCGTGATCGATGTTGAACCGGGTCCGGGCGGAGCGCAGGTCCGAGGTTCGTGCAACGTGGATGGGAATCATCGCGATCTTTCCTGTACCGCACCGGCTCGATTTACGATAGAAGGCCACAAGTTCGTTTTCTCGTTCGCCCCTGAAGAAGAGACACAGGCTTTCGCCGTCAAAGTTGCTGCCGGGGATCGAGAGTTTGGGTGGGTACGGTCGGGTCCAACGCATCGGGGAATCCATGGCTTGATCGAGTTCGAGCGTTTCTCCTTCAGATACGGGATTAATACGTTCGACTCGAAAACTATGACGCCAGAACAGGCGAAGGGCGTCGCGAATCGCAGTCCCACCTTTACGTTCCCCCGGTCTAAGCAATGAGCCGGAGTCGGGTAGCTCGGGCTCCGCCTGAGGTCTTGGATTCGCGTTTTCAGATCGCGTGCAGGAAACGGTGTCTCATACCTTTATCCTGCGTCATCGATTCACCCTACTGGCTAAACGTTGGTTCTCGCCGCCATTCCACGGGCTTACGCCCGTGGCTATTACCTTTCGCCGCTTCGCGGCTACAAGAACTGTGCAACTTCAAGAAACGCAAGCGAAGAACCGCGCACGGTTTCCTTCACCGGCGCTTCCGGCTTTAATGATCTGCGTTGGTGTGTGAACGGACCTTCTGAGACGGACAACAGCGTGGCAGAAAAACGATCCGGGTTGGCGCGGTATGACGACGTCGGCGATGACTACCTGCAGAAGCGAAAACTGCGCAAGAGCGCGGGGTGGATTTTGCTGTGGGCGCTGGGGGTCGGTGCGGTTATTTCGGGTGATTTTGCCGGCTGGCAGACCGGGCTGATTCATGGTGGGTTCTGGGGACTCGCCATCGGCACGGTGTTGATGGCCGTGATGTATGTCTGCATGGTGTTTTCGATTGCCGAACTTTCGGCCGCGTTGCCGCATGCCGGCGGCTTCTTTTCGTTCACCCGCAACGCCTTCGGCCCAACCGGCGGTTTCATCTGCGGGCTGACCGACACCATCGAGTACGTCATCACGCCCGCCGTCATTGTGTTCTTCATTGGCGGCTACATGCAGGAGTTGATTCCCGGCGTCCCGCCGTTTGTGTGGTGGATTGCTTATTACGTGGTCTTTGTGGGGATCAACATCCGCGGTGTCGAATTGACGCTCAAGATTGGCTTGGTCGTCACGCTGATTGCGGCGTGCATTTTGATTGTGTTCTACGTGGCCGCCGTGGTCAGCGGTGCCTTCGATTTCGATTTGCTGTTCAACGTGCCGGCCGATGAAGGGCATTCGGCCGACGGGTTGCCGAAAGGTTGGTGGGGTGTGTTCGCCGCGCTGCCGTTTGCGATGTGGTTTTATCTGGCGATTGAACAACTCCCCTTGGCGGCCGAGGAATCGCACGATGCGGCCAGGGATATGCCGAAAGCATTGATCTGGGGCATCGTCACGCTGTTGTTGTTGTCGCTGTTGACATTGGTGTTGAACTCGGGAGTTGGCGGCGGGGCGGTGGCAATCGGCAGTTCCGATGCTCCGCTGTCCGACGGTTTTCAGGCCGTGTTCGGCAAGGGAATGGCCAGTTGGCTGCTGACGCTGTTCGCGTTGACCGGGTTGGTCGCCAGTTTTCACACCATTGTTTACGCCTACGGCCGCGTGCTGTTTGCCCTCTCGCGGGCCGGGTACATTCCGCGTTGGATCTCGCTGACCAACAGTCAACACACGCCCTATGTGGCGTTGATTCTGGGGGCAGCGATCGGGCTGTTGTGCACTGTGGTGATCAGTGTCACCGGCGAGGGAGTGGTTGGGGCGGCGTTGTTGAACATGGCCGTCTTCGGCGCGGTGATTTCGTACACAATGGTGATGGCCAGCTTCATCAAGTTGCGAATCGTGCGGCCCGATTTGCCCAGACCGTATCGCAGTCCGCTGGGAATACCCGGCGCGGTTGTCGGCGCGTTGTTGTCGTTGGTGGCATTGTTCGCCACGTTCTCGGTGGAAGACTATCGCCCGGCCGTGTGGGGCGTCGCGATTTTTCTGGTAATCGGTATCCTGTACTTCGTGTTGTACAGTCGGCATCACCTGGTGGCGCAGGCACCCGAAGAAGAGAACGCATTGATCGAACGCGCCGAGGACGAGTTGGCGCACCAGTAGTTGTGAATCGGACAAGAATTCCAAAGCCCACGGGCTACGCCCCGTGGGGTCGAACTATCACCGCAGACAATTTCATTAAACGGAGCGTCCCCCGATGGCAGCGGTTACCGGCATGTTGAACCGTGAACAACTGGCCGAAATGGTGGCCGACGGACGGGTCGATACCGTATTGACGGTTTGCACGGATTTGTATGGCCGGTTTGTGGGGAAGCGTTTCGATGCCGCGTTTTACCTCGAACAAATCGCCGCCGACGGCACGCACGCCTGCGATTACCTGTTCACCGTCGATATGGAAATGGAACCGGTAAGCGGTTATCGATTTGCGAATTGGGAAAGCGGTTACGGCGACGTCCACCTTGTTCCCGATGAAGCCACGATGCGGATCGCCGACTGGTTGGAACGGACCGCGTTGGTGATTTGTGACGTGCAAACGCAATCGGGTCATCAACCGGTGGCCATCGCGCCTCGATCGATGTTGCAGCGACAGATCGATCACTTAACCGGTCACGGTTTCGCGGCCAACGCCGGCTCGGAATTGGAGTATTACCTTTTCAACGATTCGTATCGCGACGCGGCGAAGAAGAACTACACCGACCTCGAATCGGCTGGTTGGTACATCGAAGACTATCACGCGCTGCAAGGGGCGCGCGAGGAACATTTCAACGGCGCGGTGAGGCGACATCTGTCGGCATCGGGTGTGCCGGTGGAATGCACCAAGGGGGAATGGGGGCTGGGCCAACACGAATTGAATGTCCGCTATGCCGACGTACTGTCGATGGCCGATCGTCATGTGGTTTACAAGCAGTGTTTGAAAGAAGTCGCCGACCGACTTGGAATCAGCGTCACTTTCATGGCAAAGTTCGCGGCCGACCAAGCCGGTTCGAGTTGCCATATTCATCTCAGCCTGACGCGCGACGGGGCGAATGCGTTTCCCGGTGAGACTCAATTCGGGCCGCTGCTTTGCACCGATGTGTTCCGTTGGTTTCTTGGCGGTTGGATGGCGCACGTGCCGGAGTTCATGGCGTTCTATGCACCGACGGTCAATTCCTACAAACGGTACCAAGCCGGTTCGTGGGCACCGACGCGGATCGCCTGGAGTCACGACAACCGCACGGCAGGTTTCCGCGTCGTCGGTTCGGGCGAGAGCCTGCGGATCGAATGCCGTATTCCCGGTGCCGATTGCAATCCGTACCTCGCCTACACGGCGGCATTGGCCAGCGGCCTGGATGGAATCGAAAGGCAAACCGAACCGCCCGGCGTGTTTGAAGGCGACGTTTACACGGCCGACGAGATTCCACATGTGCCGAAAACATTGAGCGAAGCGACGAAACTGTTCGCGGAAAGCGAGTTCATCGCCGCCGCACTTGGTGAAGAAGTTCAAACGCACTACGCCCACTTCTTCCATACCGAGCAAACCGCGTACGACGAGGCGGTCACCGATTGGGAACGCAAGCGATACTTTGAACGCATTTGACTCGCGAATTAGAAACCCGGTTTTTTCAAAAAAACCGAGTTTCTGGCTACGCTGAAGACAAACAACGGACGACAGAGCATGGCTGTTATCGGCATTACGACATACGGCGGCAACGATGCGGCGCAGCCGGAGTTCACTCTGCCGCGGGATTACGTTGACTCGGTTCGCCGGGCCGGTGGAATTCCGTTGTTGATTTCTCCCGGTGAAAATCGGTTGGCCGATTTGGTGTCGAAGTTGGACGGGCTGATCTTAGCCGGCGGTGGCGATCTCGATCCGAATTTGTATGGCGGTACTCAGCACGAGAGCATCTACATGGTCGATACGGAACGCGACCAGAGTGAAGTCGAACTGGCGCGTGCTGCCATCGATTCGGGGATGCCGATTCTTGGGATCTGCCGCGGCATTCAGTTGATCAACATTGTCCTTGGGGGGACGCTGCACGAGCATCTTCCCGATGTTGTCGGCGATTCGGTCACGCATCGACTCCCGCCGCGCGAGCCGACCGAACACGATGTCGCCATCAAGCCGGAAACGCGACTGGCGGAGATTCTTGGCGCTCTGGAGTTTCGTGCGGCATCGTGGCATCATCAGGCGATTCGAGATGTGGCGGAAGGTTTTGTGGTTGCGGCTCACGCTGCCGACGGCACTATTGAAGCTATCGAAATGCCCGATCACGACTGGTTGTTTGCGGTGCAGTGGCATCCTGAGTTGACGGCGGTCGATTGCCCGGTGCAACAGCGATTGTTTGCTGAGCTTGTGCGGGTTGCCGGGGAGTTTCGTAGGGAGACTGTTTGATGCGATTAGAGGGTAAGACTGCGTTGATTACGGGGGCGGCTGCCGGAATTGGTCGCGAGACGGCGTTGCTGTTCGCGGCCGAAGGAGCTGCCGTTGTTGTCGTCGATGTGAACGATGTTGGCGGCGAGGAAACGGCTGAAATGGTGAAGTCGGACGGCGGTCGCGCCGTCTATGTGCATGCCGACGTTTCTTCTGCCGACGAGTCGGAAAACATGATTCGCGTGGCCGAAGAGTCGTTTGGGCGGCTCGATATTCTGTTTAACAATGCGGGCATTATGGACTCGGCCGACGGCGATGCCGTCGATACGGCGGACGACGTGTGGGAGCGCACGCTGGCGATCAATCTGAAGGGCGTGTTCCTCGGCTGCAAGTACGGGATTCCCGCACTGCGGCGGGCAGGGGGCGGCTCGATTATTAACACGGCTTCGTTTGTGGCGTTGATGGGGGCGGCCACCCCGCAAATTGCTTACACCGCCAGCAAGGGCGGCGTGCTCGCCATGACGCGGGAATTGGCGATCGTGCATGCCCGCGAAAACATCCGCGTCAACGCACTGTGTCCCGGACCATTGCGGACCGAACTGCTGATGAACTTTCTTGACACGGACGAGAAGAAGAATCGCCGGCTGGTTCACGTACCAATGGGCCGCTTCGGTGAAGCAAAAGAAATGGCGAAAGCCGCGCTGTATCTTGCCTCGGACGACTCCTCATACGTCACCGGCAGCGAGTTCGTCGTCGATGGTGGGATTACGGCGGCTTACGTCACGCCGGAATGATCCCAAAGCGGAAAGCGGAGTGGAGAAAGCGGAGACAGTTGTCTTACGAGTTCTGAGCGCCGTCGTTCAGCACCGCTTGATAGACTTCGCGAATCTGGGCGGTCATTGTTTCGTGTCGAAAACGATTTGTGAAACGCTCGCGGCCCGTCTGTCCGAGGCGGTCGCGTAATTCAGGATCGTCGGCCAATTCGCAGATGGCGGTGGCCAATTCTTCCACCGACTGCGGCGGCAGGAGATATCCGGTTTCGCCCGGCAGCACGACTTCACGTGCGCCATCGACGTCGTAACTGACGACCGGTTTGCCGGCGATCAATCCCTGCGGCAGCACGCGGGCCAATCCCTCCCATTCGCTGGTGTGGACGACAACATCCATCGCGTGGATCAATTCGGGGACGTGCGCCGGCGGCACCAAGCCGGTGAAGATGAAGTGGTCGGTGAGTCCCAACCGCGCAATGTCCGCTTCAAATTGTTGACGCAAAATACCGTCTCCCACCAACAGGAATCGCACCTGGGGACTTCGCCGAATAACTTCCCGCGCGGCGCGGATGAGAAACTCGTGACCCTTCAGATGAAAGAGCCGTCCTATCTTGCCGACGACGATTTGATCGTCGGCGATGCCGAGTTCCCTCCGGACCTCTTCTGGTGGTCGCGGCGGATGCAGAAACGGTTCGACTTCCATGCCGCTATAGATGGTGACAAACTTTTCCGGCGGCGCGATTCCGGCGGCGACATATTGGTTGGTCATCGCATCACAGACGCTGATCAGTTTCGCGCAACGGCGGGCCGCCCACTTTTCCGCCGCGATGTAGATGCGTTGGGTGACTGCGCTTTGCCCGTAATGAAACGATGCCCCGTGAATGGTATGCACGACGGGAATACCAAGTGTCGTCGCGGCGGCCCGTCCGAGAACGCCCGCCTTGGAACTGTGTGTGTGTACGATCTCGGGGTTGAGTTCCCGCAGCATCGCAATCAACTTGCGATAGCATCGCCAGTCGCGAAACGGATGCAGGCTGCGTTGCGATTCGGGCAGAATGCGGATGTCGATTCCCTCGGCCTTTGCCCGCTCCACCAAACTCCCTTCCGGCCCCAGTCCCGGCCCGGTGATAAGTGTCACGTCGTCGTCGTAATCGCGCAACTGCCCCAGCGCAGTCAGAAACGTGTTCTCCTGCGCTCCGCCGACAATGAGACGAGTGATGAAATGGACAATGCGCATGTTGAAGAGACTTCGCAGTGCTTGTAGCGTTTTCGTATCTCGTCAATCCTCCGTTGACGGGTGCCACTGGCGTGTCGCCAGTGCAGCGCGGTGGGACACTGGCGGCACGCCAGTGGCACCCAACCCGGCAATCAGATTATGACGCAGTAATCGTTGATTTATCGGTTGAAGAGCGGGGTTTCGTGCAGCGGTTGATCATTTTGGTCAATACTTCACTTCAACCAGATACAAGCCGTGTGCCGGCGCGGTTTCGCCGGCTTGTGAGCGGTCCTCGCCTTCGATGATGCGGGCAACGTCATCCGGCGACCAGGTGCCGCGGCCGACTTTGACCAGCGTTCCAACAATCGCCCGCACCATATTGTACAGGAATCCGTCGCCGGCGATGTCGAAGATGATGAATTCCGGCTGCGGTTCGTCTGGACTGCTGCTGTAATTCGGCAGCGTGGAATTTCCGTCGGGAGCCCAGACATTCCAGATGTGTTGGCGCACAAGCCGCACTTCAAGAATTGTCCGCACGCTGGTCGCCTTGTTGGGGAAATGCGACTCGAAGCAGCGAAAGTCGTGCGTTCCCAACAGGCGATTGGCTCCCTCCTGCATCGCGGTGGCATCGAGTTCGGTGCTGTATCGCCAGGTGTATTGCCGCAGCAGTGGGTTTGGCACGCGGCTGTTGTGGATGATGTAACGGTAGTTCTTTGACTTTGCAGAATAGGTCGAATGAAACTCGGAATCGACTTCCCGAACATCGCGGACCACCACGTCTTCCGGCAGATACGTCTGCAATCCGCTGCGGAGTTTCTCGCAGGGGATGTTGCTTTCGGTCGTGAAGTTCGCCACTTGTCCGAACGCGTGCACGCCGGAATCGGTGCGGCCGGCAGCCATCAACCGCGATTGCTCGCCGGTGAGTTTCAAGATGGCCGCCTCAACCACCGCCTGCACGCTCACCCCATTCGGCTGCACCTGCCAGCCGACATAATACGATCCGTCGTAGGCGAGTGTGAGTCGAATATTTCGCATGGGTTTAAACGGTTCGATCTCACGGGCCGCAGCCCGTGAGCTTTGGGAGCTATTGATACGGTGTGTGGTGATTACACATCGGCCGCCGGTGTATTCACCGGCGGCTAAGTATCGTTGAGACGTTTTTGCCAGCGGGCCAACTGTTCTTCGACCGGCCTACGGCCGCCGCTGCCGTAACTGGTCAGGGCGCGGACGGCGTTGGTTGTGCCGAGGATGTCGTAGACGTCGGCTTCGATTTTGTCGCAGGCTTGTTGTAACTCTTCGAGCGACAGATCGGCGAGCCGACAGTTCTTCGTTTCACACAGCGATACCAGTTTGCCGACAATTCCATGTCCGGTTCGCATCGGGACTTCATGCTGAATGAGGTATTCCATCAAAGTTGTCGCGTCGAGAAAACCCTCTTCGAGCCGTGTGTTGATGTGCTCGACCTGCAACTCGGCACCGGCGACGATGTCGGGCGCCAACTCCAGACAGGCGACGACTGTGTCGAAGGCGTCGAACATGGCGATCTTGTCTTCCTGGAGATCGCGGTTGTACGCTGTCGGCAACCCCTTCACCAAGATGAGCAATTGATTGACGGCCGCCATCACGCGTGCCGTCTTGCCGCGAATCAGTTCCAGCACATCGGGATTCCGCTTTTGCGGCATGATGGACGAGCCGGTGGTGTAAGCGTCGGGCAGCTTGATGAAACCGAACTCGGTCGAAAACCAGATGATCCACTCCTCGGCCCACGTGCTGAGATGTGCTGCGATGAGCGACAGGGAAAATGTGAATTCGATGAGGAAATCGCGGTCGCTGGAAATGTCGATGCTGTTGGCCGCGATGTGGTTGAAGCCCAGTTCGTCGGCGGTCTGCTGCCGGTCGATGGGCAGTGTCGTTCCGGCGAGGGCAGCGCCTCCCAGCGGGCAAATGTTGACGCGCGAAAGACAATCGGCCAGCCGCTCACGATCGCGCTCGAACTTTTCGCAATAAGCGAGCCAATAGTGAACGACAACAACCGGCTGGGCACGCTGCAAATGCGTGAAGGCGGGCAGGATGATATCAATATCGTGATCGCCACGGGCGACGAATGCCCGCTGCAGATCGACCAACAGCGTGTCAACGGTTTCAATCGCTTCGCGGACGAAGAGCTTGAGGTCGGTCGATACCTGATCGTTGCGGCTACGAGCGGTGTGCAGTTTGCGGCCCACATCGCCAATGCGCTCAATCAGCGCACTTTCGACATGCATGTGGATGTCTTCTAACTCAACCCGCAACGGCAACTCGCCCCGCTCGATCTCGCCACCAATTTCATCGAGCGTATCGACAATCTGTTGGCATTCGTCGTCGGAAATCAGCCCGACTTTTGCGAGCATACGTGCGTGTGCCTGCGAGCCACGGATGTCAACCGCCGCCAGTCGGGCGTCGAAGCTGATCGACTCGGTGAATTGTTCGACGCGGGGATCGGTCTGTTGTCCGAATCGTCCCCCCCAAGCTTTGGCGGCCATCTTTGTTTTCCGGTCTGGATTAATGGTGTTTGCAGTTCTGTTGGCTTCATCTTGACGCAAAGATGCAGAGGCGCAAAGGGTCGCCAAGGAAAACGCAGGGTGTTTGGCTGGAAGGCGACAGAGTATAATGGGCGGTCGTTGCGATTGCGAATCGATTATCACCGGAAAACCAGTGGGTTGTGCGACGCAGCCCGCAAAAAAATTGGAACACTAATCTCCGCTGAATAAGATCAGTTGAGATTAGCGAAGATTAGTGTTCTTAAACTGCGGCCTGAGAATCAGGTGAAGTTTCGATCATGCTCTCTGAATTTCTGAATCTCTCGCCGCGGATTACCGTGTTGCCCATTATTCATGGCAGCGGGGATTTTGCCGTCGAAGTGCGGCGGGTGATGTTGAGCCAGAATTTCGATTGTCTGGCGGTACCCTTGCCCGCTTCGTTTCAGGACGGCGTTGAACGGGCGATGGAATTTCTGCCGAGCATTTCCGCCGTCGTGCAGGTAGAGCCAAAAGAGTGGGGCGGCGACGTTGAAGATTGGCAAAGCCAACCGTCGGCGGACGAAGAGGATGACCGGGCGGCGAGCTATGTTCCCATCGATCCTTGTCAGGGGGTGATTGCCGCGTTGCGAATTGCGATGCAGGAACGGATGCCGCGGGCGTTTATCGATTTAGAAACAGCGAGTTTTCAGCCGACGGCGGCAACGCTACCCGATCCGTATGCACTGAAGAAAGTCGCCGCCGACAAGTTCGCCGCGGCCGTACTGCCGGCCATCGGACGGCTGCCGGAAGGTCAGCCGCGCGATCGTGTCGTCACCATGGCCAATCGTTTGCGCGAGTTGGAAGCGAAACACAAGTCGATCCTGTTCGTCTGCTCGATGACCGATTGGCCCTGGATTCGCGAAGCCTACACCGAGCAAATTGCCCCGACGGTAGAAGATGACGAGGTGGAGGATACCTACATTTACGCGGTTGATCCCGAAACGTTGATCTTCCTGCTGAGTGAATTGCCTTTCATCACCTCGTTGTACGAGCGGGCGCGGGCCGAACTGGACGACGACGAGAACCTGTCGATTGACGGCATCAAGGAGATGTTGTTGGCGACGCGCGATCGTTACAGCGCCGAACTGAAATCGCAAGCGCGGCAGCTTACGCCCAAGTTGTTGTCGGTCTATTTTCAGTACGTCCGAAATCTGGCGTTGGTGGAACGTCGGATGACGCCCGACTTGTACACGCTGGTTGTTGCTGCCCAGCAAATTGCCGGCGATCGATTTGCCATCTTCCTCACCGAAACCGCCCGCGAGTATGGATACACTGCTCGCATTCCGTTTTCGGCGATGAAAATGGGCATCGAACAGGCGCGGTTGCCCGACGGTGAAACGGTGGAAATGAAAAACCGTTTGCCGGGCCATCCGTTTTCGTGGCGAAGTTGCGAATTGAACCCGTTGCCCCCCAAGGTGCAGCAGCAGAGTTGGGAGACGCGGTGGAATCCCCTTGGCCAATGTAGCTGGCCGCCCGAAGATGTTGCGATTGAGAAATTCCGCACGCATGTGAAAGATGCAGCGCTAGCGTTGATTGGTACGGATCTGGCACGCAGCGAGAAATTCAGCGCGAGTTTGAAAGACGGGCTCGACATTCGCGAGACGCTGCGTAATTGGCACACGGGCGAATTATATGTGAAGGTCTTCCCGCCGACGCGCGGCAGTCTCGATTGCGTGGTGATGCTGTTCGACTCGCCGGCCGATCCGCGCGACTACCCTTGGCGCACCGTCTGGCACGCCGAGCATAAGGAAGAATCGACGCTATCACTATTCGCCACCGACTTCACCGAGAACATGGTCGGCCCGGGAATTGCGATGGCAACTTATGGCGGGGCGATGTTGCTGTTTCCGCCACGACCGATTCACGACATCTGGCATGACCCGCAGTTCGACTTCACCGACACACTGGAAGAACGCCTGCTGGCCGCCGCCTGCTACCACAGCAATGAACGTCACATTGCCCTGTTAAGCCACGCGCCACCGGGGGCCGGCTGGAGACGACTTGCCAGTCGCCATAACAAGAAGCTGGTTCACATTCCGCTGAGCAGGTTTAGCCAGCAAACCGTGCAGCAACTGCGCATGTTCCACGTGTTGAATGGCCAACAGATCCGCAGTTTCGCCGCACATTTTATTCGCAAGGCATAGCAAGCAGTTTGCCCCTTGTGATCAGAGAGAACACGTCATGGCGCGTCGTCATTTGTTGAATGCATTGACACTCTTTGCTGTCCTGTTCATTGGTCGGGTTGCCACCGCCGCCGATAAACCGCATCCGTTCGATCTGCGGCCGCAACCGTGGCAGCGCCGTGGCAAACCGATCTTGTCGGCGCGCACGACGAAACAGGCATGGTGCCGGGTGGTTTGTTATTCGCCGCATGTTATTTACCACGATGGCCGATTTCGCATGTGGTATCTGGGGACATCGGTGGCGTCGCGGACCAACGACATGGTGATGGGGTACGCCGAATCCGGCGACGGATTGAAGTGGACCGAGTACAAACAGAATCCGACTTTGACCGGCCGTGATATTCCCTGGGGCCGAATAATCCAGACACCGTTTGTGCTGTTCGATACTGAAGAGAAGCTCTACAAGATGTGGTTTGTCTCCGGTGCTGGCATTCGTCGTGACGTTGACGGGAAAGTGTTGAGCAACGACCAACGGCTTGGCTACGCGACAAGCGGCGACGGCATTTCCTGGAAAGTGCGAGGCGAACCGATTTTTGTTTCCGGGCGTTCACCGTCGGTCATCAAAGAGGGGCCGAACCGGTATCGCATGTGGATGGGGTCCAGCGCATCGCCCCAGAGTGCGTGGAATGACATCTACACAACAATCTACGAATTCACATCGACGAACGGCATCGATTGGAATCGCAGCGATCAACCGGTTCTCACACCTAAGGCACCGGCACGCTCCACCGTTTATCCGTTCGTTCTGAAACGAGAGGGCGGCTACGACATGTGGCATGGCTGTCACATACCCGGCGGACGGTTCGAACTCTTCTGCGCGCGATCTGCCGACGGCAGCCGCTGGCGGGTCGATCACACCAAGCCGGCGTTTTCTGCGACAGGCGGCAAGACCGATTTCGATGGCCGTTACACATCGACTCCCTGTGTGGTCGAGATGCCCGACAGGTTTCTTTTGTATTATTCCGCCCGCGATTGGCAGAACGAATACATCGACGGGCAGGGCCGAAAACGCAAGGACGGCGCCGGCGTCTATGCCCACATTGGCGTCGCCGTCATCATGAAAGCGTCAACGAAATAGCTGAGGTGCAACGCACCGCTGCGACGCCAGGCAAGATCCACAAGTGCGCCCTTAGTCCAACACCACGCCAAGCACATTCTTCTTCGTTTGTGCTTCACGCATCTTCGCAGCGAGACGACTCAAAATCTTCTGCGCCGGTCGCTCGGCGTTATTCCGGGCATTCAACAACGCGTTATTCATACTCGTCTGCAACGATCCAACCATTTTACGATGATACGAAAAACTGACCTGAGCCTGCTGCATGTTGTCGAAAGGAATCCGTGGGAGGGCGAACTGCTGATGGATATTTTCGAAATACGATCGCTGCCCAGCCGAACTGACGTCGCCCATATCCACTTCTTTCAGGCAGACCGACATCCGCAGGTTAGCATCGCGCAGCGCCCGCCGTGCTTCCAGCCAGTCCCGCGTATCGGTGCTGTCGGCCACTCCTCGCTCATCGGTCGATAGATCGCGGTTCAGTGTCTTCAGCCTTCGCGACGTATCGATGATCTGCTTTCGCAGGCTTTTGATTTCGGTTTCTGATTCCAAAATCGAATTCCAATCGGCATCGATTCGCTCTAAGGTCTCGGTCGCAGTAGCCCCACCCTCCGTCGGTGCCGGCGCGGCATACTGCATCGGGTTAGCCTGTGTCACATTAACTTGCGGCACGTTGACGTAAACGAAAATGCTCGGGTCGGTTCCCGGTGGCGGTACGGGAATCGGCTGATCCAGCAGCGGCGAGGTTCCCTGCATGCTGTCGTAAGTTGCGCCAAACAGTTGCCACATCGAAACGAATTGCGGATCGATGCCCGTCGGCTGCAGCAACCGCCGCATCGTCCACTGCCCGGCTTGCCACGCCTCATCGGGCAGTCGCAACACCAATCCCTGCGGCACACCTTGCGGCTTGAACCACACCCACAAAAAACTCTGCGGCGCATCGGCAAAAGCAACCTGTTCCCAAGTTTGCGACGCAGGCCGCGCGGCGAATTCGGCTGGATTCATGGTCGCAGTCCACAAGTAATTGGGATTGTTTCACGCGAAATCAACAGACAGGAAACCATAAAGCATTGTACTTGTGTCGGCGGCGTCAATCGAGCGCAATTTCCACTTGTTCGTCGTTGGGCACGTCTCACTCCGATGTCAAGCTCGCCTTGACGTTCAACGTAGCAGGATCAACCGGTTTCCGTCTGGCACCTTCAATCGCGGTGATCGCATCGCGTGCCAACTTGCCTGCGAAACGATCTTCGGTGAGCGGCATAAGATGGGGGATGCTCTCTACCGTGCCGATTTTCTGTAGCACGCGAATGGCCGCCAAGCGGCTGCTAGCGTTGCTGTCTTTCAGCGCGGGCCAGAGGAACGACTCGGCGACTGGGCCCATTCTTTCCAGGAAGGTCGCGGCGTGTGAAGAGACCGTTCCGGGGCGGTTCATCACTTTGGCGAAGTGCGCGAGCATCTCGGTGTTTCTGTGTTTCTCCAGAAATGCGAACGCCTCGTCGCTGCGCGTTGTTTCGTAGACGCCGATCATGCTGGGGACGTCGTCCACAGTCAGTCCAAGTTTCTCCAGTAGGTCGAAAGCGGGTGCGGTGTTCTCCGGCTGGATTTCGCGCGTCGTCAGTTCGTCGTACAGGGTTCGTTTGATTTTCGAGCGAACCGGGGCTTCGATATCCAGCAACATCAGCTGCTTCAACGCCGATTGCTGGCGGTTTTTGGTTTGTAGATCTTTGTGACATTGTGCAACGAGTTCGGAGTCGTTTGTCTCCCAATCGGTTAGTGCCAGACGCGCCTTCTCGCGTGCCGCCGGGTCGGGGTGATTGAGATAGGTGATAACCTTCTTTTCGTTCTGAAGTAGGACCAGAATCTCGACGGCGGTAGCCGGGGCGAGTCGGCGATTTCGGACGATGCGTTGCAGATCATCGTCGTTGCCCCAGCGAATTATCGCCTCGGTCGCCCGCGTGCCGAGGCGCGAATCTCCCGTGAGCGCGACAACAGCGTTCAGCACTTTCTTGCGGTCAGCGTCAATTGGCTCAACGGTGCAAACCCAGTTCAATCCTGCCGTCTTTCGATCGTACCTGCTGTCTCGAATCAGCAGGACAGCTTCGGCGGCATTATTGGGTGCCATGCTTGGGCTGATTCGGTCAATGTCGTCGCGCGTGTCCCATTCACCATCGGGTCCGGCACTGCTGATTATGTAGGTTGTCAATTCGCCGGTGTTAACTTTATATCTCAGCGAGCGATGCCAGCCGTCCTCTTGTCTTTTGATGAGATTGGTGCCTTGTGCGTCATCGGGCAGACTGCCGTTGTCGGCGGTGTTCTTGTCGATCAACTGTTCGGCTCGTTTGATCGTCGCTCTGGTGTGTCCGGCGGCGAAGGCGTCTTTCACATGATCCTTTACCTCGACGGCGACTTCCTTCACCTCTCGCCCGACCATCCAGGCGAGGTTGCCGAGAACGAAGATTTGGACGACGAAGAAGACCAGCAGCACGCACTGCAGCGAGCAAATGATGGTGCCGGCAATCGCCAGCCCCTTGTTGGCCTCCTTTCGCAGACCGGCAACGCTGCAACCCAGGCCGATAGGGGCGGTGACCATCGCGAAGCAGAATCCAGACACGGCCAGTACAAACCCAATCATCGCCAGCGGGTTGGGGTCTTCCTGCGGCGCAGGAACACGCACGCGAGCACCGCATTTGCGACACTTCACATCGCGCCCGGCACGATTCGCCGGCACAACAAATTCCGCACCGCAACGACACCCAACCATCAGGCTCATACAGCTCTCCAATCATCCACGTCTCAAATCAGCGATTGCGCGACAATGGAAATGGCCAATCGCGACCAGTGGCGATTTTACGCGGGAATAGGGCGAAAGATAGAGGTTGTTATAACGAAACGGTTCTGCAAGTTGGGCGGAGTTCCTCGGAAAACAATTGGTCCGCGCAGTTTGGGTGCTGTGGTTCTGGTACGATCTTTGATGTCGAACCGCCCTCTCATTTCAACAACGGCTTCGGAGAAAGTCATGCGTCATCGATTGGCTCTTTCACATCAAAGCCGAAACCAGCAACTCAGCGAATTTTCGGCATCTGTGAAACGCTTGGTCGGGGGCTTCGCGGCGCTACGATTCCTGCGACGCCGTCACTTTGCGGAATGTACTTAGCCCCAGAGGTTCTTCAAAGTTTCCTGCTCGGGAACCTTCAGCGGGAACTGTTTGCTGAACTCGTGCGATTCGATTCCGGCGAGCGTTCTTAGTTGTGCGTGGATGTGTTCAGGGCGGACCCGAACCCCTTCTTCTTTGTCGGTTGAGAGTGTTTTCGGATCGATAGGAACGAGGAACTGTTTCTCGTCGGTTGCGCCGATAACGCGATCGCCCTGGATGCCTCGGCCCATGAACATGACCGAGCCGACCGACCAGTGGTCTTTGCCATTGTTGTTATTGTACTTCGGAGTGCGCCCCATCTCGCTTTGAATTACGAATACCAGCTTGTCGCGGATTTCCAATTCCTCGGCTCTCCTCACGAAATAATCGACGCCAGCCAGGAGTTGGGGGAGCAATTTCATTTGGTCGATGTCGTTGTCCTTGTGACTGTCGAATGTGCCGATGTTGAGATTCGCCGAGACGCAGACGCCGGCTTTGAACGAAGCCAACGCAATGTCGGCTTGCCGAGATAATTGCTCTTTGGGCGAGGTCTTGGGGACGAAAGGTGTGACGCGCTCGAGCGCCTTAGAGTTCAGCTGCGCGGCGTAAAGCATACTTTGGGAACGCTCGACTCGCGAAAGACGAGCCTGCGAGATGCGAGCCTTCATTTGTTGCTGGAGCGCCCGTTCGATTCGGTCGATGACGAAACCATCGTGATAAGGGTTCCGCGCACTTCCGTTGATCCCATCGGCATTGGCAAGGTTATTCAACGAATTCAAATACGGCACACGGGCCATGGGAACCAAGTTGCCGGTCGATGAATAGTTGCCAAACGTCAGGAAGGCCAGCGGGACTTCAGGCCCCTTGCATGCGGCCGCCAAAGCAGCAAACGTGGGGTACGCCAGACTGTCGAGTTTGCCCGTCGCCATGTATCGCGAACAGGGCGAATGATTATTGACCGAATAATCGAGACCGTTCAGTACTAGTAACTCGTTGCCATACTTCTTGAAGAAATCTTCATTGCTCATGCCGGCTTCAATGTGCGCGGCATTGGGAGCCAGCCGGTGATTGCCCTCTGTGAGGATGTCCCCTTCTTTATAGAGACGGTTCAGCTCGTTCACGCCCTTCGGATCCATCAGGTACGTGGTGTCCCAGCCGCCGGAGGCGTTGAAGACGACGTAGTAGGGCCCCTCGTAATTCGACGGATCCGCCTTCGCCGCTGCGGCGCGCGAGATCGACGAAGGTCCCACCGGTGCTGCGAAACCCAAGCCCGCTGCTCCACAGAGTTTTAGAAAACCACGGCGTTGCATCGAAGTTCCTCACTCATACAGAAAATCATGTTGGCGCAGCAGGTAGGTCACCACGCCGCGCCAGGCGCGGAGTGTGTAATTTGGATCGTCGAGACGCTTACCGTCCACTCGGTCGCAGGAGTAGCTGCCGACTTTCTCCAGCCCCTTGGCAGCCTTGGCGTCGCCGACGATTCCCGCAAACAATTCGTAGGTTCGCTCAACTTCGGGGTGGTCGGTTGCATGTTCGCGGCCAAGCAGACGTTGGTGAAGATGCACGATCGCTTGGCGGATTCGCGCTTTCGCTTCGGCGTCTCCACCTGGGACAACGCTCAAATCGATATTGGGAAACAGTAGCCGATCGGACGGCTCTCTGCTGAAATCGAGCGCCACGTTCTTGCAGGCGACATCGTTGGACATAATCCGCTGGATGGCACCCATCGCACCGCTCGGATCGGTCATCCGTTCGGTAACCGCCTTCGAATCGATGCCGCCATACAGTATTTTGAACTTACTTTCCCGATGGGTGAGGCGGCCCCATTCTTGTCCGAAGACGGCCGTCAACTTTCGTTCGAGTTGTTCGGGTGTCAGCAATCGCACCAGACCGACATCGTCTAACTCGGCGCGACGTCGCGGATTGTTCACCGTCGAAGCCAGTCCATCGACGCGATAGTACGGCGATTGCACCAGCTCTTTGAACGCGACCTTGAGATTGAAATCCGCCTCGACAAAGACATCGGCGATCCGTTCGGTCTCGTCGCGTTGCACCCGATAGGCCCTGCGCTTTGCGGAAAATAGTGGGTCGTCGATGTCTTCGGGCGGCAAGAGCGGTTTGCGGCCCGTCAGGATGTACCAGACATGCTCAACCATTGCCACGGGGAACCGGGGATCTTTGGCCGTCCGTTCGCCCAGCCATTGCAGCGACCGCCAGCGCTCGTTATCGGGGAGGCCTTCATTCTCCAACCCCGGTGCAAACATGTCTTTGTACCAGCCATCTTTGCGCGGGCCATAAATTCCCTTGCCATCGACAACGTAATAATCCTGCAAGAGACCGGCGACCGGGTCCATGACTTTGTGACAGACGACACAATCGGCCGCCTGCATCGTGGGAATCTCATACTGTGCCGTAATCGCCGCTGCATCGTTCACGCGCGGCGCCAACTGCATGAGGTCGATACCCAGAAAATGCAGGAAGTACATTCTCACGCGCAGCCGATTCCGATTGGTCTCGGTCGTCGGGTAACGCTTCAAGTACTGAAACGAACTCAGCAATCCTGCGTGCGGAAAGAACCCGGTTGCCGACTCTTGAACTTTCCGGCCGTTGCGATCTGTCAGCGACTTGATCTTCGTCGGAATGAATTCAAAAGGATCATCGGGATCGTTGAACTTGTCCTGCAATTCGTCATAGACCCCGTAGCCGCGTGCTGTGTACGGCGAGACCATGATGTAGTCGGCCGTCACGATTTCAGTGAATGGTCGTTCGTTGCGGACGATGTGGGCGATCAACTCCAGCGGCTCACGAAGCATTCCCTCACGGTAGTCGTTCACCAGCTTCGTGTAGGCGATCATCTTAGGGTGAGAATATGGGAACAGTTCCCTCTGCTTTTCCGGACTGAGACCTTTCCTGGGACTGCGATCTTGGTACCAGAGTCTGGTTTTGAAGTGCTCATAGGAGAGAGCACCCTCGCCACCACCGTCGTAGCCGCGGACCAGAAGAATATCGTTGAACGCCTCCTGCAAGCGATCGTAGAAAGCATCATCCTTCATCACAGAATCGAGAATGGAATTCACTGCTTCGAGGCCATCTCGCTCGACCGCCGCACGTTCATCCTTCGTCGGCAGACGCGCCGCAAGCGATAGGGTGATGCGCCGCAATAACCGCTGCGGCGGCATCATTTCAACGCCGTCAAAGAACGGCGGGGCATCGTAGTCGGCAACGGCCGGTCCGTCGTCTGGCTTTCCACTCACGCGGCGAACGAAACGGGCCAAAATCTTGTAGCCGGTTGAGTCCGGCTTGAGTACCTGTTTCCCGCCATGATCGAGATCACCGGCGATCTTTCGCAGCAGCCGTGATTTGCCATCCGCAAGCGTCGAGGCCATTTTCGCAAATGCCACCCGATTGTGACGGAGCACTTCGTCACGTTTTGTGCGATCGCGAGCGGGATCGCGCAGCACGAACTCACTGCCCGACGCATCGCCCTTGGCGTTGTGGCACTTCAAACAAGTCCGTTCACCAACCTTCGCCCAAACTTCATCTGCAAAAAAGTTGTCAACAACAAAACACCCCGGCCCACGATGGTCCACTTCTGGACGATCACCAGGGTCTATCGGCGAGGGCTTTGGGGAAGAGGCGCCGCTCTGCTTTTTGTTCTTGCCATTCCCCTGGGCGGTAGATATCGCAACGGCACCAAACTGGCACGACGCAACAAGCAAGACGAGAAAGAGTTCGGCAAACAGTAGCCGGCGGCGATCGAACATCGTTTGACACTTTCTATCCGGCATTTCGCAGATGGATTCTCGTCCGAGCGCCCTCGTGGCCAGTTGCCTCAATTGTACACAAGACCGCGCTGCCCGTACACCAGCGATGCGCCAACGGCGCATCGCACCCCGGCGAGCGCTGCGTGTTCACCTCGTTCCTGATATCATAGCCAGGCGGCGTCCTGCCCTCTGATTTCACAACGGCTTTGGAGAAAGTCATGCGTCATCGATTGGCTCTCACACTCTTCGTCGTGGCAACCCTTTCGGTTTCCAGTCTGTTTGCAGACGATGCCGAACCGGCGGCCTCAGCACTTCGCGAGGCAATCAGCAAGACGATTCCGCTATTGGAAAAGGGGATGGCCGGTTCTGCTGAACAGCGGACCTGCTTCACCTGTCACAATCAGGCCGTTCCGGTCATGGCGATGATCGAGGTGCGCGATCGCGGCTTTGAGATTGACGAGGAGAATCTGCAGCGACAATTGAAGCATACGGCGAAACACCTGAAGCGTGGCCAGAAGGGCTATCTCGCCGGAAAAGGGCAGGGCGGACAAGTTCTCACCGCCGGATATGCGCTGTGGACCCTCGACGTGGCCGAACACAAACCGGGTGAAGTGACCGCCGCAGTTTCCGGTTACCTGTTGGAGTATCAAAAGAAATCCGACCATTGGTCGCACGGCGGCAATCGCCCGCCGTCATCGGGCAGCCACTTCACTGCGACCTATTTGGCATTGCGTGGTCTCGACTACTTTGGCACCGAAGAACAAGCGACGAAGATCGAAGAACGAAAGAAAACGGTTCGACAGTGGTTGCTCAAGAAAACTCCCAAAGACACCGAAGATCGCGTCTTCCGCTTGCGATCGCTCGGCTACGTCGATGCAGACGAAAAGACGATTCAGCAGGCGACCACTGAGTTGCTCGAACAACAGCGCGATGATGGTGGTTGGTCACAAAAGGCAAATATGAAAAGTGACGCCTACGCAACTTCCACCGCGCTGGTGGCGTTGTTGCGCGATGGAAACATTAAGGCGGATCACCCGGGTGTGCGTCGAGGTATTTCCTATCTGCTCGAAACACAGAAGGAAGACGGATCCTGGCACGTCGTCACCCGCGCCAAGCCGATTCAAAAGTACTTTGAATCCGGTTTCCCGCATGGCAAAGACCAGTTCATCTCAATGGCAGCCAGCAGTTGGGCCACGATTGCTCTGACATTGGTTTTACCGGAAACTCCGTAGGTGAAACGAACGTCGCTTGCGGTTTAGCGGAGTTTCGACGCCAGATGGTCTGCGAAACCGCAAGCGGGAATCGCGACCGTGATCACTCGCCGACCGGCATCAGGTACACGTCAAACTTCCCATTGCGTTCGGCGATCCAGGCGATTTGTTTGCCGCCCGGATGCCAGACGGGATAGTCGTCGCGTTCTTTGTGGTTGGTGAGCCGTTTCAGGCCGCTGCCGTCGCTGTTGATGACGTAGATTTCGCGGTTGCCGTCGCGTGCCGACGTGAAGGCGATGCGGCGTCCGTCGGGAGAAAAGGCGGATCGCACGTCGCGGAGTCGGTGATTGGTGAGTTGCCTCGGTTCGCTGCCGTCGATGTTCATCAGGAACAGGTTCAGCGATCCCGCGCGGCTGGAACTGAAGACGATGGTTTTGCCGTCGCGTGAGATGTCGGGCCAACCGTTGATGCCTTCCGATTGCGTGAGCGGCCGATAATCCTGTCCTTTGATATTCACCGAGGCGATCTGCTGCCCGCCCGGTGCGTTGATGGTGAAGATGACGCGTTTGCCGTCGGGGGTGAATCGCGGCGTGCGAATCGTCGCCCGCAATCCGCCAGCCGGTTCGAAGGCGACCTCTTTCCCGTCTTTGGTATCGACAATCACCAACGACAATTGTCGCGGCCCACCCGATCGGCCGAAGCACCAATAACGGCCGTCGGCCGAGAATGCCGGATCGAAGAAATGCCCCGACGCATTGGGAAACATGGTCGTCGACTTTCCCGTCTCCAAATTGAGCCGAATAATCGACACGCGGGTCGGCTGATCGTGTTCGCACCAAGCGAGTTCCTTGCCGTCGGCCACAAACACCGGCGCGAACTTCAATCGACCATTGGTGGTGAGTTGCCGAATGTCGTCAGCTGCGGCATCGGCCGAATTCAAACCGACGAGGGCTAACAGAACGACCAACGAACGCATTGCGCGGTATTGTCTTGACGCAAAGGCGCAAAGACGCAGAGGGAATGCAAAGAGAGAGGAACGATTCCACATAGCTACTTTTCTCTTTTTCGTGTCATTAATTAGGAATGCAGGAAATCAGGAATTCACAAATTGAGTTTCTCCTGCCTTCCTCTTTTCCTAATCCCAATCTTGTTGTGTTCGACTGCAGTGCCACTTCTTCTTTGCGAATCTTTGCGTCTCCGCGCCTTTGCGTCAGATCGAATTCCAGTTCGATTTAATATCACAGCAGCGCATCGATGACATGCCCGCCTTCGAGGACGCGCATTTCGGCGCGGGCGGCTGTTCCCATTCCTGCCAGGTCGAGAATTGTTGTGCCGACCATTGCCGGTGTGACCGGATCGCGGGCGGGGAATTCACCCTGCGCGTCGCTTGCACCGACGACAAGTCCCGGCTTCACTCCGCCGCCGGCCCATACGGAAAAGTAACATTGATGCCAATGGTCGCGCGATCCGATGCTGTTGATTTTCGGCGTGCGGCCGAACTCGCCCATGCAGACAACGAGAGTGGAGTCGAGCAATCCGCGCTCGTGCAAATCGTCCAACAGCGCCGAGAGTACGCGGTCGAGCAGCGGCCCATGCCAGTCGGCCAACAGGCCGAAATTATCGGAATGCGTATCCCAGCCGTAATCGGAAAACGGGAACAGCACTTCGACGTAACGGCTCCAGTTCACCTGCACATAGGGAACTTCGGCTTCGACCAGTCGTCGCCCCAATAGACAACTTTGCCCGAATGCCGTGCGGCCGAACGCCTGCCGCGTCTTCTCTGTCTCGCGCGACAGGTCGAAGACACGCGTTGCTTCGCTCGAAGTCAGCAGTCCGATGGCCTGATCGTAAACGCCGTCCCAAACGCGAAACGGTTTGGAATCGATCGATCGCCGCAACTGATCGAGTTCGCGGAGCATCGTCTTGCGGTCGGCCAACCGCGCGGGTGAAAGGCCTTCGAGTAGCTTCAATTTCGGAATCGAGACGTCGCCTTCCTCGTTACAGCTCAACATGAACGGGTCGTGTGCCTTGCCCCACTTGCCTCCGCCTTGCCCAATGTTTGGGCCGACACCGTCGCCAACGGGTCCGCGTGCCAGCGAGATGAATCCAGGCAGCGATTTCGATTGGCGATGCTTGGCGAGAATGGAGCCGATACTCGGCCCGTACCCGTCAACTTTTCCACCGCGATCTTCCCCGCCGTCCGTCGGACGCGTGCCGGTCATTGCAATCGAGCCGGCCGGCCGATGGCCTCCCTGGTAGTTGATGTTACTTTGAACGACCGAGTACAGGTGGCTGCGCTGAGCGAGATTGGGTAACAACTCTGAAACGAGCAATTCCGGCGTGCGTGTTTGGATGGCGGAGAACGGTCCGCGATACTGCGCGAGCGCCTTCGGCTTGGGATCGAACAAATCGAGATGGCTCGGCCCGCCGCCCAGCCAGATCAGCATCACCGATTTCGCGCGGGGTGGATTTCCACCCTTTTCCTGGCCCAACGCGGAAAGACCGCCGGCAAACGGCAACGCTGCGCCGGCCTGTAAAAAAGCGCGCCGTGAGATGCCGCTGCAATCGCGCGATGAAAAACTGCCGATGTCGAACATTGTGGGTTTGCCTTCAATCGGGTTCCGACGGGACGCGGCCCGCCGGCTTTGATTGGTGTGTTCTCGATTGTACCTTAAATTATCGCTTGAATGACTTTTCCGTTTGTGATGGGCCAGATGCGGCCGTTGAAATCGTACATCATCTGCTCGGCGGGCAGCCCGAGGCAGTGGTACATGGTCGCTTGAATGTCGATCGGATCGATCGGATTCTGGCTCGGATAGGCGGCATGCCGATCGGAACGGCCGTAAACTTGCCCGCCGCGAATGCCGCCGCCGAACAGCAGCGTCGAGGAGCAATCGCCCCAGTGATCGCGGCCGGCGTTCTTGTTGATTTTGGGCGTCCGGCCGAATTCCCCCATGCAGGCGACCAGCGTTTCGTCGAGCAGGTTCCGTTCGGAAAGATCGTCCATCAACGCCGACATCCCTTGATCGAGCATCGGCAGCAATTCGGTTTTCAGCGCGTCGAAGTTCTTGCTATGCAAATCCCAGCCGTCGCAGATGGTCATCTCGTTGAAGTGGACGGCGATCATCGGCACACCCGCTTCTGCCAACCGTCGCGCCAACAACAATGTCTGTCCGAAACGATGTCGGCCGTAACGGTCGCGCAACTCGGCCGGTTCGCCGTCGAGCGAAAACGTGTTCAACGTCCCCCGGTTGGCTTCCCCGGTCAACAGCACCGCTCGTTTGCGAAGCGTGGCCAGTTGCTCGGTCGTCGGCACACGCGGACCGCCGCGATCGAGCAGCGACAGAATCGCCGACCGCTCATCGAATCGATCGATCGACACATCGGTTGGCAACGCGACGGCTGGGATTGCCTCCCGCGTACCCGGCACACCGTTGACGTTCAGTGCGGCGGATCGCGCTCCCAGAAAACCGGGTCCGCCGCCGCGCAGCGCAGTGGGCGACCTCTTGTACTGGCCGCTGATGCTGCTGCGAATTGCCAACTCCGGGGCGGCAATGTAACCAGGCAGTGCCGAGTCGGACGGCTTGAACTTCGACAGCACCGCCCCCATGTGGGGAAAGTCGGTTCGTTGCGGCGGGCGGATGTCGTTGTCGCGGCTTGGGCGTGCCGTTTCGAAACCGGTGAGCGTGTAATAAATCATCGGCGTGTGATTGCTGTTGCGATGGCTGACCGATCGCACCAGCGAAAATCGATCGGCCCGCTGCGCCAATTGGGGCAGCAGTTCGCAAATCTCCAAACCGGGAACGCTTGTCGCAATCGGCTGGAACGGCCCGCGAATTTCCGCTGGCGCTTCCGGCTTCAGGTCGAACGTGTCCTGATGCGGCGGCCCGCCCAGCAGATAAACCAGAATGCACGACTTCGCCTGGCCGACTGAAGTTGAAGTGTTCGCTGTCTCCGCCGCCAATTCCGGCAGCACGAAACTCCCGGCGGCAAGTCCGCCGCCCATCCGCAGAAACTCGCGCCGTTGGCAGCGAATCACCGGAATTCCGTTGATGAGATTCAACATATCGCACACTCGCGGCTTTGAAGGCGTTCCGCAATTCTTGTTTCTACAGCTGTTCTTTAACCCATCAGCGAGATTTTCAATTCGGCGAAAATCAGAGCCAAAATGAGTACAGGCAAAAAACCGTATTTGATAAACAGCAAGTCAGGGGGCTTCGGCGAAAATGGTCGCCGCATCCAGATCAAACCGACGCCCAGCCAAGTGGCCAGCATCGCATAGCCACACGCCCTGGCAAACACACCCAGGTCGAGCATGAACAGCGAGGCCAGACAAATCGATAGCTGGACCGCAATCGCAACCTTGACCGGCCGATGATATTCAGCGGATATAATCGGCTTTGTTGATTTGACATCCATCGCATGGCGCCTGCGAGAATGATCAGTCAATGACCATTTGGAAAAGAAGATCGACCATAATACGACCATTCTGTCTTCAATCACCCTATCTGGCAATGTATAAAAGGGGATTGATGTGGACTTGGTTTATCAGAGGAAGAGACTCTCTATGTGTCGAAAGCTGCTCACCATCGCGGTCGCAACATCGATAACGAGTGCGATGTGTCTGGTATCGGCGGCGGCGGAGCCTGATTCGAAGAGCGTCGAGTTCTTCGAGAAGAAGATCCGGCCGGTGCTGATTGACAAGTGCATCGATTGTCATAGCGGCGATGATCCGGAAAGTGGATTGCGGGTCGATTCGCTGGCCGGTTTGATTCGTGGTGGAGAGCGCGGGCCGGCAATCGTCATTGGCAAGCCGGAACAGAGCATGCTCGTGCGGACGATTCGGCACGGCGAACTGGTCAAGATGCCGGCGAAGAAGAAACTACCCGCAGCACAAATTGCCGACTTTGTTCGTTGGATCAAACAGGGCGCGTCGTGGCCCAATCAAAAGCCGCCCGAAGTGAAGCAGAAAGTTGCGGACAACCAGGAACCGGATTATTCGGCCGAGCAGAAGTCGTTCTGGTCGTTGGTCCCACCGGTTGCAGCACCGCTGCCGACTGTCAAGAACCGTGATTGGTTGCAGACGCCCATCGATGCATTCGTGCTGGCGCAGCTTGAAGGCGCGAAACTCTCTCCCGCGCCGCGCGCCGACAAACGAACGCTGATTCGCCGGGCAACATTTGATTTGATCGGTCTGCCGCCGACGCCGGCTGAAGTCGATGCATTTCTTGCCGACGATTCGCCTGATGCTTTTTCACGCGTGGTTGATCGGCTGTTGGCATCGACACATTATGGGCAACGCTGGGGACGGCATTGGCTCGATGTTGCCCGCTATGCCGACTCGAACGGGTTGGACGAAAACCTGGCCTACGCGAATGCCTTTCGCTATCGCGATTACGTTGTGCGTGCCATGAACCGCGACTTGCCGTTCGATCAGTTTGTTCGCGAACAGTTGGCGGGCGATTTGCTGGCCGACTCTCCCTCCGCGAGTCTCACCACCGACCGGCTGACGGCGACCGGGTTTCTCGGTCTCGGCGCAAAGATGCTGGCCGAAGATGATCCGGTCAAAATGCAGATGGACATCATCGACGAGCAGATCGACACTGTCGGCCGGACGTTTATGGGACTGACGATGGGCTGTGCCCGCTGTCACGATCACAAGTTCGATCCCGTATCGATGCACGACTACTACGCACTGGCCGGCATCTTCAAAAGCACCAAGACGATGGAGAACTTCCGCGTCGTCGCCCGCTGGCAGGAACGCCCGTTGGCAACTCCCGAAGCGGAACGCCGGCAGAAACAACACGAGCAGAAAATAGCGTCAGCCAAGGCAGAAGTCGCACAGCTGATTGAACAGAACAACCAGCGTGTCGTCTCGGAAGCACGGCGACACGTGGGCGATTATCTATTGGCCGCAATGAAGAAATCACGGACCGACCGATTGCTGGCCAAAGCGCGCCCCCGCGGCGAACAACCGGACGTTGCTTCACAACCGGGCGTGTTGCTCATCGAGGCGGAAAACTTCGCACGCGGCAACGTGCTGAAGGACACAACCTCTTACGGTGCGGGCATCGGCGTGCTGGTCAACAAGGGGCAACTGCCGAACTTCGTCGAGTACGATCTCGATCTTCCCACCGACGGCGTTTACCAGTTGGATCTGCGTTATGCGGCGGCGGCGGCGCGTCCTTGCAAATTGTTTATCAATGGTGAACTGGTCAAAACCGACGCGGCAGGAAAGGTCACCGGAAGTTGGAATCCCGACGGACAGAAATGGGCCGTCGAAGGGTTTTTCTCATTTCGAGAAAAGAAGAACGTCGTGCGGATAGAGCACGCGCAGTATTTCCCGCACATCGACAAACTGCTGATTTCACCGGCAGCCGATGCGGCACTCAGCACGTCGATTGCCGCGTTGGATGAGAAATACCAACCGTTACCGCAGTTTGTGGCGCAATGGGCGAAGTATTTGGAAATGAAACCGAAGGCGGATGACGCCGACATCTTCAAGGAGTGGCGAACGCTTGTCTCGCCGTCTGCGATCGACTCCCCATCGCTGCGCGAAACCGCCAAGCGGCTTGGCGAACGGTTTCGATTGATCGACGACAAATGGCAACAGGCGCGGCAGGCGAACGGCAAAGTGGCGCGGCTCGACGATGGCGGCGAAGAAGCACTGCGGCGCATTCTGCATGACCCGAGAGGCCCGTTCGCTGTTCCGGTGAACATCGAAAACCGTTACGCAACGGCGGTCCAGAAGGAACTGGCGAAGCTGCGCGAAACGGTTAAGTCTCTCGAAAAAACGCTGCCGCAGTTGCCGTTGGCGATGGCCGTTTCTGACCAGAATCCCGTAGACGTACGGATTCACATTCGCGGCAGTCATCTTTCAAAGGGCGCGTCCGTCCAACGGCGGTTGCCGCGGGTGATGACGCGGGGACCGCAACCGACAATTGGCGAGGGACAAAGCGGTCGGCTGCAATTGGCCGAATGGCTTTCCGATCCGCAGCATCCGCTCACGGCGCGGGTGATGGTCAATCGCATCTGGCTGTGGCATTTTGGCGAAGGACTCGTTCGCTCGCCCGACAACTTCGGCCGGCTGGGCGAACGGCCGACGCATCCCGAACTGCTCGATTGGTTGGCCGTGCAATTTGTGAAATCAGGCTGGTCGATGAAGTCGTTGCATCGGTTGATTCTCCTGTCTTCGGTCTGGCAGCAGAGTATCGAGGTCGATGCGGAAACATTCGAACGCGATCCTGAGAACCGGCTGCTGGGGCGAATGAATCGCCGCCGGCTCGAAGCCGAAGCGATTCGCGATTCGTTGCTGGTTGTAGCCGGCTCGTTAGAAGAAAGCATGGGCGGCACGCTGCTTCCCACAAAGAACCGGGCCTACGTCACCAGCACGGCCAACGTCAATCCGGTGGTCTACGTTTCCAACCGACGTTCGATTTATTTGCCGGTGGTTCGCAGTGCTCTGTTCGATGTGTTTCAGGCATTCGACTTTGCCGACCCCAGTGTGCTGAACGGCAAGCGGCAATCGACGACGGTCGCGCCGCAGGCGCTCTTCATGATGAACAGCCAATTCGTCGCCGAGCAGTCGCAGCGGATGGCCGAGCGACTGTTTACCGAAGAACCCTCGGACGATGCGACCCGCGTCATTCGCGCTTGGCAATTGTCCTACAGCCGCCCACCATCGACCGATGAGATTGCGTTCTCCTTAAAGTATGTCGATGCTTATACCCGGCATTACAAATCGAAGTTTCCTGATCGCAGTGATGTTGAAATGCGATCGTGGCAGAGCCTGTGCCGCGCGATTATGGCGGCGAATGAATTCTTGTTTGTGGAGTGAACCCATGACGCGATTCTGCAACAACGTCAGCCGACCAATGAACCGCCGCGAGATGTTGCGGACTTCCGGTGCGGGGTTCGGCAGCTTGGCGTTGGCATCGCTGTTGAACGACGAGAGTTCGGCCGCCGATCGACTCGCCGCCGCTTCGCCGCATCATGCTCCCAAGGCGAAGCAGGTCATTTTCCTGTTCATGCACGGCGGTCCGTCGCAGGTCGATACGTTCGACTACAAGCCGCAACTCGAACGCGATCACGGCAAGCCGCTGCCGTTCGCGTTGCCCCGCGTCGTCTCGGCGGCGACCGGCAACCTGCTCAAATCGCCGTTTAAGTTTCGACAACACGGCGAAAGCGGTGCGCACGTCAGCGAGATTTTTCCGCACGTCGGCGGCTGCGTCGATGACATGTGCATCATCAACTCCATGCACGGATCGAACTCCCGGCACGGCGGAGCGTTGTTGGAACTGCACACCGGCAGCGACACTTTCGTGCGGCCGAGCATGGGCTCGTGGATTACCTACGGGTTGGGAACCGAAAACCGGAATCTGCCCGGTTACATCACCATGTGTCCCACGCTGACGCACGGCGGCGTGAACGCATTCAGTTCGGGATTTCTGCCGGCCGACTATCAGGGAACGCCGTTGGGTAACGCCAGCATCCCGTCCGACAAGGCCACCATTCCGTTCATCAAGAATGCCGAGGAAACGCCGCGCGATCTGCAACGGTTGGAACTCGATTTTCTGCAGCAGATGAATCGCCGCCGGTTAGGGAATATCGGCGACGACGCGCTGGAGGCCCGCATCAATTCGTTCGAGTTGGCTTTCCGCATGCAGACCGATGCGCCGGCGCTACAGGACATTGGCGATGAAACCGAGGCGACACAGAAACTGTACGGGCTGGATGACGGGAAGACGCGGAATTTCGGCCGCCAATGTTTGATGGCGCGGCGGTTCATCGAACGCGGTGTCCGATTTGTGCAATGCACGCACAGCTACAAATGGGACCAGCATGGCAACCTCAAAGGCGGCCACATGAACAACGCCCGCGAGGTCGATAAGCCCATCGCCGGCTTGCTCCGCGATCTCAAAGCACGCGGCCTGCTCGATGAAACGTTGGTGCTATGGGGTGGAGAATTCGGCCGCACGCCGGTCTCCCAGGGCAACGACGGTCGCGACCACAATCCGCAGGGATATTCGATGTGGCTGGCGGGCGGCGGAATTCGCGGCGGGATGAAATACGGCCACACCGATGATTACGGCTACTACGCCGTCGAAGACAAAGTCCACGTCCACGACCTGCACGCCACCATGCTACACCTGTTGGGTCTCGATCACCTACGCCTGACCTACCGCTTCGCCGGCCGCGACTTTCGGCTCACCGATATTCATGGTGAGGTGGTTCACGATATTATTGCCTGATCGTGACATCCCCTCGGATTCTGTCATCAACGAAATCAACGGCAAGAATGTCACAACGATTGAGGAGGACAGAAAACATTCGAGTCAGGTACCACCATCGTGCGGGCGGCCCTACCAGTCACTTGGATGACCGTTTACGAATCTTCTTGCAGATCTTTTCGATATCGATCCGGTGCTGTGGTGTTCCGTAATGCCGTTCGAGCCAGGGTCTTTTAATTGTCCAGGCACTGACCGCCTGATCGACGCCATATTCCTTGGTCTTGATTCTCTTTGTCTCGCTGCGAAGCGCTTTGCGAAACGGTTTTGGAAGCGACAAATAGGCGTTTTCACCCATCAGAATCATGTCGGCTTTTGCGCTGTCGCACAAACGACACGCATCGACGACAGACGGCCCAACGACGATCAGGTTCGAATAGTAGTCAGAGTAATCGTATGACCAATGGGCATCTCCCATAGCGATTGCAATCCCGGCACCCAGCAAGTCAGAACGGACCCTGAGATTCGGATAAAGATCCTCAAGCAGGTGTCCGATTGCACGTTGCATGTCGGTAGCGCACTCGAGCGCTGCAATAACGGCACTCGGTTTGTCTTTCTTCGGTCGCGTGCGATTCCCTTTGCGGTGGACATTTCGGTATTCTTCTTCGAGGAAGTACACAATGCACCCATCGCCGGTGAAATTACCAAAGACTCCCCCATTGAAGTGTGTCACAGCGATTAACACCTGGATCACCTGGTCGATCCACTGAGCATAATCCGGCAGGCTATCGGCCATTGCCATGCAAAAGGTGGATTTTCGCAGATCGAACGAGAGTGTTACTGTCCGATGCGACGTTCTTGAATCTTCCCAGGGCGGAGTCAAGGGTGGGCATTCATCCGCATTCCGATCAAGCGGGTCGGACTCATTCCAGTAGTACTTGGAAAAGTCAGAAGAGAAGGGCGCAAAAATCCGTTCTCTGCGACGCATGACAAAATGGATCATTGGTAGTGAGTTTGCGGCGTGAAAATCCAACCAATTCTCGTCATTCCCTTTGGCATCATTGGCATCATCGGCATCGTAAAACATGACGGCATAGTTTAGATCGTCACTGTTTTTCGGCCAGACGAGTTCCGTATCAGCGGAAGTGGATTCCTTTTGGTTGAGCACCAGTGCAGCCAATGCTTGAATATCCGGTTTGGCATCCTCACCCAAGCGTCCTGCGAGAATTGTCGCTGCCGCCGACACGTCAAGTCGAATGGGGCCTTGAGCGATTCTGCTGGCGTAACCGGGCTGCTTGCGATCCTCTTTAGATAGCTCGGCGTGTTTGTCAAAAACCGCTTTCCTGGTCAACTTTTCAATCTGTCTGCGTTTATCCGGTTCCACTCTCAATCGAAGCTGAAACTGAGACAAGGTGGTTTGGCGCTCGGCGATATGGCCTATTACGCCAAATGCTGGAATCTCTGTCAGTGCCTGTCCTAGGTTCTTACGAAGAGTCCTATCGTGGCCATTGGTCGGCCAGACTGAACTGAAGAACGCGGATGCGATTGATGCTCGGTTCACCGGTCAGCCTTTCAGGTGTGGTTGGTTTCCATCTGGTTGAATGCGACAAGCCACGCGCTGTAGAACGTCCTGCCTATTGCCAGTTGCAGTTGGTGAATGAAACTTAAGTCTTCGTTTTCAACGTGGTCGCTTCAGTTCGTTTTCAATATTCCAGATAAGTCTGTCAACGAATCGGAGTTTATTTGGTGCCTTCAAGAAAGCATCATCAACCTCAACTTTTTTTTTGGCAATGAAACTTTCCAATTCGTCTCGATAGCCGGTCAGCAGCATGATGCTGGTACGGTTCTTGGGCGTCTGGTCGCGAACCCAATTCAATAATTGTTCACCCGTTCGTTCGTTTGGCTTGTCTGTGTCTTCGTCCATAGCGTCAAGCGTGACGACGGCAGGTTTGGTTGCTTCCGCTTTGAATCTCTTCTGAAATGAATCCAGCGTTGATTCAACGTGGTAGGTGATTTGAACGATCCCGTAGTTTGGCCAGTCAATCACGAACTGCGAATCAACCTTTTCGTCGTTGACGTCCTCAGTTGATCCCGCAATGTCAACACTTCGAGGGAAGCGACGCAGCAGATTCTCCATTAGAGCGCTGGGAATCCATCCCACGACTGTAGGCTCATCATCGAAGTGGAGAATGCGAACAACCTTGTCAACTTCCATCGTGTGGCAACTCCGGACTCTTAACATTACGCGGCATTATCAGACGAAAAACCGTCAAGGCTGGGTCGTTGGGACGAGCGCCGCGGTCGGATGAAGCGCAGGTCAGCGTTCCCCCATGCGCAGCGACTACTTCCCTCGCAACCGCAAGCCCAAGGCCTGTTCCGGGGCGTCGGCGCGCTTGTCGTTGCGACGCAGTCTTACGGACGAACCTTTGAAAGATCGCTTCCCTGTCCTCTGGAGGTATATAGACTCCGCTATTGATAATATCGAGCGTCCAGTTTCGGCCGCCAGAAAATGCGGCTTCCATGCGGACGATCTGATCACGGAAGGAGTATTTGATCGCATTGTCTAACAGATTGAATACTACGATCTCCATCAAAGCCCGATCCATCGAAGCTTCGGAAAAGTTGTACGGCAGTCGATTTTCGACAAACAACTTCAGATGTCTCCGCTCCGCGTACCGCTCGAGGCAGCGGCGCACATCCTTGATAAGATCAGACACTGATTGTGACCCGATCTGCAATCTGTTCCGAGTAATTCGCCCCAGTAGGAATCGCGATTCTTCGATCAAGTTATTCGTCCGACGGGAATATTCGTCTGCGGTTTCCAAGTGTCTGCGAAATCGGGCTCCCGTCTGGATTTCGCTGATGTCTCCCTCATTGCGGCGACAAACCCGGTCATAGATGTCCTTGGCGACTTGAACGTGCAAGATTCCGCTTAATCCGGCGCGCACAACATGTCGAATCTGTACCAATGTTTCGGTTTGCTCACGAACCATTTGCTCCGCCCGCAGCATGTGGCTGAGTTCCGCACACGCGTAAGCCACAAGGTTCTCTTCGTGGCTGCTGATGTATCCGCGTTCGAATCCCAAGGCGAGTTTGCCTTCATATTGGTTGAGCCGCGGTATCTCTGTCACATATCGTAAGCATTGGCTGTCGGCGTGGCGTCTTGAGGCTTGGTAGGTCTCTCTGGGAGCATGTCGCACGACGTCGGGATCCTGAAACCACTCGTCACCGCCCAGGTGGCGCAACTCCATTGAATCCGCATCATGACGATGTGGATCGAAAACGAGCAGTGCCGAAGATTCCAGGCCGGGTAGATTGTTTGCCAGCCAGTCGTGAAATTTCTCACGCGTCTCCGCGTCTTCCAGCGAGCCGTCAAACGCCAGTTCGGAGAGATCCCGCATTGCACGATAATTCACTGTGCCGGGTATTACGCCCGCCAGGGATTCGCATGCCGCTTCAAGGATCTGCTGATCCGTCTGGCTGAATCGCCTCGCCAGATGCTTCGTCTTGTTGATCAGCATGCCAACAGCAAACGTGTGCTGATCGACGACAACCGGCATCATCATGACTGTCTGGAGGGAACCAGACGGGACGACAGATTTGATTGCTTCAACGAGTTTCTCGTCACACTCCGAATGATCAAATAACTGTTGCCACTCCTGTTTGTCCTGGAAGTCGAGGACGCGTATGTTCTTCAGTTTTCGCTCTGCCACGATTCGTGTCAGGCTATTGCGTCCGGCGACGAACTGTTTCTTCTCGACGTTGCCGATCAGGGACTCGGCGGCGCAGCATTGAAACGTGAGATCGCGATCCATTCGAAAGAATAGACACAATTCAGCCTCAACATTGTCCCGGAGAACACCGGCCGCGCGCTCAAACCACTTGTCCGCGGGACGGCGCAGATCCAGGTTCTTACGCAATTTACGAGCAACTTTCTCGCGTCGCTGGCTACGGCGGGTCTCCACGATTCGAGTCAACCCACGGGCCAGCAGTCGCAGTTGCCCGCATTGATTCTCGTGCAGTTGATGTTGTACGAATAACTGCAGGACCCCCTGTAATTCCTTCTCTTGCTTCAGTCGTAGCTGAACAGTCTTGATATTCGAAAGGGGGACGGCGTGTTTGTCGCACCATGCTGCTATCGTGGGGATCTGACGTGGATCAATCAGCTCCTCAATGGAAGCATTTGAATCCTTGCAAGCAACCCAGATGCGTTGAAGCGATTGTGTGTCAACAACACTGGATTTGTTAGGTGCGATGCGGTCGAGATATAGGTCTTTATGTCCGCTGTCGTACAGCCAGAGCATAGCAACGGTATTTGGGCCACAGAGTTCACATGCCTTGTCGAGAAACTTCTGGCGCGACGTCACGTCTGGATCGGAGACCAGCCACTCCACGCTATCGTGCGTGTTTGGCGTTTGGTTGTAGCCGTGTTCCAGTTTCGGGTCGGACATTGTGGCATCATATGTAAATGATGTCGGACCAATCCTTCCGTATGACGACCTTCGAGTTGAAGGATAGGCGGTCGGATTGTAGCCCGTTCTGACAGATCGATAGTCATAATGGACGGAACCAACCTACCATACCAAAATCTAACATACAATAGTGTAGAGAGGCGTAGCGCTCTATTGATTGGTTCTCTGCGCACAGTCGCAAGGATGCCGCGATCGGGAAATGCGGAGGTCCCCCAGAAATCGGCAAAGAGCAAACCGACCAATGTCAGTGAGTTCGCATGGGAGTGGTGCGCGGCGACCTCGGTGGTAGGATCGCTTCGGTCTTCACCGAGCGGGTGAAGTTCTTGCGCGTCGGCCCTACCGACCGCCGCCATCCAATGGTGATGGCTGGTCGGCCGGAGGCAACTCCTGAATTGTAGTAGCGTCCTACAATCAGGTCGCGACAATCAATTCGTGGGCAATCCCGACTGCCGAGCGACGCTCACGCGGCGGGTAGGGGGTACTGGTCGGAGACCGGCGAATTATCGTCGGGGGCCGTGCTTTGGGATGGTGTGCGTCTTTCGATCCGTGCGGCTGTTAGCGCGTCGCGAAGCTCCTTCAGCGTGCCGTCTTGTTGCCAGCGGTGAAAGTACGTGTAAACCGTTCCCCACGGCGGGAAGTCGTGCGGTAGCATTCGCCACACGCAGCCCGTTGACCAGCGGTAATTGATGCCGTTGACGATCTCGCGAACGTCTGTGCTGCGGTGCCGTCCGAGGTCTCGCTCTGGCGGGATGGTTGGCGCGATCGAACGCCATTGGGCGTCGCTGATGTCACTGGGGTAGGGATGCTGGCGGTGGGTGTTGGTCTGCATGCGGAATTCTCCTGCGGGGATCCGACGGGATGCGGTCCGTCGGCTTTGTTGGGTTATTTGTGATTGGGTTCGCTGTTGCGCAGGCGGGTGAGATCCGGTTTCATCCAGCGGCGGCAGAGTTCCGTCATGGGAATTCTGCGGCGGGCCGCTTCGTGCCGAATGGCTTTCCAATCTGAAAGCGGAACAAAAATGGAAATCTGTTTGCGGAGTTCGACGTTTGCCATTCAAGATTGTCCGTTGTCGATGGTTGCGTGTTGGGTTCGTTGCGATCGCATTCATGCGGTCCGAACGTGTCGCCGGTAGCGGGTCACTGTTTGGGTTCCTTCAGGCCCATCATGCGGCTTCGTCTTCTCGCTCGGCTGGTTTCTCGCCAATCCAGTCGGCACCGGCGAGGTGGCGGGTGTTTTCCGATTCGGGCCGTCGCTGTTTGCGTCGCCGTTTTGGTGTCTCGGCACTCTTCGGCGACGGCTCGATATTCAGTGGCGGATCGGGGTCGAGACATTCGTCGTCAAACTCGTCGATCCGATCGTGTCTCAGTGGCGGCTCTCGGCCATCGGCGTCGTCCCAGCTAAACCGTGCTTCGCGTACCATCTGTTGTCCCCTCTCGGTTCTGTGATGGAAAAGTCCCTGTTTCATCTGATTGGATGCCGCTCTTGAGCGAATTGTTCAATGGCATGGCCGCGCGTCTTGCTCGGCCGTTTGACATCCACTGACGAACAGTATACTGTACAAAACATAACTAATCAACACGTGGGTTCAGAAATGGTTAGAAATGTTCAGAAACGTTTAGAAACGCCTGGCGGGGATTGAAGATGGACGATCACGCGCAGCAACCGAGACACTCCGGCGAATCCATCTGGCAGCGGAGAATTCGTGAAGAATGTCTCCGTCGCGGATGGGATATTGGGGAGCTTGCGCGACGGACCGGCATGACGCGTGGCACGTTGTACAACCTACGGCGGGGAACGACCCGTCGTCCGCGCGCATCGACGTTGAACAGCATTGCGCGGGCTTTCGACATCGATCCTTGTAGCCTGGATCGGCAAACTGACGAACCGGTCGGCGGAGAGAACATTCCCCAGTTCGATTCGCCGGCCCTTGATTCCGCCGGCTTCGATTCCAGGGTGCAAACGGGAAGCGACCGCCGCTTCGACCGCCAAACCAACCCACTGGTGGATGTTGTCCGCCAAAACGCGCCGGAGCTGTTTTCCGGCTGGAACGAGGCCGACTTTGACGAACTGTTCAGCGTGTTCGGGACCGGCGGCGGCTTGACGGAAGAGGGGGTTACCAAAGCAGCGATGCAGATGAATCGGCGGCGTGAAACACTCTGGCGTTTGCAGATTGTCATGGAAACGCATCTTGCCGAAGTGGCCGAGCGCCTGGTCAAAACGCTGTTCGAGATGACGCGGCCACAGGGCAACTTGGCCGAAACTCCGCAGCCAGACGAGTTAATTGCCGGGATCCGGTCATCGCCGGATGTTGCGGTGGCGGACGTCCCGTAGTGGCGGCTTTGTTCTTCTACGGTTGCAATCGATGGCATGGCTTCCTTAAATGGAATATTGCGATCTGGAAACACGATTCATCCACATGGTGGATGATCTCTTATCGCTTCGACGACTGATGCCGGTAGGCACGGCCGGTCGGTTCGAGGCACCCACAGTCGATTGAAAGGAAAACAGATAATGAGTTTCTTGCGGAAAACGGCCCACCTGCTGACTCTGTTGGCTTGCGTCAGTCTTTCAGCCTGGGCAATTGGTTGCGGCGGAACGACCGACGACGGATTGACCGACGGCACGTCGAATGCCGACATGGGTGACGTCGAAGCCGGTTCTTCGGAAACGAGCGATGGCGGGGAAGCAGGCGTTGGTGTGCCACCAATGCCCGAAGACGACACTGACACCGACGGCACGACCGAGACGGAATAGCCCGGTCAAAGCCGTCAGACGATGGCGAAAAGATGGCAGAAACGCATGACGCCGTGGTCCCTTGGGCCACGGCGTTTTTTTGCGCTTCGAGACGGCGCGCCAATTGCATTGCTGTTAGAGAGCGTGGAAACGCTCCGTCGGATGTACGGATTGTCGTGGTCAAATCGGCGGTTCGACTGCACATATGGCTCCTCAAGAGGCAGTTTCGGGACAATTCCTACTCATTCAACCATCGCCCCGATCAAGCGTGATGTTGCCCCAAGATCACCTTTCGTTGCCCGATGGCAACTTGCTGAACATCGATTTCGTGATTGCTGCAGATTGATTCACAGGTCAACCGCTTCCGGATCGGCCGAAGTGAATCGCCCGGCTGCAAGAGGGTTGGAGTCAACGAGTGGACGTTTTGGGTACATATCGGAAGGCTAAGACATGGCCCAGGAAGGCAAATTGGCATTTGACAGGGCGCCACCAGCCGCGCGATAATCGTAGTTTACTCAATTTGTTGATATCTGCGATTTTGAACAGATATCGGCAGTGTGACGGGGGCGGCTGCGCATACCCCGACGGCGACGGTGCGCAGACGTGAAGCGAACGAGGAGTCTATCGTCGGCGCGAAGGAGCATCGCGGGCCACGACGTTGCGCGGGGATTGCGCAACGTCATTTGATCATCGTTGATCGACAGTGAAACTGCATCGCGGACATGATGTTTGCGCGGCGGTTTGGTACTAACCTGCGACAGGACTCGATTGCATGCGATCCTTGATCTGGCTGCGCAAACTATTTTCCTGGGTTCTCGGTCATTTGGGATGGGGAGGCGCAGCAAGGGCGGATAAGCCGCCGCGCCGTGACGACTTCGTCCCGTTGTTCGTCACCCGTCTGGAAGAGCGCCGCGTTCTCTCGACGATTACGGTCACCGGCACGGGCGATGATGTTGTCAACGGCGACGGCGAAGTGACGCTGCGCGAAGCCATCACTGCCGCCAACACCGACACGTCGGTCGATGGTTCCACCGCCGGAAGCGGCAACGACGAAATTGTCTTCGATGCTTCGTTGGCCGGACAGTCGATCACGCTCGGCGGAAGTCAACTGCCGACCATTACCGGCGCCAACGGCGATCTGACCATCAACGGTCTCGGCGCGCGGTTTTTGAGCATCGACGGCAATAACCTCTCGCGCATTTTGGAAGTCAGCGTCGGTGCGACAGTCGAAGTCAGCGGGCTGACGTTGACTGGTGGCAATTCCGGCAATGCGAGCGGCGGCGCGATTCTCAGTGCGGGGACCTTGACCATCACCGCCAGCCAGATCGAAAACAGTACCGCCGAAACTGCGGGAGGTGGCGGCGGCATCTTCAGCAACAACGCAATGCTGACGGTCATCGATACGACGATCTCGGGCAATACGTCAAACGGCACCGGTGCCGGCGGCGGCATCTATAACAACGGCGGCACGCTGACGGTTGTCAACAGCACGATCTCCGGCAATCAAGTGACCGGCGGTGACTTTGGCGGCGGCATCTTCAACGACGGCACGGCGACCATCACCAACAGCACAATAGCAAACAACAGTTCCGGTGCGCCCGGTGGCGGCATCCGCAATCACATCGGCGACACGCTCACCCTTCAAAACACCATTCTGTCGGGTAACACCGTCGGCGGTTCGCCCAACGATTTGAGTAACGAAGGCTCCGGTACAATCACGGCGAATTTCAGCCTGATTGAAAACACGGGTGGCTTCACGCTGGCGGGCGGATCGGGCGATAACATCACCGGAACCGATCCGTCACTCGGTCCACTGCAAGACAACGGCGGACCGACCGACACACATGCGTTGTTGGCCAGTAGTGCGGCTGTTGATGCCGGTAGCAACGTCGGTGTTGCGGCGACCGACCAGCGCGGATTTGTGCGAATTGCCGATGGCGACGGCAATTCCACTGCGACCGTGGACATCGGAGCGTTTGAGTTTCAACCGGCCTCTTTCACTTCGTTCGCAACACTAGCCACTGAAAACGGTGCCGCCGATTTCACTGTCGGAGACTTCAACAACGATGGCATCGTGGATCTGGCTTCCGCGTATAACGGCACGGCATTTCCCAGCAACAACTCAATCTTTGCTGTATTTCTCGGGGTCGGTGCGGGCAACTTCGCGGCGCCAACATTGTTTAATCCTGGAACGGGTGGCTGTTTTACCGGCGGGGGGCTTGAATCGGCCGACTTCAACGGCGACGGCAATCTCGATCTGGTGATGACCCACGGTGGGTCCGGCGGTGGGTGCTTCGGCAATAAGGTGACGGTGCATCTTGGCGATGGGGCCGGCGGGTTCGCAGCTCCAATTCAGTTCAACAGCGGGGGCAGCATTGGCAACCTGGCCGTCGGCGACTTCAACGGTGATACCATCGTCGATCTGGCAATTCCTTCGTCCGACTCGGATGCTGTGTTCGTCCACCTGGGCCAGGGTGACGGCACGTTCGCGGCACCATCAACTCTTCCTTTCGGACAAGACTCCAACACCATTCTTACTGGCGACGTGAATAGTGACGGAGATCTCGATTTGGTTGTCACCACATCGACGCGCGCCTTGGTTTTCCTCGGCGGTGGAGACGGGAGTTTTGCTGCACCTAGCGAGGTTGTTGTTGCAAACGCGTCGAGTTCTCAGATAGGGAATTTTAACGAAGATGCGCTCCTCGACCTGGCGATCACGAGCAGCATCGGAGGGACGGTCAGCGTCTTTCTGGGAGTCGGAGGCGGGAACTTTTCAGGACCGACAGTATTTGCAGCCGGAACCAGTCCCCGTTCCATCGATGTCGCCGACTTCGATGGTGATGGACACCAGGATCTGGTCGTCGGCAGCACGACGACCGCAACCCTTTCGGTGCTACCGGGCGATGGCAATGGCGGGTTCGACACCCCTGTGGTTTTCACAACGGGCACTAATTCGGGCAGCCGGGTTCGGGCGGTCGACCTCAACGGCGATGGCCTGGCCGATCTGTCGGCAACCAGTGGAACCCCGGCGGGCGTTTCTATTCTACTCAATGAGTTGCCTACCCCCTTGACGTTCACCACGCCCGTCGGCAATTCCAAGCTGGAGCTGCGTGTGGTCGGCGATCTTGCTCAGATCGTCGATCTTGACAGCGGGACGGTTGTCAGCAGTCAGCAACTGATTGCAACTTCCGCGATCACCATCAACGGCACCGACGCCGGTAACGATCTGTTGACGATCAACACCGACGATTTCGACGACAGAAATATCACCGTCACATATAACGCCGGTACCGGCGCCAACGATGAAGTCACATTCACCGGCACCGCCGGCACGGTCACGCACGACTTCGTCAACGCCAACGATGGCTCGACCACGATTGTTGATGGCGGCAACACGCTCACCTTCAACTACACCGGCCTTGAACCGATCACCCAGTCGATCACCGCGACCGATGTTACGCTGAACTATTCCGCCTCGAACGACATCATCACCGTGGTCAGCGCGGGAGTCGGTCTGACGACGGTCGATTCGAATTTCGCCGAGAGTGTCACGTTTTCCAACCCGACCAATTCACTCACCATCAACGCCGGCGCCGGCAACGACACAATCACGGTGACGAGTTTCGGCTCGGGCCTTGACGCTGGGCTTAGCATTGATGGCGAAGCCGGTACCGATTCCATCGCCTTCAACGCGACCGTCAGCCTCACCGGCACCAATGGACTCAATCTCACCGCCGACATGATGACGCTGACCGGTGCCGGCATCACCACGGTCGATGGCGATATCACCCTCGCCGCCGACGCCGTGCTGACCGTCAATGGGAATACTTCATTGGGATCGGGCGGCAATATCGAACTTGTCGCCGACGAAATGTCGTTGAATTCCACAGGGGCCGATGTGATTGCGGCGACGGGGAATATCACACTGCGGGCTGCCGAAAATGCAACGCGGTTGCGACTGGGATCGGCTGCGGGCAACGATGTGGGCGGCGTCGGTGCCTTGGGCATTCTCGCCCTGACCACCGCCGAACTGGATACGCTCGATCTTAATGGCACATTGCAACTGGGCAGCGCGGCAGCGCGGGGTGCGACCACCATCGACAACGGCGGTGGTGCGTTGTCGGTTGATGTTGACGTTTCGCTGTTTGTGACAACGCTCGGATTTGCGAATGCGGACGACGCCATCAGCTCGACCGCCAATCTCACGATCAACGCCAACGGCGCGATCACCGATGCCGCCGGCGACGAGACGACCGTCGATGTGACTGCCGGTACGTTGACCATCACCGGGGCAACCACCATTGGCAGCACTGCCGCCAACGCGTTCAATCTCGACGTCAACACGCTGATCTCAAGTTCCAACGGCGACGCCTTCATCACCAACGCCGACGGCTTCGCCATCGGGGCGGTCAACGTCTCAGCCGATGACGATTTGAACCTGCGAGCGCTAACCGGCAACATCACCAGCGATAACTCCACCGTCACGGCGGACAACATCACCCTGATTGCCAATGCCGGTGACATTGGCGCGAACGGCGCGGCAATCAACGTCACCACTGGAGCCGCCGGCGCGTTAAATGTCACTGCCACCGGCAGCGATATTTTCATCACCTCGGCGTCCGACCTGACGGTTGCCACCATTGTGACCGAGAACGCGCAGTCGGACACCGTGCAACTCACCACCACCGGCGCGGCCAACCTGACGTTGACCGGAACGACGAGTCTCGCCGGCATCGCCACCGACATCTTCGATCTGAACACTGAAACCGGCACGCTGACCATTCAGGACAACGCGATTTCCGTCAGTGTCTTCGACGTAGATACCGCGGGCGGCAATGTTGTCTTCACCGAGGCAACCTCGGCAAGTTTCAGCTACAACGTGAACACCCTCGGCGGCAGTTTCGATTCGAGCACAGCGTCTATCTCCGGCACAGCGGCCGGCGAGGATGTCGCCATCGACACCTCGAACACCGGCGGCGTCAACGCGGGCAACATCTCGCTGGGTGCGCTCGATGACACGGACGGCAATTTCCTCAACGATGTGGTGTTGATCCTCACCGGCGGTTCGGGAACCGATGGCCGGTTGACCCTGAACCAGAATATCTTCCTCGACAATGACGGAGTCGACGCCAGTGTACTGAACGCGATCGATGCATCGGCGGTGGTCATCTCCGGCAGTGTCGGCGGTGCCACTCTGTTGGTCATCGACACCGAAAGTGGCAATAACGGTCTCGGTGGAACTGTCAATTTCGGCAATGCCGACATTTCATCCGACTTGGCCGGGAAAGATTTGTCGATCCGTACCAACGGCAATGCGGCCGGTTCGATCATCTTCGGGAACGTCAACGACACGGTTGGCGGAGAGTTCATCGACGGACTGTCGCTGAATACTCTCTCGCCGGGCGGGGCGACCATCATCAACGGCAGTCAGATACTGCTCGATTCCGGTGGCAGCGCCTCCCCGTCACTGAGTTTGAATGGCGAAGTGCGACTGACTCAGTCGTTGCTGATCGATACGCAGCAAACCGGAAACGATCAAGCGGCATCGGTGGTGGCAAACTTTGCGACGTTTTCGGCAACCGCCACCGGCGTTGATCTCACAATTAACACCAGCACCGCGGCAGCCGGCGAGGTTGGCGGCGGTGTTGATCTTGGTATCTTCAACGACAACGGTGGAGAGTTCATCAACGACCTCACCGTCACCACAACAGGCGGAGCCGGCGCAACCGACGGCTTGATCGAATTCTTCAACGACATCAGCCTCGATGCCGACGGCACCGATACGGCCGATGTCGCCTTGACCACGACGCGCGGCATCGTCATCGCCCGAGATACCGTCATCGACACCGAAGACGGCAACGATGAGGCGGGCGGTGATGTGAACTTTGGCGCCGCACCCATTTATAGCTTCGGTGCCGGATTTTCGCTGACAATCAACACCGCCACGGCAGCTGCCTCGTTGGATGGCGGCGATGTCACTCTGGACGAAATCGGCGACAACACCGGTGCCGATGCATTCCTCTCCGCGCTGGTAATCGATTCGCGCTCGACGAATGCGACGGCGGGTACCGATGGCACGATCGAACTGAATGGCCAGATTTCTCTCGATGGTGGCGTCACGCTCGCCGGCCTGGTCAATGTCAACTTCGCTTCGCCGTTTAATCTCTTGACAATCGACACCGCGCAGAGTGCTAATACGGCAGGCGGCACCATCGACCTGCAAAATGCGCAGGTCTTTGCCACCAACACCGACATCGCTGTGCAACTGATTGCCAACGGCAACAATGCGGCCGGTGGAGATGTCATTCTCGGTTCGTTCGATCCGAACGGTTTGAACCGCATCAATTCGTTGACCGTCCGCGCCAGCGGAGACACCCCAAGCACTCGCGGCGACGCCATCGTCACCGCGGATTTGCAGACTGGTGGTTCAATCAACATCCAGTTGGTGGATGTGGTTGATATCAACGCAGACCTCATAGCAGGGAGTTTTGCCCTCTCTTTGTCAAATCTCAACGGAGTGGATCTGGCTGAGGGAGTTACGGTAGCTAACCTCGACGGATTCGTGGACAGCCCGTTCATCAGCCTGAGTGGCGCGAGTGGAACCAACCGCATCGAGGCAGCCGGCTCGAACGGTAATATTACGCTGGGTCAAGTGACGGGTGCCGGCGGAGCCAATCTGGCACTCGATATGACGGGGAACGGTATCCTCAACAATACCGTCAACATTGGAGGTTCGTTCGATGTGACGATGTCCGGTGCAGCCACGGCCAGTTTTGCCGTGGGCCAACTTGAAGCAACGTCCGTCGGCGTCACTGGCAGCGGTGCCAACGACACATTCACCTTCAACTCAACGGTCACGAGTACTGTCGGCGGGATTGCCATCGACAATGCCGCGGTTGTGAACTTCGGCGGTGCTGTGACATCGGCCGGAGCCGGAAATATTGACGTGTCGAATGCCACAACTGTCGGTGTCACTGGGGACATACAGACCGATGGTGGCGACGTCAATTTCAGCACGGGCAGCGACGACATCGATCTCTTTGGCAACATCACTATCGACACCAACAACGATGAGGACGACGCGTCGGGGTCGGTATTGTTCGGTGCGGGGTCAGATTTCGATGTTCGACCGGGTGCAGCGGCCGGTAATTTCACACTCACCATCGATGTTTCGGGCAACACGAACGATGGCAATGTCACACTCGGTGCTATCGGGCAGAATTTGGCGCTCGGCGGTCTGTCGGTCACGGCCGATACGGGCAACATCAATCTGAACGGCGATATCGACACCACTTCGGCGGGAACCGGATCGGGTGATGTCACCTTCGGCAGCAATACCGTCCTGCAGGCCGACCGCACGATCAACACCGGTGGCGGCGTCCTCGACTTCTCTGCAACCAACGTCTCCAGTTCGGCGACCGGGCCGTTCGACCTGACGGTCAACACTGGTGGCGGAAACGCTCTGCTGAGCAACTTCGACAATGCCGGCGGACGGTTCGTTAATAATGTTGTCGTCAACACGGCCGGGGGAACACTGCAACTGGGCGGAACGATCAACCTCGACTTTGATTCGGTCAACGACAGCGAAGCCGGTAGTTTCACACTCGGCGGTTCGACGTCAGTCCTCGTGAATGCCAATTCCATCGTCGATACCGAGCAGGGCGACAGCGCAGCGGCGGGCGACATCAACTTTGGCGGCGCAATTATTTCCGCCAACGTGGCAGGACGCTCGTTAGCCCTCAACACGGCAACCACAGCCAACGACGATGGCGGCGACATCTTTCTGAATAGCATCAACGGTGGCGGCGGAGAGTTTCTCCAGTCACTCGACATTGACTCGCAATCGACGGGTGGTGGAACCGACGGAACGATCAACATTGATGGCGGCGCTATTGCCGGCCTCGGTGTCGATGGCGGGACGATCCGTATCGCCGGGCGAGTCGATGTCGGCCTGAATGCATTGGGAACGCTGACCATCGATTCAAACGATGATGTGAACGATAATGCCGGCAATATTGACCTGAGTGCAGCGCAAATCGCCGCCACCAACGGCAACGTCAATCTCACCGTCAATAGCTCAACCGGAACCGACGCTGTGCAATCGGGCGGTAATGTCACCCTCGGCAGCTTTGAACCGTTCACCGGTGCGGCCAACAGGATTCAGACAGTTACCGTGACTGCCGAAGGAGCAACCAATGGCGACGTCAACGTCCCGCAGGCCATCGAAATAACCGGCGGCCTGAACATTCAGAATGCCAACCAGGTCGATTTGGACGACGTCAACGCGACCGCGATTACCGTCGATGGTGCCAATATCGATCTGAATGGTACCACCTACACGGCGACGGTTGCCGACATTAATCTCACCGGCGCCGTTCGTTTGACCGACAACGTGGCATTGAACGGAGCAGGCGGTGCAGGTAACGATATCACCATCGACGGCAGCGTCACGACCGACGGCACGGCACGCACTCTCACCGTCGATGCACAAGCCGCCGGCGACTTCACCGTCTCCGGCCAGTTGGGCATCAGCCGATTGGGACTGCTCACCATCACCGATGCGGCCGACGTCAATTTCAGCAACGCCTCGGCATCCCAGTTCACCGGCCTGACCAGCAACTCCACGACGTTCACCGCTGCCGGGCAACTCAATACAACAGCCGTCGATATCAACATCACGGCCGATGGCACGGGCGCGCCTGTGGACTTGGCCGGCGGGGCCGACCTCAATGGTCGCGACATGACGCTGATCGTTGGTGGCGATGTGACAATTGGTGCGGCCGTTTCCGATGGTGGGACGGTTCGCATTCAAGGAACAACCAATGCCACCACCATCGCACTCGGTTCGGTTGGCGGCAGCGTTGTCGATTTGACGGAGACCACACTGCAGCAGATTGACGGAACCGTCAACACGATTGCCATCGGCACCGCCGGTACGCAAATTGGATTGGTCACAATAAATGACGGCGGGGCGGCCCAGGTGCTCACGCTGAACACGGCGCTGATCATCGACGCTGACGGTACAGCTGGCGGAAATGGCAGTGTGTCAATCGGCTCGGACATCACGGTCGCCGGTGAGTTTGTCATCAATGGCAGCCGTGCCACAACGACGTTCGACGGCGGCGGCAGCGACGGGACAATCACCATCGATTCCGGCGGCAACGACATCACCATTAACGACACCATGGCTTTTGCCAACGACGACGACAATGTCGCGTTCATCTCCGGCGGTGGTAATGTGAGCCTGCTGGGCAGCATTGACGGAGTCGCCGGGGCAGGCGAGGAAAACATTACGATTTCACCCGGCGACGGCAACGTCGTGCTGGGGCGATCAGGATTGCAGGATGACTTTGGTACCGTTCAGCGACTGGGCCGGATTGAGATCAACGCCGGCAATGGGGACACGACTGTCAATGCCGATGTCACATCTCGCTCCTTCGTGAGAAACGACAGCACCGGCACGCTGACATTCAATCGGCCACTCAACTTCGACCTGAACGGCAACGCCCTTGATATCAACAACGTCCGCAACGTTGTTTTCGTCAATGCGGCAACCGTCACCACGAGCAACACCGGTATCGTCACTATTGACGGTGATACCGCCGGAACGTTGACGATCGGAACGGGCGCGTTCGACATCGACGAGCAGTTTCGAGAATCGGACTTCACGAAAGTCACACTCGGCGCCAACATCACGACGACAAACGATGACATCTCGTTTCGCGATGCTGTTGATCTTACTCAAAATGTGACATTGGACGGCGGCGCAGTCCGATTTGCGGGAGCCGTTAATACCGAAGCATCGACGACACCTGTCGATCTGGTGCTGACTGTTGATGACGGAGTCGTCGATTTTGAGGTGGGTTCGTCCGTCGGGCAAACTCGGGCGCTCGATTCGTTAACGGTGACCTCTGCCGCTACGGTCAACCTCCGCGACACACGAGTTGGCGATAATGCAGACGGAGCCGTTGGTGAAGAAGCAATCGACATTACCGCCACAACGATCAATCTCTTCAGCACGCTGCGTACCGATGCCGAAACCGATTCGGGCGACGTTGATATCAACGGAAATCTCGTGCTGAACTCCGCCGTGGCGACCATCATCACCGCCGATGGCAATGCCGGCAGCGGAAACGACGGCGATGTGAATATTTCAGGCAATGTCACTGCTGATACGGCCGGTGTACCCGATTTCGTGGTCGATGCCGATACGGGTTCGGTAACATTTGGTGGAACGCTCGGAGCGGTTGGCAGCGAATTGGGCAGTGTGGATGTGACGGCTGCGACGATGAATCTCGGTGGCGATGTCCGCGTTACCGGTGGCGGAGACATTGATTTTCAGAACGTCGATACGCTTACAATTACAACGGATACGCTTACGCTCGATACCGACGCAGCCGGCGATGTAACCGATGCGGGGCGACTTCTCGGTTTCGCCGACGTCGATCGCGCGACACTCGATTTGACGGTCGATACCACCGCAAATGGTGCAGGACTTTCGCGGGGTCTCCTGTTGGGAACGCTCAATCTGAATTCCCTGACAATTGCCGCTCTCGGAGTCACGCAGAGCGGTCCCTGGACAATCGCTACCACAACAGATCTTACGTCCGATCCGGTGGGAAATATCTCTCTCGTCAATGCCGGCAACGACTTCGTCGGTGCCGTTACAATCAACAACGGTGCCGGGGTCTCGGTGGTTGATGCCAACTCGCTGACGATTGCCGCAGCCACGGCACAAACCTCACTCGCCTTGAATGCGGGAACGACAATTACCATTGACGGCGCAGTGAACGTGAACGGAACCGCCGGCGCGGTCTTAAACGCCAACGCCGGTGTAACACTTAATGCCGCGATGACGACGGCGAACGGCCAGGTGATTATCGATGCCGACGTCGATAACAACGGAGCGGGCGTCTTCGAGTCCGCGGCGGCGGGTACGATTGCAACAGGCGCGGGTGCCGGCGACGTGACCATCACCGCATCGGATGTAACAATTGGTGCCGGTATCAACGCCGGCGGCGGCAGCATCCTGCTTCGCCCATCGACTGCTGTCACGATCGGTCTGGGCGACGGATCGGCTGGGACTTTCAACATCGATGGAACAGAAGCGGGACGATTCACCGCGCAGGCGTTGGAAATCGGTCTGGCAACCAGCGGCAACATCGACGTGACCGAATTCAATCCGACAAACGTTACGAATCTCGTCTTGCGCACCACCGGCACCGTGACGGCAACTGCCGTTAATGTTGCGCCCGAGATTACGGTGACCAATTTGGCAATCGATTCGGACGACGGCGTCGATCTCGATGTGAACGTCACGACCCTGGCGGTGGATAATTCAGCAGCCGGCGGTGTGGCGATTGACGACACCGTCGGCGGCGTGACGATTGGCAGCGTCGCGACGTCCAGCGGCACCATCTCCGGTGTGAGTACGAACGGCGGCGCGATCACGGTCAATGCCGTGGATGCCTTCAACGTCAACGACGTGGTCCAGAACACCGGTGCGGGAAACGTCACGCTCAAGACGACTGGTGCTGGTAATGAGGCGTCTGATTTGACAATCACGGCCAACGTCACGGCCGCCGATGGTAACATCGAGCTGGAAGGGGGCGACGACCTGTTCCAGCAGTCGGGAACGATTCAGGCCTCGAATGCGGGAACAATCACGCTGACAGTCGGTGCCGGTGGGGACGCCGACGGCAGAATTCTGATGAGTGATGGCACGCGAATCGTCTCCGTCACCGGCAATATCACTCTCACCAACCTGTTCGATGCCGTTGGCTCCATAATACGAATTGCTGAGATCGACTCGACCTCCGGCAACGTGCTCGTCAACAGTGGCCAGATCGCAGGCAACTCGGGCACGATCGAAGTTGTGGCCGGCCAAGGCGGCATCGTCACCGGCGCGGGCACGATTCAACTCAACGCCACTATCGGCGTGACAGTCAACGATGTATTAACTACCGCAAACGGGACGATTACGATTGACGCCGACGTCGATAACAACGCGGTCGGTTCGTTGATCTCAGGCGCGGACGGAGATGTGACCTCCGGCGGTGCCAACGTGACGGTGATTGCGGCCGACGTCAGCCTGTCTGGAGACATCGACGCGGGGGCCGGGACGCTGTTTTTGCAGCCGTCCACCGCTGCATCGATCGGGTTGGGTGGTGCAGCTGGCTCATTCAACCTCACCGATGCCGAGGCGGATCTGATCACTGCGGCGGTGTTGGAGATCGGCCTGCCGACTTCATTGGCGATCTCGGTCGGCGATCTTTCGCTGGCACCGGGGAAAGTCGCGACATTGCTGCTGCAAACCGACGCGACCGTGAATCAGACGCCCGTCGATGCAAACATTACGGACATTGCCGTGACGAATCTCGCAATCGACGCCGACGACGGAGTGGTTATTGACATCGATGCGACGACACTGGCCGTGATTAACTCCGAGAGCGGCTTTGCGCAGATCACCGACACCGCCGGCGGTTTGACGATCGGCACAGTCGCGACGACATCGCTGGGCAACGTTTCCGGTGTGGCCAGTGGGGGTTCAGGAGTTCAAATTACCGCCAATAACGGCCTGCTCACCGTCAACGAGTCGGTCATCGACGCCGGCAATTCGACCATATTAGGTACTCAAGGCGCTGCCGACATAGCTATTAACGCTGTCGTCCAGTCAACCAGCCTAACCGGGCGGATCGAACTGAATTCGGGCAGAGACCTGATCATCAACGATGGCGGTGCCAATGACATTTCGGTGGTGGGTACCGGCTTTATCAACTTCGCTTCAGAAGGCACCACACAACTGAACGCCAACGTCGATGCGGTCACCGCTGGCGGGGCAATCACTTTCGATGTCGAAGATCTCGTGATCAACACAGCCTCTGCGACTGTCAACGCCGGCGCTGGGAATGTGACAGTTCAAAACCGGTTCGTGAATCGAGACATCGATCTGGGGACAAACACCGCAAATACGCTGGGACTGACCGATCTCGAACTGGATCGCATTACAGCCGGAGTGATTCAAATCGGCCGCAACGACAGCCTCGCATCGGGTGCCGTCACCATCAGCAGCGCCATCGACACGCTCAACACCAACACGCTGCACATTCTCACCGGCAGTACAGTTACGAATACCGGCGTGGTGGCCATCACCGAGACCAATCTGGCGATCAACGCTGACGACGGCGTCGATATCGACGTGGATGTCACCACGCTTGCAGTTGTCAATTCGGCAGCAGGCGGGGTCAACGTCACCGACACCACAGGTGGATTAACGGTTGGCACAGTGGCGACTGCCACCGGTTCCGTGGCTGGTGTTTCGACTGTCGGCGGCGGAGTCACTCTGGTTGCCAATAGCCCCTTGACCATTAATAACACGGTCGAGGACACGGGCGGCGGAAATATCACGCTGACCGCATCCGGAAATGCAGGCACAGACGATTTGACGTTGAACGCCAACGTCACCGCTTCCGGCGGCAGTGGTAGCATCGCGCTCAACGCCGGCGACTCAATTATTCAAGGCGTTGCCTCAGCGGTTTCCGCCACAAACGCCGGCAACATCACCTACACCGCCGGAACTGGCACAGCGACCGGTTTCGTAACGACCGACGGTTCAATCACCGCCGCCAGCGGTGCGGTGATGCTCCTCGCCGATGCCGGAGCGACCGTGAATGCCGCAGTGACGACGGCCGGCGGCGCAATCACCATCGACGCCGACGTCGATAACAATGCGGCAGGAACCTTCACTTCCAGCGCGGTCGGCGACATCACCTCCGGTGGGGCGAACGTGACGGTCATTGCCGCCGCAGTGGACATGGCGGGCGACATCAACGCAGCTGCCGGGCGAGTCTTGCTGCAGCCATCGACGGCCGGTCGCACGATCGGTCTGGGTGGTGGGACCGGCGATTTCAACCTGACCACAGCCGAAGGAAGTCTGGTCACCACAACCACGAGTCTGGAAGTCGGCCTGTCCAATAGCGGTGCCGTCAAGGTGGACAATTTCACGGCGGCAAACGCGGCGGCACTCGTCATCCGCACCGCCGCCGACGTCACCGAAGAAGGTGTCGGCGACGCGACCGCCGACATCACCGTAACCAATCTGGCGATCGACTCTGCCACGGGCGTGGACGTCGATGTCAACCTGACCAACGTTGCGGTCGATAACTCGGCGGGCGGTGGTGTGTCGATTGACGAGGTCAATGGCAACTTGACGGTTGGCAGTATCGCCACTTCCAGTGGCGCCATTTCCGGCGTCTCTACGGTTGGCGGCGGCGTGACGGTTCTTGCACAAACCGGAACCTTAACCGTCAACAACAACGTGGCAGACTCCGGCGGCGGCAACATTCGTCTGGAAAACGACAGTACCAGCAGCGCCAATAACCTTGTGATTGCGGCAAATGTGACGGCATCGAACGGCAACGGCAACATTCAATTGCTGGGTACCGACGATCTGACAATTCAGTCCGGGACAATCCAGGCGGCCGGTAGTGGCACGATTACGCTAGTTACCGGAACCAAGGGTGACAACGACGCATCCATCCAAATGCAAGCCGGCACGCGAATCATCTCCGACACAGGAAATATTACTCTCACCAACGCCACCGACGACGCCACGGTAATTACCATCGCCGAAATCGATTCCACCAGCGGGAGTGTCAGCGTCACGAGTTCCGGCGGTACCAACGGCACAATTACGGTTGCGGCCGGCGAGGGTGGGATTGTGACCGGGGCCGCGCCGATTCAATTGAACGCCGGCACCGTTGTCACGATTAACGACGTGCTTACAACCACCGGGAATGGCGCAATCACCATTGATGCCGGCCGTGCCAACATCAGCGCGAATCTGCAAAGCGACGGCGGCACCATCGACCTGACCGACGTCCCGAATGTCGTCATCGATGGGACAGTCACGTTCGATTCCGATTTCGGCGACAACGATGCCGCCGGCGACATTCTCTTCAGCACGGTCGTCGGCGATCAAATCGATGCCGACGCTGTCGCCAGAACGTTCACGATTGACGCCCGCGGCGGAACCGACGGCGGAACGGTCACGCTCGGTGCGGTCACCCCCGATGCCGCAAATGGTGGAGGAGTCCGCCTCGACGAACTCACAGTTCAAACCGATGGTGCGAGTGGCGTCATCAATGTGCAGGGTGGAACAGTCGAGACGACAGGATCGCAGGATTTCGAGGGACCGGTTGTTGTCAATTCGCCGACCGATTCGACAACATTTGACGGCACGAATCTGACATTCCAGAGCACGGTGCGGGGAGCTGCCGACGCAGTCGAAGCTGTCACCCTGATCGACGACGGTCGAACGATTCTCAATGGCGAAGTGGGCGGAAACGGCCAACGGCTGACTAACCTGACAACCGACAGCGCAGGCAATGGGGCCGGCGTGACCGAAATTCGTGCTGATATTTCAACCAGCGGGAACCAAACCTATCACGATGCGGTCGAACTCGACACGCCGGCCGACACTGTCACGCTGACGGCAGACGGCGATATCGTCTTCCAGCAAACCTTGCGCAGTCTGACCGATGGCGAGGAACAGGTAATCGTCAACGCCGACGGTGTCACCCGGTTCGTCGGCGACGTCGGCGACAATTCGCAGCGGCTCCGCCGACTCGAAACCGACAGCGACGGGGCTGCCGGCACGACGGAAATCGGTGCCAACATCGACACCGTCGGAACCGTTGAAGCACTTCGTTTCGGCGACGACGTGTTACTGATCAACGGCCCGGTGGTCTTAACGACCACAGCCAGCGGTGTCGTTCCCTCTGCGGCAGATGTTGTCTTTGAACGAACATTGAATGGCAGCCAGAACCTGACGTTGAGCATCGAAGGCGAAACCACATTCACGGGTGCAGTTGGTGCGAACAACGCCATTGGCACGAATACCGGCGCGGCGATCACCATCAACTCGACCGGCCCGACCGAATTCCAGAGTACGGTGCAAACGGCATCGGGTATCGCGCAGGATGATGCGGCGGGTGATGTGACATTCCGCGAGAATGTGACCGTGGCCGCCGGCGATACGGCGACGACGTTCGATGCCAACGTGGTTCTCGACGGTCTGACGTTCGATGCGGCCAATGCAGTCAGTTTCGGCAATATGGCGGCCGACACTCTTCGTCTGTCCGGCGATAACGTCTTATTGCAGACAACGGGCGGTTTCGGAAGCACTCTCACGGTCAACGCTGCTCTCAGTGGTAATCAGGATCTGACGCTCAACGCCGCCGGGACTACGAGGTTCCTCGCAACTGTCGGTGGTAGCGGCGCAGCGGGCGATTTGCTTGGCGATGGTGACGGTGCGGCGATCACAATCAACTCAGCTGCCGCGACCGATTTTGTGAACACAGTGCGGACTGCCTCGGGCATTGTGCAGACAGACGCGGCAAATGCGAATCTGAACGACCTGACCTTCCGAGAAGACGTGACGGTGACCGGCGGCAACACGGGCAGCCGTTTTGCCGGTGACGTGACGTTTGACGGCCTGACGTTTGCCTCGGCAGCCGTCGATGCAGCGAATCCCGGTTTGCAACTGGGCGATAACACGGCCAACGACGCTGTCACACTTTCTGGCTGCGCCGTCAACCTGACTATCAACGGTGACGACCTGCTGGTCAACTCGACGGTGAACGGCAGCCAGGATCTAACTCTTGCGGTCACAGGCAACACGACCTTTACCAACACAATTGGGAACGCGGCCGGGACGCTCGATGCCGGATTCGCGACGGCAGGCATAGCGATTTCGGATCTCGGCGGTATCGATCGAGCCTTCTTTACGGCCGTGCAGGCGGACGGGAAGATTATTGTCGTGGGCGACAGTGGATCCATCGGAAACCGGGATATCGTCGTGGAGCGGTACAACGTGGATGGCACGTTGGATGCCAGTTTTGGAGTCGGTGGCGTGGTGATCACCGACCTGGGTGGCGACGATCGTGCCAGAAGCGCCGCCGTGCAGGCTGACGGGAGGATTATTGTCGCAGGATCCAGCAACACCGCCGGAACACCAGACCTCGCCGTGTTGCGGTACAACACCGATGGCACGTTGGATGCCGGTTTTGGGGCGGCAGGTGTGGTGATTACTGATCTCGGCGGTACCGCCGACTTGGTCGCCAGCGTACAGGTGCAGGCGGACGGGAAGATCGTTGCTGCCGGCAGAAACAACGCTGGCAACATTGTCGTGGTACGGCACAACGCAAACGGCACGTTGGACGCCGGCTTTGGGGCTGGGGGTGTGGTGCTGACCGACCTCGGCAGTAGCTCGGATCTTGCTGAAAGCGTCGCCGTGCAGGCGGATGGGAAGCTCGTCGTCGCGGGATTCAGGAACGTGTCAGAGGGGGATTTTGCCGTCGTGCGGTACAACGCGAATGGAACGTTGGATGCCGGTTTTGGGACAGCGGGTGTGGTGATTACGAACCTCGGTGCAAGTGAATTCTCTGAGGCCGTGGCCGTCCAGACGGACGGCAAGATCGTTGTCGCCGGATACCAGGAAGTTGGCGCTGTTGACAACGACATTGCTCTGGTGCGGTACAACGCGGACGGTACCTTGGATGCCGGCTTCGGAACCGCCGGCGCGGTGATCACCGATCTCGGCGGCAGTAACGACCGGGCGTTTGACATGGTCCTGCAGGCAGATGGAAAAATCATCGTTGCCGGACCCAGTAACGGCAGTGGTACCAATGATTTTGCCGTCGTGCGGTACAACACCGACGGGACGTTGGATGCCGGCTTTGGAACGGCGGGCGTGGTGACTTCTGACCTCGGTGGTGCCGATTCGGCTGACGGTGTGGCGGTGCAGGCGGACGGGCAGATCGTTGTTGTTGGTCGCAGTAACGTCGGCGGAACCGACGACTTCGCCATCGTGCGATTCAACGCCGACGCCACCGGCCTCGGCGACGGTACGGGTGCCGCGATTACCATCAACTCGAGCGGTGCCACGGAATTTCAGGGAACGATGCGCACGGCATCTGGTATCGCGCAGGATGATGCAGCGGGCGCTGTGACGTTCCGCGAGAACGTGACGATTGCCACGGGCGACACGGCGACGACGTTCGACGCCAACGTCATCCTCGATGGCTTGACGTTCGATGCGGATGGCGCGATCACATTCGGAAACGCAGCGGCCGACACGCTGCAGATTTCACCGACGGATAGCGGTGTGGCGGTCGTCATCGACACATCCAGCGCACCGGCATCCGCCGTGACGATCAACGCCACAGCCACGGCCAGCGAAGATCTGACGATCAACGCCGGCGATGCCGAAATCGAACTGAACGGCACGTTCAATGGCGACGTGAATGTGGCGCTGAACACGACCGGCGTGACCGACATCAACGAAGCGATTGGCGGCGGCAGTGCGGTGTCGAGCTTGACCACCAACGTCGGTGGCACGACGGAACTGAATGCTGACGTCTCCGCACAAGGTGGCACGCTGACCTTCCGCGACGCGGTGGAATTGACGTCGAGTGTGACGTTGACCGACACGGGCAGCACCGGCCTGACGTTCGAGCAGACGGTGGACGGCCCGTTC
>JABISG010000094.1 GCA_018699955.1 Planctomycetaceae bacterium | reverse complement strand
GTAAGCACTGGCGACACGCCAGTGGCACCCTCATGATGCTTACCCCACCCTGCGAACTACTGTCGTTGCGGGCCGTATTCGCGGTCGGTCCACTCGAAGTGCGTCAGCAGTTTGTCGATCTCTGTGGCATCGGCGTCTTGGGAAAATGAGGCTCGCAGTTTGATTTTCCAGCGGCGATCATTCGTCGTTTCGGATTCGAACCAGTAGACGCGACCCCGTCGTGAAACATCACTATCGACTTCCGATGCAAGATCGACTTTCCAGCCGACCTTCCCTCCCGCTTCCGCCCGCTCGATCAGTCCCACGTTGCCTTCACCATGACGTTGGCGGAACAGTTTGAGTTCCGTGGCGACCACTTCGACCAGTTGAGACTTCAGTGGCGACCAGGTCAGCGTCACGTCGAATTCACCGCCATTGCGTTGTAGTCGTAGCGACGAGACGCGGTCTTTCATTTGCGGCGGTGAAACTTGCCAGCCCTGCGAAATCCGAAACTGCGTTTGGGATAGCTTGTGAACATAGGCGCCGCCGCTCTCAGAGAATGTGAGATCAGGTTCCGTCCCGTCGAGCAGCACGTTGCGTTTGGGCAGAGTCTTCTTCGCGGGTGGAGTTTCCGGCGTCTCATCGTTGCAACCGACCAACAACAGAATCGACGTTAGTGCAAGCAAACCAGTACTGTACGACATCGGACTCTCAATTTGATGGATTCTCAATCTCGGGCAGCGGGTTACCGAAAGTGACACAGCCCTCTTGCCTTCCGTATATGCCCGCCCGTATCGTATATTAGTAGAAACAATCCCCCTTCACTTCCAGTTCGTTGGCAGGTTCTTTGCCGACGGGGAGTTACGATGAAGAGACTCTGCGATTCCTCATTGTGTCGGATGCTGTTTTCGCTGTTCGTTCCTTTCGCTGTCGCGTTGACGCTGGCATATGGATCGCTTGGATCAACTGCGGTCGCTCAAACCGAGGCAGCTGTCGATACGGCACCGGTTGTGGCGCCGGTTCCGCGCGATGCCGTGTTTGCCAAACCGGTTCCCGTTGGCATTGAAGACCTGCGAATTATTGAAAATCGCGTGAAGGCGCTCGTCAAGCAGCTTCAACTTGCGACGGTTGGTGTGCGAAACGGCCGTGCTGCAGGCAGTGGTGTCATTGTGAGCAAAGACGGTTTCGTGCTGACTGCGGCGCACGTCTGTGTCGAACCGGGCCGTAACGTTACGTTGATTCTATCCGACGGTCGCCGCGTGAAAGGGAAGACGCTGGGTACGTTTCGCGGCGGCGTCGATGCGGGCTTGATGAAAATCACAGAAAAGGGCGACTGGCCGGTTGCCGAAATGGGGAGTTCCAAGAAACTGAAGCTGGGCGATTGGTGCATCGCGACCGGACACCCCGGCGGTTTCGACAAGAATCGCGCCCCTGTTGTCCGGTTGGGACGTGTCGTTCTTAATCGTCGCGGGGTCATCCAGACCGACTGCACACTCGTTGGCGGCGATTCAGGCGGCCCGCTTTACGACATCGACGGCAAAGTCATCGGCATTAACAGCCGAATCGGTGCAAACACCAACTGGAACTTTCACGTCCCGGTCTCGCAGTTCAGCGACAATTGGGACCGTCTCGTGGCAGCCGAAGACTGGGGCGGCGACATCAGAAAACGCCGCGCCGTGATTGGAATTAACGGCGAAGACCACGACCACGGCTGCCTCATTACCGGCGTTGCAGAAGGATTGCCGGCCGCGCAGGCCGGGCTGAAAAAGGATGACATCATCACCAAGCTCGAAGGCAAGCCGATCAAGGGCATCGGCGATCTTGCCAAACGGGTCGGATCAAAAAAGCCGGGTGACAAAGTCAAAATCGAGATCCTGCGTGGCGAGGAGACGTTAGAAATGGAAGTGACGCTCGTCAAACCGAATGATTAGCCACGCGACGACTCGAAGTGATCACATTGACAGTAACAATTGTCCGCCATGCGGTAGCGAATTTTTCGGAGACATGACGCATGAAGGTTGAATCGCGAATCCAATTTGGACGAATGCACCGTCGCGGAACGGTATTAATGGCGGCAGCCGTGTTGGTCCTCTTCCTGTCGGCGACCGGCCAGGCACAGCGTTTGGACGCGGCCCGGCTCAGGAATGGGTCGGCTGTCAGGAAGGCTTTTCGGCAGGTTGTTGCCGACGCGAGGCAGTCGACAGTACGCGTTTTCGATGTACAACAAAGTGATGACGAAAAAGACGATAAAGATCTCGCCTTGGGTGTCGTCGTCGATTCGGCCGGATTCGTGCTGACCAAGGCGAGCGAACTGAATGGCACTCTCGAATGCCGTCTGCAGGATGGTCGCAAACTGTCGGCCCGAATTGTGGGCATTCATCGCGATTATGATCTGGCGATGCTGAAGATCGACGCGACGAAACTCCCGGCAGTCAAATGGGCGTCCGGTGACGACGCTGCTGTCGGCGCATGGCTGGCAACTCCCGGCATGGATCAAGATCCGGTGTCGGTTGGCGTGGTTAGCGTCGCACGTCGCAAGATTGCACGGCAACGCGCGGTGCTGGGCATCGAATTTGTCGCTGACGGGATTCGCCCGAAGATTAAGCAAGTCTTTCCCAACAGCGGTGCCGACGACGCGGGTCTCAAAGCCGATGATATTATTACTGCCGTCGCCGGCCAGGTTGTGAAGACCCGAGAAGCCGTGAAACGCGCACTGAGCGCGTTTCGGCCCGGTGACACACTGGACCTGTTGATTCGACGCGGAGGCGACGAGAAGTTGTTACGGGCGACGTTGGGCGACCCGGTCTCTTCGTTCCCAAATCGTGCCACCCTGCAGAATCGGCTGGGGGGGCGCTTGAGTCGCCGCCGTACCGGCTTTGATGCGATTTTGCAGCACGACACCGTGCTGCGTCCGCGCGATTGCGGCGGTGTCATCGTGGGGCTTGATGGACGTGCGATAGGCATTAACATCGCACGTGCCGGTCGAATTGAGAGCTACGCCATTCCGGCTGCAGTTGTCGTCTCGCTGCTCGATGATCTCAAGAGCGGCAAACTGGCACCACCGAAGTCGGTCGCCAAAACAACGGAAGACGACGAACCGGCCCCGCCGGCACTCCCCGAAGACGCGTCGAAGTGAGCCACAGCGGCCAAGACAGAGTCGGGGCAGTCTGAATCTCGATCAACAGGATTCAGGTGCCACTGGCGTGTCGCCAGTGTTAACTGCACTGCACTGGCGACACGCCAGTGGCACCCATTGACCTGACAACGGCATCCTCGCCACTCGCGATGAAACCCACAGTCACAGTTCACTTGCTTTCGCATAGAACAATGCGCACGAAAAAACCCGGTCACCATTTAGTGACCGGGTTTCGCTGTAGCGTATTCAGGACTTTCGATGCTGCCGTTTGCAGCATCTGATGCCACACCGTTCCTAGAACTGATTGGCTCCCAACGTCCCCTGGGCCTGTCGCTGGCCGTTCGGTGTGACCAACTGCATCCAGACTTTGAAGTTGATGTTGTCGGCCACCGCCTGAGCGCGTCCATCGCAAAAAGCGACGAACACCAGAGTGGGATGATTGGAAGCAGGGCCGTTATTGTCGTTAGGTCCCTCGTTGATCATGTTTGACTGGATGGAAGTGATTCCGAGTGGTGATGGCAGGTTCAAGCTAAGGGTCGTTCCGGCCACTATCGGCGCGTTTGTCGGCAGCAGCTGGTCCATGTTGATCTGGAAGTAAGTGTCTGCATTCATGTTGCGTGCGGGCGGTGTGCCGGCAGTCGTGTTGCTGCCGACGAGAAAGTTTGCGACCGTGACCTGCTCGCTAAACATGACAGTCTGGCCCATTCCGTCGCCCTGTTCGATGTAATCGAGCGTCATCAACTGGGAGCTCTCCGGAAAAAACACTCCGGACGACCTTTCACGGGCCGCGAATCCAACGGGCAGGGGGGCAGCCAGCGAAGGCCAGACGTACCCACGATTCGCCTTGTAGCTCAACCCCCACGGCACGCGGTCGTTGTTGATGTCATCGGGACAGCTAAAGGTTTTGAGCCAGATGTTGTTACCGCTGGCGGGCGATACACCGTTTTCACTTTTGGTAATATCTCGGTAGGCGGCGTTTGCATCCAAAGACGGTAGCAACGCCACACACCAGGATGGGCTGGAAAAAGTCAGTGTCGAATCTGGACTTGCAGGGCGTCCTTCGTCCAACGAGGGGAGTTCGCCGTTGCGACTGCTGGCAAAGTTGTGTACGGCCAAGGCCAGTTGCTTCATGTTGTTCAAACATTCCAGCCGCCGGGCTGACGCACGGGCACTTTGGACGGCCGGCGTAATCAAGGCGACCAGCACCGCGATGATCGAAATCACCACCAGCAGTTCAATGAGCGTGAAACCGCGTCGGGTGGCGGGCCGCTTTCTTCCGCGTAAAAATCGTGTCGCTTGCATTAGTGCTTCTCCAAAATCAGCGGGTGGTAAGTTTGGTTTACTACCGGATGGGGACGACTCTGCCCTGCCGCATCGAGTGGCCCGGTTCGTGCGACGAAATCCGGTGAACAGCGTGCCGCCAGTATTCATTATGATGGGGTGGTTCTCGTTTTTGCAATACTCCTTTTTCTTCCGTACCAAAAAATGAATAGATACAGGGGAAAATCGTGTTTGGGGGACCCGCGGGCCGCAGCCCGCGGGCTTTATCTCAGCTCCCTAGTCTATCGTCTGGCGGAAATCGACGAGCTTTCGCCAGTTCACCTTGTTCGTACCCGGTTTGATGGCCTCTTCGATACGCGAGCGGTTGACGACAAACACACCGCGATGTTCGGGCTCGGGCGTGGCATTCAGCCGTTTGCCGATACGCACGGCCCCGTTGCCCATGTCTCTCGCTTCAAAGTATCCGACCGAAATGAACACCACAAACACGTGGCTGCGGTTGGTGGTATTGCCCCATACCTTCGAGAGCAGCTTATGCCTGATGAAGGGATCGACGTTGCCATTCCGGTGCTCGTCGGCATTGCCGATTTCAAGCAGACGCCGACTTCTCTGGATGTTGCGTGTGGCCTGCGTCAGTGAAGTATCATCGTTCTCGTCTAACGGCAGTTGCCGCAGAAGCGTATGTTCGATGCTGCGGTTGCCATCGGCCACGAATGACAGGCTGCGGAACGGCCGGGAACTGGCAGTCCCCGGCAGATACAACCCGGTGACAGGATCTTCTCGATCGCGGGCCGCAATTAACTGTTCCCACCAATAGCGAGTCGAACCATCTGCTTCGGTTTGTTTGCCCGGCATCGGAGAGTATCCATTCGTCGGATCGTTCAGGTAACTCCCCCCGAGTTGGATGACGTTCTGGTCATCGAGCAGGCCGGCCAACGATTCGGGGTCTCGCATCATATTCAAAGCCATCCGTCCCGGCACGCGACTGATGTTGAGCGGATCACCCAACGACAGATGCGTCCGCGTGGGAACTTCCACAAACTCCAGCAACCGATACCAGCGGTTGTCGTTCAGTGGATCGGCATATGTCACGCCACCACCGGTTGGGGGACGATTGCCCCGTCCGGGCGGTCCGTCACCGTCCGGTCCGGGAGGCCCGTTACCGTCCGGCCCATTACCGGGGCCACCCGTGTAGATTTGCAGTCCAACATTCGACGGATGTTGCGGCTGCAACATTAAAGAGGCCGCCGTTAATGGGTAGCGGTTTGTCGCTCCAAATTCCTGCAACGGCGGACGATGCTTGGGAACACTGCTGGCCGAAGCACCCGAGCCTCCGGCAAACCTGGTCACGTCTTTGGGGCCGTAAAGCGGAATCCCCAGCAATTCGCCAACCGAGGCAAAGTCGCGATCGAAGTGTTGCTGCCAAAGTGTGAACTTCGCCGGCGAGCGTGAGTTGCGGTTCTTGCCGACGGTGTTGTATTGAAAACGGGGAGGTACGGCCAGCTTTGAGAACTCCAGTTCAGAGTCTCCACCGGACGTTCCTCGTCCTCTGGAAAACGGCTCGACGCGTTCGCTGCTGTTAATGTTCTTCAGCTCGCCAGACATGGCAGCCGAATTGATCGCAAGAAACTTGGCGGGAACTTTCATCCGGTCAACTTCAACCCAGGGGTTTTGGGTGTTGGGGTCCAAATCGGGCCGCTGCAGGTTCGCCCGGCGTTCCAGCACCATTGTGCATCCTGTCGTCAAATCATCGATATTAAAGAGCAGCGCTCCCTTGGCCGGCGTAGTGTCGCTGTTGATTGCGAACTCCAGTGTTTCATCCGCCTGAAAGGTCAGGTCGAGATCCGATGCTCGCCCAAACGCCGACGCTGTCGTGTTGACATCTCGTTGCACGTCACCAATCGACCACGGCGCGATCTGATCGAATTTGCCGTCGAGATCGTAATCGACAAATATGTCGGCAGGTCGATACCTGATCTGGGGGTTGGGATCCATTGGATCGATGGGAAATGTGTCTTTGCCGTTGCTGGCACCAATTGTGAATTGCCCACCCGGTCCGATCGTCCCCGCTTTTGTCAGAAAGGTCAGCGTGCGGTTGGGACCGGCAAGACCAGCAATCGCATCGAATTCGACGCGTATCTGCCATTGGCCCCTTGCAGCCGTTGTGCTGGTGGTGGAATGGGCCAACGGAACGTTAAACGGGCTGGCATTACGCAGTTCGATAAACAGATGCTCGTGGGTTTCCTTCGACTCGTCGTACAGCATCACGTTGCTTTGGGACGCGCCTTGCTTCAGCACGCGTGCCCACAGTGCCTCGCTGAACGTCAACTGCTGTGCCTCGGCGCCGTACACCACGCCGCGTTCGATGCTGTCCAGCGGATGGTCGGCATCGTATCCGGTTTCTCCTTTTAGCAGCCGAGGATATTCACCGGCCTCGTCTGTCAGCGGGTTGTCGTCCAGATTCCAGCCGGCGTTTTCAATGTTGCCGCTGTCATCGACCGTGGCGCCGAGGTTCTTGTCGTACTCGAACACCGTAATCACATCGTCGCGGTCCATCGAATCGACCAGATTGACGGCAAACTGTGCCATCTGTCGCAACTGCGCGGGTGTGTAAACAACATCGTTCGCGGCACCTGCACCGGTCGTGGTCATCGTGTTGGAATGGTCGTTGGTGCCGGCGTAGTTCACGCCATCAACGCCGCCGCCCAATGTGTACAGCAGCACGTAAATGTCGCGGCACATCGTCTGCCGGTCGCGCGCCGCCTGGACCCAGTTGCTGGCCGGGTTGGTCAACTGTCGGTAGGCCAAACGTCCGGGGGCAGGTGAATACAGCAGCTTATTCACGTTCAATTTGAACTGCGGCCGCCCACGCGACGTACTCTCATTAACGATTGCCATCAGCAACGTCAGTGCGTTGCGAAACGGTTCGCGGTTCTTCACGGTGTTCCACGCGCCGTTTCCACCATCTGTCGGCAAGTCATCATTCCAACTATCCGGCTTGAAGGTTGGCGGGAAGGCGTCGGTGATGCCGTCGTTGTTCACGTCGCGGTTGAATTCCCAGCCGCGTTTGCCGACAAAGTTTCGAGGAAACCCGTAGTGTTGGCGGTCAAAACTCTGTGCCGTCACGCGTTTGCTGGCGGCCCGTTTTGAAGGCTTTTCGGCTATACTCTGGCCAAACACCATCAACTCTTCGAGCCGCGAAATCGCGCTGATCTTGTCGCGATCGCCAGTACTCAACTGAGCATAAGCGGTTTCATCGGCACCGAAAATCTCGTCGGTCGCTCGCTTGAAGTCGCGTTCGACGACGATCTCATCGGAGTCGTCAATCTGAGCACTGCCCGTCGCATTATTCACCAGCGAAGTCCCCGGCGAGAGGGTGCTGTCACCCCAACGCGGCAAGATATTGCTGCGAACCTGGTAGTTTTCGTACCGCAACCAGGCGCTTGGGTTTCCACCACCAAGTGGCTGCTGCAGGTTGGGCCGTTTGTAGTTGGCAAAATCGACGTACCGTCCCCGGCCGTTGTAAGCCAGCGGGTGAACGAACGAGGGGACATCGAAATTCGGGTCGGCTGTTCCTTGATCGTTGACTTGGCTGCGGCCCGGTTGAGGGAATAAGGCGACCGTCATCACGCCGCCGACAGACTGCCGAATCGCGTTATACATCGTCGTCAAATGCTCGCCGTATCGGCCGGGGTACAGATCGGTGACGTCGGCTTGCGTTGCATCGGCACTGCCGAACTCCGGACGGCCGCGGGTGAGGAACCAGTATTCCATATTCATCATTTCCAACCGACTGATGGGCGTGGTGTCCGGATCGCGGTTGAAGTAGCGGAGATATTGCTCCAGATTCGCCTTGAGACTGGCCGCGTCACCTTGGTAGTCGAAGGAATTGGGGGCCGGGTTGGCATGAAATGCGTACTGCAGATTGACTTCGCCGGGGCTGATTCCCTGATTCGACGTTGAGATGAATTGGCCGCCGCCGAACTCGTTGCCATCGATATTGGGAATCTGCCGCGTGTTGCCATGCACGTTCAAATTCAACTTCGAATCCACATCCATAACGGTGTACGACATCATGGGGACATACTCAGTGCCGTCGGCCAATGTCTGCACCGGATAGCCCAGGTCGAGCCAGACGCCTTCGTTGATGCTGCCGTCTCCGTCGTTATCGACGTCGAGTTCGTAAACTTCGTCCAGGCTACTGGTACCCCAGTCCGTCCAGACGCCCATTCGGCCGTCGGTTGGCAGACGGGAGACTCGACCCAACGGTCGAAACGGGAAATCATCCTGAACGCCGCTGCCATCGGCCGCGTCGCGTATACCGTCAATTCCGAAGTAGCGGGCCGACCCATCGACGACGTTTTCGTGATCGGGATGCGGCCTTAGCACGCGGGTTGCCGTGTTGGTGTTTTCGTACCAGTCGGAAATCACCGCGCCGGTATTCGGATTTCGCAAATACTGCGGGCGGTGAAACGACGGAATGATCACTCGCCGCATCCGCGTCGCTCCGCTACCGCCGGGGTCCACGCCTCGGCCGTTGTATGAAACAAACAAGTTGTTGATATCCGGGTAGGTGTAATCCACGTCGATGTCGCGAGGGAATCGCAGCGACAGATCGAGCGTTGCCCCGTTCCGTGCGGCGGGCGAGACGTTGAACTCCAACAGATTTCTGAGGTCATCTTCTTTGGGGCCACTGTTTCCGCTGGTGAATCCGCCGTCGTCGGCAACACCGTTGAAATTCTGATCGACGAAGATTCTGCCTTGGCTGTCGGAGATGAGATTGATGCCGGCCCCGGTGTAGGGGTGCACGTCGCGGCCGAACATGTTGGGGACCATCGAATGGCTTCTGCCCCACAGCGCACTTTGCTGTTCGTAATCTTCCGGGCCGACAATCAACTGCCGCAGCGCCCAGTCGAAGAAGACATCGCCCGGCTGATCGCCGACGGCTTCGGCCTTGCGGGCGTAAGCAAAGTACTCGGCATTCGAGCGCTCCTGGGCCGCAAAGGTGTAAAACACCACCCCCACCAGCGACAGCATCGCCAGCAGCGCAATCACAATCATCAACGTCGAGCCGCCCCGCCGCGCTGCCTCGCGTTTCAGCAGTGCGGCTTCGCGATTGCGTTGTTCCAATTGTCGTTGTCTGCGTCGTCTTCTCTTCATCTCACCAAACTCCCATTTGTAGCGCCCGCGGCCCGAAGCGGTACAAGGAAAGGTTTGTGTTGACTGTCATTCATCACGCGTTTGCCCGCCAAAGCCCACAGGTGGCGTCCCGTGGTATCGCTATTCATCCGGCAACAACGACATCTGCAGCGTCACTTGCCGTAACTGATTGCTGGAGACATCGAGATATCGAATCGTAATCTGGATCGCTCGTAGTGGTTTTGGAATCACATTACTCGGGTCCGAATCGTCGCGAAGCGCAAACGGCGGATCGCTGTCGGTGTTGGGAGGGCTCGCGCCGTCATCGACTTCAACATTCGGATGCCAAGTGTCGAAGACACGTTTGACCGGCGTACCTGAAGGACCGTAAATGGTGTTGTCGCGTTCGTTCTGATGGAAATCGCCAATCGGATTGCCGCTGCTGTTTTCAACGTTATGTCCGACATCCTCAAATCGCCCCAGCGCTTCGTCCCAGACTTTGATGTCAAACGCGTGCACGTTGGCAAGCAGCAAATCTTCGGCCCGCCGCGGCCCCCCTTCAAACTCATCGACGATATCAGGATCATCTTGTCCACCGGCCAGATTGTTCATAAACAACTTCACCGTCGTCATTGGATTGCCAATGTTCGAATCGGTTTGCGGATAATTGAAGTTCGGGTGCGAGGTTTCTTCGTGTGTCCACCGGCCGATGAAATCGAACCGGGTCTCATCGATGTTGGTGGTCGAAGGATCGTCTTCAAACGTGAGAACAAACTCCCGCGGCTGGCCGTCGTCGTGATTGTGGCCAAAGCGGTTCTTGGGATTCGCCAATGCCGCCGCACCGGTAAACGTGGTTGCATCCGAGCCGTTTTCGAGCCAACTCAAACCGTGGAACTCAGCGCCGTCAAGGTGGTTTCCGTCCGGGTTTTCGCTCATGTGGGCTGAAAAATCGAAATCATTCCAGAAGTCGCCCGTGTAAGCATACGCCGGCGTGGGAGTCGAACTGGCCCCCGTGTTCCCATCGTTATCGTGGTCGGTGTCGAAGTAGTTTTGCGGTGGCGTATCATTGGTCATCGGCTGGGTATCGTCATCGTCTTCCAGCGGATCGCGTATCAACAACACACGGCGATACAGCCGGCCGCCACGCAGGAAAAACGTGATCTCCGCCGCAAACGAGTTGGATGCATCGTCGTGGATCACCGGGTCGCCAGCGGTTGCCGAGTTTGTCGCCGGCACGCCGTCGTCGCGGCTGGGTTGGTTGCTGGCCATGAATTGGGCGTTCGTCGTCAAGCCACCCAACAGGGCTGCCTGGCCAAAGTAATCGCGGTTGTTGCCGTCCAACTTCACGGTGAACTGCAGCACGTCGTCGGCGTCGTTGTTAATGTCGTTTTCCGAAATGTAGAAGTACCCCTTGCGCAAGTCATAATTGGTCACGCTGAAGTATGTGTCATCCGCTTCGGCAATGGGTTCCCCAGCAGTGAAGGGCAAAACCGACTTCATGCTGCGGTGCTTGATGTCGTTGCGGAAGATTGTGAACAACGAGCGACTGCGTTGGTCGTTTTCGGCGATGCCGCGCTGGACGGAAATGGAGCCGGACGCCAGTTGGAATACGCTGGCGAACAACGACATCATGAGGACGACCAATGCGACCGCGACCAGCATCTCGACGAGCGTGAATGCGCTGCGCGGGTTGCGGGCGTTGCGTTTTTTCACCCGTCGCGATCCCACGGGGCGCGGCCCGTGGGCTTTGCGGCGGCGGGATTTTGTTGTTCGTTTCTTGTGTCGCATTTTCATGCTCTCAACTCGAAAAGATTGACCCGCATCAATTGTCCAACAGTTGCTTCAGGGGGATGTTTTCTTTCGGCTTCAGGGGAAAGACCTCGATGGCCCCCTCGACCACCATGGCTGCCGTTCCGTCGGCGAGCGCCGGCCGATCGAGCCGCAGTGTCGCCGTTGTCTCGCTCGCTGTCGGTACGCCTTCTACCTCGTTGATATCCTGAATGCGGTACCAGTGGGCGTTGGTGGCATCGAGAATATACCCCCCCTTCTTCAGCACCGGCTCGTCGTTCGTCAGGAAGACGACGGTGGCATCGCGACTGCCGTTCGTCGTGGTCGTCGGTCCCGTAAAGACCGCTTCGTAATGTTTTTCGCCAATTGTCGAAGGATCGGGGCGGCGAAAGAGAACGACGACATCGACCTGTGCCCGCAAACCGGACGGCGATTGGCGAACGGTTAACAGCCAGGTGTAGCGGGGTTCCCTGGTTTCAAGGCGGGCCATACCGACGGCAATGCCCGCGTTGGCGAAATCGTTGAAGGCGTCGTTCCAGGCGACAGTTTGGCCGCTGATGCCGGTGATCGTGCGGACCTGACTTTTCTTTCCTGTGATGTCAAAAATGACGATGCGTGATTCGGCGGTATCGAAGATGCCATTGCCGTTCAGATCTTCGTTCGCGTCCAGTGTCCCGTCGCCATCGATATCGACTTCAGGAATCGAAACTTCCTTCAACTCGTCATTCGTCAACTCGTCGAAGGTGAATTGCGTCGATGAAAAATTTCCAGCAGAGTCTTGCTGCAGTCCGGTTCCGTCGAGTTGAAAGACCCAGCTATCGGGCAGCGTGACGGTCCTCAGGGCGTTTGCCTCTGCCTGACTTGCTGTGATGCCAGGGGTTGCCGAGTCAAAACTGGAATGTCCGGAAAACCGGGGCAGTTGGTCGGTTTTGTTTGTGTTGTCGAAGGGCAGGCCAAAACTACTCTTGTTGGCCGTTGCCCGGTTCCAGCCCAGCGGATCGACAATGTAGTTGCGGGTGTTGGGGGCCTGGAAATGCTCGAGCAGGTTGGCCAGAACCGTTGCGTTATCGCCGTCGGGGTTATGCACCAGTTCGGGTGCGATGTCGATGAACGTTTCCGCGTCGGCGGAAAGGATCGCCGAGTTGGTCAGTTGCGTCGCCTGCAAGCTGCGCAGAATGGAAATGGGAAACAGCGTTGCCAACGAAACCAGCCCGATGCTGAGAATCATGATCGACACCAACACCTCGGCCAGCGTCGTTCCCTTTCGCCTTTCCAACTGGGATCGCCGTTCCGCATTGAGTTTTCCGTTATCCGGTTTCAACTGTTTCATTCTCCTGCGACCTCCCCGGTTTCGGCATAGTAGTAGGGATCGTCGGCCCGATTGTCTGGTTCAATCAATTCGTTGTCGCCATCCAAGTCGGCCGGGTCGAAAATGTCCTCCGGTCTGACCGGGTGTGAAGAGATTGCGCCCGTTTGTGGAAACAGCGTGACGAGGACGCGATCGCCGATCGGCTCGTCGGCGGTGCCGAACGGTGTGTCGGCTGGAACGTCATAGATACCCGCAGTGTTGAGCCGCTCGACGTCGGCCGCTTCCGAGACATAAAAGTGAATCAACCCGCTGGTTGCAGCCCGGCCGGTGACGGTGCCGCGCGGCGAAAACATCACGTCGAGCCGACCGTTGTTTAGCACGGTCCACGAGCGGGGAAGTTGACTGCGAGTGCCGTTGCCGTCGATCACAATTCCGCGCGGCAGCAGCATCGGTTCCTGATTGGGCCGAATGACGGGCGGCAGTATCAGTCTTGCTAGCTCTGACCGATCCACCGTTGTCGAGTCATCCCGAAACTCGGGTGACAGATCAAGTCGGTCACGCAAGAAATTATTCGGGTCCATTGTGTCCGAATCCCAATCCGTCCGCACCGCCTGAATGGTGTACTCGAAACCGTCGGGATAGGGAATCTGGATGCGGTCGCCCGCGCGCAGCAGTCCTTTTTCAACCAAGCGTCGCCAATCCAAACCAACTGTCCTGCCAGTATTGTTATCGATTTGGTTCAACACATAGGAGGTGCTTAAGGGGTCGGTCGGATCTTTGTAGACCATGACCCGACCAGGATCGAAGTCGCTTTCTTCAACATAGATCATGCTGCTGATGGAGTTGGGGATATTCTCGTCGATGAGAAACCGCACGCCGACCGATTTCTGTTCGTAAATGGCGCGATCGCGGGCACCGGCGAGATACGACTGCACCTGCCGAGCCGCAGCGCGGCTGCGTTCGGCCGACATCGAATAATTGACGGCAGTGACCGTCATTGCGGTAACGATGATGAGAATCACCATCACAACCATCAACTCGGTGAGCGTGAAACCGCCGGGTGAGTCGAATGTCGAATGTCGAATGTCGCGTCTTTCGACTTTCATCAGTCAGTCTCCGCTGCGCTGATTGCGGTTGGTGAAGTTGTCGAGGATCAGTTCTGAGTCGGTGACCTGGCCGAGGCGGTGGGCCAAGGTGCCGGAGTTCGGTTCGCCCATGCCCAGTTCTCCATCGGCACCCGCCGAGACGATCAACGGCACGTGATAGGTATAGGGTGTGTGATACAACTGCTCGAAGGACGTTGATTTCGCAGCCAAGGTCGTGATGACCGACGAGAGTTTCTCCAGTGGATCGTCCGGATCGCTATCGACCAAATCGTCGCTGCTCCCCTGGATCAGCAGAACGACGTTGTCGTGGTCGTTGGGAACACTCGGCCCTTCTGTGTGGTTTGTGCCGTCGGACTTAAACAGCCGGGTCGGCCAGCGATAGAAACGCAGCGGGCTGCCCCAGGCATCGATGAACTCGATCAAACCGTCGCCATCGGTGTCGCCGACTTCGCTGGCAAGAAACTCGCCGGCATCAACCGGCGCCGCACCGCCGACTTCGCCCTCGGTGAGCATGAGGTAGAGCCGCTCGGAGCTTTCGGTAATGTCACTGGAGTCGCCGGTCGAGCCAAGATCTTCCAGCCTCTGCGGAAAGTTCGACTGTTTGAATCGCTTGCGGACCAGAATCTTCAATTGAGCGTTATTGACGGGGACCTTCAGATTGTTCAATTCGATGATTGCGCTTCTTCTTGCCGTTTGATAGGCCGGGTCGCGGCTGGCGTTCTTTTCGATCTGATCCATCGCCCGGTCGAAGGCTTCCATTCGCTGTTCGAGCATGCGATGGAGTTTCGTAATGGTGGTGTTGGTTGCCGTCTCTTTGGCCTGCTGGGTCATGTGCGAGAGCGTGACGCCGAGGATGGAGATGAGAATCACAATGATCCCGATGACCACCATCAGTTCCACCAATGTGAAACCGCGTCGCGCGTGGCGGCTGGCGTCTTTTGTTTCTCGTTTCTCAACTCTTGTCGCGTTCATGACGAATCGCACTCCGTCGGGGGAATTCCGTTGTCCTGGTCTATTCTGCATTACGGGTCTGTTCTGCATTACGGGGTCAGTCGTGCGCTGCTGAAGTTGGTAATATTGTCTTCGTCGTCGATCGAGGGCGATTTGAAATTCTTGCCGTCATAATCGCCGAAGGTTCCGTACTTGTTGTCGGATCCTGGTGAGATGATCTGGTGGGTTTTTGGCTTGAACTTTTGGGTGCCGCCGACCTGCGTGTACCACGGCGTAGCCGATGTCGTCAGCGCGTCTGTTTGCAATTTCGTCCCGTCTTCGCTTCGGTAACCGCGGCCGTCATAGCTGCTCAGGTAAATGTACGGGGTGATCTGGCCCGGCAAGGGATCGAGGTACTCGGGGGCTTTGCTGTTGCCGCTGGCATCGGGTTTGGTCAGTCGTCCGGAATCGAAGTTATAGAAGGGGCCAACTCGGGGGCCGCCTTTTTTGAACGGCTGCGACGGGTTTTTCGAGAATCCGTCCAATCCACCGCTGCTATCGGGAACGCCGCCCAGGAAGAACACCAGACATTCCGCCCCGTTCAGTTCGCCGGTGAGTCCCGTATCGCCACCGTTTGCGGCAAAATTAAACTGTGGCCAAATGCGTCGAATGATCGCCCGGCTGCGGGCATAAGTGGAAGTGTTCCAGTCTGCCGGGTTAGAGGGAAAGTTGATGTAACTGGGCGGCGCGATGCCGCCAAATTCGGTCTTGAAGGATGTAATGCCTTTTTCGAGATCAGTAATGTCGGTACGGACTGCTGCCTCGCGTGCCTTGCGGACGGATGCGAAGATGGCAGGAGTAATCAGCGCGATCAGCACGCCGATAATGACGACGACCACCATGAGTTCGATGAGCGTGAAGCCGCCGGACGCGGCGCGAGCCGAGTGTTGTTGTGCCGGGTTGGATCGGTGATGTTTGCGATGCGAGATCACGGTTTGACTCCTTCAAAATGCTGTTGGTATTCACCAATCAATCTGGTTGTGGCGGCGCGCAAGCTGTGCGTTGTTGTCAACAGGCCCGCCCCCAATATTGCAAATCTGATGTCGCCCGAGCGTTCCGCAACGAAGACTATTCGCCACGGCAAATCCACATTTTAAGACAGGTCATTCAGCAGCTTAATCAGCGGCATGAACAATGCGATGACGATAAAACCGACGGCCCCACCGAGTACGACAACCATGATCGGTTCGATCATGTTGACCAGGGCCTCGACCAGAACTTCCACTTCTTCTTCGTAGACGTCGGCAACTTTATAGAGCATGGTGTCCAAGGCACCGGTTTCTTCGCCGACGTCGACCATGTTGACGACCATGTCGTCGGTAATTTTGGTTTCCTTGAGGGGAATCGCCATCGATTCACCCTCGCGAATCGCGGAATAGATTTGATCGTACGCCCGCGCAAAGACCGCGTTCCCCGACGTATCGCGGGATATGATAATACACTCCAGAATTGGCACACCCGAAGCAATCAGTGTTCCCATCGTCCGGCAGGTTCGGGCAATAATCGATTTGCGCAAAATCAGCCCGAGTAAGGGGACTTTCAGCACCGTCCAATCGACAATGAACTCGCCGGTCTTGTTCTTCCTGATCAGTTTGAGCGTGATCCACATGAGAATCGGTGAAAACACGAGGAAATACCAATAGGTCGCCAACCAATGGCTGGCATCGATCAGCATTTGCGTCATCACAGGCAATTCGGTTCCGAAGTCTTCGAAAATCTTGGCAAACTTCGGCACGATGTAGATCATGATGCCCGCGACGATACCGCCGGCAATCACGATGACCGCACAGGGATAAATCATCGCCCCCTGCACTTTTCGTTTCAGGCTTTGTGACTTTTCTTTGAACTCGGCCAGGCGACGCAGAATGATTTCGAGTGCACCACCCGCCTCACCCGCTTTCACCATGTTGACGTACAGCTTGTCGAACGCCTTCGGTTGGCGGGACATGGCTTCAGAAAGTGTGGAACCGCCTTCAATATCTTCGACGACCGCCATCAAGGCGTTCTTAAGCGGCCCCGGTTTCTGTTGGCCTTCCAGAATTCGCAGGCTTCGCAGAATTGGCAGTCCGGCATCCTGCAGCGTGGAAAGTTGACGTGTGAAAGTACAAAGGTGTTTTGGCCTGACACCGCCGATGGAAAATGTTCCCTTCTTACGGGGGCCGCCCTTCTTGGCTTCTCCTTTGCCCTTCTTTTTCTTCTTGCGGTCGGTTTCCTGAATGCGGGTGACGAAGAACCCTTTTTCCTTAATCTTCTGTTGTGCTTCGGCTTCGGAACCGGCTTCGATCGTTTCCTTGATCTCCAGCCCGGTGTTGTCCATCGCCTCATACTGAAATACAGGCATCGGCCTTCTCCGTCACATGTGCGTTTGGTCCCACCCGACACGGCAGGTGGGCTTTCGTGAACCGTTCTTATTCCACGTCTTCCATCACTGTTTCGCGAACGACTTCGTCGATGGTTGTTTGTCCGTCGAAAATCAACTTCAGACCCGCTTCGCGAAGTGTTGTCATTCCCTGACTGCGGGCGAAGTTGCGGACGTCGTCAACCGAAGCATCGGCCGTGACCATGTCGCGAATTTCGTCGGTAATAAATAACAACTCGTACAACCCGACGCGTCCCTTGTAACCCGAGTTGTTGCAGCGGGCACAGCCCTTGCCATAGTAGAACTTGTATTTTCTCGCCTGTTCGATAGGCAGTTGCAATTCCATTAACAATTCGTCACTCGGCTCAAATTCGGTGCGGCATTCGAGACAGATTCGCCGCACGAGCCGCTGTGCCAGGATGGCTTCCACCGTGGCTGTGATGAGGAAGGACGGCACGCCCATATCGCGCAACCGCGTGATGGCCGACGGAGCGTCGTTGGTGTGTAACGTGCTGAAGACGAGGTGCCCGGTGAGTGCGCTTTGGACGGCAATTTCAGCCGTCTCATAGTCGCGGATCTCACCGACCAGAATTTTGTCGGGATCGTGCCGGAGAATAGCCCGCAGCACGTTGGCAAACGTCACTTCAATATCCGGATTCACCGGCACCTGAACCAGCCCGTCGATGTCGTATTCGATCGGGTCTTCGGTGGTGATGATTTTGGTTTCAATGTCGTTGAGTTCATTCAGTGCTGAATAAAGTGTTGTCGTCTTTCCACTTCCGGTCGGTCCGGTGACGAGCAGAATCCCGTTAGGCGTTCGGATCAATTCACGGAATCGCGACAGCGTCGTGGCATCCATACCGATCTTGTTCAGGTCGAGCTGAACCACGGTCCGGTCGAGTACCCGCAAAACGACCGATTCGCCGAACATCGTGGGCAGAACGCTCACGCGCAAATCGACCGGGTTACCTCCGACCGAAAGCTCGATTCGACCATCCTGCGGCAGCCGTCGCTCGGCAATGTCCAACTCGGCCATCACCTTAATGCGGGTGATGATTGCGCTGGCCAGATGTAACGGCGGGGGAACCATTTCATACAGAACGCCATCGGCCCGAACCCGAATTTTGAATTCGTCTTCAAACGGCTCGAAGTGAATGTCGCTCGCCTGATCTTTGATCGCCAGCAACAGCACCATATTCAGCAGCTTACGGATCGGAGCGGCATCGGACATTTCCTCAGCAGAGGCAAGGTCGGCGATCCCCCCCCCTTCTTCGTCGTCGGGCTCTTCCAGCTGACTGATGACGTCCTCGATACTCTCCTCTTTGTCGGCAAAATGCTTGACGATGGCCGCTTCGACTTCCTGTAGGTTCGAAACGGCTCCACGCACATCGTAGCCAAGAAAGTTTCGCAGATCGTCCAGAGCTCCAACGTTTTGCGGATCGGCCATGGCGACGGTGAGAACGTCGTTCTTCAGAGAGATGGGCATGATCTTGTAGACTTCGGCCATCGTTTGCGGAACGAGTTCCAATACCTTGGGCGGAATGTTCGTTTCCGACAATTTGACGACCGGCATGCCCCACTGCTCGGCGAGCGCCTCGGTCACCTGCAGGTCGGTCACCAATCCCATGCGGACGGCAACCTGGCCGATGACCTCACCGGGACTTTGCTTTTGCTCTTCGAGCACGTCCCACAATTGGTCTTCGGTCAAATAACCGAGATCAACCAGAATTTGACCTAATCGCCTTTGAGCCATGAGTACCGCATCCCGAATGTCGTTCGATTCATCGACCCCAAGGCCGATCATTCATCGAACGCACCTCAAAAATCCAACCAAGATAAATTCAACCAATTACCGCCCGTGAAAGAACTGTCGCTCTCCAATCACACGTCGTCGTAGTCGTCGTCGTCATCGTCGTCGTCAAAATCATCGTCATCTTCGTCTTCTTCATCGTCGAATTCCCCGCGTTTGGCGCGTTGAATGCGAGCTTTCAATTCGCCCGGATTGTTCGATTTGGCAATAACATCTTCTTCAATGCATAAGTCATTATTCCACAGGTCAAACAAGGCATCGTCCATCAATTGCATTCCGTATTTTCGTCCCGTTTGAATGGACGAGGTGATCCGAAATGTTTTGCCTTCGCGAATGAGGTTGGCGATAGCCGGCGTGACCACCAACATCTCGTAGGCGGCCACCAGCCCCTTAGGCTGCTTTGGCAATAATGCCTGACTGAGAATGGCGATAATCGAACTCGAAAGCTGCGTGCGAATCTGCTCCTGCTGATTGGTTGGAAAAACATCGATGATACGATCGACAGTTCCCTGAGCACTACTCGTATGAAGCGTTCCGAACACCACGTGGCCGGTTTCCGCCGCAGTAATAGCCGACTGAATGGTTTCCAGGTCACGCATTTCGCCGACGAGAATGACGTCGGGGTCCATTCGCAGCGCGCGTCTGAGTGCCTCGGGAAAAGTGGGAACATCAATACCGATCTCGCGCTGATTAATCGTGCATTTGATGTGGTCGTGGTAATATTCGATCGGGTCTTCAAGCGTGATGATGTGATGATCCATATTATGGTTCATCCAGTTGATCATGCTGGCCAGACTGGTTGTTTTGCCGCTGCCCGTCGGGCCGGTGACCAGAAACAGGCCACGAGGCCGTTGAATCAAATCGCCGACAACCGCCGGCAGGCCGAGTTGTTCGAATGTCAAAAACTCATTAGGAATTCGCCGCAACACCAAACCAACGCACCCGCGTTGCTTGAAGACCGCGACGCGAAACCGCGCCTTGTCACCGAAGGCAAAACCGAAGTCGGTCCCACCCATTTCCTGAAGTTCCTGCTGGTTCCGTTCCGGCGTAATACTCTTCATCAACGAGACGGTATCTTCCGCCTCAAGCGTCTTGGTCTCCAGTCGGACCATATGGCCGTGCAACCGCACAACCGGCGGTTGACCGGTGGTGATGTGAAGGTCGCTGACCCCCTCCTTGACCACCGTCTCTAACAATTTGTCGATTTGTACTGATGCCATACACGCGATTCCATCAAACAGGAACGGTTTTCAATCGGACGACGCTCGGGAAGATCCCATCAACACGCCGTGTTACTTCTTCCGGTTTTCGATTCCTTCGACTGCGCCACGGATTCCGATGAAAATCGTCATTGCCCGATGAACCACACTGGCAGTGTCTCGTGAACTCAATGGCCTCGCCGGCTTTACTGACAGCAGACCACTTCACCAAAAACTGACAGATGTGTGACTCGTCCAGATATGTGCTTCTTCGAGATGCCAGATTCCACAGCCACCCATCATGAATGGCCAGCATCAAAATTCAGCACACTCCTTCCGAAGCCAGACGATTATTCGCAGCGTATTGCTCTCAACTCAAGAATTTTCAAAAATCATCAACAATCCGGTTCTGATCGACCACTCGGCAGCCAGTGCCCGCTCGAGCTGGAGCTGCTCGGGCAAGAACGGAAAGCCACCGGTTTTCGTTACTCTTCAGGCTCCTGAATTTGGGGCCATAAAGCTGTCGTATTATGCATCGGTGTTGTATCAAAACAATACACCGCAAAAAAATGCCCCGTTGTCTCTGGCAGCACAGGGACGGCCGCCTGCTAAGATTTAAGGTGTGGCACGAAGGAAAACTCGGACCGCGGCCTGCCGCGACAAAGTTGAATTTCCTCTACTGAATGAATCGAGCAGCCAGCCCGAGGTTAGTGTCCTCCCATTCCCAATTTCACAACCTCGGACAACGACGTAATCCCTTCGATTGCCTTGAGTTTCGCGTCATCGACCAGCGTGGCCATCCCCGCCAATCGAGCTTGCCTTCGCAGGTTCTGCGTTGGTTCCCGTCGAAATGTCATGTCGCGGAGAGTCGAATTCATCGTCATCAACTCGAACACCGCCTTGCGGCCGCGGAAGCCGGTGTGCTGGCAGTTGTTGCAGCCTCGACCACGAACGAAGTCGGCGTTGGCAATCTCCTCCGATGTGATTTCGAGTTGTTTCAATTCGCCCGGGTCGGGCTTGTAGGATTCCTTGCACTTGGTGCAAACGACGCGCACCAACCGCTGCGCCATCACCGCCATCACACTGGATGCAACCAAGAAAGGCTGTACGCCCATATCGATAAGGCGTGTAATAGAACCGGGCGCATCGTTCGTGTGAAGCGTACTAAATACCAAGTGTCCTGTTAATGATGCCTGGATTGCCATGTCGGCAGTCTCCATGTCGCGAATCTCACCTACCAGAATCACATTGGGTGCCTGCCGCAGCATCGAGCGAATAATACGGGAAAATGTCATCCCGATCGAAGACTTCACTTCGACCTGATTGATGCCTGGCAGGTAGTACTCAACCGGATCTTCGGCCGTGATGATCTTACGGTCGGGGCGATTCAACTCGCCTAGCGCACTGTATAGTGTGGTCGTTTTGCCACTTCCCGTTGGGCCGGTGACCAGGAAAATTCCATTCGGTCGGCGAATGATGTTTTGAAACGTCCGGTAGTTGTCTTCGCTGAATCCAAGGTTTCGGATGCCGACTTTGATGTTTTCACGATCAAGAATCCGCATGACGATTGCCTGGCCGTGGTTTGTTGGCAAAATGCTGATTCGCAAATCGTAATCGGCGCCGCCGGCTCGCGTCTTAATCCGTCCATCCTGCGGGCGTCGCTTCTCCGAGATATCGATGCTCGCCATGATCTTGACACGCGAGATCAAGGCCCCCAGCAAGCGGCGTGGCGGGCTGTCACGTTCGACCAGCACCCCATCGATTCGATAGCGAATGCGAACGCGATCCTCGAACGGCTCGATATGGATATCGCTGGCACGCATGGCGACCGCTTCGGAAATGACGAGATTGATCAGCCGCACAACCGGAGAACTCTCATCCTCTTCAACCGTAATGCCTTCTGAGGATTCGGTTTGCGTAAAGTCGATGGCAGTTTCGGTGAATTCCTGCAGCATCGAATCGACCGATTCGGTCTCGCTTTGCCCATAATGCCGATTGATGGCAGTCTGGATTTGTTCCTTGGAGGAAACTTTGATGTCGATTTCGCGATTGAGGATAAAACGGAGCTTGTCCATCACGTCGAGCGCCAGCGGATCGCTGATTGCGATGACCAGCGATTCCCCGGCAAGCCCCAGCGGTACGACAGTATTCTCGCGAGCCACCGACTCGGGAACCATTTCGACCACAGAAGGGGGGATTTCCGTTTCCGTCAGATCGACGAATTCGTGGCCGAACGCATTCGCCTGACATTCGGCGATGACCGCATCGGTCGTATACCCGTTCTTGACGAGCGCCTCTTCGACCTTGATTCCCATGCTGGATGCGATTTGTTCGGCTTCGGTCAGTTGGTCGGCGCTGATAACGCCGTCATCGACCAGTTTCTGTAGCCAATCTGCTGCCATTCGTTTGTCTCCGAAAACACGCACACAGGAAACAACCACGGACATCACTCAACAGGCGGACGGTTCGTCGCGCCGGCCGATCAGCCCGGGCTTTCCATCCAACACCAGAAGTTTTCACTCGCTGGTGCCGGTTGTCCTGATTCACTTTGATAACCCACTCGACGGCCGGCATGCCGGGCAAATCGCTGAAACGACAAGGCCCGCGATGCGCCGCTTCGTGGCAAGTATTGAACTGCAACCGAGATGGGACGCTCGTCATCAATTCTGATTGCCCTCTGCCGACAAGTCAAGCACGTTGATGCAGTCTGGGCGAATGGGGCGAAGTATTGGGAGTAAAAACCACGGACAGCGAACCATCCCAGCGGGACAACGAACGCCTGAAACCTCGTAATCGAAAGGCAACTGGCTGCACGTTTTCAGTCATTACAGGGGTTCGCCTTCCCTTTCCATCTGTTCGTCCTTTGCGTAGAATGTCGCCGCCGACGCGGGAGGACGAGTGTCGGTTATAGGCTGTCTGAATGGGAAACCAAGCCGGGCGACTCGGCGCGGAATCAACCTGTTCGACATTCACGGGGCGGTAGCTCAGTTGGGAGAGCGCTGCGTTCGCAACGCAGAGGTCGAGGGTTCAAGTCCCTTCCGTTCCACTTCAATTACGCCCGTTGTCAGTTGGTGACAATGGGCGTTTTCTATTGGGAGCTTCGACAGTTGGGGCGCCCCACTGTTGGCCGTCATGGGGTCCGGTCCCCCGAACCCCACCGAGTGATTGAGGCCAGGCACGACCGCGTCACTTGCCACGACTTCCTTGCCAATCGTCGGTGTGAAATGGCGCGGCGGGGAGGCCGGCTTTATTGACGAGGTTCGGATCGCAGGTCTTGTGCCAGCCGAAGCGAACGTGCTTCGGGGCGGCGATACCTTCAGCCTCAACCAGAACGGTATTGCCGTCGATGGTCGCTTTGGCCGGGACAAACTTGCCGTCGGCTGCGGCAATGGTGAATTCGCTCAAGGCCTTGTCATCGCGTGAGGCAAGACCGGCGGCGTGGGAAAACTCGATCCGAATTTTGTTGGCTTCGACCTTCATCGACTTGTAGAGCGGGCCGGAATAGACAATGTCCTGTTCGTAATTCTTGGCCAACGCCCAGAGGGCGAGCCGTTTCCCGACGACTTGTTTGCTCTTGGGGTGAATGTCGTTGATGTTATCGACCGCATCGGTGATGACGGCCATGCCGGTGTGCGGCAGTGACAGGGACTTGGACTGCGCTTCCCACAGCTTGGGCAACTCGCCAGCAGCGTAACGCCCGCCCCAAGGCGCGATGTGCACGTAGTAGAAGGAGAGGCTGTCGTTTTTCCAGGCAGCCCGCCAATCTTCGATCAACTGCTTCTTCATGTCGTGGTACTTCAGGCCGGCAAGGCTCAAAACGTTCGACTCGCCCTGATACCAGATGACACCACGGAGCGAGAATGGTGCGAGCGGGTGGATCATACCGTTGTAGAGCACGGCATTTGTGCCGTTCTTCGGCGTCCACGGTTCAATCCGGGTGCCGCCCCAACTGCTGGCAATGATCCCGACCGGCACTCCGAGCTTCTGTTGTAATTCGCGTGCGAAGAAATAGGCGGTCGCAGAAAACCCGGGCACGGAATTAGGGCTGCACTCTTGCCATGCGCCGCCGGTGATGTCTTTGGCAGGCGTGGCAGATTTGGCTCGCGGCACGAGAAACAGTCGGAGTTGTGGGTGCTTCGCCGCGGCGATTTCTTTAGCGGAGTCATTGGCACCCTTGACCGTCCAGGCCATGTTCGATTGGCCGGAGCCGAGCCAGACTTCGCCGATCAGAATATTCTTCAGCGCGATCTCGTTCTCACCGCTGACAGTCAAGGTGTGTGTTTTGCCGTCGGCCTGCTTGGCCGGCAGTTCGATCCGCCAGTTGCCTTTGGCGTCGGCCACTGCCGTTGCCGTTTGGCCGTCGAATTCGACCGAAACACTTTCGCCAGCATCCGCCCACCCCCAAACCTTAATTGGCTGTCCCTGCTGCAAGACCATGTTGCTGCCGAAGATTTTGGGCAGTGTGACATCGGCCTGTGCGGCAGCGACACACGAGAGGGAAACCGCAACAAACATGCAGAGACTGAGCAACTTTCGCATCGTGGGGCCTGTCTATTTGGTGGGAATTGGTAGAGGTTGAGATCGCCAATCAGATCCTGACCGACCTGCGAATATTGTAATCGTGCGGACGACCTGACGAAAGCAATCCGCAGGCTCCACGGCTTGAATGGACGATGTCAATTGGTTGCCCGCGCGTCTCTGCACTGCAGCGAAGGTTTCGCCACCGATGGCGTTGGGCTAAGATCCGCCGTCGGCTTCTCCAAGGTGATGGACTGTCTCTGTGCTTGGTTAATTCGGTCGATCATTGCGAGGAGATTATGATGTCGGACGAACGCGACAACCGGCCGGCTGCAGCGACCGATTCGTTTCCCACGCCCGAATTCGTCAGCCAGCACGTGTTGAAATTGCCGGATGCGGAGCTCTCGTATCAGTCAGCGGCGGGCTGGATTACGCTGCGAAAAATCCACAAACCCGTCGCGCATGTTTTCCATACGGCCTACCTCGCAAAGTCATCGCCCGGTGTTTCACGTCCGCTGACGTTTGTTTTCAACGGCGGACCCGGTGCGGCGTCGGCCTATTTGCACATGGGAGCGCTGGGACCGCAGCGTGTCGCATTTGGCACCACAGGGACGCTTCCTCCGCCGCCAACCCGCGTCGTCGATAATCACCAGACGTGGCTGAAGTTCACCGATCTGGTATTCATCGATCCCATTGGAACCGGCTTCAGCCGCGCCTTGAAGGAAGAAGGCAAAGAGACCAAGCCGAACATCGATCGCGAAGGCAAATCCGACGGCGCGCATCCCAAAGAAAACACGGACTACTGGGATGTAGAAGAAGATCTTAATTCGCTCGGTGAATTCATTCGGCGATTTCTGTCGAAACATCATCGCTGGACCTCGCCCATTTTTATCGCCGGGGAAAGCTACGGCGGCTTTCGCGTCGCCAAGATGGCGCGCAAACTGCAGGAAACGCACGGTGTCGGGCTATGCGGATCGCTGCTGATCTCGCCTGTTATTGAATACGATTCAATCTTCGGAACCGACTACGACCTGACCTATTGGGTCGAGTTATTTCCGTCGCTGGCGGCAACCGCGTTTCATCACGGTCGCTCACGAAACACTCCAAACGATGCGACTCTGCAACAGGTGCTTGCAGCCGCCGAGACGTTCGCCACAAACCAATTGGCTCGCTGGCTTGCTCTGGGAGATTCGTTGCCTGCGGAGGAACACGCTGAAATCGTCGAGACGATGTCGGATCTGTTGGGATTGGAAAAATCAATTCTGGAGCGCGCCGGCGGACGCATCACATCAAGCGTGTTCTGCCGGGAACTGCTGCGTGATCAGCGTCGGTTTCTGGGGCGTTATGACGCCGCGGTCACCGCTGTCGATCCGTATCCGGATCGCGACAACTACGACGGGCCGGACCCCACCCTGTTCTCCATCGACCGACTGTTCACGGCCGCGATCAACGAGCAGTTGCGTTCCAACCTGAAGATTGAAACCGATCTGGATTACCGATTATTGAGCTTCGACGTCAACCAAGCCTGGAAGGACGAGAGCAACGGCCGCGCGTTTCGCAAGGCAATCGGTGCGATGGATGACCTGCGATACGGCATGAGCCTGAATGAGCACATGAAGGTGATGATCACGCACGGGCACTTCGATCTGATCACGCCGTACTTCAGCAGCCGCCGGTTGACAAAACTGATGAAACTCAGTGAGGCCCAGCAGAAGAATTTGACCAATCGCAACTTTGCCGGCGGACACATGTTTTACAGTTGGGACGATTCGCGCGAAGCGTTTCAGATCGAGGCGGAACGGTTTTATGAATCGGCCATTTCGGGCGAGCACAATGCCGACGGCTAGTCATGTGCGAGGGACTTCGTCGAGAGCCGGTGATCACCAGCGAAATGTACTGGCTCAGCGATTCATCAAATCCATCACATCACCCAACGTCGGCAATGCTTCGCGGTTGCCGATTTGCTTGCACTTGAGGGCGGCGGTGGCGGCGGCGAATTTTAGACTGTCGCCCGGCGTCCAACTTTCCAGCAGCGCGTAGAGGAACCCGCCGCAGAAGACGTCGCCGGCGCCGGTGGTATCGACGGCTGCGACCGGGAAGGCGGGCTGCTCGATTCGCCCGGCGGAATTGTACAACACGGCTCCGCCGGTTCCGTGCGTGAAGATGACCGTTTTGACTCCAAGCTCTAGCAATCTTCGGGCGGCCTCGTCGGTGTTTTTCGTTGCGAAGTAGAGTGACGCGAATCTCTCCGGCGCGTTGACGATATCGACCAGTGGCAGCAAATCGGAAAGTCCCGGTTTGGGTGAGCCGGCATCCAGGAAGACGTGTCCGCCGTTTTGTTTGACGCGTTCCGCGGCTTTGATGGCGGCTCCACTCGACCAACCATCCAGATGCAACAGGCGGCAGCGAGAGTACCTGCGCTCGTCGATTTCCGTCGCATCAATTTCCGTTCGAGACCGTGCAAATGCAATCGTCCGCGATGCGGTGGCCCGATCGACCCAGACCTGGGCGAAACCGGTTGAATCGGCACGTGCGCAGGATGCGTCGTCGAAATGGACTCGCTCCCGCCGCAGATCGGATTCGATGAGTTCGCCGAACGTGTCTTTTCCCCACCGCCCGGCAAACTGACAGGTCTTGCCGAATCGCGACAACAACACCAGGGCTGTTGGTACTGGGCCGCCAACCTGAAAGCGGTAGCTGGTGACTTCTGTTTTCGTGTCAAGCGCGGGATACGTGTCCAGAAAAACCTGTTGATCGACCAGGATCGTCCCCAATCCGGCGACATCGTAGTTCCCTTCTTCATCGCCGTTCGGCGGGGAAGGACGATTTGGAAGCAGATCCCTGTTACCTTGGGAACAACTTGGATTCATGTGTCGATTGCCTGAATTGCCGGGCCTGTTGTTTCCACGCGGCGACGAGCATATCAGAACCTTGGGAAGAGTTTCCATTGGTCACGCGACTGGCCAGCGGGCCATGTGAATGATGTGGTCGAGTCGATTTGCCCAATGGAGTCAATTGACGGAATTTCTACTCGACCAGGGGGAATACGCTGCGATAATGGGCTTAGTAGCATGCGCTGAAATTGGATTCGGGCGTTTCCCCAGTTGAAACCCAATCGGTGATGCGGTCAATTCAATCGGCGCAAGCCCAAATCCTGAGACGATGTTTTCGGACTTCCACCAGGAGTATCATCATGAACGGTCATTATCGGGTACGGCGTGTTCTCTCATTGGCCGTCGCAACGGCGCTTGTGTTGACTGTCGTCGAAGTGTCACAGGCGGCGGTCCAATGTTTTTCGCTGGACTTTTTCTACGATTCCACATCGGAATCGGACGTGATGCTGCGATCGGCGTTTGAAGAAATTACAGATCAACGGACGGGCCTGAGGGTGCTATTTCATGACGTCAGCCAGGACGAAGATCAAAAAATCAGAAAACGCATCGACTCCATTGTCAGGTATTTCTCATTAACCGAGTTGAAACTGCCGGCGATTTACGGATTGAGACATGTCGTGGCCAATTTGAAATCCAAGGATGTGATGCAGAGACGTCTGAAAGAAATTCTGACAATGACTGCCTTCGTGCGCAATGGTTGCCCGCATTGCCGCGACGCGAAAGAGTTCTTGCGCAAGTATCGTTCTCGCTACCCGGCGATGAGTATTGTTTATCGAGAAGTGACCACCGACCCAAATGCCAGAAACGACATGAACGCGCTGGTGAGCCGTTATCGTCGCTCGGCGGCCAGCTTGCCGGTCATTCACTTTTGCAATGGGTTATCGATCGGTTTTGACCGCGAGGCAACCACCGGCAAGAGGGTTCTCCAGAAACTCGATTACTGGTCGTGGCCTACCCCCGATCTTTGTACCACCCTCAGTGAGAGAATCGGGGTTCAGGTAACACGTTCTGTTCAACAGGGCGCAGCGTAGCGAAGTCCTGTTGAACAGAACGGGCCGCAT
>JABISG010000155.1 GCA_018699955.1 Planctomycetaceae bacterium | reverse complement strand
TACCACGCTGCACCGGCGACACGCCATTGGCACTCAACCGAACAGACGCGACAAATATGACCGAGGTTGATACGAAACGAGATCGTGGACGTTTTCAATGCATGTGGCAGTGTTGGGTAATCGGGGAAGTTGGTACTGCAACGAACTGCGGCGCGCTGCAGAGTCGCGGGGGCATCGGTATTCGCGGGTCGATTTCCCCAGCCTGACGGCCGGTCTCGGCTTGGACGGCCCAACGCTGTCCGCTGACGAACTGGATCTGACGAGCGTCGATGCGGTCGTCGTGCGAACGATGCCGCCCGGTTCGTTGGAACAGGTGGTATTTCGGATGGATGCGCTGGCCCGGTTGGAAGCGGCTGGCGTCGCCGTTCTCAATTCACCCAAAGCAATCGAATGCGCCGTCGATAAGTATCTGACAACCGCCCGATTGGCTGCGGCCGGATTGACGGTGCCGGCGACTATCGTTTGCGAAAATGCGGAAGCCGCGCAAGAGGCATTTGAACGATTGGGTGGCGATGTCGTCGTCAAACCGGTGTTCGGTTCGGAAGGGCGCGGTATTCTGCGCGTCAGCAATCCCGATTTGGCGCTGCGGACATTCCGCACACTGGAGCGGATCAATGCCGTACTGTACTTGCAGCGGTTTATCGAACACGACGGAACAGACATTCGCGTGCTGATCTTGGACGGCCGCATCCTGGGAGCAATTCGTCGCTGCAGCGAGGATGACTTCCGCACGAACGTTTCGCGCAACGGCCGCGCAGAATCGTATTCGCCAAGCGAAGAAGAACAGCAGATGGCACTCAAAGCAGCCGCTATTGTCGGCGCACAATTCGCTGGCGTCGATCTGTTATACGACCGTGCGGAAACGTGCCACGTCATCGAAGTCAACGCCGTCCCCGGTTGGCGAGCGTTCGGCAAAGTGACCCAACGCGATGTCGCGACCGATGTGATTCAGTTCCTGGAAACGACGACCGACTGAGGCAACTTCTGTTTTTCTGGATGGGACACCATCCACTCCACCAGCCGGTTGACACCGACGGCTTCTCATGTTCCGACGCAAGCCCCGCGCTGGCAACGCCTCCCGCAACCGACTACACTAATCATCAATATTTGATGCGTTCTCTCTGCCTCCCAACACTGTGAGGATTCCATGAGTCACCTACGGTTTCGCGGTTTGTGTGTTGTTACGCTTTCAATCGTTCTGGCGCAATCGGCCAATGCTGAGAATTGGCCCGGTTGGCGGGGGCCGCGTGGAGATGGCTCGATCGCTGAAGCGAACGGGCCGGTGAAGTGGGGCGTTGGTGAAAACGTTGCCTGGAAAGTGGAAATGCCCTACGGCGGACATTCCTCGCCGGTGGTTTGGAACGATTACGTTTTCGTGGTGGGGGCCGACACCGAAAAGCAAAATCGCATGCTGGTTGCCCTCGACCGCAAGTCGGGCAAGACACTGTGGGAACAGGCCGTCGTACATGCACCGCTGGAAAAGAAACACAAATTGAACAGCTTTGCCTCCGGCACGCCCGCCACCGACGGCAAACTGGTCTACGTCAGTTTTCTGGAAGTCGACACGCAGCCTGCCCCAGCGGTTAAAGGCAAACGCCGCCGCGCAACGCCCGGCAAAATGGTGGTGGCAGCCTACGATCTGGCAGGCAACCTCAAATGGCGGGTGAAACCGGGCGTGTTCTCCAGCGTACACGGGTTCTGCAGCAGCCCGGTGATCTACAAGGATTCGATCATCGTTAACGGCGATCATGACGGCGAAGCCTACATTGTCGCGCTTGACCGTGACAACGGAAAGACCTTGTGGAAGACCTCGCGTGAAAACAAGACACGCAGCTACTGCACTCCCATCATTCGCGAAATCAACGGTCGCATGCAGATGATGCTCTCGGGCAGCAAATGTGTGACCAGCTACAACCCCGACAACGGTTCGCTGCAGTGGATTATCGACGGCCCAACCGAACAGTTCGTCGCATCGCTGGTTTACAACAAGGGGCTGTTGTTCCTCACCGGCGGATTCCCGGATAAGCACATTCTGGCGATCGATCCCACCGGCAGCGGTAACGTCACCGAATCGCATATCCGCTGGCGACACCACCGCAAGGGAGTTTCATACGTTCCCTCGCCCGTCGCGGCCGGCAAGTACTTCTATCTCGTTTCCGACAACGGCATCGGTTCGTGCTACGACTCAGAGACCGGCAAAGTGATGTGGCAGGAACGCATGGGCCGCCATTACAGCGGCTCGCTGGTCGCAACCAAGAAGCACGTCTTCTACCAGGACGACGACGGCATCACCAAAGTGGTGAAGGTCGGCCCGAAATTCGAGGTGGTCGCCGAAAACAATCTGGACGAGCCGGTTTACTCATCGCTGTCTGCCAGCCAGGGGCAGTACTTCATCCGCGCCGAAAATCACCTCTTCTGCATCGGTGCAAAAACAACCGTTTCGCAACGCTAAGAATCACCGCGACTCAAAGCCCTCGGGCTGCGGCCCGAGGGACCTTTCAACCGCCCAGACGATTTGTCCGGGCGGTTTTTTGTTGCGCGCGTCAGGCGACATGAATTGTAACGCCGGTGCGGAATCTATCGGTTGTAAGACATCTGCAGGCGAAACTTCTGGCGAATTGCCCTTATGTTGTTCCGAACGATTCGGTTGTGCCGCAGCCGGCGGATGAGGCGATTTCCTCGGTGGGTGAATGAACGAGAACTGCTGAAGAATGGCCGTTGAGGACTCGATTTGTCTGATAGCAATCATTTCGCATTTCCGACACACAAACTCCAGCAGCGAGAGGTTCTTCATCAGAAGCTCTCCGAGATGATCTACGATTGGTGACCAAGTCAAACAAGGGGTTGTTCGTGCGTCAGTTATTCATCTTCGCGGCATTGCTTTCGCTTCTCTTGACGAGCGCTCCGGGCTGCCGTTCTCTCGGTGGTCATCAGACCGCCGCACCCGACAACCGACCGGACGCTCCGGCCGAGAAACTCGCCGCCGGGTCGGCCACGGTTGCCGACCAACGGATTGAACCGGTCGGTTTCGATTCGATCGGACATTCTCCCGTACCGGTCTCGCTGGTGGGAACCATCGGCGACGACTCGGATCTCAGTTCAACAGCAAATGACACACAAACATTCGACCCGATCGACATCGTCCCGCAGCCGCAAACAAAACCTCAAGAAGAACCACAGCCGCAACTGGAAGCTGTTCCGGTCAGCGATTGGGGACATTCGCAGTTTCCTGAGCAACAAGTCGAAACGACAGCGACCTGTCGCGAATGCGAATCGGGGCGTCAAGGTCACCAAACGAAGATCTACCAGGAAGCCTTCGATCCCGCCATGCACGCGATTCGCGTTGGCGATGAGTTGGAAATCAAGTTTCCGCACAAGCCGCTCTTCAGCGAAAAAGTGATGGTTCGCGAAGACGGCATGATTGCCGTGCCGTTGATCGAACCGGTTCAGGCTGCCGGATTGACGCCGGAAACGCTGCAAGCCGAATTGGTCAAACGGTATCGCGCCCTGCAGTACGATCCTTCGGCAAACCGCGCACGGCCGGTCAAAAAGAAGTACCTGTTGAGCGTTAAGGACCGGTTGGATATTCGCTTCGATCCCAGCGGCGAGAACTCGGCGCTCGACAAACTCAGTGATAGCGTCACCATTCGCCCCGACGGTAAAATCTCGCTGCCGTTAATCGGCACGCTGACAGCCGAAGGCAAGACGCCCGAAGAACTCGAAGCAGAAGTGGTCGCACGGTATCAGAAGTTTTACAAAGAAGCCGCCCCGGTTCTCATCGTGCGAGAGTTCACGAACAATCAGGTTCTCGTCGATGGTGCCATGAAGCGCACCGGCCTGAAAGACATTGACGATGTTGTGGTGCTGACCCGATCATTCGAACGTATGGTGTATGTGGCGGGTGAAGTCGTGCGACCCGGTTTCGTGAAAATCCGTGGGCCAATGACCGTCAGCCAGGCAATCATTGCGGCAGGTGGCCCCAAGCGAACCGCCGAAATGCGAACCGTCGCCAGATTCCGGCAAGGAATCAACAATCAGGCAGTTGGCGAGTTGCTGAACCTGAAGTCTCAGTGGACGTACGAAGGCCAGAAGCGGATTCCGCAAGAGATGCGGCTGCCCATTCAAGACATGCCGCTCGGCGCGAACGATGTCGTGATTGTCCCGAAGACCGGCATCGCGAAACTGACCGACGTGTTGGAACAATACGTGTATCAACTGGTCCCCATGACGCGCAACACGCAATTCCAGTACCTGTATAGCACGGGTGCTGCCACGGGCGCGTTTGGATTCTAGGATCGTATCTCCGTTCTCAAGAGCCGGACGCAATTGAGAAGGTGACGCGAATCACGCGGCGACTTCAGCCGCGGGTGGCAGAACCCAGATTTCCCCGAAATCGTCGGGCTGCTCGGCACGGAAAGCGTGATGCCGTAGCAGTTCCAGCACGGCCAGGAAAACACCGACGACGCGGCTGCGATCGTTCGTCTTCTGAAAAAACTCGCTGAAGGGAACGCGGCCCTCTGCCCGCACGCGTTCGCCGATGCGTTCCATGTAAACGGCGATCGGTGTTTCGTCATATCGAATTCGCCCCACCTTATCGACTTCCTTCGTTCGCAGAACGCGAGACAAGGCGCTCACGAGATCCCACAGTTCGACCTCTTTGATGCGGTCGGCTGCCGGGTCTTTTCCCTGCCGGGGACGATCGTCGCTGAGACGTGGATACCGCTCCTGCCATTCGGCTGCCCGCTCTTCCAATGCCCGCGAAGCGTCCTTGAAGTTCTTGTACTCCAATAACTGCTCGATCAATTGGCCGCCCGGATCGGTGGCCGGTTCCGGATCGACTGTCTCCTCTTCAGCACGAGGCAGCACCATGCGGCTTTTGATTTCGACCAGCGCGCTGGCCATCACCACAAAGTCGCCAGCCATATCCAGATCGATCAACTCGATGACCGCCAGCAGCTCGTTGAACTGGGACGTGATGACGGCGATCGGCAGATCGACACTCTCGACTTCGTTCCGCCGCACGAGATAGAGCAGCAGATCGAGCGGCCCACAATAGACATCGAGTTCTACGTGGTATTCGGCTGACATGAATCCGGAACAACTCAATCGAAGTTAGGAAGACATCGTGCCGGCTTGGAATTCCGGTCTGAGGAACGCCCGCGATTTCGCACAGCCAGATCAAGACAGCCAAACTGTTTCTGTTGCCAATGCCGACAACGCCCGATAGTGCGTTCACTCATTACCGTCAAATCGACCGGTTCAGTTGGCACTCGGTCGGGCCGTGTCCGAGCCGCGCGGTGAACCGGCTGATCCAAACGTATCTTGCAGCGGCGCAACAATCGGCGGAGGAATCAAATCGTTCTCGGTGAAGGTCGCCGGCTGGACTTGTTTGGCGGGCGAAGTTGGCCGGGCGACCGTTTGCGTTTTCTTGTTCCACAAACCGCGTTCTGCCAGTTGCAGCCGCAACGTGCGTTTCAAATGTGCTCGCTGAGACGATTCCGGTCCGGCGATCAGCAGGACGTCGTCAATCACATACTTCCCATACTCGCGCACCAGCTTGATTTGCGCTCCGTGCCGTGCATCTCCCAAGACGACCAATGCCTCGTCTTCGCCAATTTTGACGGCCGACATTTCCAGCTGCAAATGGCTCGGCACCACATAGCCGGCTTGCGGAATTGAATCGGTCTGTCGCCAGACAATGCGATTCATGTCATCAGACGAAGTGCGTTGCAATCTCGGGATATCTTGCGAGTCAATGCCGGCAACGAAATCGCGAATGGGGATCATCAATTCCAGATTGGTTTTGAGCGACGTCGGCCGGTTTTGGACCGGAAGGTGGACATCATCGACGCGCATCTGTCGGTTTTCATCCCGCAGAACATAGGTCAAAGCAAGGGCTCCCTGCTTCACGGTGATCTCGGTCACCGCGCCTTCAAACGTTGTGGAAAGTACGGTTGGGCGTGCATTTTCGATTTCCGCTAGCGGCATCCGTGCTGCCAGTTTGCCATCGACCTGTTCCCAGACGCGTTTGTTGAAATCGCGGCTGGCGGTTTTGCGAATCAATGGGAGATTAGGATTCCGCTGCCCTAACGCCTCGCTGAAGACAAGCATGGTGGCGTGTGCGGTGAAGAGTGCCGACAGTCGTTTTTCCTGCCGACTACCCATTTCGTAAATCGTCACATCGTCCACGAAGAATCGCGGGACCGAATCGGTTTGGTTCTGATCTCGAATGAGACTGAATCGCGTGACTTCGGTGTCTCGCCGAACGACAAAGTCTGCCCGGTTCTTGTGAAGTGTGACTTCATAATCTCGTAGCGATTCGAGCGAAGCGGGAAGCTGGACCATACTCAGGTCGGCCGGTGCGAGGCTCGAATTGAAGAACTGGCGCGTCGCGGTCGTTTGAAGTGCCTTCTTGTTGGCTGCGGAGTAGGCAGACAGGAATTCGCCCGTTGTGCGAACGACGTTTGCCATCTTGGCAACAGAGGGAATGTGTTTCCCCGTTGTCCGAGCCTCGACCGCCAGGTCGCTTACTTTCCAGCCCTCTTCGCGCAGGCGATACGAGATCACCAGATCGCCATCGTCGCCCGGCAGCGTAACAACGGCAATGTCTTCGTCCATCTGCACATCGGGTTTGAGTTTGGATTTCGACTTGCGTTCGCCGATTGCTTGTCCGGTCAGTTTCGCCAGATAACCCGCCGGCAGATCGGAGAGGACCTGTTGAAATTCAGGCGTTGCGACCGCCAACACTTCGTTTCGCGTGCCGACATTCCAGGCATCGAGGAATTCGCGAACGGACAGCAACAGATCCATTTGGTCGCTCACCGATTTGGCAACTGTTAACCCTTCGCGCGTTTGCCGAATGATGATTTCGTCAACAACCCAGTTTTCATCGTCATCCAGTTCGCGAACCAGTTTGTAGCGGACTTTTCGTTTCTTCTTGCCGACGGTCACGGTCACCAGTTTTTCGGTTTCCGAAATGTCCTTCTGGGTGAGGACTGAAACTTCGCCCTTGGGCAACTTCAACAGTTTCAAATTGTCCGCTGCCATGTCGGTGCGCAGCGCCTTCTCCTGAAACGCGACCGACGAGCCATCTTTCAAGGTTTCGACATCACCCTCCGCTAGCGCATCGGTGAAACTGGAAATCGTATCCAGTTCCAGAGAGCGCGAACAACCGGCCCCGGCAAGCAGGACGAGGCTACCAGTCAAGAAAAATAGCGAACCGCGGGACATAGTCTCCGCTCCTGGCCGGCGGTATGCCGGCAGAAAACACGAGTGAAATTGGCAAACGGAAATTGAGAGCTGAGGAAGGGACGCAGCTTGTCGCAGATTATTGATTTCCCGTCAAGACCACGTATTGGCGTTTCAGCAGAAGCAAGATGTGACGCAGATTGCGCGATCGGCCTTATCGCAAAGATGCAGAATGCGTTGTGCGGGACCCACCTCCCCCAACGTTCGCGTTGTGCGGATTCTGCGGCCTCATAGCGGACACCGACCGGCAAAAACTGCGGATTACCTTTTGCAACCACCCCAGACTACCGACTTTAACATCAGCAGAGTCTCATGCTTTCGCAAATCACATGATTTGTGAACCGATGGATTCTGACATTCCCCTTCCACTGGACGGTTCCGTCCATCGCGTTCGCACCGCCTCTTTTCAGGCTAATCCGATGTCCCAACATTTCATCGATTCCTCGCACACCCTGCGCGATATCGTGCAGTCGAAACTGGCCCGCAGTCCTCACGTCTCCGGCCGTAATCTTCGCGCAGACGTTGTACAGGGCGAGGTCGTATTGACCGGCGCTGTGGCCACCTATTACCAAAAGCAGATGGCCCAGGAGTCGGTCCGTACCATCGACGGCGTGACAAGCGTCCGCAACGAACTGGAAGTCATGTCGCATTGACATTCAGTTTCGGTGCCACTGGCATCGGGGTTGGGTGCCACTGGCATCGGGGTTGGGTGCCACTGGCGTGTCGCCAGTGCTGCACGGACTTAAGCCACAATTCTGGGATGCACTTTGCCAACCATTTGAGTCGCGCTAACCGGGCGACGGCGCTGAATGTTCTCCATCGACTGTCGATCGTTCGCCAAAGGCACTGGCGACACGCCAGTGGCACACCATTCGTTTATGGCGGAAAAACAGGCTCACGAATCATCCCACGGCAACAGCGCGGCGCGCTGCACCTTGCCGCAGTCCTGCTCGGCGAATGCGTCGTTGATGGCCGACAGCGGAAAGTGATGCGAGAGGATCTTGTGGAACGGATAGCGGTCGGCCCGCGTGCTTAACAGGGTGAGAGCCTGCTGCAGACTCTCGGGGAGGTACCACATCAGCCCGTGCAATGTCTTGCCGCCATGAACGAGGTCGGCCGGCTTGATTTCGCTGCGCTGCTTTTGCGTGATGTTTCCGATCATCAGGTAATCGCCGCCGCTGGATAACATCTCCAGTCCCTCGGGAACCACCGAACCAATTCCGACCAATTCCAGCACTGCGTCGGCCCCTTCACCCTGCGTCAATTCTTTCACGCGTTTAATGCGTGAATCGGGTGTCGGGAATTCGCTGATCAGAATCGTTTCGTCGGCGCCGAATTCGCTGGCCAATTCGAGCCGCGATTCGATGCCGTCGATCACAATAATCTGCGACACGCCCCGCTCGCGCGCCACCGCCACCGCGTTAATGCCCAACCCGCCGGCTCCTTGAATCACCAGCGTATCGCCAATGCCCACCCTGCCCCGCTCCAGCCCGTCGATAACTTGAGACAGCGCGCAATTCGCCGGGCCGGCCAAATCATCGGGAACGTTATCGGGAATCTTGAACACCGCCTGTCCCGAACGGACGTAGAAATACTGTCCGTACGCCGCGTTGAAGTGCGGGTGTTCGGTCGGCGGGAACCGATATCGCATGCCGACTTCACATCGCGGCGTCTTGTTGCGGCGGCACGCCTTGCAGCTTCCGCAAGGGCAGAAATACTGATAGACAATCCGATCGCCGACATTCAAGGGTTGACCCGCCGTGTCGCAGGTCACCCCGTCGCCCAGCGACGCCACTTCGCCGGCCATCTCATGACCAATCGAAAGACAGAACGGTTCCGCCTGTCCGCGTGAAATATCATATTCCCCACGCCAGGCGTGCAGATCGCTGCCGCAGACGTTGGCCAGCCGAATCTTCACCACAATATCGCCCGGTTCCGGCGCGGGAACAGGAAACTCGCGCAGCTCAAACGGCCGACGGACCCCGGTAAAAACGGCTACCAATCCAGTTTCGCTCATCGTGCAACTCCGTCCGTTCCCATTTGCTGCGGAAGGTATTCCACGAATTAGAAACCGAACCGGCTCTCGTTACAATGACCGCTCCGTGATTCGAGAATTCGCCAATTCCGCGATACTGCACGAACGAAGCCGACTCGTTCGGCAAACCGGTTGAAACGCATCTCTTCAACCTGCTACGATTGACGATGTGGTTGTCTTGAGTTTGATGCTCGAATTCGGAAGGTGACCACCTCCGGCAATGATTGCCCCATGCCCTCCGTTATCAGTCAGCGGCGACGACACCGCTGACGTCTCAATTGAAAAGCACCGGCATGTCTCGCTTCAAGAATATCGTTACCGCTCTATTGGCGCTCTCCGTGTCCATCGGTGTGCTGTCCGGCACCGCGCGAGCGCAAGAGAAGACTGACGAGAAGAAGAAGCCGGCATCGAGCTTCAAAGCCGACCAGCTGAGGTTCTTCGAAAAAGACGTCAAGCCGATTCTCGTCGCGCGTTGTTTCAAATGTCACGGCGCCGAAAAGAAGATCAAGGGAGGTCTGCGACTGACGTTTCGCTCCGCCGTCCTCAAGGGGGGCGATTCCGGACCGGCCGTCGATGTGAAGAAACCCGCCGACAGCCTGTTTCTGGAAGCCATCAACTTTGAGTCTTTGGAAATGCCTCCGGCCGGGAAGTTGCCTGCGAAAGAGATTGCCATTCTCACGCGGTGGGTGAAAGAGGGGCTGCCCTGGACACCGGGCGACAAGCCGCTCGTCAATCCCGCAGAAGCCGGTGGTTCGCCGGAGGTGAACGACGAAACGCGCAGCTTCTGGTCATACCGCCCGATGAAACGCCCCGTTGTGCCGGCCGTCAAACAAAAAGGATGGGTACAGAACCCGATCGATGCGTTTGTTTTGGAAAAGCTGGAGAATGCCGGTTTAACGCCCTCTGCTGCGGCCGATCGTGTCGTTCTGCTGCGGCGCGCCTATTACGATCTGCTCGGGCTGCCGCCGACGCCGGAAGAGGTGCAGACGTTTCTGGATGACGACTCGCCCGACGCGTACGAGAAGCTGATCGACCGATTGCTCGAATCGCCACACTACGGCGAAAAGTGGGGACGTCACTGGCTCGATCTGGTTCGCTATGCCGAGACCAACAGCTACGAACGCGATGGCCCCAAGCCGCACGTCTGGCGATATCGCGACTGGGTCATCCGCTCGCTGAACGCCGACAAGCCATACGATCAATTCCTCCGCGAGCAGTTGGCCGGCGACGAGTTGGAGAATCCGACGCCGGAATCACTCATCGCGACCGGCTTTTATCGCTTGGGGATTTGGGACGATGAACCGGCCGACCCGGAACTCGCCCTGTACGACGACCTCGATGACATTCTGCTGGTGACGGGACAAGTAATGCTTGGCATGCGCATCAACTGCGCCCGCTGTCACGAACACAAGTTGGATCCGATCCCGCAGGCCGATTATTACCGGCTGTTGTCGTTCTTTGGCGGACTAACACGTTTTGGAGTGCGCGGCGGCGATTCGATTGCCCAGCGTTCGCTGCGATCCATACGCACGCCACAGCAGGAAGAATTTCGCAAGCGGGCAATCGTCGAAAACGATCAGCAGAAGAAGACGATCGCGGCGAAGATGGCTGCGATCGAGAAGTTGATTCAAGGGGACTTGTCGCCCGAAGAGAAACAAACGTTTCGCGATGCGAGAAAGCGAATCGATCTGTTAAAGAAACGCGTTAAGAAGCTCGTCAGCCAACAACAGGTCGATGAATACGCGGCCCTGCGGAAGAGGCGGGATGAGCTGAATCGATTCCGACCGCCCAATGGGGATATGGCCCTCTGTGTGACAGAAATCGGTTCGAAGCCGCGGCAGATGCATCGACTGGTCCGAGGCAGTCCGCAGGCGAAGGCTGAGAAAGTTCAGCCCGGTTTCCCGTCGATTTTCGGAATCGCCGACCCCCAGATTCCCGCCGCTGCCGCAGGCGCGAAGACGGCAGGCCGCCGACGTGTGTTGGCCGACTGGATCGCCTCGAAAGACAACCCGCGCACGGCACGGGTGATGGCCAACCGGTTGTGGCAATTTCACTTTGGTCGCGGCATCGTCCGCTCGTCGAACGACTTTGGCCTGCAGGGAACAGAGCCGACACATCCGGAATTGCTCGACTGGTTGGCGACCGAGTTCACCAGTCGCGGTTGGCGAATGAAAGCCATGCATAAACTCATCATGCTCTCCAACACGTACCGCATGTCATCAAGAGCGGATTCGCGCAGCCTCGCCAAAGACCCCGAGAACGACCTATTCTGGCGGTTCAACATGCGGCGGCTGACGGCCGAAGAAGTGCGCGACTCCGTACTGGCAGTCAACGGCAGTCTGAACTCGAAAGAAATGTTCGGCCCCAGCATCTATACCATCATTCCGGCGGAAGTGTTGGCGGGGCAATCGCAGCCCGGCTCCGGCTGGGGAAAGTCGTCTCCCGAAGAACGGGCGCGACGCAGTGTCTACATTCACGTCAAACGCTCGCTGATGGTGCCGGTCCTCGAAAGCTTCGACGCCGCCGACACCGACGGCACCTGCCCAGTTCGTTTCAGCACCACGCAACCCACACAGGCGTTGGGCATGCTCAACGGCGACTTCCTCAACCGCGAGGCCACCGTCTTCGCCGAGCTATTGAAAAAACAAGCCGCCGACAACCAGGGCGCACAAGTCATACTGGCATTACGGCGCGCCCTGCAGCGCGAACCGACTAAGAAAGAAACGACGCGAGGTTTGAAATTCATCGACGACGCCAAGAAACGATTCGGGGCATCTGACGATGATGCGTTGAAGTATTTCTGTTTGCTGGTTTTGAATTTGAATGAGTTTTTATATTTGGATTGAGGCGCCCCGCTCGAAATAGGTGAATCGAATGAGTGAAACCCAAACGGCCAAACTCGACACTGCACTGCGCGAACTGATGAAATTCACTCCGGAGCAACGGATGGAACTTGTGGAACGTTTGCTTGATAGCGTGAACGGATTTTCCTCGCCGGAGATCGAAAAAGCTTGGCTGAACGAAGCCCAACGACGTTACGAGGAGTTGAAGTCGGGAAAAGAATCCGCAATCCCTGTGGCGCAAGCCATCGAAGATGTGAAGCGAGAACTCAATGAACGACGTCAGGCTGCATCGACTGGCACGTCAGGACTTGGTTAATGCTGCGTTGTCGTATGAGGAAAAGCAGGCGGGTTTGGGAGACAAGTTTGTTGATGCAGCATCGCAGACATTTGATTCGATCGCCTTCATGCCTGATGCGGGAATCCTGCATGAAACTGGGATGCGCATGCGGATCGTCAAACCGTTCACCTATGGCGTTCTTTACCACTCCGACAAAGATGTGATAGTTATTCTGGCGATTGGACACTTGAACCGGAAACCTGAGTTCTGGACTGATCGGGTTGGAGATATCGAATGAGTGAGACAAGACCAAATAACCGCTCACGCAACAATTTCTGCGGTCGTACCCGTCGTGAATTCCTCTGGCAAACTGGTGGCGGGTTCACCGGTGTTGCGATGGCCGGGTTGATGGGGAACGACGGGTTTCTCGCATCGCAGGCTGTCGCCGCCGACGGTGTCACGCCGTTTGAGAATCCGCTCGCGCCCAAAGATCCGCACTTTGTGCCGAAGGCGAAGAACGTCATCTTCCTGTTCATGTACGGCGGGCCGAGCCATATCGACACGTTCGACTACAAGCCGAGAATGAAGGGCATGGACGGCAAGACCGTCGAAGTCAAAACATTCGGCCGCGGCGGACGACGAAACAACGGGCGAATCGTCGAGACACCCTGGAAGTTCAATCAGTATGGACAATGCGGCCAATGGGTCAGCGATCTGTTTCCGAATTTGGCCACCTGCGTCGATGACATTGCCTTTCTGCATTCGATGACGGCCGATTCGCCCATTCACGGCTCGGCCATGCTGATGATGAACTCCGGCCGCATCCTCTCGGGCAGTCCCTGTTTGGGTTCATGGCTCAATTACGGACTGGGCAGCGAGAACGAAGACCTGCCCGGTTTCGTGGTGATGCTCGATCCGCGTGGCGGGCCAATCAGCGGTGCGAAAAACTGGTCGAGTGGTTACATGCCGGCCGACTTTCAGGCGACGGTCATGCGATCGCAGGGTGAACCCATTCTCAACCTGCAGCGCCCGAACGGATTGACCGAAGGCATGCAGCGGCATTTGCTCGACACGCTGCGCGATTACAACAAAGATCACCAACAACCGCGTGCCGACAACTCAAATCTGGCGGCTCGCATTGCCAGCTACGAGTTGGCCTTCAAAATGCAGACGGCCGCACCCGAAGCGACCGACCTCAGCAGCGAGACCGAAGCCACGCAGGAACTCTACGGCCTGGGCGAAAAGCGATCGGAACCATTCGGTCGGCAATGTTTGCTCGCCCGGCGTCTTGTCGAACGCGGCGTGCGGTTCGTGCAAATTTATTCCGGCGGCAATCACAACGACGCCAACTGGGACGCGCACGGCGACCTGAAACACAACCACGACATGCACGCCGGCGAAACCGATAAACCAATTGCCGGTTTGATTAAGGACCTGAAACAGCGCGGCATGTTAAAGGACACGCTGATTGTGTGGGGCGGAGAATTCGGCCGACAACCGACGGCCGAGTATGCCCGAGGAACCGGCCGCGATCATAACTCCTTCGGGTTCACCATGTGGATGGCGGGCGGTGGTATCAAGGGCGGCGTCAGTGTCGGGAAGACCGATGAACTGGGCAGTACGGCCGTTGAAGATCGCATGCACGTCAAGCGGCTGCACGCAACCATTCTGCATCAAATGGGAATGGACCCCGACCGGCTCAGCTACTTCTACGGCGGCCTGGATCAAAAACTGGTCGGAGTCGAAGGCGCCGAGCCAATCCGGCAAATTATCTGATGTTGCGGCGATAGCTTGGCGAGCGGGGGGCGTAAGCCCCCTGATGCGTACCGCGTTGACTGACGCACCATTTCCAAAATCATTACGCGATTAGCAACAGGATGAATCATGATGCGACCTGGTTGTCTCGTTTGGATGATATCGTTCGCGCTCTGCCAGTCAGCATTTGCGGACGATGAATCGTCGCGCCCAAACCCACAGGCGGCAATCGTCAAGCAGGAATTCATTTACAACGAAGCACCGTTTGAGCAGTGTCACGCTTCCACAATTGTCGAGTCCAATGGCGGCCTCGTTGCGGCGTGGTTCGGTGGCACGCGGGAAGGCCGAAACGACGTCGGCATTTGGGTGTCGCGGAACGGCAATGTCGGCTGGTCAAAGCCCGTCGAAACTGCAAACGGTGTTCAGAATGCCCAATTGCGTTTCCCTTGCTGGAATCCGGTATTGTTTCAGCCCAGCAGCGGACCGCTGTTGCTGTTCTACAAAGTGGGGCCGAATCCGCGCGACTGGTGGGGCGAACTCAAGACATCGGCCGATGGCGGCAAATCATGGTCGAAGGCGACACGATTGCCCGACGGTTTCTGGGGACCCATTAAGAACAAACCGATCGAATTGGCCGATGGCACCATGCTCTGTCCGTCGAGCAGCGAACACGACGGTTGGCGCGTTCACATGGAATGGACGCCCGATACGGGCCGAAGTTGGCATAGCAGCGGACCATTGAACTTCGGCGACGAATTGGGAATCATTCAGCCCACGATATTGAATTACGGCAAGGCGCTGCAGATCCTCTGTCGCAGTCGGCAGGGGCGAATCGTCGAGTCGTGGTCGTCCGATTCGGGGCGTTCCTGGAGTAAACCGGCGAAGACGAATCTGCCGAATCCCAACAGCGGTATCGATGCCGTCTCGCTGGCCGACGGTAGAGCGGTTCTCGTCTACAATCACACCAGCCGTGGACGCAGCCCGCTCAACCTCGCCGTCTCCTCGAATGGAAAAGCGTGGAAAGCCGCCGTGGCGTTGGAAACCGAGCCGGGCGAATACTCGTACCCAGCCGTCATTCAAACCGCCGACGGCCTGATTCACACAACCTACACCTGGAAGCGGCGAAAAGTGAAACACGTCGTCATCGATCCGAAGAAACTGGTCTTGCGAGGCATCGTCGACGGTAATTGGCCGAAGTAAAATGACATCTGCTGCTGATGAAACGGCCAATTCCACATTGCCGCATCCCATTCGGCCGAACTACTTTTGGGCTGGCTGCCGCTTCTTCCTGCGGCTATTTTTCGTCTTCTGGTTGCGATACCGCGTTCGTGGAATCGACCGTATCCCCACCGACGAGGGCGGGTTGCTGCTGATAAACCATCAGAGCATGCTCGATCCGTTTCTGGTTGGAGCACCGTTCGAGCGGCCCGTCACCTACATTGCCCGCGACTCACTGCTTCGAATTCCCCTCGTCGGTTGGATTTTCAGGCAGACCTATGTGATGACGATCAAACGGGAATCGGCGGGGACCGAGAGCTTGCGGGAGTCGGTCCGGCGGATGAAGCACGGGTTTCTCGTCGGCATTTTTCCCGAAGGCACGCGTACCAACGACGGTTCGGTCGGTCCGTTGAAACCGGGATTCGTGGCCCTCATTCGTCGTGGTAAATTACCGGTGATTCCGGTTGGTATCGCCGGTGCGCACGAATCGCTGCCCCGAAAAGCGTGGTTTCCACGGCCGCGGCGGGTCTGTCTGGTTTTCGGCGAACCCTTGACGTATGACGACCTCGAACAGTACACCAAACGCGGTCGTGAGGAGGAGTTGGTCGAATTGATCCGCCAGAAGATCATCGCCTGCCAACAAGAGGCCGAGGAGTGGCGAAAACGTTGATCGCACTTGCTGTTTAGCCCCGACGCGCAGCCTTGCGAAGCGCTCGACGGATCGAAAGACGCGAAACCACGGAGGACAGAGTGAGCGAACGAATTCTGAGCATTTCCGGTCTGCGCGGCGTGATCGGAAACGGGCTGGAACCCGATTACGTTATACAATTTGCGGCCGCACTGGGAACGATGAACGGCGGGGGAACAATCGTCCTCGCGCGCGACGGTCGTTCCACCGGACCGATGGTCAAACACGCTGTGCTGGCCGGACTGCTGGCGAGCGGTTGCCGCGTGATCGATGCCGGCATTGCCTCCACACCAACCTGCGGCGTTCTCGTTGATCATCTCAAGGCCGACGGCGGTCTGCAAATCACGGCAAGCCACAACCCGGCTCAATGGAACGGCCTGAAGCCATTCTCGCCAGCCGGTGGAATTTTCAACGCCGAACAGGGCAGCCGGTTGATTGAGATTCTCGACACCGATGGCATCGAATACGTTGGTTACGACCGACTGGGTTCCGTGGAACCGCTCGATGATCCTTCGAAACCGCACCTGGATCGCGTGCTGAAACTCGTCGATGTTGCAGCGATCCACGATCGCCGAATCAAAGTCATCCTCGATTGTAATCACGGTTCGGGCGGCGTATTGGGACCACGGTTGTTGGAAGAATTGGGCTGCGAAGTCGTCGTGCTGGGCGGCACACCCGATGGGCAGTTTGAACACACGCCCGAACCGATCGCCGAGAATCTCCACGGGCTGTGTACCGCCGTGCGGGATCGTGGGGCCGATGTCGGATTCGCGCAGGACCCCGATGCCGACCGGTTGGCGATTGTCGATAACAACGGACGTTACATTGGCGAGGAACTGACGCTGGCGCTCTGCGCCGACGATCGTCTCGCGCGGGAGAAGGGACCGCTGGTGGTCAACGGGTCCACCAGTCGCGTGAATGCCGACATTGCAGCGAAACATGGTTGCGAGTTTCATCGCACGCATGTTGGCGAAGCCCACGTTGTCGCCGCGATGAAATCTGTCGGAGCAATTCTCGGCGGTGAAGGAAACGGTGGCGTGATCGAGCCCCGCGTCGGCTACGTCCGCGATAGTTTCGTTTCGATGGCCTACGTGCTCGATGGATTGACGTCGCGCGGCGGCACGCTGTCCGACTGGGCGGATTCACTGCCCGCCTATTTCATCGTCAAAGACAAGTTGACCTGTCCCCGCGAACGCGTTGACGCAGCCTGCGATGCGCTCACAGCCGCGTTTCCCGATGCCGCCGCCACTGAGGGCGATGGTTTACGGCTCGATTGGGACGACCGGTGGGTCCAGGTTCGCGCCAGCAATACCGAGCCCATCATCCGCGTGATTGCTGAAACGAATTCGCTGGAAACAGCAACCGAGTTGTGTCGTGTGGCGGTCCAGCGGGTGGCGGAGGCAGTGAAATAGGGCCGCTTTTCTATGCCGCACGACGTTTCGGTCGCAATGCGCGCTGGCCGGTAATCTCCCTCAATTCTTGCCATGCCGTTTTCCACTGCGGTTTGGGTGCGGTGGACGCATCGAGATACGCCTTCAGCAACCGCAATCGGTCGGCATTTGATATTGACGGTAACTCGCGTGAGCTGAGTTCCAGCCGCGAGAGATTACAAAAACGCTGGTGCCAACCCAACCGTCGCAGGTGATGCTGGGCGCCATCCAGATCGATCACGTAGGATTCGACACCAGACGCTGTTTTTCTGAGCAACAGGTTGGTTGCTTTCAAGTCGCGATGACTAATCCGTGCCTCGTGCATGCGAGCGATGAGTTCGCCGACACCCGTTGCGGCCGCGTGCGTGAACGACCGGCGCGTCGTTGATGTGAATTGGCTTAACGACAGCGCAACCTGCCTGAGATTTCGCGCACCATCGATCCATTCGATGGCGAGATATGCTTCGACGCCAATTTGGTACCAGCGTGGCACAATAACCGCCAGCGGGCGTGGCGTGGTGATGTTGTATTCGAGCAACTGTCGTCCCAGCCGCCAGGTTCTCAATTGCCGATTGGTCCGGAAAAATCCGGTCAGCACCTTCCACCAGTTGCGGCGGCGAACGCGTTTGTAGGCGGCCGAAATCCGCCGGTTCTCAACGGGAAATTCCGTACGCACCAGCAGCGCCGTCCCCCCCACTTTCACTGTCTCGTGGACGTTTGTCCGCAACGGCATGTCGGGAAAGTCGATGAGGCGAATCAAGCAGGCCCGTGAAAACCCGGCGACGGCATAGCCGACTCCATGAGATCGTCTGAGTTGGTAAGTCGGCTCGTTCATCGTCATTGCAGAGCGCACTCGGCACTGTTGGATTGGAATGGGTTTGATAGGAATGGGCGTTCGCCAGAAGCGGCGGCATTCTAGCCGGACCGACCGATTCCGCAAACCCCGCCTCGCTACTACTCAAGGACGGCGTTGCCCAGCCTGCTTTTCTTGACGCAAAAGCGCAGAGCGGCAAAGGTCCGCAAAGAAAAGAAGATAAAGAGATGCTTGGAATTTTCAACGTAGAAGATCGAAGGTTGACAGCCCCCAAAGTCTTTCTACGGACCCAACGTGCGTGTCGTGTTACGCCGGTCAGTGTGAAGACGCACGGAAGTTGCTTTCCCAACAAAGCAACTCCTACCGAGTCTTTCGCACGTATCTCTCGCCGTTCTTACCTCTTACCTCTTACCTCTTACCTCTTACCTCTTACCTCTTACCTCTTTGCCTCTTTGCGATTCTTCGCCGCTCCGCGCCTTTGCGTCAAATGAAAGAGCCGAGAGCGCAGGTAATACATCTTCTTCCGCATTTGACGCACACCCCATATTGACTCGGTTTGCCAACTCCAATACATTACCGCCGCGCAGCACTTCGAGACGGTCTAATTCTCTGCGTTGGCCCACTTTCAGGGGGATTTTCGTGGGCAATTCAACAGTCAAAATGTTCGACAATGCCACTCCGCCGGAATTGCCCGGCTTGTCGCGGCGCGTGTTACGGCACGTCATCGTCAAGCACGATCTTCCCATCGGATCGAGCATTCTGGATGTCGGTTGTGGCTCCGGTCAACTCGTTCATTTCCTGCATCAATTGGGATTCGATGTGACCGGCATCGATCGCAGCGAAAAGGTCATTGAGGCGTCTCGACAACTCGCGCCGACTCTCGACCTGCGCCATAGCCCCTTCGATGAGACGGCAATCACGGGCTTGCGTGAATTCGACGTCGTACTGCTACGGGACTTTGCCAGCTATGACGACGATCTGTTCTCCGAGAGATCGCTGATGGCGACGGCCAATCTGCTGTCTTGCCTGCGACCGGGACGCGTGCTGGTCTTCCTCGCTCGAACCGGTGCGGCACAACTCGAATCACCGGCCGTCCATTCGATGGACTGTTACCAGGCACATCTTGCAGCCTTCCCTGGCGTTGCCCAGACATCGGTGCTACCCGATAGCTACGCCAAGCCAAACACGTGGAAGTCGTTACTCGTGGGGCAACGGCCCACCGGATACTTGACCGCAACAATGCAAATTCCGGCCATGCCGATATCGCGCGACGACTGGCTGGAGTTCGCCGCTTCGGCCGCTCGCCTGCAACGTCCGCCCTGTTGCCAGGCACTGCAATCAGCGCGATCGGCCGCCTGAGTACGCGGCGGGACGATGCCCCGCCACTAGACTCTTCCCATTAAAATCGTCTAGCCGCGGCACAGTGGGCCGCGTGCGGATGCCCTCAACGCAACAGTGTGGCCGGTTGCACGATTTCCACGGTGACACTCGACGCTTCGAACATTTCTTTGCCGACGACGAGACCGACGTTGAGTCTTCCGCTGCCGATGGCCTCGCTTCGCAATGTCAATTGGACGTGTCGCGTTTCTCCTGGCCCCAGTGAATCGAGATGGTAGTCGAGGCTGCTTCCCTTTCTGTGCGACAGACTTGTCGGCAACGCGGTGCGCAGGATCACTCGATCGAACTGCTGTGTACTCGTATTTGTCACCTTGAATTGAACGACGCACGACTCCCCAAATGTGACTTGGAACGGTGCTGACACGTCCAACTGTAAAGTCGCCAATGTCGGTCCACTTACAATTGTCTTCGCGAGAACGGCCACTACGGGTCGAACAGTAACGACGTTTTCGACGGATCCGAGTTTCGTCGGCATCACCTTCACGCGAAGTTCGCGTTGTTCGTCGGGCTGTAACGCACCAAGTTGCCAAACGAGTTTCTCGTCCTGCAGCAAACTGGGCGGCATCGTTTCCACGGCCCGAAATCCCGACGGCAACCGCTCTTCAACCGTCACACGATCAACGGTTCTTCGTCCCTGGTTCGTCACGAGAATGCGATAGCTTGTCAGTTGCCCAACGGCCGTTTCTTCCGGTAGGTCGCGCGAGACGGTCACGTTCAGTTCTTTCGGTCCCGGTGTCACATCGTTCGGGTCAATCGGTCCCTCGTCTACCTTTGCAGGTACGATCAGGTCGGGTACGAGCAACTGCATTCGCGCCGCCGCCGGACCTGGTGCCGATGGAATTGTCACGTCAAATAGTTTCCAGCCGTCATCGGCTTGGCCGAAGACCGGAAATGCTTCGGATGGTTCCACGAGCGACGAGAATCCGCTGACGACAAACTCGTTGCCGGGAAGTTGATCGAAGGAAAGTCCTCTTTCCAACCAACCAACCGTCATCTCCAAACTGGCACCAGGCTCATCGGCGAATGGATCGTCCAGCGGATCGGGAGGTTGCTCGACGATGGGAGTTTTGATTTCCGCGGGCGGTGGCTCCGGACCAAATGGGTCGTCAAAAGGATCGACTTCCGCTTTCGGAGACGATTCGCCGACGCTGGGAGCTTCCTCTGTCGCAAAGGGGTTAGGCTCGAATTCCTGGATGCCGTTGGCGACGGGCGGTTCTTGTTGATCGTTCTCTATTGGTACGGGAGTTACGTCATCGAGCCGCTTCTCTGATTGCGGTGAGTTCATCGCGACCACCGAGTTGCGCGGTCGGTCATCATCGGTCGCAGCCGAGGTTGATGAGAACTGCAGATACAGCATCAACAACAGTCCCAACGTTCCAGTGGCTGTCACCACCACCCAAGTCGTCTGTTCGCGAAACGACCGCGAGAGTACGTTCCAGCCGGGTGATTTCACAGGCTGCGTTTCGGAAGGTGATCCTTCAAGTTGCATGCTTGTGGAAAACAGCGAACGCGCAATGCGAACGGGAATCGAGTCGGATACGTACGTTCCGACAATGGCAGCAAACTGCTTCACACGTTTCAAACCGCCGGTGAATGAGAAACAGCCGACAAACCACGCGAATGCGGCCACGCCGTACGCGCCACCGGCTTGAACGCCGCGCCAGCACCAGCGACAAACCCCCTGCACTGCGGCGAGCAACGTCAGCACGATTCCTTGAATCAACCGCACAATGAGAAACGGCATCAGCGCCATCGCATTCACAAAACCGAGTTCCCGCAGCTCCAGATACTGTCGCTCGCAACGCCTGCCCGATTCGTGCGACCATTGTCGAATCCTGTAGACAACGTTGGAAACGAGCTGCACCGGTACAGTCACGGTTGCTCTCAATCCCCGACCGATTGACAGCAACGGTCCGTCCGCAACCCAGCGGCATCCCGAGGCCAACGAACTACCGAGCATGCTGATTGGCCACTGTAGCGGAAAGAAAACCGTTCGCAGAATCAGCAACGGCAACAACAGCATCGATCGCAGCAGACCGAATCTCCAGACAGCCTTCAAACTCAACCACAAATGCAATAGCAACCTTTGCATCAGGATCGACATGAGACGGGTGACGTGCTGCACGTTTTGCGTGTCGGACTGCAGCTTCGAGCGCCAGGCGGGAGTCTTCACGGGGAACGACCTTGGGAAAGGATTTGCGGAACCGCACAGAAGGGAGCGAACCTTTACCAGATTCCGCAAACTACGTGAAGCCCGGTTTCTTGGCCGATTCCTTTTGACGCAAAGGCGCGAAGTTGCAAAGGCTGCGCAAAGAAAAAAGAGAAAGCCCACAGATGACGGGGTGTTCGAAACTTTCGATGTTGGCCTAGGCTGCAGAGAGGCACTCTTCAGAAATCTAGAAAAGCTGCAGTCCAAGATTGTTTCTGTTGCTGCATTCCAGATTCAGATCCGAATAACCACAACGGTGTGAATGTCAGAATCTTTGCCTCTCTGCGGCTTTGCGTCAAAAGAGAGCGAATTGCGTTGTATGCCCTCTGGACCGTTCAATTATTCAACGGTTGGGCCGAGCGCAGGTAGGCGAACAGATCGCGAACTTGCTGGTCCGTCAGTTGTTTCAACTGGCCTTCAGGCATCAGCGATTTTTTCTGCGGGACCATCTCTTCGACGGCATCCTGGGCAATCGTCACATTCTGACCGTCCTGGCCGCGGAGGACCAATACCTTGTTATCGCGATCGACGAGGAACCCGGTGACCGCCCGGCCGTCTTCGGTAATGACCAGAAACGTTTCAAAACCTTCGCGAATTTCGGCACTGGGATTGATCACGTTGGCGAGCATGTTCCGCAAGTCGTCGCGTTTGAACGCCGTCAGGTCGGGGCCGATCTTGCCGCCTTCACCGAACAGAATATGGCATTTTCCGCAATTCTGTTTGTAGAGAACTTTGCCACGATACGGATCGCCCGCATCGGCGGCGATAATGCCGTTGTATTTCGCGATGGCGGCCTGCATTTCCTCGGTCGTTGCCCCTTCGATTTTTCCCCAATGGGCGGCGATGAGTTTTGCGATCCGCTGGCCGCGGTGAATCGTCATCTTGCGGACCACGTCAATTGGAATCGTTCCCTTATCGACCTTGCCGGCTTCGACCGCTTCGAGCAGTTGCTGCGTCCAGGCAGCGCGACTGGAGAGCAGCGAGTGGGCCGTACTGCGAACGTCGTCGGAAAGTTCGCCGTAGGCACCGATGACCCGCGTGCCGATTTCCGCATCGCCGTACTGCGGCAAAGCCGTCAGCGCGGCCATTCGCAACCGGTCGTCGGCCGTCTTTTCGACAATCCCCAACAACACCGGGACGCACTTGGGTTGTTTGACTTCACCGAAGATGCCGACGTAATCGAACCGCTTCTGGCTGTCGGCCTTTTCGTCACCAACAATTCCCAATGCCTCGGCGACTGCTTCCGGTTTTCCCTGTCTGAGTCCCAACACAATCGATCCGCCGCCAATTTCGTCGAGTTGCCGGACGAGTTCGTCCGGCAGCGATGCCAGCGAACGTCCAGAAAAAGCGGCTTCAAATCCAGCCATCAACCGTTTGGTGTGGCTCTTGTTGGGGGCAAGATCGAACAGCCGTGCACAGAGGATGAAGTCCTTCCGTGTATCGGCCATTGCAAACCGCCGCATGACGCGTTCCAGAATGTGCTGTTCGACCATCGGGGCCGACCAGAGTTGCTCATCCTCAAACAGCGCAACGACCGCACTGGAATCGGATTTGCATTTCGCTTCAACCGCCCACCACAGTAGCAACGGCAAATGCACGTCGCCAACATCTTCGCTGTGCGACAGCAGATTGCGGACGATGGGCAACCCCTGATTGGCCGGCAACCGCTTGGCGGAACAGGCCAACTGGCTGCGAACGTGGACCGCTTCCTCACTCACCGCCATGTCGATCAATCGCTTTGCAACAGATTTGGAAACCTGCTTGCGGTCGCACAACAATCGCACGGTCCACGACCGCACATCGAGATCACCGTGCTTCAACGTCTGCAGCGCGAGTTGTTCGTCGAATCCGCCGGACAAGTTCAATGCCCACAGCGCTTCGAGCGCGGGCTGTCCCGTTTGGACCTTCAGAATTCTTTTCAGCAACGGAATGGCCGTTTTGTCCTTGCGATCGCCCAGCAGCCGCATTGCGGTTTGCCGCGTCCATTTATTGGGTGAATCGAACAGGTCGATCAACTCGGTTGTTGATCTCTTACTCAAATCAAACGGCGCCAGCGACTTCGCGTCCTTCGCTTTCAGGCGATAAATTCGGCCGTCATCTTTTGTGATTTGCCCGGCGAAATGTTCGCGGTGGCTGATTTGCGGTTCGTACATGTCGGAAACGTAAATCGCGCCGTCCGGGCCGTCCTGAATCTGTACCGGCCGAAACCGTTTGTCGTTCGTGGCAATCGGTCGAATGATGTCCTTCGTGCGGAACGTCGAGCCGTCGGCGGTGATTTCACTCTGCACGACTTGCCCCTGCATCGGTTCAACACCGAACAGCATTCCCTGATATTTTTGCGGTAGTTGTCCGCTGTCGTAAATGATGAAGTCGTGCGTGAATCGGGGAACGTTGGCGTGTTTCATCGCCGGGAAATAGCCGAGCGAAAACGGATTCGACAACGGCCCGTGCTTACTGAATCCCTTCTGAAAATACCCGCCCTGCACGTAATGAAACCCGCGTGTGTTACCGCCGTTGTGTCCGGAGTAAACGCGGCCTTTGGAATCGAACTCCAACCCTTGCGAGTTGCCGCCCCCTTCGGCGAAGATTTCGTAACGTTTGCTTTCGGGGTGATACCTCCAGATCAACTGACCCAGCGAATGCACGGCCTTCTTCTCGCCCGGGCGGCGAATGTGGCCGGTGACGGTACTGCCCTGGCAACCATACAGCCAACCATCGGGTCCCCACCGCAAATTGCTGGCCGATGAGTGTGTGTCTTCGATGCCGAAACCTTCCAGATGCACCACCGGGTCGCCGTCGGGAACATCGTCGTTGTTTGCGTCGGGATAGAACATCAAATAGGGCGGGTTGAGTACCCAGATTCCACCGCGACCGCGTGTGAACGAAGTGACGATGCTCAATTCATCGACGAACGTTTTGTGTTTGTCGTAGACGCCGTCGCCGTTGGTGTCTTCGTGAATGGTGATCTTGTCGGCCCCGCGAAAATGGTTCGGCGGCGGCGGCGGCACTTTGTCGTAGACGGCTCGCCAATACTTGTCGCGGCTCACCATCTTCAAGCCGGCGGGAAACGGATACTGCCTGAAGTGCAGCACCCACATGCGGCCACGTTCGTCGAAGTTGAAGAATGTCGGCTGTGAGACGGCCGGTTCGGCCAACACGGTTTCGAGTTTAAGATCGTCCGGAATCGTGAAGCGGGCCAACGCTGCTTCAGGCGACAATGCCGGATCGGTTTCGTTCGCCAGTTTGAACGCCCGCTCTTTCTCCATCACCCGCCAGAAGACGGCGGTACTTGTGAGCCTGGTCGGCGATTTCGCCCAGGCAAGAACGTCGCCAGTGCGAAATTCCCAAGTGCCGTTGAGCGCAATCGCCTGTTTGCCGAAGTGGATGACGGGAGCAGCCGCTTTGAATCCACCGCGCCCGTCGTGATCGAACACCCGCACCGCAATGATGTTTTCTTCGGCTGCCCGCTCGACGAGTTTGGCCGGGACGGTATACGTTTTTTTCTCGGCCAATCCGCTCTTGTAGTTGGGAGGAAACGAACCGGCACCGCCCAGCTTCACGCCGTTGAAGTACACTTCGTGCGCGTTATCGACGGCTTCGACCGTTAACGTCAGATCCTTATCTCGCCACGAGCCGGGAATGGTCACGCGGCATTTATACCACGCAAATCCGTCATACTTCGCGAACCGTCCACCCGCTTGATCGTCCCACACGCCGGGAACCGTCATCAGCGACCAATTGGAGGCCGCCTTCTCTTTCTGCGCGGAACTGAAGGTGTACGAGCCGACGAGGAGAACGGCGACCGCGACGATGACGTAGAACTTGGATTTCATGGAGACCTCGGTTAGAGCGAATGAGCGCTGTGCGACCGCTAAACCGCAAGCGTTGGATGATTATTTTGTCGCAGTCTCGCTGACTTTGACGGTGGGAATTGTTGAAGGAACTTCGAGGCCGGCGGCCCAGTAGACTGCGTTGGACAGCAGGCGACGGAATGCCGGTTGCTTGAAATCGTCGATGTGGCCCAATGACGTATAAAACGTGCGACCGCCATCGGTGCGAATGTTCGTCCATGCGATCGGTTCTGCCTCGTGTCCCTCGACCGTTCCTGTCAACAAGTGCTGTGTCGATTCCCGCAGCGGTTTGCTCCTGTACAGCGAACCGTTACCGACAAAGCTGGACGGATCGACGCCCTTCAAAATCGCATGGGCGGCGGCACCATCGGCTGCCGTGATGGTCACCTTCGGACCGGCACCGTGGTGGCCGGTGTAGTTTCCGCCAATCACGTTGGCATCGAATTCGTTCCAGGCGGCGTATCCCTCGGGCACCGGTTTGTCCCCGAGTGAAAGGGCGTGGCTGGCGGTGCGGATTCCCACAATCGGTTTACCCGATTCGACGAAGCGGCGGATGACGTCCATCTGTGCCTGCGGCAACACGCGGCGCCGCACGCTGATGAGCGCGATGTCGGCTTCGTCCAGAATCTCGATGCCGGGCAAGTTGTTGCGGTCCTTCGGGTCGGCATAAACGTGACTGACTTTGAAGTCGCGTCCCAACTCTGCCAGTGCAAACGGTGGCAGTGTTTCATTCGTGCGATACTCGCGTTCGGCCGTCACGATGACCAGATGTGGCCGTTTGTCGTTCTGGAAACGAAACGGTTTGCCGCCCAGCAAACCGACGCTGGTGATCGTCGGGCAGACGTGCTTTTCGATGTGTTCAACGATCAAGTCGGTACCAGTGAAGTGACTGACGAACGGCTTCATCGCGGGGTTGTACATGGTGTCGGTCATGTCGCGCATCAGTACCACGTTCTTGCCGTTCTGGGCCATCTGCCGCAAACCGAAGGGGCGGCCCAGCACACACATATTGGTATGCACGCCGAGAAGAACGACGTTCTCGATGCCGCGAGTTTCCATGATGCTCCAGATTTCTTCGCCGTTGTCGCTGATGAAATCGTTGTCGAGAATCGTCAGCCCGTCGGTTTGTTTCGTCCAGGGCGCACGTGGGTTCTTGCCCATTGCTGTGAGCCGAGCGGCCCACTGGCGATGTTCAAAAGCATCATCGTCTTCACCGCCATCCGATTGATCGATCGGATAATCGCCCTTCTTCTCCTCGGGAATCACGTAACACCAACTGCCGATGTCCTTCGGCAGATTCTCGGAGCGGGGTGTATTCTGTGCGTGCAAACGAGCCGGATGTTTCTCATAAGGTTTCATGCAGCTACTGGGGGCATGAATGATGGTGACGCCCTGTTTGCGGGCCGCAGTCAGAACCTGATTCATCCGCGGAGTCAACTCGCCTCCGCGGCGTGTCGCATTCAAGCAGTGATGCAGATCCCACATGTCGCAGACGATGATCGCCGTCTGCTTGGGCGACCACTCGACCTTTCGATTGACGGTGCGGAACAGCGAGCTGCCTTTTTCCACCGGCACGCGTAAGCGGGTCTGCAACCTCAGCGGGGCGGCCTTGTTCTGTTTTGTCGTCTTGTCTGCGTCCGCGCCGGAAGCCGTCATGCTGCACAGCACCAGTCCGCACACCGCCATTGCCCATCGCCTGGTCATCGCCGCACTCCCTGTTTGGTGGGGAAATTGATCGCATTTCATCCTGTTTCGATTTTCCCACGCACGAGGGGGAAATGCCAGTCTGTCAAAGACAAAGCTGCCCCCGCTCGCCATTTGAACATTCATCCGTTTTGAACTTTTGCTTGGGCGCGATACACTGAACGGCGTGATTTTCCACCATTGTCAACGCAACTGTTCGCAAGCAGCGGTAGTGGATCAATTTGGAAGTTTTTCCTTTTGACGAAGGGGGCGTCTAGCGATGGTTGACTTGCGTGAATACACCTATGGCGACTGGCTCCGCCTCTGCATGAGGTTCGTCCCTGCCTTGTTGGTCGCGCAGGTCATTTGGAGTGTGATTCTGTTTTTCCCGTTTGCACTCGTCTGGTTTGTCCTCCCGCTGTGAGGCTGATTTGCAATTGCAAAGTCGGCGCTGCCAATTGCCCTCGTGATGATCCAAGCGTACCTCGAATTCAAACTGCCCCAGTACCCAACAAAAGGTCGGCACCATGCATAAGCAACGCGGGTTGATTCTCGTCCTCACAACGGCCGTCATCGTCGGCGTGGCCGGTTTTGCTTCGGGGTGGTTTGTCCCCACCGAGACAACCGTGACCGAACTCGCACCCGGTGTCTGGTTTCGCAAGACGCAAACCAAACCGGAGTTCATCGGCTGCAATCAGGGTTGGGTTATCTTCAAAGACTTCGTGCTGGTGGTCGATGCCAACTTCCCCAATCAGTCGGAAGTCATCATCAGGGAAATCCGCAAAACAACCGACAAGCCGATCCGTTATGTCTTCGACACGCACTATCACGGCGACCACGCCGACGGAAATGTTGTCTTCGACAAACTCGGTGCCGTGATAATTGCTTCGGAAAACAACCGACAGTTGTTCGACACCAACGGCATTGCCGGCTTTGAGAAGTCGCAGAAAGAAAAGCCCGATGAGTACGGCAAGCTCAAATACAAGAAACCCGATCTATGGTTCCCCAAGAAGTTGGTCATTGACGATGGCACGCAGCGAGTGGAGTTGATTCATTTCGGACACGCCCACACCGCCGGCGATGCGATTGCCTGGTTACCCAAACACGGCATTGCCTTCACCGGTGATTCCTGCGTGAACGGCGCATTCAATTACACCGGCGACAGCGACACCGAAAGCTGGATTCGCGTGCTGACCGAGTTGGGTAAGCTACCGATCAAGCAGCTTGCCCCCGGACACGGCGACCCCCGCGACAAGAAACTCATCGCCGTTCAGAAACGCTATTTCGTCGAACTAAGGCAGGCGGTGCAGCAAGGCATCGACGACGGCAAGTCGCTCGAAGAGATCAAGTCATCGATCAGCTTACCGTGGTACAAGGAATGGACCGGCGTCGATGTGCAGGAACGAACCGAAAACATCGAACACGTTTACGGCGAATTGACCGGCAAGAAGGCCGCGAAGTAGACGGCAATCAATCGGAGCGAGATGCCGTTGCCGGTCGCCTGACTTCCAATACGACCAGCGGCGGATGTTTCGGCGCAGCTCGCGCCGAATCGACCTTGAGCCGTGTCACCTCGCGAAGCCCTTTCAAATCGCCGAGTTCCGCGACGAGGGGTTCGTAGGTGACCAGTAACAGTCGGCCTTGCCGGTTCAATCGCTGCTCGACCGCGGCCGCCGTTTGCAGGCGCGAGACCGGTTCGTCGAGATAGAAAACCAACGGATCTTTTTCTTCCATACCGAATGCGACAATGTCGTGATCGGCCGAAAACTCCTGGCGGATTGTGTGTGCGAACTCGGTGGTTTGTTGGCGATGATCACGAGCCGGCATGATCCACGCCATCACGCAGACATACGCGCCCAGAAAAGTGGCGATGGCCGAATAGCCGGCTGACGCCGGTTTCCGCACCGTCGCCAGCCACAATGCCGCGATTGTGCCGACGGCAATCAACCCGGTCAGCACGATGATTGCAACCGACATTTGCGGCAACTTCTGTTCCGATACCAACGCTACACCGATGACCGCAGAGAGGCAGGCAGCTGTTCCCACGACGGAAAAGCGGCTTGGCAGTTTCGGCTGCGATTGCGCCAACCACGCCCGAAATCGCACGAAGGTTTGACCCGCCAGCAACGAGCACATCGGCAGCATCGCATTCAAATAGTGTTTATGCTTGTCGGCCGACACGGTGACGATGGCGAGATGCGCCGCCGCCCACACCCACAAGAATCGCTCCCGGGCATCCTGCTGCTTCCACGCTTTGCGCAGACTCGCCGGAATCGCAAAGAGTACGAATCCGGTCCACGGCAACGGCAGCCAGAGCAGATACGGAACGTAAAACAATAGCGGCTGTCGATTCAAACCACCCACCGCACGGCCGACGGTCTCCCGCTTCCATATGTCCCACGCCTCCGGCATTTGCTGCAACACCAGGTACGGCCAAATAAGAACCGCCGCCGCTGCCATCAGCAGGCCGAGGGGATTTGCCAAATGAAACAGGGAGCGGAATCGTTTTTGCAACACGAAATAGAGGACACACGGTATCATCACCATCGCCGGGCCGTAATGAAACTTTGCCATCCACGACACCGACACCAATGCGAAGATTCCGGTCCAGCGCAAAAATGCCCGGCCGCGCGATTCGTCACTACGTCCCTCGGCGATCAGGAACATGGCCGACGTCGTTAGCAGGCAGAGCAGCATATCGACTTCCGCTTTGCGGGCGTAGATAATCACCCACGCCGAAGTGAGTTGGACCAATGCTGCGCCCAAACCGGCCGTTCTTCCGTACCAGCGCCCCGCCCAAACTCCAATGACGACGGCTAACAGCAACGCGGAGACCGCCGCCGGTACGCGGACCGTCCATTCATTCATCTCGCCAAACAAAGTGGACGAAGTGGCGACAACCCAATAGCTGAGCGGCGGCTTTCGCAATCGCGGCAACCCTGCCGAACGGGGAACAACCCAATTGCCCGACGAGATCATCTCGCGCGCCGGAACGACGGCATAAGCTTCGTGCGTGCCAAACGAACGAAAGTCGCCCAGCTCGAAAAACAACACGACGCTCGCCACCAAACCCAAGCCGGCAATCATCCACCACAACCGTCGCCCCGTTGGTTCACGCAGCGCGGGCGTTATTTCCGTGAGTGAAGATTCGTCGTTCGATGTCGTCACAGTTAGTCACATCCAGCTAAGGGTGGCTGGGGTCGAAGCGGAGTCTTCGGAGCGTAGCCCCCAGGTTACGCACTCGCTGGGGGCTCCCGTTGGTCGATCCCAGCCACCCCAATTGTCGAAGCGGAACTTACTCTTTCCAGTGATCGTATTCGTGATCGCAGTTGGGACAAATCTGACTTCACGCGGCCCGTCGTTGCGGAACGGTATCGGCGGCGTCATGGTTCGCTTCAAAATTCACCCGATGCCGCACGGCATACGTGGGCCGATTGTCCATGCCGTAGTAAATCCGCGCGCCGAGTTCTCCCAGCATTCCCAGTACGAAGAATTGCACGCCGACCAGCGTCGAGAAGACGGCGAGCAATAAAAGCGGATTGCCGGTCATATCAATCTGGCCGAACAACTTCATCGCGATGGTTGCCACTCCGGCCAACGTGCCGACGGTCCCGCTGATCAGGCCCAGTCCGCCGAACAATCGCATCGGACTTTCGAGGTAGCGGATCAAGAACTTCACGGTGATCAAATCGAGCAGCACGCGGAGAGTCCGCGACATGCCATACTTTGTCGTCCCGAAACGGCGGGGGTGATGTTTGGTGACAACTTCTGCACACCGCGCACCGCGCCAATGCGCGAGGATGGGAATGAAGCGGTGCATTTCGCCGTACAACGGAATTTCGGCGGCCACCTCGCGGCGAATTGCCTTGAGTGTGCAGCCCAAATCGTGCACGGGAAATCGTGTGACCGTTGCGATGAGTTTGTTGGCGAGAATGGAAGGCAGCCGCCGGTTGATAAATGTGTCCTGCCGGTTTTTTCGCCAGCCGTGAACGAGATCAAAACCTTCATCAATTTTGTCCAGCATCATCGGGATGTCGGTCGGATCGTTCTGCAGGTCGCCGTCCATTGTGATGACGACATCGCAGGTCGCTTCCTGAATGCCGGCGCACATGGCAGCAGTCTGACCGAAGTTGCCGCGGAACTCGATGATTTTCAGATGCGGATCGTCGGCAGCCAACCGGCGCATTTCGCGATTCGAGCCGTCATTGGAGCCATCATCGACGAACAGAATCTCGTACTCGCGATCGAGGTTGCGCACGACGGCGTCAATCGAATCGTATAAGAGTTGGATGTTCTCGACTTCGTTGAAAATCGGAACGACTATCGACACACTCATCACTGACTGCTCCAACAATTGCGACACATAGCGCACTAACGGCGCAAAGCCAACGGGCAGCGTCCCGTCGGACACGTACAAGGCGTGGGAGTGTGTCAAAATCGCCGTCGCGCGTCCAGACGGATCGAACGAACACATAACAACAGGCCACATAATCAGTTATGACAGACATCCTGAACTACGCTGATCGCCTGCATCAGGCTGTCACTGCAAAACAGACGCCCGCGCTGATCGGACTCGATCCGCGATTCAACTTGCTGCCCGCCGACGTGATCGCTTCTGCCCGCAAACGGCAGCCGGACGAGACGGCAACGGTCGCCGCCGCGTTCGAGGAATTCTGCTGTCGACTGATCGATGTCGTCGCCCCGTTGGTGCCGGCCGTTAAGCCACAGGCGGCCTTTTTTGAAGAATGGGGACCGGCCGGCTGCCAGGCATTGGCGAAGGTCATCCATTACGCGCGACAGCAGGGTTTGATTGTCATCTGCGATGCCAAGCGGGGCGACATCGGTTCGACGGCGGAAGCGTATGCGCGTGGATATTTGGCGGGCAGCGATCCGAAAGCCGCCGTGTGGGGAGCCGACGCGCTGACGGTGAGTCCGTATCTCGGTCGCGACACGTTGGAGCCGTTCGTCAACGTGGCGAAGGAACGCGGGGCGGGCATTTACGTTTTGGTCCGCACAAGCAATCCCGGCGCGGGGACGTTTCAGGATCGGCAATCGAAACTGAAACCGGGTTCAGAAACAATGGTGCCGCACTATCGGCACATTGCCCGGGCGGTCGAAGAACTCGCGGCGGAAACGGCGGACGGCGGGCAATATGGAATTGTCGGTGGCGTTGTCGGGGCGACGTATCCCGATGAACTGGCGGAGTTGCGAGCGGCGATGCCACACGTTCCGTTGCTCGTGCCGGGTTACGGCAGTCAGGGAGGCACGGCGGCCGATGTCGCTGCCGGTTTTAGCCCGGACGGTCTGGGCGCGCTGGTCAACAGTTCGCGCGGCATCAACTTCGCGTTCCGCAGTGAACCCTTCGCCAGTCAATTCGGCGAAGACAACTGGGAACAGGCGGCCGAAGCGGCCACCAAGCAAATGATCGCCGATCTCGCCGAACACACCCCGGCCGGAGCGCTCCGCTAGCGCGTCGCGGCTAACCCGGTTTAACGGCCGACTTCCCCAGCTTCAGCCGCAACGGAACTTCCAAGCCGTGTTGTTCCATCAACGATTGATCGCTGAGCACCTGCTCGGGTGATCCGTCGGCATGGACTTTGCCTTCATCGAGTACGATCACGCGGTCGCACAACTCAACAATGAGGTCGAGATCGTGCGTCGCGATTAGCTGTCCGCCCTCGAAGCCGCGCAGAATTCGCAGCAGGTTTTTTCGTGCTCGCGGGTCCAAGTTGCTTGAAGGCTCGTCGAGCACCAGCAGAGACGGCTGGCAGGCGAACACCCCAGCCAGGCAGACGCGTTTTCGCTCGCCAAAGCTCAACTGCAACGTGCTGCGTTCACCAAAGTCGGGCAGGCCGACTTCGTCCAAACTGCTGCGAACGCGTTCCAGCACCTCGGCCGAGGCCAGCCCAAGATTCAACGGGCCGAACGCCACGTCTTCGCGAACCGTCGGGCAGAACAGTTGATCGTCGGGGTCTTGAAACAGAAAACCAACCAGTCGGCGAATCTCGTTCAGGTCGTCCTTTACCAACGGAATTCCGCAGACGGTGATCACCGCTTCGGCCGCTGCTTGAGCTCCAGACGGAATCTTCTCGGGAAGCAGTCCGTTCAGATGCATCAACAAAGTCGATTTGCCGGCCCCACTTGGCCCGACCAGTCCGACCGTCTCGCCAGGGGAGATCGAAAATCTGACGTCGTCAATCGCCAGATACCCATTGGGATAGCGATACGAAAGCCCCTCGACGCTGAGCAGCGGTGCATTCGGTGAACCGTTCGACATTGCTTCCGCCGGTGGTTTTCTTCGACAGCCCAATCAAAACAGACGGCGCGCCAGCCAGTTGGTCGCGACTCGCAGAGGATCGCTCCCCGCCACTCCATCATACCGGCTCGGCCGACCAATCAGAACTGCGAAACTACCAGATACAAGAAGCCAAACACGGCACTAACACCCAACAATTGTATCGCACGGGACACGCGCTGGTATTTCGCTGCGGAGATATGCGAATCGAGATGCAGGCCAGCCATCACTTCTTTCATGAAGCTGACGGTTTCGAGTTGGTTGGCATCTTCTGCAAAGCGGCTTGTCTCATCGAACCCATAACGCGCGGCGATGCTTGCAGGATGAAAGTGAGTACATTTTTCAATTGCAGGATGCCGCCCGCTTCGACGAAACGGGAGAATGCAGCGAAACGACCACCAGCAGGCGGCGATCAAGAAGACAAGCCAGATCCCGAAAAGTACGATTCCGCAAATCTCCCACCACGGGGTGATATGCGAATCGGTTGCCACGAACTCTTTGATTGTCGGCACGAGTACGCCGGCCAACGCACCGCAGGCTGCGAGGACCGCAGCCGCTTTGGCATCCGCAAAGCGAATCCACTCCGCCACAATCTGATAGGTGTCAATAAAATTCTCGGTCTCCAGTGTCGCCGCGATTTCTGCATCGATCGCCGCGGCTGATGGGGGCGGGGCGTCTGCGATGTCATCACTAACGGCGCCATCACTAACGGCGCCATCACTAACTGCGTCATCATTTGGGATCGGGTCGTTCATGAGAGGATCAATCTTTCCGGGCTACGTCATTCTTGCATGTGACTGGTCAAGCGTCTTTTCGAGTCCATGTTCCGGACAATTCCCGCGAGCCGGTCATGATGGAACGAGGCAAGTGGTCCACGCTTGCGTTATACCGCAGGCGAATATCTCGCTGCTGACCTAACTCGTCGGGGTCCAACAAAGTTTCAGCAACTGTCACGGACACAGGAAACACCGTGATGAGTTTACGAATTGCTTGCCGAGAATCGGCGACGGAATAAATGAGCAGTGCCGATTCCGTAGTGGGCGGATTGTCGATCCCGCGACCAGCGGTGAACTGCACGATGTCGGTGATGAGTGAGACCTGAGATCGAGCATCCTTTGGAACACAGACAGTCTCCACCAATCGGGCCACTTTCAACTTTCGGTAATTAAAACGTGTCAGGGCCGGATCAACCAGAGATCGCAGGCGTCGTAGCATCGCGATTTCGCGGCGATGCCCGCGAAAGACGATCCGCCCCAGGAAGTAAGTCGCGTTGAAAAACAATGTCCCGTTTTTACTCACGGGCTGCAACGTCGCCGTGTCGAATCCAAAGGCGCGATCCAACATGGCATTCATCCATCGATCGCGTTTGCAGCCGTAAGTTGTTTCGATCAAACTGAACAGGTAGCCGTAGGTGTGTTGTAAACCCGCATGAACCTCTTGCCCCATCATCGGCACACCGGTCAATGCGGCGATCACCCGCAAGACATGGGGATGCACAATTCTCTGCTTGGCAATTTCATCCTGATTGAAACTCTGCCCCCACAGTTTGAGCGCGGTGGAGTCGGCAGCTGTCTGTTTGATCTGCTGGTAAAGGTCCGGACATCGTCGCCGTAGCGCGATTGTCGCCGCTTCACAATCAACAGCGGCGATCAATTCCTCTGAAAGCGCAACGAGAGTTGTGTCAGTAACCATCCATCCATTCCGCTTGGACTGCCATCGCGCGAATCACGTCTTTCGAGACAATGTGGTGGCCGGAATTGTTCGCCGTTTTCATCCATCGCCCGTTGGATCGTCCGAACCACGACTGGAAGAGTGGCTACGGTATGTTAACCAACGACCGGCAACCCGCCCGTGCAACATAGTCCGAAAATCATGTTGTCGCCAGCAATGCACCAGAGGAAACACTCGCGTCAGACTTTCGAAGATCAGATTCGCATGTGCCTCAACCGATTGACATTCACCAGCACACGCAATAACCTTCCGCATTCCAATGACATTCCATTTATCAAACCCATACTGAAAGAAACTCCAATGGCGAAGAAAAAAGCAGCACCGGCCAAGCCGATGACCAAGACCGAAGTCCTGAACGCATTGGCGGAAGGCACGGGCCTGAACAAGAAGGAAGTGGCAGGCGTTTTGACCGAGTTGGGCACTTTGATTGGCAAGAATCTCGGTAAGAAGGGACCGGGCGTCTTCAACGTTCCCGGCCTGATGAAAGTGAAAGTTATCCGCAAGCCGGCGACCAAAGCCCGCAAAGGGATCAACCCCTTCACGAAAGAGGAAACTGTTTTCAAAGCCAAACCGGCCCGCAATGTGGTCAAAGTTCAGCCGCTGAAGGCGTTGAAAGACATGGTTTAACCGACGACAAAATGTCCGTTGCGGCGGCCGTTATTGCCTTTCCGCTTGTTTTGTCCGTGGTCCCGGTTAGACTTAATCGCTGTGAGTGAGCGTCCTGATCCTGTTGTGTCAGGCGACTCGGTAGTGATACTTTCAGGAAACGGGCGTAAAGATGGCAGAAGGCACAATCAAACGGCTGACGGACAAGGGTTTTGGGTTCATCGATGATGGCAGCGGCAAGGACATGTTCTTTCACATGTCGAACCTTGTCGATGTGAGCTACGACGAACTTCAAGAAGGTCAAAGAGTCTCGTACACCGAAGGCAGTGGCCCCAAGGGACCACGGGCCGAGGACGTGCGGCCGATTTAATCGCCGCGACATTTCGAGAGACTATGAAGCCGACGAATTTCGTCGGCTTTTTTTTTCGGAGACAATCGCGACGTCGCGAAAAGCACATCCCCATTCCTGGAGGTTTATAAAATGGCGAAGAACAAACAGCAGAAGAAAAAAGATCGGGAACGGCGGGTGGCGCAGAAAAAGCTTGCCACCGCCGCGAAACGGCGCGAACAGAAGAAAACGGAAACCGAGAAGGAATCGCAAAAGCCAGCCAGCGAGCGGGCAAAGCTGATGAAGGAGGCAGTCCCCAAGCCCAATCGTGCTCCGACGACAAATAAGAAGAGTACCTTCACCCAGCGGCGCACCGGCGGCTGACTTACGGCGCGAAATTCTAAATCGCCGACGAATCGGTATTCCCGTTGACGACGAACTTACCAGTTTTGGGCTCCCAGCGAATCCACACGTGAAGCCCCAGATAGTCGCAATCGACTTGCCCTTCCATCCAGGGTTTCTCCAGGCAATACGTTTGAATTCCGAGTTGGTAGCCGTCCATACCGGGGACCTGCCGGTATAACTCGTCTATGATGTAATACTCGCCCGTCATCTTCGACCGGCTTGGGAATTCGTCTTCATCGTCCTCATCATCGTCGAGGACGCCAAACACGTCATTCAAATATTTTTCGACCGCCTCGTGGACGACCGACAGCAGCCGATCCCGATGCTTCTGGATTTCATCGTAAACGGAACGACTGAAATCGTCTTCAAGGTGGATCCGCAGGTCCATTGACCACTCTGGCACTTCGATTCGTTTCATCTGAAACATTGACTTCCTCTCGAAACAGATTCAATTCCACAGCTCACCCCAGCCCGCGCACCACTCGCCCCAGGCTCAATCGCTGGCGGATTTGCAGGAACCGGTCGTAATACTCCAGCGACGGATCGATGCCCAGATGTCGTAACACCGTGGCCGACAGGTCGGCCGGTGATACCGGGCTTTCTTTGACGTAGCCGCCGTTTTCGACCGTTGAGCCGTAGGCCTGCCCGCCGCGAATTCCGCCGCCGGCCAATACGGCGGTGAAGGCGTGCGGCCAGTGGTCGCGGCCCGTCTTCTTGGTCATGCCGTTCTGGGTGACGGCTCCCACCTTCGGCGTGCGGCCGAACTCGCCGATCGCCACCACTAATGTGGTCTCCAGCAAACCGCGATCAGCGAGATCGGAGACAAACGCCGAGAGCGCGCGATCAAACACTGGGCAAAGTCGATCTTTCAACTTGGGAAAATTCTCGACGTGCGTGTCCCAGTGCGGCGAGACCTTGTCGTCCTTATGATCGTCGTCCCAATTCACGCCCACCAACGACACGCCCGTTTCCACTAACCGCCGCGCCAACAACAGGCTTTGCCCAATTCGCGACTTGCCGTACCGATCGCGCATCTTTGCGTTTTCGCGTTGCAGTTCAAACGCCCGGCCAACTCGTGCATCTTCCAGCATCGACAATGCCGTTTGATAATTCGTTTCCACCAACTCCGTTTTCTCGATGCCGACGAAACGGTCTCCGTCCAATGTTTGCAACTGCTTACGCAAGTGCTGCCGCCGCTCGAATCGCCCCGATGTCACTTCCGTCGGCAAACTCAGCCCCTGCACACGGAACTCTTTGTCGTTTGGGTTTCCTTCGACCAGAAACGGATTGAACTCCTCGCCCATGCGGCCACCGGTTTGGCCGGCAATGCGGCGGTCTTGGCCGACGAACTGCGTGTACCACGGCAACACCACCGAGTTCGGCAGTCCCCGACGCTGCTGGCCGAATCGCGTGATGAGCGACGACAGCGACGGCCAATCTTGCGGCCGCGCCTGATCGGTCACTGGCGGGCCGAAATATTCACGGCCCGAATAGATCTCGCTGCACGCCGGACCGTGTACCGGCATGTGATGCGTCATCGACCGCAGCAGACAAATCTTATCCATCTGCTGCGCCAACAACGGCAAATGCTCGCAGACATCAATGCCCGGAACGTTCGTTGGCACCGGATGAAAATCGCCGCGAACTTCCACCGGCGCTTCGGGCTTCATGTCCCACAAATCGATGTGGCTCGGGCCGCCGAACAGAAAAATAAACACGCAGGAATTCGCGCGGCGATTAGCAGTTCCTTCGCCTTCAGCCGAAAGCGCCTGCAGCCGCGCCAACTCGACGGCATTCAATCCCAACATTCCCGACGCGCCAACCTGCAAACAGTGTCGGCGACTGAATCGTCGTGTTGAATTGCCCCGAACATTCATGGCTGACTCACTTCGATTGGCAGTCTCATGCAAGAACCGGTTGCCCTGATTATCTATCGTCCTCGTTAATCGTTGCCGCGTCAACCGGCAGCATTCGTCATTCGCCCCGTCATCGTTTCGCCGCCGGACAACACCCTGCGCGTTGTGTCCCGTCGGCTATTAACACTAGACTCTGTCGAAACTGACACGACAGCCGCCCAGTCAATGCGCGGCACGTTCGGCAAATAAACGAAAGTCTCGGAGAGATTGTATGGCTGGTTGGCGAAGCGTCTGGAATATCTGTCAAACTTCCGATGACGGGTGCCACTGGCGTGTCGCCAGTGCAGCGCGCAAGGCACTGGCGGCACGCCAGTGG
>JABISG010000152.1 GCA_018699955.1 Planctomycetaceae bacterium | reverse complement strand
TGCGTTTGTGACGCGGTGTGCGCGTAAGCGCGGTCGTGGCTCCAATCGTGAAAAAACGCAAATGCACACACGACGTGCATCAAATACAACAGGCAGCCAACCGTCCACAACCAGCGCGACTGCCGCTGTCGGCGATTGTCGGCCGCGGGCATCGCATCCAGCAGATATCGCCCCAAATAGCAGCCGACGGCCAGCCGCACAGTCCAGATTGTGAGTAACTCGCCCATTTCGGTCACTCTTGCATCGTTTGACTTCGCAATCGAATTTCGTTTGTTACATTAACGTATTCGTTGTTCCGGCGGGCCGCAGTCCGTCGGCTTTTTTGAACGGTTCTCCGAAGTCCGGAATCTGACACTGCCATGACTGATGTTCACGACTTGACCCGCGCGCTGCAACGCGACAATGGTTCTAAAATTGTTCTCGCCGTGGCCGACGGATTGGGCGGACTGCCGCAACAACCGGGCGGCAAGACCGAACTGGAAACAGCAAACACACCGAACCTTGATGAATTGGCCCGCCGCAGTTCGCTGGGAGCAAGCATTCCAGTGCTACCCGGCATCACCCCGGGCAGCGGCCCCGGTCATTTGGGATTGTTCGGATACGATCCGCTCAAATATCAAATCGGTCGCGGTGTGCTGGAAGCGTTGGGCATCGATTTTGAACTGGGGCCGGATGACGTTGCGATTCGCGGAAACTACTGCACGATCGACGGTGACGGATTGATCACCGACCGCCGCGCCGGCCGTATTGGTAGTGACATTGGAACGGCCCTGTGCGAAAAGCTCGACAAGATTGAAATCCCCGGCGTTGAAGTCTTTGTGCGGCCAGTGAAGGAATACCGTTTGGTGATCGTGTTTCGCGGACCGGGGTTGGGCGGACACATCAACGACACCGACCCGCAGAAAACCGGCGTGGCTCCTCTCAAGCCGGTCGGTCGCGATGACGCGTCGCAGAAAACTGCGGAGATTTGCGAGGAATTTCTACGGCAAGCGGCCGAGGTTTTGAAAGACGACGCGCCGGCCAATTTGCTCACCATGCGCGGCATCGCCAAGAAGCCGGACATTCCCACATTCCAGGAAGTGTACGGCGTTCGCGCCGCGGCGATTGCCGTGTACCCCATGTACCGTGGCTTGGCCCGACTGGTGAGCATGGATGTGCTCGATGCCGGCACGACGCTCGACGAGCAGATGGACCGACTGGAATCTGCCTGGAACGATTACGACTTCTTCTTCGTGCACTACAAATACACCGACTCGACCGGCGAAGACGGAGACTTCGAGGCAAAGGTGGCCCGCACCGAAGATTTCGATGCTGCCATTCCACGTATGACGGCGCTCAATCCTGATGTGCTGATCGTAACCGGCGATCACAGCACGCCGTCAAAAATGCGGGCGCACAGCTGGCATCCCGTGCCGACACTGCTGGCGGCCGAGAATTGTCGTTTTGATCGTTCCGAGAGTTTCGGTGAAGAGGAATGCGCACGCGGCGGCTTGGGTCAATTCGAGGCGAAGCACCTAATGTTGCTTGCACTGGCCCATGCCGGCCGATTGGAAAAATTCGGCGCATAAAAAGACGCTTGCGGTTTCGCGGCGTGATTTGGTCCGCTAAACCGCAAGCGATGTGAGAACACGTTCCGACTATTTCTTGGCCGACAAGTCCAGCAGTTTGACGTTCTTGAACCAGACTTTTGCGCCGTGGTCCTGGAAGCCGAGGTGACCGTTGCGGGGGAAGTCCTTGACGGCGTTACGGAATTTGTGCTTGCTGCCGTCGAGTCGTTTTCCCGGTACGGTCCACTTGTCGCAGTTGATTTTTGCGACCTGTTCGCCGTTGACCGTGACCGAGATGTGCGGTCCTTTGCAGGCGATTTCGACAGCGTTCCATTGGCCGGTCGGCTTGAGGTTGTTCTTCGAGGGGGGAACCAGATCGTAAATGGCTCCGAAGTCGTGCATGCCCTTGTTCTTGCTGTTGAGTACCTGCACCTCGAATCCTGTCTGCACGGGATCTTTCGGATTGCCCATGCGGAAGAAGATACCGGAGTTACAGCTGGCGGGCATTTTGACGTCGCATTTCAGCGTGAAATCGCCGAAGGGCTTTTCGTACATCAGCACGTATCCGCCCGACTTGTAGGGCATCAACGTGCCATCTTCAATGACGGTGTCGGCCGGAACCTTGCCGTTATTACAAATCCAGCCGGTCGCGTCTTTGCCGTTGAATAGCAGCTTCCAACCCGCCGACTTTTCAGCCGCAGTCAACTGGTTATCGACTTTCGTGTCGCCGGCGAACAGGGTTGAACCGGCCAACAGCACGGTTGCGGTAAGCGAAAGCGTGGAGATTGAACGAAGCATGTTGTGAGTCCTTTGGTTGTGGTGTGGTTGTCGTTTCAGAGGAACGTCTGTGATTTCCAGGAAGCTCAGGTTGTTGTGTTGAAACCATAAATGCGGGCTGCGGTTCCGCCGAGGATTTTCGAACGGTCGCCGGCCGAGAGATGGGTGAGCAAACCGGCGACTCGGTCGCGGTACATCCGGTAAGACTGAGGAGTTGCCTGTGCATTGAAGCCGCCACCGTAAATCATCCGCTCGGCTCCGTAGGCGTCGGTCAACTGTTTGATGACCGGTGCGATCTTTCGGTGTGGGTAACGATCCTGTGACGGTAGCGACGCGATCTTCATAATTGTGTTGTCAAACCGTGACCAGCGAACAACCACCGCATGTTCCTTCGGCGTCCCCTGAAACGGACGCCCCAGATGGTCGATGATGACGGTTGTCTTGGGGAACTCCTTGATATACGGCTCAATCGCCGCCGCATAGCGCGGCTCGAAATGCAGCTGCATCGCCAATCCCAGGCCGGCGGCGGTCTTCCATAAATTGCGAATCAGATCCGGCCGATCGAACGGCGGCAGACGCCCCGGCGCGTAGGCATGCAAACGGGCGGCAATAATGCGATCGGGTTGCCGCTTCACCAGCCCCGCCATCTTGTCGAGAGAACCCGGCCGGTCGCAAAAGAACAGGCACGTACCTTTCAGCCGGTTCTTGCCGGCATTAAGACAATGTTCCAGATAACGGTGATCGTCCTGATACGGCTCCGGATGCACGACCACCGCATAATCAACACCGGCACCGTCCATGCATTTCAACAAATGCGCCGGGGTCGCCGCCGCTTCCGGCCGGTATGGTGCGCGGGCATGATAGGGAAAGCGTTTGTTCTTCTCGCCGGCAAAACAATGCAGGTGCGTATCGACTACCGGAACGGTATCTGCATCTCCTGCGACAGTCATGCCCGGAATTGCACAGAGACCGGCAGTTGCCAAGCCGGTCGTTTTGAGAAAGTCTCGGCGATTCGAAATTGACGACACAGGGGGATTCTCCGATTCCTACAACAGTTGCTGAATTGTGCACCGAGGATTCGCGCTCCCCTCTGGGTCGCGGCTAACCGGGCTACTTCAGTTTCGCCAGTTTGTCGGCGGCTTCCTTGCGGGCTTTTGTCAGCACTTCCTGCAACGTGACCGGAACGCCTTTGCGACGTTTGCTTTCGTCGGCCGCTTCCATGAAGGCGTAAATTTCGAGCGTTTCCTGCTCGGCAACCGGCACTATTCCTGTGCGGAAGAACTTGACGATTTCGACCAGCAACGGCCGATATCCGCCATACGAACCGACGGGAACGATTCCCTTGGTGCCGAATGCTGTGCCGCCGTATCCGCCTTTTCCTTTGCGAATGCCGCGGAACGTGCCGATGCGTCCGCCGTCCCAGGTACCGACGACAACGTCCAAATCGGGCGTGCTGGAACGCGTGACGGTTTTGCAGCCGGCGCCCATCACAGTGAACAGCGTTTCAACACCATGAATGCCGTACCAGAACAAATCGGGATGCGTCGCTTCGAGCGAACAGGGACTGTAGGCGTCGCAGCCGAGAATGTCGCCGGCTGATCCGTTCCGCAGAGCCTGCGCTCCTTCGCTGAATCGCAGCGACGAGGAAGAGAACAGCGGCACGTTGTACTTCTTGCCTGCCTCGAAGATTGCCACCGCATCGGTCAGCGAGCCGGCAATCGGTTTGTCGATGAACACCGGCTTACCCGCTTTGAGTACGGGAAGCAACTGGTCGAAGTGCGGCCGACCGTCGTTGGTCTCCAACAATACGACGTCAACTTTTTCCAACATCGCTTCGATGGAATCGACGATTTCGACGCCCATTTCCTTCATCTGCTCGGTGTACTTCGGCACGCGGCTGGTGCTGGAAACAATGTCGGGGCTTCCCTTGGGATAGGCGGCCACCACGCGACAATTCGCGATATCTGCGTCTGCCTTTTCGTCGTTCAAGAGTTTGGTGAATGCGAGGACGTGCGATGTGTCGAGACCGATGATTCCCGCGCGGATCACTTTCGTCGCCGGTTCAGCTTTCGGCTCCGGTGCTTCCACAGCAATTACGTCGGCAATTGCAACCGCTTCGGCGGCCGGCTTTGCCAGCACCTTGGAAATGTCCCACAACAGCACCGCTTTATCATATCCACCGCTCACAAGCGTTTTGCCATCGGGCGACAAGGCCACGCAGGCAACTTGTCCTTTGTGACCGGAAAGCGTTGCCCGCTCGTCTCCGCCGGCACGTTCCCAAACTTTGACGTCGTGTTTGCCTTTGGCGCGGCCGCCGGCAGCGCTGATGACGATTTCGCCCTCGCCGGTAAACAGCACATCGTTGGTCGGCCGTGCGTGACCGTTGTAATAACCGAGCGCCTTGCCGGTCGCGACTTCGTACAGATTCACTTTTTCATCTTCGCCGGTGGATGCGAGGTACTTTCCGTCACGGGAGAAGGCGACACTGGTTGCCGCCTTTTCATGTTCGACAAGATTGAGTTTTTCTTCTCCGGTCGCCGCGTCCCAGATTTTGACTTCACCCGGTTTGGTGACTCGAGTTTCGTCGCCGGCGACACTGGCGATCAGTTTGCCGTCGGGCGAAAAGACGACGTCCATCACGGGGTAGGAGTGTCCGCGAATCGCCAATTCTTCCTTGCCCGATTCCGTATTCCAAATACGAATCGATTCATCTTCGCTTGATGTTACCAGCCGCTTGCCGTCGGGCGAAAAGGCAACGCCGGTCACGTAACCGCGGTGTCCCTTCAATTGGCGGACGGCGGAAAAGCCATCGGTCTCCCACAAAGTCGCTCCCTGGTACCCGCCCGCTGCCAACAGTTTGCCGTCGCGTGAAAACGAGACGGCTTTGACGAACCCTTTGGCTTTCAACGTCTTCTCAAGCTTCCGCGTCTTCGCGTCGAAGACCTTGACCGCATCGAACGTGCCGGCGGCGAGTTTGTTGCCGTTCGGGGAAAACTCGATGCTGGTCACCCAGTCGGAGAATCCGCCCAGCTGCGCAATCGGATTCACGGCGGGTTTGGCTTTCGCTTTGGGCTGTGGACGTTTTCCGTCCTGCGCCGTTCCCGATTGGTGAGCCGAGACAACGGCCAGCAGGCAAGCGATGGCAAGCGCGCCACCCTGAAAAAGTCTTCGGGACGTCATCAGTCCACTCCTTGATTATGCGGTCGTTTGAGTTTCAGGAAAAATACGATAAGGACAATCTGCACGGGGCAAACACAGCCGGCAACGAATCGAATCGGCAACGCCGCCGCAGCTTGCCCATGCTGTTAGAATCGATTATCCCAAAAGAACCGTCGGTTGCAACAATGTGCTGTTGCTTCGTTCTACGCGGAGCCGTTAAATTGGAAGAAACCGACAGTAAAACCGAACGGCGCAGACCGATCGATACAAGGAGTCGAAGATGCACAAGTCCCTGTTGACCGCAGGAATGGCTTTGATTTGTTTCGTGGGCATTTGCCTGGTGACGTCGCACGAGACGCTTCCCCAAGCGCAAGCTCAGTCGAAGGGCAAGAGTCCCAAGACGACGAAGAAGCCCGGTAATGTCAAGACGCTCGACGTCCGCGCCCTGAAACTACAAGCCGACTTTTCAAGGGACTCAACCGCCCTGGCACGCGACTATGAAAAAGCGGGCGACTTGGAGAAAGCGCGGCAGGTTTACGGCGTGTTGTCGCGGCTGAATCCGCAGGCGAAGGACATTCGCGAACGAATCAAGCAAATTGACGAAGCGATTCTGTCGGCCAACGCGTTTGATGTCGTCGTCGATACCAGCACCGGCTGGGGAGTCCCGTTGGCGCGGGTGAGCAAGGGGAAACCGGTTCGAATTCAAGCCACCGGGTCCTACATATTTCAAGCCAGCCTGCAGGTGGGACCGACCGGTTTTTCGGTGGCCGACCCCACAAAAACCGATTTGGCGGGCGACGTCCGCTGCGGCGCGCTGATGGGGCTGGTTGTCGCCAATGGAAAGCCGGGCAAACCGTTTGCCGTTGGTGGTGGCCGCAACTTCACTCCACGAAACGACGGCCTGCTCTACCTGCGAGTGAACGCGCCGGCCGGCAGTAAATGTACCGGGCGGATTTCAGTTCGTCTGGGTGGAAACGTCGCACAGAATTGAGAATGCCGTCGGTGCTACTTGGGTGCGGATCGTATGGCAAAGGCCCCTCAATTCAACTCGACCGCTTCTTCCCAGTGCGCATAGAGCGATTCGAGTTTCAATTTCGCCTTGTCATATTCGGCTGTGATTTCCGCCATCCGTCGCCCATCGCGGTGGACTTCGGGATCGGCGAGGCTTGCCTCCAATTCCACGATCCGCTCCTCGCTGTCGGCAATCTCCTGCTCCAGGTCTTCGGCTTTGCGGTAGGGAAATTTCCGCGTATTCTGCCGACCGCTCTTCTCTCCCCCTGCCGTTGATCGCTTTGCAGTACGAGATTCGCTGACGGTCGGTTGAGACAATTTTATCTCTCGCTCGCGGTTCTGCATGAATGCGACGAATGCGGAGTAATTCCCCTCGAAATGTCGCCAGCGTTCCGGTTCCAACACGATGACAACACGCGCCACGCGGTCGAGGAAATAGCGGTCGTGGCTGACGAAGAGCAGCGTTCCCTCGAACCGTGCCAGCGCCTCTTCCAGTGAATCGCGTGCCCACAGATCCAGATGATTTGTCGGTTCGTCGAGTACGAGCAGGTTGACGTTTTGGGCGGCCACCTTTGCTAACGCCACCTTGCACTTCTCGCCGCCGCTCATGTGGCCGACCTTCTGCAACGCGAGATCGCCGCGAACCCCAAACCGCGCCAACAGCTTTCGCAACTGCGCGGGCTTCACATCAGGTGCATCGGGCGGCCGAATGGCTTCGATGGCATCGACGTTCTGATCGACCGATTCCAGTTGCTGATCGAAGTAGCCGATTTTCACGCCGGTGCCGTGACGGACGGTTCCGCTGTCGGGTGAAAGCTCCCCCAGCAATGTGCGAAGCAGCGTCGTTTTGCCACTACCGTTTGGCCCCAGAATACCAACCCGATCTTCCCGCTCGATTCGTAATGTGAAATCGGAAAACAACGGCGAATCGAACCCCTTGCTGACTTCCGCGGCATCGATCACCCAATCGCCGGTGCGCGTCGCCTCTCCGAAATCCATCGAAACTTCGCCGAAACTCTTCTGCAATTCGATGCGATCATTCTGCATCCGTTCGAGTTTCTTCTCGCGGTCGGCTGCCTGCGCATGTTTTTGTCCGGATTTGTTGCGGCGAATGAAATTCTCTGTACGTGCGATTTCTTCGCTCTGTTTCTCATGCCCGCGTTGAAGGACCTTGTTACGCTCTTCGCGAAGTTTCCAGTAGGCGGTAAAGTTTCCGGGGTAATCGCTCAGTCGGCCACCATGCAATTCCAATGTGCGCTGGGTCACCCGGTCGAGAAAATACCGATCGTGGCTGACAATGATCATCGCCTGATCGCAGCGTGACAAGAACGACTCCAGCCACTCGGTGGCCGCGATGTCGAGATGGTTGGTCGGTTCGTCCAGCAGCATCAGCGACGGATTCTGCAACAGCATTCGCGCGAGCAACGCCCGGCTCTGCTCCCCACCACTGAAGTGTTGCAGTGGTCGGTCGTATTGATCCGGCGCGAATCCCAACCCCGTCAGCACTTCATCGACGCGATGATCGATGTTGTAACCGCCGAGGCGATGCAGTTCCTCTTGCAGATGATCGTACTGCTGGCTTAACCGCTCCTGTTGTGCGGGGTCACGCTCGTCGGCGATGCGATCGGCAACGTCGGCGGCATTCGCCTGCATTTCGTACAGATGCGACAACCCGGATTTGGCTTCGTCGATCAGCGTGCGGTCAGCGGAGAACTCGGCCCGCTGCTCCAACAAGGCGATTTCAGCCGAATTATGCCGATTGAGATCACCGACGTCGGCGTGATCCAACCCCGCAATGATCCGCATCAGCGTTGTTTTGCCAGTGCCGTTGGGGCCGACCAGACCGATTCGTTCACCGCTGCGCACGTCGAACGTGACATCGTGAAAGATCGGATCGGTGTCGAATTGCCGCGACAGCCGTTGGGCGGAAAGCAAGATCATCTTCGGCGTCGGCTCCGCGAAACGGACAAAGGAAGACCGAACGGCGAAAGATACGACTCGCCGGTGGTCCATCTTAGTTGATCTGCCTAGAATGGATCAACGGACGCTTGCGACGGCGGATCAGAGGTATTCAGCCAAGCTTGCGAAGCCGAGTTGACGCGGATACTCTGGGGCGATTCCCCAACTTTCCACCCAGGCGAGAGTGTAGTTTTCCGGGGAATTCGCGAATCTAAAACGACACTTGAAATAAGAGGATGTGCAGTTCGATGACGACCACGTCAGACGTCAAAACGCAAATTCACGTGGGGCATAGCCCCGATCCCGACGACGCCTTCATGTTCCACGCGTTGGCGAACGACAAAATTGACACGGGCAATTACGTCTTCACGCATACGCTGCAAGACATTGAAACGCTGAATCGTCGCGCTCTGAAAGCGGAGCTTGAACTGACCGCCGTCAGCCTGCACGGTTATGCCTACATGACCGACAATTACGCGTTGTGCGCCTGCGGGGCAAGCATCGGCGATAATTACGGGCCGATGGTCGTCGCTCGCGAAGCACTTGGCATTGAGGGGCTGCGTGGCAAGACAATTGCCATTCCCGGTGAAATGACCACCGCGTTTCTCACGCTGAAACTGCTGCTGGGAGACGACTTCAAACACGAGGTGCACTCTTTCGACGAGATTCTCAATCTGGTGGAAGCGGGCAAGGTTGATGCCGGCCTGATAATTCACGAGGGACAACTGACCTATGCCGATCAGGGGCTGAAGTTAATCGTCGACTTGGGTTGCTGGTGGCACGACGAAACGGGGCTGCCGCTGCCGTTGGGCGCCAACGCCATCCGCAAAGACCTGGGCACGAAAGCAATGGACGAAGTGACGGTGCTGTTGAAGGAGAGCATTCGCTACGGCCTCGAACATCGCGAGGAGGCGTTAGAGTACGCCTTGCAATACGGTCGCAATCTGGATCACTCGAAAGCCGATCGCTTTGTCGGCATGTACGTGAACGACTGGACGCTCGACTTCGGTGAACGCGGCCGCGAAGCGGTCGCCACGTTGCTCGATCGCGGTTACAAGGCGGGCATTATTCCCAACCCGGTGAAATTGGAGTTTATTGGTTGATGCTTGAAAGTTGTTTTGTAGCAAGAACGACAGCACAATGTCTGAGCCAATCCAGCCACATCCAAAGAACGTGAGTGGTCCATTTTACGTCGAAAACGGCTGTTGCACCGCGTGTGACGTCCCAATGCAGGAAGCGCCACACCACTTTGCTTACGATGGCGACAACCACTGCTATGTCTGTCGCCAACCGCAATCGGGAGCCGAAACAACGGACATGATCGGCACTGCGTGGATGGCCGAATTCGAGTGCATCCGGTATCGGGGCAATGATCCTGATGTTCTCCGCCGCTTGGCTGAACTTGACCTACGCAGGATATGCGATATTGAACCGCCGTCCCAAATCATACCTGTAATCCGAAATCACGTCCGAATAACCATCATTGGTACGCCCGCCACTGATTCATCACAACAGCTAGCCAAAGAATTCATAAACCATCTCGCTTCCCAAAATAACGAATGGCGTCAGTTCAAGACCAAGACGATTCGATCATCCGCCAATGCGTCATCCCTTGAATTCGCATGGTACGAGGACCATTTTCATCCAATCTTATTCGCTTCCATTCCAGACTCTGCCTCCGAATGGCATATCGAATATCCGTTAAAGAATGACCTCGGTGATCGTGGCGTCGGCAATGTCGTGTCGTATTGGCTAAACTGCAACGAAGGCAGATTCACCAACATCCGATGGTATACGGACTCAGACTGGCATGGGGACAAATCGTGGCAGTCAACGCCTTGGTAACACAAGACGCTGGATAACTTAGTCGTTGGGGTGGCCGGGGCTGGAGTCTTTACGAAGCCCCGGTTATCGTCAGTCATCACACAATCCGGGGCTTCCCTTCGGTCCAGCCCCGGCCACCCGTCGCCTTAAGCGAATGGAAACTAATAAATGAGTTCTGCTGAGTACCTGACGAAATTATTCGGGCTGGATGGCAAGACGGCTGTTGTGATTGGCGGCACCGGCGTGCTGGGTGGGGCGTTTAGTGACGCACTGGCCGGCGCGGGAGCGCACGTGATCGTTGTCGGCCGAAACGGCGAACGTGGTGAAGAATGTGCGTCTCGAATTTCCGCAGCCGGTGGCAGTGCGGAATTCGTCGCCGCCGATTCGACGTCGCGCGACGATCTGGAAGCGATTGCCTCGAAGATGACGGCCGATGGACGCAATTGCGATGTCCTTGTGAACGGTGCCGGCATCAATTCGGCGACGCCGTTTCTGGAGATCGAGGATGAGGAATGGGAGCGGATTCTGAACACCAATCTTCGCAGCGTCCGTCTCGCTTGCCAAGTGTTCGGCAAGCAGATGCTCGCAGCGGAAGCCGGCGGTTCGATCATCAACATCGCATCCCTCAGCGGGGTGACCGCGTTGTCTCGAGTCTACACCTATGCGGCGACCAAGGCTGCCGTCATCAATCTCACGCAGAATCTGGCCCGCGAATGGGCACCGCAGAACGTCCGTGTGAACGCCCTTTCGCCCGGATTTTTCCCAGCCGAACAGAACAAGAAGGTGCTCACACCCGATCGCATCGAAAGCATCATGCGGCACACGCCCGCCGATCGCTTCGGATCGCCGGAAGAGTTGGCGGGGGCCATTCTGCTGATGGCATCACCAACGGCCGGCAGTTTTCTGACGGGTGAGAATATCGTCGTCGATGGCGGGTTCATGGCGATGACGATTTGACGTGGAAGACGGCGTCGTCCGATCGAACTACGAACAAAATGAAAACACTCAGCCTCGCTCCGAAGCACCGCTATTTGACGCGGTTCGATCCCAAACGGATTCCGCATTCGTTTACCGACGTGCTGATTATTGGCGGGGGCATTGCCGGTCTTCGCGCCGCGATGGCAGTCGATCCATCGCTGCAGACGGTTGTGCTCAGCAAGGACGTGCTGTCGCAATCGAACAGCGCGTATGCTCAGGGGGGAATCGCCGGCGTTCTCGATCCGCTCGATGATTTCACGAACCACATTGCCGACACTGTTGCGGCGGGTAAGGGGCTGTGCGATGCCGCCATCGTCGAAATGGTGGTGCGCGAGGCACCTGAGCTGATCAAGGAGTTGATTGGTTACGGCACGCAGTTCGACAAAGAGCAAGGCGAAATTGCCCTCACACAGGAAGGTGGGCACAGCCATCGCCGGGTGGCCCACGCCCTGGGCGATGCCACCGGCAAAGAAATCATGCGGGCGATGATGCAGCGCGTTCGCGAGCGCGAGGCCGCAGGAGCCGCTCAAATCTGGGAAGAGACGTTCGTCATCGACCTGCTCACTCACGAAGGCGTATGCCGCGGTGCATTGGTCTGGAACCCGCGTCACGGCAAGACGTTTGTCTGGTCGAAGCAGACGATTCTTGCAACCGGCGGTGCGGGGCGGCTGTATCGCGAGACAACGAATCCGGACATCGCGACGGCCGATGGTCATGCCTTTTCCTTTCGAGCCGGTGCCGAATTGCGAGACCTGGAATTCGTGCAGTTTCACCCCACAGTCTTGTACATCGCCGGAAGCTCACGGCACCTCATTTCCGAAGCGGTGCGCGGCGAGGGAGCGTATCTGCGTGACAGCACCGGCTGTCGCTTTATGAGCGACTATGACGACGCAATGGAGTTGGCGCCGCGCGACGTCGTGAGCCGAGCGATCACGAGCCAAATGGATAAATCGCGGCACCCTTGTGTTTATCTCGACCTGACCCATCTCGACGAAGAGTTGATCGGTGATCGGTTTCCGCATATTGCCAAAGTCTGTGCAGAATTTGGCCTCGACATTGCCCGCGATCTGATTCCCGTTCGGCCCGGCGCACATTATATGGTGGGCGGACTGTCGGTTGATTCCCACGGAAAGACGACGCTTCCCGGTTTGTGGGCAGCCGGCGAGGCAACCTCTTCCGGGTTGCACGGTGCAAATCGATTGGGATCGAACAGTCTGCTGGAAGGCCTGTTTTTTGGATTGCGGGCCGGAAGCGGCGCATCGCAGCAGGCGAGCGACGAAGCGGATAACTTTTCGGCCATTCCACTCATTTCCGACTGGTCCAGCGGCACACACGTCGATGACGAACTCGATCTGCTCGACATTTTCAATTCGTTGACGAGCTTGATGTGGCGTAACGTCGGAATTGCCCGCGATGCAGAAGGGCTGGAGAAAGCCGATCTGCAGGTCGGCTTCTGGGACCGCTACGTTTCCGAACGCGAGTTCTCCGAGCCACACGGCTGGGAACTGCAAAACATGTTACTGACCGCCCGGCTGATTATCGCCGCAGCGACAGCGAGAAACGAAAGTCGCGGCGTGCATTATCGCAATGATTTCCCCGAAACCAATTCGGCAATGCAGCAGCACATTGCGATTGTCGCCGACCTCGGTTAACCGGCGAGCGGTGGGCGTAAGCCTACTGATGGTTTTGTTTGCCCGATGGGACGCCGTGGCTGAAAGTACCAGCCGGCTTAAAGCCGACGGCTCGCCTGGATCACGCGGCGCGAGAAATCGGTGCCGATTCATCGTTCGATTGCGCGACGGCAACAACGTGCGGTTTCCGCGCCGTGAACTGCACGCGGTGTCCTTGATTCGCAAGGCGTGCCAGGTTCGACACGCCCTGTTCGAAGACCCTCACCATCGACGAATACCACCTCTTTTGCCGCGTCTTGGAAATCCAACGAAAACCGGTGGTATCGATTTCTTCGAGTTCCAGATTGCTGTTGGCACAGTAACGCTCCAGCAGGCTGGGGCTGAAGACGTATCGATGTTCCTTTGCCGAGTGCAGGTATTCCCAATCGCCGCCGGAAAACAGGAACGCCCAACTATCGAAATTCAATGTCGATGCGATCAATACACCGCCGGGCCGTAAGAGCTTGTCAACATCGGCCAAGAATTCGCTTGGAGAAACGACATGTTCGAGTAGATTGGCCGCCCAAATGACATCGAAACTCTCGGGCTTTAATTCTGGAACGACAGCTTCCAGGGTGCCGGTCCGCACATCCAGATCCCATTTGTCGCGCGCGTAGCTGGCGGCGGCTTCTGAGATTTCGATGCCGACAGAATTCCATCCCGCATGATCAACAACATTGAGGAAGTCGCCCAACGAACAGCCGATTTCGAGAAATGTGCCGTTCTGACGATGCGACTCAAACGAAGCCAATCGTTCGGCTGTTTTGCGATGCCATCGTCGCGACCACTTTGGGCTGTCGTCGGCACCAGCAGTGACCCGAGTTGCGTACCGCGTCCGCGCTCCCGGGGCGTAATAGGAATGATCGTAGAAAGCAGAAAGGCTGTTTTCGTCAGCAATACTGTAAACCAACCCGCAACCACCACAGGTGAAATAGGAGCCGTCGGCGACAGACGCAAGGAATTCCCGCTCGTGCGATCCGCAAAGATCACAACACACGGCATCCCCACCCGTGACTTCCAGGGGGAATGCAGGGACATTCGATTGCTGATTCATATGGTGGTGCCCTGCGGCTGCTCTTCGATGGCGTCTTGACCGTGCCAGATCAAATTGACGCGGTGCAATGGAAGCACAAAAACTCCGCTCTTGGTGGTCTCACGCCGCGACTTGTAGCTAAAATCAAATTCGAGGGCAAGCTGAGATCGAGCAGTTCAAACCTCCGGAATGGCGTATCGAGATCATCTCAACCCGCAAGAAAACATGAAAATCCTTCCAGTACTAGACTTATTGAAGAGTGTGGTCGTTCGTGGTGTTGCCGGCCAACGCGATACGTACCTTCCGGTTGCAAGCTGCCTGACGACATCCGCCGATGCATCGGACGTTGCGCGTGCTTTTCGCGACACATTGGCGCTGTCGGAACTGTATGTCGCCGATCTCGACGCCATTCTGCACCAGCGCCCAAATCAATCGATCTATCGGTCCCTCGTAAGCGATGGATTCAAAATTATGGTCGATGCGGGACTCACCAATCTGCGGCAGGCCGAGGAAATTTTATCGACCGGAGCGAGCAGCGTGATTGCGGGGCTGGAGACGATTCCGGGACCAGAACTACTGGGGTCACTCTGCGAGACATTCGATCACCAGCAGGTCACATTCAGCCTCGATCTGCAAGAGGGCGTGCCGCTGGGCGATACTTCACAATGGGAAACGGCTGACCCATTCGAGATCGGCATGCGGGCAGTCGATGCCGGCGTGCGGAAAATGATCGTCCTTGATCTGGCACAGGTGGGTGTCGGGGAAGGGGTGCCAACCCAAACGCTTTGCCGACGTCTTCAAGAAGAATGCCCACAGCTGCAACTCACCACCGGTGGAGGCGTGCGCGACTCGACGGATCTAAAGAATCTACAAAGTTCCGGAATCGATGCCGTCCTCGTCGCCTCGGCACTGCACAACGGTCGCATCGGCCGCGCGGAGATCGACGCAATCCAAGCAGCCGATGGGACTTAACTCACAGTTGGCTTGATGTCTGGCGATACAGGAAAATCGCAAAGCGGCACGCTGTCGCCGGTCTCGGCCAACACCTCGGCCAATGTTGTTGAGCCAAACGCTTCTTCAACCGACGCCAACGCATTGTCGAGCCGGCGATGCAGCGGGCAAAGTTTCAGTCCGTGCGCTGCCAGACCGAGCGGGCATTCGTGAATGCGACCGATCGGATCGACGGCGTTGACGACTTGCAGAATGGTCAACTCTTCCGGATCGTGAGCCAATGCAATCCCACCGCCAATCCCCCGATACGACTTGACGATGCCGCTTTGACGCAGGCACTGTAAAACCTTGGACAAATACGCTTTGGGAACCCGGGTCATCTCGGCAATTTCTTCGGTCGTCTGTGGAGATTCCCGGTTCATCGACAGGCAGGCGACAGCCCGAAGTGCGTATTCGACCGTTTGGGAAAACATACAAATCACCAAGGAGAAAGCGAAAGTGGATGTTGACATCCAGAAACGGAGCGGTATATTATCAGAAATCGGATGACGTTATCCGATTTTCGCGACTTGCCGACCTGCCGTCTACCCCGAAAACAGAATATTGCTGTCTGTCTTTCACAAAACTCACCCGCAAAGGAACTTGGAAATGGAACACATCGACGAAGGCCGTCTCGAAACCGACTTGGAATATCGCTTTGGCTATCTTGCTGGCTTCATGGGTTTCGGTGAAGAGGATATTGCCATAATCCACGGTGCCGCCGAAGTTCTGGGACCAATCGTCCCACAATTGGTCGATGCCGTCTACGACAAGCTGTTTTCCTACGATGCCACCAAACGCCATTTCGTTCCGCGCCAGTCGGGCTATGAAGGTGAGTTGCCCGAGAATATTGATGCACTCGAGCAGGACCACGAACAGATTGAGTTTCGCAAGCAGCATCTGGGGCGTTATTTGGTCGCACTGGTTACCAAGCCCTATGACGGAAAACTGGTGGCGTATCTCGACATGGTCGGCAAGATCCACACGCCAAAAGCCGGCAGCAAAGCGCTCGATGTGCCGCTGGTACAGATGAATGCACTGATGGGATTTGTTGCCGACGCGTTTCTGGCGACAATTGCCAGTTTGGGGTTGGATCACGATGCGGAAGTCCGCACCCAAAGAGCATTCAGCAAGCTGTTGTGGCTGCAGAACGATCTGATCAACCGGCACTATGCCGCCGGTCCCGAAACGGCATCTGCCTGATTCAACAATCGGAAGAGATTCGATGCCGCGGCGCATCCAAGGGGGGGCGCCGCGGCAATCGGACGGGCCGCAGCTTTCGATCATTCGCGATTCTTCGGCCGTTCGGGTCCCGGTCTTCTCCTGTCGCCGGGACGAAAACCGCGTGGCGGTCCTTGTGGTGGAAACGGCCGCTGCCCATTAGGTCCACTTCTTCCGGGATCGCGTTCGCCACGGCGCGGAAACGAGTTGCCGCGCGGACCTTCGCCCCCGCGACGCGCTGCCAACTGGAAAAACAAAGGACGCAGCGCCGGATAGGGCTGCAGCATCTCAGACATTCGCTGCCAGCGATAACGGCGATGAATGAATTGATCTTTCTCATCCCCCGACGGCATCTCATCGAAGTGGCGGAGTTCATCGGACGTCATTCGTCGCGAGAGCCGTTGCATTTCCATTTGCGAAGGTTTGACACCTTCCAGACTTTTTTCCAGATCGCGTCCGAGAATCTCGACAATATTGCCGGCAACAATCCGCCGTTCAACACTCTTGAACCGGTGAATGTCGGTGATCGCGACGCGAAACTCGCCCGCAGGGAGGCCGGCAATCATTTTGGCCATCAGCCGGTCATCGAACATGGATGACCAGTTTCGAGAACGAAGTTGATCACGTTTGCTTTCAGCCAGTGAATTCAGAACGAACATCGACCGCTGCCATTCCGTCTTGCCTTCCAGTTCACTTGGCGGAATCGAACGGTCTTCGGCAATCACGCCGATCATCGCCGCCAGATCCTCCCGAGCGAGTCGCGGTGCCCCTTCCGATAGGGGTTCGGGGGTTGCCTGCAATTCTTTCAGTTGCCGCACGCGCTCAACGCGTTCATCAAGATTGCTAATCGCTCGCAGTTCCTCTCGCTGAAATGGAGAGAGAGTCTTCAGCCAGTTGCGATAACGGTCGAGTGTCACGCGTAGCGATTTGGCGTTCTCTACGACCTGCAATTGTTGATGTAACTCGCGGTACCGCTGTTGTGCGTCAGGCGGCATTTCCAGGAACTCGCGGTAATTTCTATCGAGCTGTGCCCGTTGCGCCGGTGTCATCTGCTCGATTTCCCGCCGATGCCGCGAGAGGCGCGAACCACCACCGTCGCTCTTCCCGGCCCCCAGCAACAGGGCGACAAGAACTGGAACGAACAGGCAGCCGCCAAGCAGCAGCCCGATGCGATTAAGGTTTTTGCGTTTGTTGGTTGTCATTCAGGACACCATCCGTTTCGAGCTTCTGCAGATACTCGATACTGCCAATTTCTGTATAAATGTCCAAATCCTTCACCACCGGAAACTCTTCGACCAAACGGGTCGAGTCGTCGCGACTGAAGCGTCCGCCAATTGACACGCCCAGCACCACTGAAAGTGCCAACCCCACAACCCAGCCGGCGATGAGTAATCTGTTATCAACTCGCCGACGCTGCGGTTCGTCGCTGTCTGCTGCAGAATGACCCGACACCTGAATCGTCGAAAGCGTCCGTTCCGTGAATTCTTCGGAGACCTCCGGTCGCGGCAATTCGTCGAGCATCTCAAACGTACGGGCGAGCGATTCGACTTCACCACGGACGTCAGAATTCTCGGCCAGTGTCTGTTCAATTTTCTGCGTCGCGGCCTCATCCAGTTCGCCATCGAGATAGGCGACCAGATTCTCACGCATTTCGGGATTTCGGGGGGACTCTGTGGGCATTGTCTTTTTCGACAAAAAACTTCAAGCATCCGATATGTCAGTTTATCGGACGTAGGATTCCAATCGCTCCTTGAGATTCTCCCGCGCTCGGGACAACAACGACTTAACGGCCGTCGGCGTCATGTCCATCGACACGGCAATGTCGGCGTAACTCATCCCTTCAAACCGATTCAGCAACAACGCCATCCGCTGTCGTTCGTTCAGCGTGTCGAGCGCTTCGCGAACGACGGCACGAATTTCGCGTTTGTCTAACTGCCGGGTCGGCATCAACGCCGACTTGTCGGCAACAAGTTTTTCTTCGGGCCTTGGCCCCAACGGACCAGAGTCGCGTACACTGAGCGGGACTTCCTTACGCCGCCCCTTACTTCGTCGCGAATTACTGGCCAGATTATTGGCGATGCGAAACAGCCAAGTCGAAAACTTGGCCGTGGGAACGTATCGCGATCGGGCGCGATAGATTCGCAGAAAAACCTCTTGCGCCAAATCTTCGGCCTGTGCTTGTTCATTCAACACATGGTGAAACACAGAAACCAGCCGGTCCTGGTACGCCGAGACCAACTGCGTAAACGCGTCGTCGTCGCCCTGTTTTACACGCATCATCAACTGCACATCGGGATCGCGAAGATGCGGAAACAGTTTGGTATCGCTCGCGATCACGTTGCGCCCGGACGATTGCGGTTTGGGACCTGTCTGCATTAAACCCGAGTCGCCGCCCAAGGTTTCTCTCCATTTCGCCCGACGAATCACAAATCCGTTGAATCGACAGCACCCCTTGTTCCCGTGGGTGCCGCCACATCATTATAATAGTTCAAACTGTCAGCGACATGGCGCTTGAGTTGTGGGCTGACGGCTGAACGCCTAAATAATAAGTCATTAAGTCGCAGCGGAGTACCAGACGGTAATGTCTTTTAGCACGCTTCCTTTAAGTTATTGCACGAACGTCCATCCGGGGCAATCGATTGCGGAAATCGATAACGGTCTCGATCAATACACGGTCGCTGTGCAACAAAAGTTGAATCGACCGCTTGCGGCCGGCTTGTGGTTGGCGCAACCGGTCACCACGGAATTGTTGCAAAGCGAACGCTCTCTGGCAGAATTCACCGAGCGGCTGCAGCAACGCGAGCTGACCTGTTACACGCTCAACGCCTTTCCCTACGGCGATTTCCACAGCGAACGCGTGAAAGAAAACGTCTACATCCCCGATTGGTCGAAACCGGAGCGGCTGGAATACACCCACGATTGTGCGCGGATTTTGTCCGCATTGATGCCCGAAGGAACCGAGGGCAGCATTTCGACCGTGCCGCTTGGATTCAAAGAATTCACGCACCCCGATGATTTTCTCGGCCAAGCGGGCGAGCAATTGATTGAACTCGCCCGGCGACTCGACACTCTGTACGACGAAACCGGCAAGCTGATCCGTTTGGCAATTGAGCCGGAACCGTTCTGCCTGTTGGAAACGACCGACGAAGCGATCACGTTCTTCGAAACATTGTGGCAACAGGCCGATGCCTGTGGTGCCGGCGACGTCGTCCGACGCACTCTTGGTCTCTGTTACGATGTCTGCCATCAGGCTGTGGAATTCGAGGATGTCGGCGAATCGATTCAGCGGCTGAACAACGCGGGCGTACGGATCAACAAAGTTCACATTACGTGTGCCGTCGAACTCAAAAATCCCGCCGAAAACGAAGAGGGGCGACGGGCGTTGGCCAAATACGTGGAGCCACGTTATCTGCATCAGACGATGGCGCGAACGTCTGACGGGCGTGTGCTACGGTACGTTGATTTGAGTTCGCAGTTGGCGTTGGAACCGGACGAGGACTTTCTAAACGCCGACGTTTGGCGGATTCACTTCCACGTCCCCGTCGATGCGGAATCGCTGGGACCGTTGGGAACAACGCGTACCGAATTGCGAGAGGGTTTGGCGGCTGTTGCCGCGCTGCAGTATGCGCCGCACCTGGAGGTGGAAACCTACACGTGGCAGGTTCTTCCCGGGGAACAGGGCAGCGATCTCGTCGATGGCCTGACCCGCGAACTGTCTGCGACGCACGAATTGCTGTCGCAGGTTTGAGATCGCCCACCCAGCAAGACAAATAGCCGACGAGCAAGCTCGCCGACTATTTGCGATTGTGCAGCTTTGGTGAGGCAAACGGCTCAACCGTTTGCCTTCACAGCATTACTCGTTGCGCGGGCGTTCCGGACGCCGGTTCCCGTCTCCACCGGGACGCCGACCGCCATCTGCACCGGGTCGTCGGCCTTCCGGGCGACCACCACGATTCTGAAATCGTTCCGCCATCTTTTTCAGTTCGTCCTTATCCAGCACTCCGTCTTTGTTGGTGTCGGCAAACTGCATAATCCGCTGCATCCGTTCGGGCAGCTCGTCTTTGGACAGCTTACCGTCTTTGTTCTTGTCGTTTTGCAGAAGCCGCTCCAGGGAAAATCCGCCACGCGGTCCGCGCTGTCCCGGTTGGTCCGGCCGACCACGTCCGGCGTCACCACGACGGCCATTTTCATCGGGACGACCACGTCCGGCGTCACCGGGGCGTCTTCCACGGTCACCTTCACCGGGACGTCCACCGCGACCGAAGTCGGGGCGTATTTCGTCCTGCGTCAGCTTACCGTCTTTGTTCTTATCGAGACTCTTGAGAGCGGCGGCGGCGTTCTCGATTTCTTTCGCAGAGATCAGACCGTCTTTGTCGGCGTCGAGGGCAACCATCAGCGGCGGCGGGTTGGGGCGAAAGCCATCTCGCGGGGGACCATCAGGCCGGTCACCTCTGCCAGTTCGGGCAGGACGACCTTCCGGACGTCTGCCGCCTCTGTCAGAACGGTCGTCAGGTCGATCGGGCCGTGCTTGCCGATCGCGGTCGCGCGGCCGATCTTTCTTATCCGCAGCATCCTGCGCGAAGGCCGTCCCAATCACCAAACCGGCCACTGTCGCCACAGCGAGTCCAAACGTTCGCTTCTGCATTGTTTCTCTCCCTCGTTTCGTGTCTTTGTTTGTGTAGCCAATGGGTGGCCGACGATTTGCCGCATCGACTCGATTCGACGCTCAAACAACTCAGGTGGCCGTCCTTCAATGAAGGTCGTTCACCCCACCGGACCAGTATTGAACAACCAAACTCGTCACAGGTTTCGGTCGGTTTGAAAGAAATCGGTGCTTCCCCACGAAAAACCGCTTGTGGCCATAATTGAAATGCAGAGGTCGCTACGACATGAGGAACCGCAATGGTATGCTGGAAACGGCAGAAACCGACCTGACGTTTGAAAATGAACCGCGAGCCATCGCCCATTCCCTTGTCTCGGAGAATCCTTTCATGCGCTGTTTTCGTTTGCGAAATGCCGGTTGGCTGGCCCTCTTCGGCTTGATGATTTTCTGCGAAATGGCAGGCGCGGCTGAAACGCAGCCATTTGTGACCGATGTCTTCGTTGCCGGCGAGGGCGGTTATCACACCTATCGAATCCCCGCACTCATCACCTCGAAGAAAGGGACGCTACTGGCGTTCTGCGAGGGCCGCAAGACGGGCCGTTCCGACCACGGCGATCTCGACATGTTACTGCGGCGTTCGACAGACGGCGGAAAAACGTGGCGGTCAGTGCAGTTGGTTTATGAGGAAGGGGGCGCGAAGAAAACGACGATCGGCAATCCCTGCCCCGTTATCGACCAGAAAACCGGGCGAATCTGCCTGCCCTTCTGTCGCAACAACGACGACGTGTTTATCACCTACAGCGACGATGATGGCCTCACGTGGTCGGCCCCCAAGTCGATTACGGCCGACGTCAAGAAACCCGGTTGGGGCTGGTATGCGACCGGGCCGGGAGTTGGAATTCAATTGACCAACGGCAAACACAAAGGTCGATTGGTCATCCCCTGCGATCATCGCGAAACAATCGACGGTCAAGGCGTCAAACTTTCGCATGTCTTCTACAGCGATGATGGCGGCAAGTTCTGGAAACTGGGCGGATCGGTCGAACGGCATACCGATGAATGCCAAGTTGTGGAGTTGGCCGACGGTACGCTGATGATCAACATGCGAAATTATTGGGGCCGCGACGGCAAGGAGCAGAAGAAAGACAAGAAACGCGCGGTCGCGCTAAGCCACGATGGCGGCATCTCGTGGCAGTCGTTTCGATTCGACACGACGTTGATCGAACCGATCTGTCAGGCGAGCTTCATCCGGTTTTCTGCAAGAGGCGAAGCGGCTAACGTTCCGCTGCTATTTTCCAACCCGGCATCAAAGTCAGCGCGGCATCGCCTGACGGTTCGCCTCAGTCGCGATGAAGGCAAAACCTGGCCGGTCTCGCGTCTGTTGCACGAAGGGCCGTCGGCGTATTCGTGCCTGACCGTGCTTGCCGATGGCAACGTCGGCTGCCTGTACGAAGCGGGGAAGAAGAACGCCTACGAAACAATTCGGTTCGCTCGTTTTTCGTTGGACTGGCTCGATGCGGGCAATTGATCGACGCCGTAGGCGTTCCGCGATTGCTCCACCGGTCTTGAACGCCACAGCGGGCCTTCCCTACAGAGTCTCTCCGTGTTCGATCTTGACATTCAACAACGAAAGACACCCACATGCCAATTGATGACGCGATAGTCGAACAGGTTCGTGCGGCCGTGCAGACTGATCGATTGCTAGATACGGCGATGCGACTGATCGAAGTTCCCAGCCCCACCTGTTCCGGTGCTGCGGTCGCGGATCGTATGGCGGAGATTCTTACCGACGATGGTTTTACCGTCGAACGCCCCGAGGCGGGATGGCCGGAATCTCCGGCAGTTGCCGTTCGATTTCACGCCGAAAGCAGCGGACGGACGATTCAATTCAACGGCCACCTCGACACGGTGCACCTACCGTTTGTCCCGCCGCGCGTCGAAGAGGGCGTTCTGTATGGCAGCGGATCGTCGGACATGAAGGGAGGCATCGCCGCCATGATCGAAGCGCTGCGGGCGCTGCGCGATAGCGGAACTTTGCCGGCCGGTTCCGTCTTGCTGACCGCGCACGACTTACACGAAGCACCGTGGGGAGATGGCAGCCAGGTTGACCGCCTGATCGATGCTGGTTTTGTCGGCGACGGCGTGTTGCTGCCGGAATACCTGTGCGACCGGCTGCCGGTCATCGGACGCGGGTTGGCTGTGCTGTCGGTGAAGGTCAGCCGGCGGGGCGAGCCGGTCCACGAAGTGCTGGGCGGTTCGGAACAACCGAGCGTGATTCGCGCCGGTGCCGACATTGTGTTGCGATTTGAGAAACTTGACGACGAATTGGCCAGGAAGACCCATCCGCTGGCCGGCCGCGAGAGTCTGTTTATCGGACAAATCCAGGCGGGTGAAATCTTCAACCAGTCTCCCATCGTTCTGGAATTAGCCGGCACGCGGCGGTGGTTACCGGGAACATCGGCCGACGACGCAAGAAAGCAGTTTCACGAAATCCTCGCGGAAATCGCGGAACAACGCGGCGTCGAAATCGAAGGCGACTTCCGTTTCGTCCGCGATGCGTACGAGATTAGCGAGACCGATCCGCTCGCCGAGGCGTTTCAAGATGCGTATTCCGCCGTCGATGGTCAGCCATTAACGGTCGGGGCGAAGCCGTTTGTCGATGACGGCAACACCTTCGTGCATCGCGGCGGCATTCCAGCGGTAACGCACGGCCCCAACGCAACAGGGGCGCATACAGTGCATGAAGAAGTGCCGGTGGAAGAACTGGTCCGCGTGGCGAATGTGTACGCGCTAACTGCGATTCAATATTGCGGCGAATGAATCGGTTCAATCCCACGGGGCGCGGCTCGTGGGATTTGGTGATAAAACAGGTTCTATTCCAATACCTGTCCGTCATCGCCCATTGGGAAGTTTTCCTCGTCGAGCGGCTCGACGATGGCGTACCGGCCTTCGGTCCAGCGGAACAAATCGACGTTACGGCAGCGTTCGCTGCAGAAGGGAAAGAACTCCTGCGCGGCAGCGTCTGCTGGCAAGTCCTTTTCGCACACACCACAGGTCTGCCGACGTATCATTTGTGTCGCTTTCTCTCTGAACGATCGCGAATTTCAGTCCGATGAAGTCGATTTCGATTTCGAGTCCGACTTGGATTCGCTTTTTGTGGTCGATGACGACTTGCTCTCGCTGCTTTCCTGACTCTTCTTTTGAGCCGACTTGTCCGCTGCAGCCGCCTTCTTGTAGGCCGAACTGCGGTAGTCGGTTTGGTAGAATCCCGACCCTTTGAAGATGATGCCCGCACCGGGGCCGATGACGCGTTTTGCCTTCAACTTGCCGCATTCGGGGCATTTTCGCTTGGCGTTCGCTTTAATCGATTGAAACAACTCCCATTTGTGATCACAGGATTTGCAAACGTAATCGTATGTCGGCATTCTTTTTCAGTCCTTCTTCCGGAAGACGCTACTGGCGTCCTTCGCTTCACTTTTTACAATTGGTCCGAAAACCCTCTGACGGGTCACCCGGACACTTGCTTGGAAGTATCACGAACAACCGCAACCGGGTTTTCGGACAAGTTCGTACTCGACAATTCTCGATCCAGCCTGGTGCAACCGTTATTGACCCATGTCGGTCGCTTGCCGTACAGTTCCAGCCCTTTGGATTTTCCATTGTGGCGGCGTTAGCCGTCGATGACCAGCCAACAGCGAGTCGGACATGCCTGTCGGCGTCGAGCTTCAAGAAAAACTATACATCTGCCCCGGTGAAACGCGGCCGATTTCTCGCTCGGTGCATTTGTCGCGACTGGCGGCATTCTTCCCCGCGTGCCGTGAGTGCCCTTTTCGCTGCGATACCGGTCAATTAGCCAGTTCAACTGTCGAACGGCTGCAATCAACCGAACACCGGGTGGAACGCCAGTCATTATTCACCCCCGAAGGTGTGCGTGGCGCGTACATTAACGAGTTGACGCGCAGCAAAGCGGGGCAGATGGCGGCTGCTCTGGCCCGACTGCTCTGGCAGGAGTCGCCGCTGATCGGCCGCGCCGAAACAGCCCAACAGGGACACCGCCCCCGGCGACCGTCGGTGGTGGTGGGTCACGATGAACGTCCCTCGTCGCCGGACATTGTCACCGGCGTCGCAACATCGCTGCGACGCATGGGATGCCAGGTGATCGACATCAGCCTGACGACCAAACCCTGCTTCTGGTTTTCGGTGGACCACCTCGACGCCGATGCCGGAATCTTCGTAACCGGTGCCGGCTCGCCGCCCTCCTGGACCGGTCTGGATTTCTGTGGTCGTCAGGGGACACCCTTGTCGCAACGACCAGCAAGAATGACGTGCTGCGAATCGGCCGGCGAACTTGATCTCAATCGGATTGAAGACCAGTTGCGGCAGCCCTTCAGCCGATCGACGCGGCATGCCGGTCCCTACCGCACATTTCAGGCGGCGGTTCCCTACGAGGCCGGGTTGTGGAAGCACTTTCACGCGTTGCGTCGGTTGACCATCGCCTGCGCATGTTCCAATCGTTTGACTCGCCGCACGTTGGAACGGATTTTCGAGACGCTGCCCTGCGAACTCCATCTAGTCGATGTGCCGCATCGCGTTCGCGATCCGCTCGACTCCAACGATGCTGACGTCGAACGGTTAAGCCAAGCGGTTCAAAGACAGCAAGCCGATTTGGGCGTGCTGATTGACGAAGACAGTCAACGCTGCGGCTTCGTCGATGAACGGGGCCAACACGTGTCGTCCGAGCGAATGACTCAATTGCTCTGTCAATTGATGCTGACCGGACATCCCGGCGAGACCGCCGCCATCGAGACATCATTGATCCATTCCGTTTACCCTGTCGTCGAACAATCGGGCGGAAAGTTGGTTAACGGCGGTGAAATGATGGCCGAGATGTCCCATACGATGCGCGATCAGAATGCGACCATTGGTGGCGGCGATTCAGGGTACCTCTGGTTTCGCGAAGCCTGCCCGACCAGCGATGCCGTGATCACACTCGCCCACGTGCTGGGGTTACTCAGTCGCAGCGATGCCCCACTCTCCGAGGTCGCCCATAATTAGCCGCCGGCGTTCCACTTCAACGACTTCCCAATCTTCACAAACCAACTCAACTTCCACGCTGGCCCGCCGTGTATTCACGGCGGGCTAAATCTATAATCGTGACCGTTCTATATTCACGTGCCTTCAATCGTGTCACCAGCAGAATCAAAACCTGGAACTCACCATGTCTGAAAAATGGATCGCCGATCGAATGCATCGCATCGATGCGTCGGGCATTCGCAAAGTTTTCGATCTGGCCGCCAACATGCAGGTGCCAATCAATCTCAGCATCGGCCAGCCCCATTTCGATACGCCGCAGCCAATCAAGGATGCGCTCTGCAAGGCGGTGGAGGAAGGGAAAAACGCCTACAGTCCATCGCAGGGAATTCCGCCGTTGCTTGCGAAGATCCAAAGTCACGTCGATGACCTTTACGGTCACGGTGATCGGCAGGCGTTCGTCTCCAGCGGCACCAGCGGCGCGCTGATGTTGGCACTCTCAACGCTGATCAACCCGGGCGACGAGGTGATTGTCTTCGACCCGTTCTTTGTGATGTATAAACATCTGACGGCGATGGCGGGTGGCAAGGTCGTGTTGATCGACACGTACCCTAATTTCCGTATCGACGTGGATCGAGTGCGTGACGCCATCACCGATCGTACCAAAGTCATCATCTGCAACAGCCCGTCGAATCCGACGGGATACGTCGCCAATGCGGACGAACTGCGCGGACTGGCAGAACTGGCGGCCGAGCGCGACATTGCCCTTATCAGTGACGAGATTTACAAGTCGTTCTGCTACGACGAGGAATTCGTCAGTCCGGCTCGTTGGAACGACCAAACGATCGTTGTCGATGGTTTCAGCAAGTCGCATTCGATGACCGGTTTGCGTCTGGGTTACGTCCACGGGCCGGAACACGTGATCCAACAAATGATCAAACTGCAGCAATTCACTTTTGTTTGTGCGCCACATCCCGTGCAGTGGGCGGGGCTTGCAGCGTGGGATGTCGATGTTTCGGATCGCGTCGGCGAATACCGAAAAAAACGCGATTTCATGATTTCCGAGTTACAAAACGATTTCGAAATCGCCGGTGCTGGTGGGGCGTTTTATCTGTTCATGAAAACGCCCTGGGGTACGGGAACCGAATTCGTTGCCGAGGCGATTCGCAACAACCTGCTGATCATTCCCGGCAACGTATTCAGTTCAAAGGACACACACATCCGCATTTCCTACGCGGCAGAAGAAACGACGTTACAGCAGGGGGTGGACGTGTTGAAAGCCATCGCCAAAGCAGGCCCGAATTGATCGGCCAACAATAGATCCGATGCGTTCCTGTGCGGAGTGACTGTTCGTAGTGACCCGATTCATCGCCCTTTTCTTTAATCGAACAGGGGTGTTGCGCCAGGAAGCAATCGAACCGCATGAATGCGGTCACTACGAACCTCGACAGTAGCTTGCAACTGCTTCAACAATTCGCATGACAGATCAATCGGATATCGACTGTGACGCAAGATTCACCGATGCAGGAAGCGACCGTAAACACGTGGCGCCAACGAGTTGGACGCTGGTCGCTGCTGTTATTGATCGCCGTGTTTCTGTCGCTGACCGGGTGTTACACAAGCAGCCGTTTGATGAGTTCTTCCAGGGCCATCCAGGTCTTCGATAACCCAAGTTACAATTCGGTTGTCAACTTGGGTGCCACTGGCGTCTCGGCAGTGCAACGCGCATCGCACTGGCGAGACGCCAGTGGCACCCGACCATCGATGGCTGACACAACGCAGAGCTTCTCGAAATCCGGGCGACTCCGCATTGGTGCGTATAACATCGCGCACGGTCGTGGGAACGGCAGCGACAACTGGGACGGTGGTAATCAGGGGGAACGCGAAGATCGCCTGCGCGAAATAGCAGCGTTTTTGCGAGACTCAGAACTCGATGTCGTCGTATTGAACGAAGTCGATTTTGATTCCAGTTGGAGCCACCGCGTCAATCAGGCGGAATTCCTTGCCCGTGAAGCAGGTTTCCCTTACCGTGTTGAGCATCGCAACTTTGACGCTGCGCTGCCGTTTTATAGTTGGAGATTCGGCAACGCCGTATTGAGTCGGCACCCCATTTCAGCGGCGCGACTGGTTGAACACCCGGCCTACGCCCGTTGGGAAGGAATTCTCGCCGGCCAAAAGAACGGTGTCGTCTGTACGGTCGATTTGCCGAACGACAATCAAGTCCGCGTGCTGGCCGTGCATCTGTCGCACCGCAGCGAACGCACCCGAATTGCCTCGGCCCGCATGATCGCCGAAGAGCGCAAGCGCGAAGGTCCGCCGTTAATTGCCATCGGCGACTTCAACTCGACCCCCACAGACTTCCCACATGCAGAACCCGATGCGAGCGGGCAGACGGCATTGTCGTGGTTGTTGGGCGAAGGCGGCTTCACAACATTGTTTCCGGCCACCGAAGACATCGGGCAGATGACCTATTCCTCAACCACACCAGTTCGAGTCATTGATTGGATTCTCGTCGATGACGAATTGCGGCTGCTCTCGCAAGAAGTCCCCCCGCTCACGCTCTCCGACCACCGCCCGATAATTGGCGTCGTTGGCTGGAAATCACATCAGAAGTGACGAAGCACCGTCATTACTTGATCGAGTCGAAGTACGACAACAGATCGGCCATCGATTGGATATCGACCTGCTTTTCCAGCCCTTCCGGCATGAACGAGATGCCGGAACTCTTTAGCTCTTCAATATCGACGCGTTGTACATCGGCCGTTGTGCCGTCGGTGCGGCGAATAGTGATGCCGTTTGCGCTTTCTGCAGTAATCATTCCAGTGATGGTACGGCCCGCGACGGTCACGAGAACGTATGTTAGAAACTTGGGTTTCACTTCGCGGTTCGGGTCGAGAACGTTGAGCAACACCGACGGCAGGCCGCGCTGTCGAATCCCTTTCAGTTCGGCACCGATCGCCGTACCAACATCTTCCAGCCGATGACAGGCCGAGCAGTTCTTCTTGAAGACCAACTTGCCCCGGGTAATGTCACCCTTCATTTTGAGTGCGGGCTGATACCGCTCGACGACATCCTTGCGGGCGGATAACGCATTTGTCGCGAACAGCTTGCCGACTCGCGCGGCGATTGTCTTATCGGGATGACGCTTCAACAATTGCACACGGGACGGTTCAACGTCGCCACGACCGACGTTGCCTTTTTCGACGGCGTTCAGAAATGCCGTCACCCACTTTGGCCGCGAGAGCATGGTTTCGACCGCTCGCGTTCGCAAACCGGGACTGAGACTCGACCACGCATCGAGTAGCACGTCGGACACCTTTGCATCGTCAAACTCGGCGATTGTTTCGAGCGTCGCCGCCTGTACGGGCTGCGGTTGCCTTAGCTCCAACAATTCAACAAACAACGGTCGAGCAACTGCGAACTTCGCCAAACGCAGAACCCGCACCGCTTCAACGCGTTCGGCTACGTCTGTTTTGTCATCAATCGCTTTGGTTCGCGCAGCGGTCAACATCGCCGCGACGATTTCTGCTCCTCGTCCACCAGCAGCGGCGAGAATTCGCTCGCGAGACTTTCCTTTCTGTTTCTCGATCAGCGCCTGCACGAGCGTTTCGACCAACGGCTTCTCGCTTGCCGGGAGTGTTCCCAACGTCTTCAAGACGAGGGCGATTTCGCTGTTGCGTCCGGCTGCGCCGATTTGCCGCGACAACGACACCAACGTCTCCCGCCCCGGTTTCGACTTGCGAAATGCCGTTTCCGGCAGCAGACGGCTGAACACGTCGGCCGCCCCGTTGTCGAGTGAACTAAGAATCGCCAGTCGCATCCATCTGTCGTTGGCATCGCGCAAGGCGAGTTTTGTCAGCGCGGCATTCCGCGCTGAACCGCCGAACGAGCCAAGCGAAAAAGCCACCTGATAACGGACCGCCAAGCTGCTGGCGGAGGATAATGCAACCAGCCGAGCACGCACCGCCGGAGACTCGTCCGCAAAGTTCTCGGCGAGCCGAATCGCCTGGGCCAACACGTCGTCCGACGGATCACCAAGTACCTTCAGCAATGTTTCTTCGTCCAGACCACCCAACCCGTTCAACGAATGCATAGCACTGGCGCGGCCTTCGGGGAGTTCGGAATTGACGGCGACGAGTTTCAGTAGACCGACGACCGCCCAGTCCTGCCGTTGGTAAAGCAACCGCGACGCCGTGTCACGATGCCAACCGTTCGGATGTTCCAGCAGCTTGACGAGTTCCGCCGTACTCAACTTAGCCAATTGGGGCGTCTTGCGACGTCGAAACCGATCGGGTGCCATTCGGTAAATTCGGCCGCGATTGATTCCGCTGGCCGGATCGAGATGTTTGAAGAATTCCGGCGGCAGAAACGCCGCTCCCTCAATCAACTCGCGATACATGTCCAACACATACATTGTTCCGTCGGGTGCATTGACGAATTGCACCGGTCGGAACCAGATGTCGCGGGACGCGAGAAACTCCCCGCCTGCATCGGCTCGGTGGGCGACAATTTGCAGCCCCTTCCGCTCCAGCCGAGCGCGGTAGACGAGATTGTTGGCCACATCGCCCACCAGCAAGTTGCCGCGATAGGCTTTCGGCCAGGCGTCGCCACGATAAATTGTCACGCCGGTGGCACCGGTGAAGAATCCGAATGGTTTGCCGCCCTCGTCGGAACCACGAAATTTGCCGGTTCGTCTCAACCGTGTCCGCAGCACGCGCCACGGTTCGGGCGGGCTGATGCGAAACAGCTTTGTGAACTTTCCCTGTGGTGCGATATCAATCGCTGCCGCCGGTGCCTGCAAATGCGGATTGCGTGCCGCGTAGCGGTCGTCGTACATCAGCGTTTGGGCGGGAACGCTGTTGGAGCAGACGAACTTTCGCCCCCAGTTGTCCATGCTCATGCCGTGCTGTCCGCCGCCGGAGGTCAATTCAAACTTGGAGAGGTCGCGCGGATCGAAAACGAAACCGCGACCGCGCACCGAAACCGGTTCGGCCGTCTTGTCTGTCGCGACCGTCACGTTGCCACCGGAGAGATTTGTCGAAAGATGAAAGCGATTGTCCATTCCCCAGCGGATCGAGTTCAAATGCGCTTCGCCCGCCTTATCTGATCCAAAACCGCTGAAAATCACCTTGCGTTCGTCGGCCTTGCCGTCGCCGTCGGTGTCCTTCAGATACAACAAATGCGGCGCATCGCCGACAAAAAGTCCGCCGTCCCAGCAGGCGATGGCGGTGGGATAATTCAGATCGGCGGCAAACACCGTGCTCTTGTCGAAACGGCCATCATCGTCGCTATCTTCTAACAGGCGGATCGAGCCACGCTCTTTCGAGTTCTCCAACACGTACAGATTGTACGGCGGCAACTCGATGACGTACATCCGGCCGTTCTCGTCGAAATCGATTGCCACCGGATCGCGGACCAACGGCTCGGCGGCCACCAACTCGACGTGAAATCCCGGCTGCATTTTGAACGCCTTCAGCGCCGCCTGTGGCTCGTTCGCCGGAACGCGCGGCAACTGTTTTCCGAAGTCGTCGGCCGCCTCGGTTGTTGGCGGCGTCTTCGCCTTCGCTGGATCGTCGGCCGGTGCGCTGCACGCCAACATCAATGCCGCCAATGGAACGACGGCAAGAATTGCGAAGTCCCGAATACAACGCGGCAGGTGTTTACGAATTCGTTCGTTTCTCAAATGCATATCGTAATACCGATCACAAGTTCCAATTGAATTAACTGATGCGGTGAATCAAAACTGTCGATTCCATCATACAACCACAGAACGCAATCGCCAGTTGTTCGCGGTCCTACTGTCCGGCTTTGCGACCCTGCGCGACAACGGCGCGAACAAGTTGCCCCATCTTTGGCGGGTCGGCTTCAACATCGACTGTTAGCCCGACGCGGCGCAGTGCTTCACTGGCCGTCGGTCCAATTGATGCAACGACGCAATTGTTGGCCGCGGTGATCCATGTGTCGCGGCATCCGATCCCGTCGGCAGTGTGCAACACGCTAGTGAGTTGAAACGCGCTGGTGAAGAGAATCGCATCGAAGCGCCCCGCGATGGTTGCCTCGATTGCATCGATCAACGGCTGCTGTTCTTCGGGAAACGCCCAACGGTAGACCGGCACCGGTAAGACATCCGCACCGCGTTGCCGTAACTTGTCGTAGAAGTCTTCGTTCGGCTCACCGTACTCCTGCACGGCGACGGTCTTTCCAGACACCACAAGTTCCTTGTCAATTACGGCGAGAAGTTCGCGCCACGTGTTCGGTTCAGCAGCACGACAATCGACATGCACTCCCCATTCGCGCAACACGGCCGCCGGCTTCGGGCCGCGAACCGCGATTCGGCAGGCGTCGAGCGCCGTCAGGAATTCCTGACGCTCGAACTTCGTCTCGGCAGTATCCAACAGACTGCGTGCGCCAACGCCGGTCATGAAGACGACGACACCGATTTGCCCGTCGAGCAGCCGTTGGGCGAAATCGAGCGCAGTTTCATTTTCATCCAGCGGCACCTCGCGCATCGACGGCACGACGGTCGCCACGTTTCCTTGACGCTCGATCAACGAGCGCATCTGATCGGCACGGCGGCTCTCGAAGCTGCACAGTTGTAGTGGGGGCGGTTCGGCGGAGGACATGGGTGGAGCGGCTTTGGTTGATCTTCAAACTTTGGGATCCCACGGGCCGCAGCCCGTGGGCTTTGCTGCGGAATCTGCGGATTTTAGCGGCCGACCAGCCGTCAACGCGAGCGCAGACGGCGTAAGTTCCTATTAGGAAACGAAATCCGGCCATCCGCAGTTGAAGCCCGCAGTGATGAATAGCCGATGAAATGCTGCACCGACGACGATGAGGCGTTCCCCCATGCGAGGGCAGCGAAGGAATGACAACGATGTCAGCGACGCGCTCCGGCTCACAGAGAATCTGCGACTTCCGGTACTACACGCCCGCTTGGGAAATCGGCACCGGACTGCAGGTATCGCTTGCCCCGGGCAAATACCACGTGACCAAAGAAGAAGTTCGCGACGGTGTGCGATATTTCTGCCTTGATGAGACCTATCGCATCGCAGCCAGTGATGAGCTTGGTTGAGAAACCGGGTTTCTGTGCATCAAACGCGCCCCGACTTCTTCTTTGCTGACTTTCGTTTCGCGGCTTTGAGAATGTAAGGCTCCGCAGCGGGGGTCTTGCAAGACGTTTCACCGTGATCGACTTCCACTTTGCCAATCCGCCGCGAAGCGGCGATCGCCGTCTTCTGCAATTGCGGTTTGTAGATGCCGATGGCGATCAGCCCGAGAATCATCGAATGACGGGCGTAGTTCGCTGACTCGTGAATCTCCGCTTCGATCGTCTTCAGAATTGCCTCGCATGTGGAATCGTCGAGTTGATCCGCGTCATTGCGGAGCATTGTGCATAGCACCGAGTAACCGCAGCATCGCGTCATCTCTTTCTTGAGGTTCATCCACTTCTTCATTCGGTCGGCAGCCAATTTCGAGCGGGCAATCATGTCGGCAAACGTGCAGGCCAAAGCGTGGCTTGTAATGCTCTTCATCCAGGCATCAGCGGTCTTCACGGTGAGTGCGTCGGGGTCGGCGATCATGGTGGCCAGCGTCTGCGCATCGCTGTTGCCCGTATTCCATAACTGCTCGGCCAAATCGTGATCGGTTTTGATCTGTTTCTTCAGCAACTTCAGGTTGGCGAAGCTGACGCCGAACAGGTTGTCTCCGGCCCCGTGCCGTTTGTAGATCTTGACGTTCTGGGCGGTACCCATTTTCTTGAGGGTTGCCATGGTTTGTTTGAACGTCATGGGGTTGGCTTTCCAGATGGTCGGCGCTGTCTTTGGGTGGACTGCTAAACCGCAAGCGTGGTTGGTGATTAGTCGGTTGTGATGAAATGGGCGAGGGATTTAGTTTGGTGTTTCTGGGGTTGGCCGTCTTTCAATATGATGACCATCGCGGCGCGGTGTTTCATGTCGCCGATGAGCTTTAATCCCCGTTTTGGTCCCAGCACGCTGACTGCCGATGCCAGGCTGTCGGCCGCCATGCCGTTTTCGGCAATCACGGTGACGCTGCTCGATTGGGTGAGGCCCAAACCGGTTTTTGGATTGATGATATGCGAGTAACGTTTGCCGTCGATCTTGACGTTTTGATAGGCGTCGCCCGATGTGGCGACGGCTGCGTTGGAGACTTTGAGGCGGAGTGGTTTGGTGGATTGGGGTTCTGACGGGACGCGGCCCGTCGGCTTTTGGGTGACCGCGCCGACTTCGATGATCCAACCTTTCTTGCCGGGCGGCGGGTCGCCTGCGACGATGTCGCCGCTGCCGTCAATGAGTGCGCGGGTGATGCCGTGCGCTTTGAGTACCTTCAGCGCTTCGTCGCCGGCGAAGCCTTTGGCGATGCCTCCCAGATCGAGCCGCATTTCTTTGTGCTGCAATTCGATTGTATGCTGCTTCGTGTCGAGCCGAACGTGCCGATGACCAACTCGGACCAGCGCCTCGGAAAGCGCCGCGTAGGCGGGCATTTGCTTCTTGCGGCGGGCGATGCGCCACAGGCGGACGACCGGGCCAATTGTGACATCGAACGCCCCGCCGGTTTTCGCCGACAATCTCAGCGATGCAGAAACAACACGCTCCAAATCACGGCCAACTTTCACCGGTTTTTCCGGGCCGGACGATCGGCACAATCGCATCAATTCGCTGTCGGGGTCGTAATCACTGAGAATACCGTTGAGTTGCTTGATGCGAGCATACGCTGCACGGGCGGCCTTGTTTGCGGCGACATCGTTTCCGGCATATAATGTGATACGGAACGGCACGCCCATTTGGATCTGCAGGAACTCGTACCGTTCGAGTTGTTCCGCAGCTGAAACCCGCCCCGTGCCTATCATCAGCAAGGCGACGGTCACCATCAAATTGAAAATTTGAGTCCGCATCGCAGTTCTTTGCGAGATGTTCTCAGGAGTTGTCACCAGATGTTGAGCATAATTCGACCGACCGGTCGGCCGCAAGCGTTCTTGTTTTCTCTGGCATTCGTCGTCGGCTTTGCGGCGAACAGCACTCGCGCTGCCGACAAGCCGGGCGAGGCGAAAAGCGAAAAACAGATGAAGCCGTACCGCGAGGTGCTCTCCGGGACGGACATAACGTTTGGGTTAGTGCCAATTCCCGCCGGCGAATTCTTGATGGGCAGTGCTGAAAAAGAAGAGGGCCGCAAGGCAGATGAAGGACCGCAGCGGAAGGTAAAAGTCGCGCCGTTCTGGATGGGTACGCACGAAGTGACGTGGGACGAGTACGACATTTGGGGTTTCAGCCTGGACATCCAACGCCGTAAGATTCAAGGTCTCAAGCCAACCGACGGCGACAAAAAAGCCGACGCTGTCACACGGCCGACCAAGCCCTACACCGACATGACGTTCGACATGGGACACGACGGTTTCCCGGCAATCTGCATGACGCAACTCGCCGCGAAGATGTACTGCCAATGGCTGAGCGCGAAGACCGGACGTTTCTACCGGCTGCCTACGGAAGCCGAATGGGAATACGCCTGCCGCGCCGGCACCACGACCGCCTATTCGTTTGGTGACGATGCCAGCAAGCTCGGCGAATACGCCTGGTACATCGACAACAACGATTTTGTCTACGCCAAGGTGGGCAAGAAGAAACCGAACCCGTGGGGCCTGTACGACATTCACGGCAACGTCGCCGAATGGTGCCTCGACCAATACCTGCCCGACACCTACGCAAAACGAGATGCGAAGGGTGTCACCGCGAACCCGCTGTCGGTTCCGTCACTGACGGTTCGCTACAAACGCGTCGTGCGGGGCGGATCGTGGGATGATGATCCCGAGAAACTCCGCAGCGCCGCCCGTGTGCCATCAACACCCAACTGGAAAGTGCAAGACCCACAATTGCCGCAGAGCATCTGGTTTCTAACCGACGCCCTGCACGTCGGCTTCCGCGTCGTTCGCCCGTTGGTTGAACCGACCGAGAAGGAAAAGATGAAACTGCGTTTGATTCCCGATAAGCTGGACTTGTTTAAGGATCCGAACGAAGTGAAAGAAAAGCTCGAAGAGGCCGGGAAGAAATAGTACAGTTTAGCGGCAGGGCAATGTTAATCAGCAGTCCGTATGTATTCGTTGTCTTTCCTGGAGCAGGTAAATCCGGGTGATTGGCTCGGATGGGAAGACTTCACGACCAGATTTGCGAGGCAGTCCGACAGGACCGATTGGTTGTTGCTTGGCATGCAGACGAACGGTGCGAGGAGCGGGAAATCACGGTCTGGCAAATTGTTGCTGGTTTGGAAGATGCAAAACTGGTTCGCGAACGTCCGGCAAGTAAACCCAACCCATCGATTGTCGTCCGGCAAGAATTAGTGGATAGTACGGGGGTGGAAGTCATTTGGTCCTGGCTTGCGGCAAGCGGACGTGCGAAGTTGGTAAGCGTCTATTTCCCAGAGTAATGTCCATGCAGGATCGTCGAGAAAAACGCAAACGATGGGTGCAGCGCGGTCAGTTCGCCGTCGAGGTGGAAGTTGAAGTCGTTTACCCGGCCGACGATCCATCGGAGGCTTGCCTCGAACCGGCGACGATTCGCTGGTTGGATGAAGTCGCCCGGCATGCGGAACAAGGAGACATCGATTACTTGCGAAAAGCGGGCCGCGTCTTTCAGGCGATTTCCACATGACATCATTTTTCCTGATTACGGAATGTCGCCCCGCGAATCCTTGAAACACACATGGAAACGAAGAGGCACGTTCGACACTTCACATCAATTTTACTTTGGAGCCGTCCAATGACCAAGCAGACCAACAATTCCACCTCTCGCCGCGATTTTATGAAGACGTCTTCAGTTGCTGCCGTTGGCACGGGTTTGCTGGGCAATTTGGCGATGACCAGTGGCGCGTTTGCCAGTGGCGATGAGACGATTCGCGTTGGTCTGGTCGGTTGCGGCGGTCGCGGCAGCCGGGCGGCGGTGCAGGCACTTTCCACCAAGGGCCGCGTGCAACTGGTCGCCATGGCCGACGCATTCGATGATCAACTGGATTCCAGTCTGAAACGAATTACGGCAGCCACAAAGTCACTGGGTGCCGACCGGGTGAATGTCGTTCCCGAACGACGCTTCAGCGGGTTCGACGCCTACCGACAGGTCATCGACAGCGACATCGATCTGGTCATTCTGGCGACGCCGCCCGGTTTTCGACCGATTCACTTCGAGGCGGCAGTCAACGCCGGTAAGCACGTCTTCATGGAAAAGCCGGTCGCCACCGATGCACCGGGCATCCGCAAAGTGCTCGCCGCGGTAAGCGAAGCCAAAAAGAAAAACCTCAAAGTCGGAGTTGGTCTGCAGCGACATCATCAGGCCAAATACATCGAAACCATCGATCGCATCCAGAATGGTGCCATCGGCGACGTCGTCGCACTTCGCGTGTATTGGAACAGCGGCGGAGTTTGGGAACCGCGCCGCTCGCGCGAGCAGGTTTCCAGCGAAATGGAATACCAGATGCGCAACTGGTACTACTACAACTGGCTGTGTGGCGATCACATCGTCGAGCAGCACATTCACAACCTCGACGTCGGCAACTGGATTAAGGGCGGTTTCCCCGTTCGCGCCAGCGGAATGGGCGGCCGCGAAGTCCGCAAAGACAAGCGCTATGGCGAAATTTTCGACCATCATGCCGTCGAGTATGAGTACGAAGACGGCACCCGCATGTTCAGCCAATGTCGGCACATTCGCAACGTCTGGAACAGCGTCAGCGAACACGCTCACGGTGCCAAGGGCGTCGCGACGGTCAGCGGCGGCAGCTTAATTGCCGGCGATGACAAATGGCGATTCAACGGCGACAAGAGCGATCCCTACCAGGTGGAACACGACGACCTGTTTGCCGCCATTCGCAACAACGAAAAGTACAACGAGGGCGAACAGGGTGCCATGAGCACCATGACAGCCATCCTCGGCCGTATGGCAACCTATTCCGGCAAGGTGATCGACATGGACAAGGCGCTCCATTCCGAGATATCCATCATGCCCAAGCGATTTACCTGGGATGCCGACCCGCAGTCGCTGCCGAACGCGGACGGCGAATACGCGATTCCGGTACCGGGCGTCACCAAAGTCGTCTGAACTTTGTTGAGAGAATACCCGCTGCGAGAAACCCGGTTTTTCCAAAAAACCGGGTTTCTCGCAGCGCCGCGCTTCGTCGCAGCAGCAGCGTCAATCGATGCGATCGGTGACGGCTTGCCAAGCGGTCACCGCATCACGCACGGCGCGAACGTCATGCACGCGGATGATGTCGGTGTGCTGCGTCGCCAATGCAATGGCAACGCCAATCGTGCCGCTCGTTCGCTCGTCCACGTCGCGATTCAGGACTTTGCTTAAGAATCGTTTTCGCGAATGGCCGATCAACACCGGACGGCCAAGCGCGCGAAACTGTTCGATGGCCGAGAGGATTTCCAGATTGTGTGCCGCTGTCTTGCCGAAACCAACACCCGGATCGAGAACGATCCGTTCGCGCTCGATGCCGGCCCGTTCGAGACTTTCGAGTCGTTCGCCGAAAAACGTGGCAATGTCGGTGACCGCATCGTTGTAGGTGGGATTCTCCTGCATCGTTTGCGGCGTTCCCTGCATGTGCATGCAGATGACGGCTGCACCGCTTTCGCGACAAACGGCAGCCATTTGCTCGTCGAAACGCAAACCGGAAATGTCGTTCACAATGTCGGCGCCGGCCTCAATTGCCTGGCGGGCGACTTCCGCTTTGGTCGTGTCGATTGAGATCAACGCATTGGTTTCTTTCGCGAGCCGACGTACCACGGGCAACACACGCCGAAGTTCTTCTTCGAGTTCGACGGGTTGGGAACCCGGCCGCGTCGATTCGCCTCCAACATCGAGAATGTCGGCGCCATCGGCAACCAGCGCAAGCGCGTGATCGACGGCTGCCTCTTCGTCGAGGAACCGACCTCCGTCGGAGAAGCTGTCGGGAGTCGCGTTGACAATTCCCATGATCCATGGGAACGCCCCCAGCAATTGGTTCGTCGAACCAACGCGCCACGTTCGCAGTTCATCGGGAATTGGCTTCTTTGGTGCAGTGTTTTCGCTCTTCATATCACTTGAAAGATCAAACTCGTGAAAGCCTCGGGCGACAGTCATTCTTCAGAATAGCAGTCCGACTGCCGACTTCGCGGGATGTGCAGCACCAAACTCTAACGTGATGGCAATCAGAATCGAACGTCAAGTCGTAGATTGATCGACGCGTCGATTCTACGCCAGAACCGAGATGAACGACATCGTGGAAATCACTTTGGTCTACCCCATTCCACTCACCCCGCAAAAGCACCGCACTTAACCCACTCGACTTAATTGGGTATTGTTACCCGTTTTGGTTTGACTTCCCAGTCCGAGTTGGTATCTTCAAGTTCAGATTCGCACTATGTACCCCATGTTGTGCATCTTAATGTCGATTGCGAATTGTCGGCAGTAACAAGTCGGCAATGCGCAGCTGAATTGAGATGTGGGTTAGCTGTTGATTGTGGTTTTGGTTCCTTTCACAATGTCACCTTGAGGAGACGTACTGATGAGTCGAAAGTTTTTTGGCCTACTTGCATTGGCCGGGATGGTGTTGATGGTTGCTGGTTTCAGCACACAGTCGAAGGAAGCGGAAGCTGGCTTCCTCTTCTTTGGCCACGGCGGCAGCAGCTGCTGCTGCGTTGATTACGATGACGACGATTGTGGTCACGACGACGACGATTGCGGTCACGATGACGACGATTGCTGCAAGCCGGCTCCGAAGTGCTGTAAGCCCGCCCCGACATGCTGCAAGCCCGCTCCCACCTGCTGTGGTTCGGCTAAGGCATACGATGGCCACGGTCACGGCAAGAAGCACGGCGGCGCCAAAGAAGGTGCGGCACCAGCTCCTCCGGCAGAAGCCGCTCCGGCTCCCGCCGCTGAAAAAGCTCCCGCTCCGAAAAAGACCGACGCATAGTCTGTCTTTCGCGATGGTTTGACCGTCGTTGTTGATTGCAGAATGAGAACAGCGGGTCTGATTGCTTCGGCGATCAGACCCGTTTTTTCGTTTGGCAGCGCGACTATCAATTGGGGCGTTTCCATCGTTGCAATTCGCCAGTGGCAGCGCGGTACACGTACAACGCACGATCGGGAAACTGCCTTTGCACTTTCGCCAGATCAGTCCGCCCCTCACGGAATCGTCCGATCAGTACATCGGCATCAAGATCAGGATCGTTCGTCACGTGGTCGATGTGTCGAAGAGTTAGGTCGTGGTTAACAAGAATGAGTGCCGCTTGCTCCTCGACACGGCTCTCAATCATTTTGTGAAAGTCGTGATACATCCGGCGGGAGTACGTTAACTCGATTACCTTCGGTTCAATCCGGGAGGTACTCCAGAACGGATCCGGTGACGTGTAAGCTGTCAGCCAGGCCACACCAACAAAGAGCGCCAACCATGCGGGCATCAGCGGACGATGCGTTGCTCGCCAGTGCTGCAGCAGTTGTTGCGTCGCACCGGCAAACAACAGCAGCCATAACGGTCCAGTCTCAAAAACGTAATGCCATTGCATAATCCCTTCATACCAATAGGGAACATGGGCCAGATGCAGTGCCAAGACGGCGGCCACAATCAACCACCAACGATTGTCTGATCGGCCCACTCCGTTGATGAGAAAAAAGACGGCCCCCATTGTCAGCGGCACAATTGCCAACGACCACCGCAAACTGGCCTGCAAACGATTCCACACATTTCGCGATAGAAGACTCAACACCACATCGCCGTCGGCGTTATGTTCCCACATCCGCGGGGCCAGATTCTCGGTCCAGCTGTCGTAGTTTTCGATCACCTTCGGTCCGAGGCGTCGCTCACCGCGAAGAACATTATTGAAACCGTAAACGTGTCGCGGCGTGTAGATGTCGGTGTATCGCTGATACGGTGTCGCCAAAACGCTGCCAGTAATCGCGTGGTTGTTGACCGTCTGAAACGCCATCCCACCGACAATCGGTAACGTCAACACACCGGCCAGGCGAATCCGCGAAGAAACATCCATCGATTCGCTGTTCGGCCTGACGCGCCGCAATAACCACCAGGCAAACCAAATTCCAAACGGCAATCCAAAACCGGCAGCGGTCATCGGACGGCAGAGCATGGCGAAACTCAGCCCGCAGCCCGCAGCGACCGCCCAAGTCCAACGCGGCGTACGCATCATTCGCAGGAAAGCAAACAGAAACAACGTCAATCCCACCAACCCTGGATGATGCGCCAAAAGCAGATTGCTGAACAACGCCATACCGGGCGACATCGCAGTCAGAAGACCCGCCAAAAAGCCAACGCCGTTTCCGCCCAGTTCGCGGCCCGCCCAGAACATGAAAAACGCGGACAGCCCGCCCGCAAGCCAATGCCCCCAATAGGGCCGTTCGACCGCAACAAAAGGTGCCATCCACAACCCGGTGCCAGGAAAGAACCGGCTGGCAAATCGGCCATCGTCGTTCAGCACATGCATCTGGTCGAACAATTCGGGCGCTTCGGCATGACTGGAAAACGACAGATGCCCCGCCAGAAACGTTCTCGCCTGAAACAGATAACTGAACTCATCGTGATACGCGGGCGGCAGATCGCCGAACACAACTCCCGGGCGATTCGCAACCGGTCGTTGCGCCACCCATGCGCTGGCGCCGACGGAAGAAATCGCAACAAATGTTGCGAGCAACCATTCCCATCGACCAGCGGTCTGCACACGGCCGTCGGTGTGAAACAGTCCCACAAAGAATCGACCGATTCCGCCCGCCCCCCTCCGCAACAGCGGACGACGCACCATCCAGAATCCCGGCAGCAGCAACAGCAACAGCACAAACGGCGTCGTCTCAACTTCCATATCGGCAAACCAACTGAAAGGCGAGCCGCTGCTGATTGCTGTACTCAGGCGGGGGATCTCTCCCGCAATAACAATTGCCAGCCCAACCGCCAGCGCGGCCAACTGCGCAAGAATCAAACGCCACGGCGGCGAGGAGGGACTATCAGACGATTGATCGGACATGATTCCAATACGTAAACATTCTATCCAGCGTTGGGGGTGGCTGGGATCGAAGCGACGTTTTCGGAGCGCAGCCCCCAGATGAAACTCTCGCTGTGGCACCGAAGACTCTGCCGCAGGCACCCGAATATCTTTTCTGTTTTCAACAACTGGGCAGCTCTGATGATTCCGTGTTCCTGCTTTAACCAAATCTCCTTGTAGTTTATTCTACGGATTGAAGACATCCGATTGTTGCCGAACATAGAAAGACTGTAATGACAAACACAACTCCCCTTGTCGGCCAGGTCGCCTGGATCACCGGTTCATCACGCGGTCTGGGCCGCGTAATGGCCGAAGAACTCTGCGAGCTGGGGGCGAAAGTCGCCGTGCATGGCACGCGGCCCGACAGTCCAAAGACGTTCGGTGAAGGCGAATCGATGGAACAAGTCGCCCGCGACATTGCCGCCGCGGGCAACGGCGAGACGATGCCTGTTTGGGGCGACATGACCGAGGAAGACGAAGTCCGCCGCGTCGCCGAAGAAGTAAGAGCCAACTGGGGCCAAATCGACATTCTGGTCTGCTGTGCTGGTGGCGATATTGGTGCTGCGGGGACCGCCGTTGGCAAGGGAGGACGACCGGAAGATGACGACTGCCTCAATATCGCGCTCGACGATTTGAAAAGTGTGATGGACCGCAACCTGCTGACCGCAATGCTCTGCAGCCGTGAAATCGCGCCCGAGATGATCGAACGCAAGAGCGGCCGCATTATCACCATCGGCAGCATCGCCGGCTGCTACGGACGCGAAACCGGCTCGATTTACGCCGTGGCGAAAGCCGCCGTCCACGAATGGACGCGTTGCTTGGCGGCCCAACTGCGGCCGGCCAACGTGCAAGTCAATTGCGTCGCACCGGGGGGAACGGTCACCGAACGGTTCCTGCGGATTCACGAGACCGACCAGAGTAAGATGGTCGAAGAGGGAACGCTCGATCGCTACGCTCGGCCGCGTGAAATCTCCGGCGTCGTCGGTTTTCTCTGCTTGCCGCAATCGCGTTTCATCAACGGCCAGGTCATTCGCGTCGATGGCGGCGGGCAAACGTTTCCCTGCTGATTGGAGGGAACGGCACAGAAGCCCGGCTTTTTAAAAAAGCCGGGCTTCTCAATTCGGTTTCAGCAGCGATCAATCATCCCGCCCCGGTTTCCGGCGGCTGCGTTTGCGTTCCGATTGTTCCCGCTTTCCCTGTAGCCGCCGTTCCTTGGATGCCCGCGATGGTCGTGTCTTCTTCCGTTTACGCGGCGGGGCGGCCACTGCGGCCAACAACTCCCGCAACTTCTCCAAACAGTCGTCGATATTTCGCACCTGATCGCGATACCGTTGGCTGGTAATGAGCAGATCACCCTCGGCGGTAATCCGCCGCGAATACGTCTTCCGAAATCGTTCCCGCACGGCTTCGGAAAGGCTGGGCGACTTCGCGACATCCCAGCGCAACCGCACCTTCGTATTCACCTTGTTCACGTTCTGCCCGCCCGGTCCGGAACTGCGCATGAACGTAAACGTGAACTCATCGCGCGGAATCCGAATCGACCGCGTGACGACAAGCACATTTTCAGCTGATGGTCCGTCGGCGTTCATGAATCCAACCCGCAGTGCATCATCTTAATCAAACCAGCCCGTAGCGCAAGCAAGGGTCTTGACGTACAACTCCCTCGTTGTCCGCCCAAGGCTGACACGACGGACACAACTCGTTAACTTTTGGTTCGACACGGAAACATCTTCGCGTGAACGTAAGCATTTGAGTATCCACCATGCAAGTCATCATCACCGCCGTCGGCCCCGATCATACCGGTTTGGCCGACCCAATTATCCATTACGTCACCGGAGCCGGAGCGAATATTCACGAAATCCAGATGTACGACCGCGATTCCGAACGGCTATTCGCCATGCTGCTGCGAACCGAATGGCCCGCCAATGACGAACCGGTCGATGTGTTGCGGCAGCGCATGAACGAAATCGGCCAACTGAAGGGTCTATCGATTCGCACGTGGTCACGCGACGAATTCGCCCGTCCGCCCCGGTTGGCCATCTGCACCACCTATCGGCCAGAACCCGCGCTGGCCGTGCTGCGGGCAATTGGAGATGGCCAATTGAAGGCCGAACCGGCGGTCATGATTGGCAACCGCGACAGTTGCCGCGGCCTTGCCGAGCAATTCGACGTCGAGTGGCGAATGATCGGCGACGACAAAGGCAATCCCGATAACGAAAAGATGGTCGAACTGTGTGACGAATTTGAAGTCGATTACATCGTGCTGGCTCGTTACATGCGCATCCTTCCGCCAGCCAGTTGTTGGCGATTCGCCGGCGGACGAATCATCAATTTGCACCACGGACTGCTGCCGTCATTCCCGGGGTTTCGTCCCTACGAAGACGCCTTCAGTCATCGCATGTTGACCTACGGAGCAACGATTCATTTCATCGTTCCGGAACTCGATGCCGGCAATCAGACGATTCACCAAAGCACGTTCAACGTCTTTCCGGGAACGCCGTTGGAAGAAATTAAACGCACGGGCGAATCCGACCACGAACCGGAGTGTCTCGTCGAAGGACTGCGCCGCGTCTTCGACCGCGAAGTCGAACTGCATTTTCATCGCGTGGTGCGGGTGACATAATAGGAATCAACGCATCCCCGGTTAACTGTTCTCAAGATGAGGGAGCCAGACTGATGACGCAAGAAACCACACGACGGCGATTCCTGCAGCAGTCGACTGAAGCGGCGGCGGTCACGGTGGCAGTCACAACGCTCGGCGGGTCGGACGCTTTTGCCAATGGCAAGCCCGAGACGGTCAATCTTGGCATCATCGGTTGCGGCGGCATCATGAACCATCACGTCAAAGGGTTGGCCACCCGACGTGAGGCAGTCTCCATCAATTGGCTGTGCGACATCGACCCGAGACAAATCGACAAGATTTCGGAGCATCTCACCGGTTTCCAGAAAACCAAGCCGCAACGGACGTCGCGTTTCGAGGATGTCATCGCCGACAAGAACGTCGATGCGGTCATCATTGCCACGCCGCATCATTGGCACGCGCCGATGGCCGTGCGGGCGATGCAGGCGGGCAAAGACGTCTACATCGAAAAGCCCATTTCACATGTCTACAACGAAGGACACATCGTCAAAGCAGCCGCTAAAAAGTACGGCCGTGTTGTGCAGCAGGGAAGCCAGATGCGCAGCAGCCCGGTGACGGCACACGCCGCCCGCTTGATGGCCGAGGGATTGATTGGCGACGTCAAAATCGCCCGCGCCTGGACGGCCGAAACGCGAAACGTTGTCCGCCCGGTGCCCGACGGCACTCCGCCGAACGGCGTCGATTACGACCGCTGGCTGGGACCGGCACCCAAGCGGGCCTTCAACAGTCATCGATTCCATTACACCTGGCGGCTGTTCCGCGATTACGGTAACGGTGAAATCGGCGACGACGGCATTCACGATCTCGACATGGCCACTTGGGGTCTCGGCGTCACAACGCTGCCCAAACAAATCACCGCCCGCGGCGGACGCATGCTGCTGCACGGACACGTCAGCGATTACCCCGACAACCTCAACGTCACCTATGAATATCCCGACGGCCGATTGCTCATCTACGAGAACTACCCCTTCACCGCCTACGGCCTGCACGGCTTCGACAACGGCAACGCTTTTTACGGCACCGATGGCTATATGATTTTCTCGCGCCGCGGCGCGTTCCGCACCTACTTGGGTCCGAAAGGAAAGCCGGGACCAACGTCCGACAGTAAACTTCGCGGCCGCACCGGTTACGGCTATGCCGAACACATGGCCAACTTCCTCGACGCCGTCCGCACGCGCAAACCCACCCGCGCCCCCGCCGAAGTCGCCCACCGCTCCTGCGCCCTGGTCCACCTAGGCGACATCGCCAACGTCACCACCGGGCGACTTGATTTTGATCCGAAAACCGAGAAGTTCATCGACAACGAGCAGGCCAACGCGTTGCTGACGAAGCGGTATCGCGAACCGTTTACGCTGCCGGATATAGGGTAGAAAAGGTGGCTGGTGTCACTAGCCCTGACCATCATCCAGCAGAATGGTGAAACCGAACGTTGCGCCGGGGCCGTTGTTCGATTCCGCCCATAATTTTCCACCGTGTGCTTCGACAATCGATCGGCTAATCGGGAGCCCCATACCCATGCCCTCCTGTTTTGTCGAGAAGAAGGTGTCGAAGACCTGCTCCAACTCATCCTCGGTAAGACCGATGCCGGCATCGCTCACGGTCACTTCGGCTTGACCGCCTTGGAGAACTCGCGTCGAAACGATCACCTTGCGCTGGCCGGTTGGCATCTCCTGCATGGCATCGATGGCGTTTCTGACCAGATTTACCAAGACTTGTTGAACTTGAATCTCATCGACCAGAACGATCGGAGGCACCTCGTCCAACTTCAACACAAGCAAAGTCTCAGCCCGTTGGATGTCTGGATCGACAAACATCGCCACAGTTCGGACCAGCGAATTGAGATCAGTTGGCGTTCGCACAGACTCGGACTTCTTCAGAAAGTTCCGAAGTCGCCGCACGATATCACCTGCCCGCACCGCTTGGTCCTCCAACTTGCCGAGTGTCTCCTGAAGATCGGACGGACTAAAGGTGACACGTTCCAAGGCCGTTCTTGCGACAAAGCTGTACGATGCAATTGCAGTGAGCGGTTGATTGAGTTCGTGAGCGATGCCCGTTGCCATTTCTCCCATCGTGTTAATTCGTGACACGTGCGAGAGGGCTTCCCTGTGCTGTTGGGATTCCTGCTCCAACTTCAAACGATCGGTAATATCAATAATGAAGGCGAGCACCATCGCCCGGCCATCGATTTCCACCGGACTAAGCCCCACTTCGATGGGAAACTTGCCCCCGTCCTTGCGCCGGCCGTACAGGCCACGTCCGGAGTCCATTGCTCGTAGCTGCGGAGCCTCGTTGTAGCCGGCGCGCAGGCTCGGGTGCTCTTCCTGATAGCGTTCGGGAAGCAGCATCTCAATGATCTGTCCGACCAATTCGCCGCGGTTGTACCCGAAAGTATTTTCCGCTTCCTGGTTGACCATGTTCATATGGCCAAATTCATCGACCACGATCAGGGCAGCAGGAGTTGCTTCAACCAGTGTTCGAAAACGTTGCTCCACCTGCTTGCGTTGGGTGATGTCATTGAGCACGACCATCCAAACTTCGCCGTGCTCGGCGTGAGTAAACGCTGAAACTGTTGTCGCACACCAAAGATCACCGCCATCACGATTCCGAATCAGAATATCTCCTTTCCACACACCTTTTCGGAACACAACGTCCTCGAGATCTGTGGGAACTGATTCTGCTGCTTCGGTGGATGTTACAACCAGCTCCGCGAGCAGCTTGCCGGCCAGCTCCTGCCTGCTGAAACCAAACATGTTCTCCGCGCCAAAGTTGTTGTAAATAATCTTCCCATCTGACGAATCGACCAGAAGAACCGCTTCCGTTATCTGCTCGAGAATTCGGGCCTGCAAGCGAATGTCTTCTTCCAGATGCGCTTGGGGACGTACACGCACGTGGCGATAACGTTCCGGTAGAACCGGATCCACCGCGCCGAAAGACTTGACGATCTCAAAGGTGCCATCTGACTGGCAACGCGAAAGATACGTGTTGACTTTTGCATGATGTGTTACGCGGTCCATCTGAACTTCGCCTTGAGGTCCGACAAGACGAATCGTTTCTAAAGCATCGACAAGAGCCTCCGGATCGATGCTAGCGGCCGCGTTAGCTGCCTCTGCAAACGCCTTCACGCAGATATAGGCCCCTTCGCCAAAGTTACTGACTGTTCCATTCCCGTCTGGCCAAATGCCGGTAATTTCCGGCAAGGACTGGAGCCTCTCCAGGAATCGTCGATTTTCTGGAGTAGCAACGGACATGTAATAAGTGTTGGACGAATAAAAGCCACTCCGCACATCAGAAGGCAACCGGCTTGCCATCGTTTCATCGTAATGGCCCATGACGACGGCGATCCGTCCCTTGAGACCTCTTTCGGTGAAGGCCGTCAGGAGATTCACTTGGTCGGTCCCTGCAAAATAAGGGACAAACACGTTGGCCCCGGAATCTTCCACATTGTCCAACAGCCCCTGGATCTCGTCCTGGCCCACGCCAATGGGGAAATAATCCTGGCCGACAACTTCACCACCCGACTTCTCCAGCGTCTGAATGGCAGCAGCAATGGAACCGCGAGGCCATTCGTAGTTGTTTCCCGCAAAGAACATTTTGGGGCCGTACATCTGCTGCATTTGCGGAATCATCTTGTCAATTTGCTGGTTTGGAAGAGCAGCGAAATGGAAAAAATATCTGCTGGAAATGCTCCCCTCGTAGAACGAGAAATTGAGATAGGGAATCTTGAGCGGCTCTGCCACTCGATACGCTACCGCAATTCTGGAGTTGGAGAGCAGGTTTCCAATGATGCCCGCACAGCGATGTTGCTGCACTAGCGTTTCGGCTGCGGTGACGGAACTCTCTGGAAGGCTGCCGTCGTCTTCAATGATGAGTTCAAGCGTCCTGCCCAACACACCACCATTTTCGTTCACTTCCTGGCACGCGACCTTGGCCGCACAAGCGATATCCTGTCCGTATATTCCTACCAGGCCAGTCAAGGGCGTCATCACGCCGAGTCGTATTGAATCTGAGCCTGGCATGTGGTTGTCCATTCCATCCCAAGGAATCTACAAAGCCCTCTTCCCTATGAACCTCGACTCCAGGAGTTTCACGATGGCAAACACCATTTTAGCCAACCGGAAGACTTGGCCGTTCAAAGTGCCTTCATGCTCACCCCGCTTCTACCTAGACTCGCGGAAACTGTCAAAGTCACTTTCAATGTTTAGCATTTGTCCCCGTCCGAATGTGTCATACCTCGGCTAGGGACTGTGGAATTTTGTTCTAGCGACTCTTGTTTTGAATCTCCAGCGAGCTGCGGCAGCGTGGTTGGGATCGACCAACGGGAGCCCCCAGACAATGCGTGACCGGCGTGCTCATCACCCTCTCGCAGCAACGCCGAAACCAACGATTCAGCGGACAGTTGGAACAGGTGCCATGAAAAAGAAGCACTCGACTGGGGGCTTTGCTTCGCTATGATCCCAGCCACCCTGACGGAAGCAAACGAAGCATCAGTCCGGGACGACGGCCAGGAGTTCTTCGCCGACGGCTTCGATTTCTGCGGCGGTGATCGTCTTCAACTCGTCGGCGTATCCGACGAGTAAGGCCAGATCGCAGAGGCGGTTGATGCGGCGGGGGACGCCGGCTGAGAGTTCGAAGATGACGGCGAGTGCGTCGTCTTCGAAGATTCGTTCGGTGCGGCCGGCGGTTTTGAGACGGTGGCGAATGTAGCCGGCGGTTTCGTCGTGCGACAGCGGTTTGAGCAAGCCGCGTGCACCGAGTCGCTCGTTGAGTTGCGCCATGCGCTCGATCGGTCCGAGCAGATTGGGTTCGCCGATCAGAAACAGCGAAAAATCTATCTCCGGGCGCTGTTGATAGTTCAACATCAATTGCAGCGTGCGAAAGACCTGCGGATCTTCGATGAGGTGGGCATCGTCGATGATGATGATCGGATGCCGCCCGGCGGACGTCCAGTGTCGCAGGCGCTGTTCGAGTTGCCGAAGTGTGAGATTAAGGTCATCGTGACCGCGGCCGACTGCCGATTCGTCGGCTCCCAACTCCACGGCGAGATACGCCAGCAGTTCGGCTGAATTGAGCTGCGGGAACACCAGATGAACCATCGGCCCTGCAGCTTCGGGCAATTCCTGTTCGAGCAGATGTGCCAGATAAGTTTTGCCAACCCCCACACCGCCGATGAGCAAGCCGGCACCGAGTCGGCTTTCGATCACATACTGCATCTTCAGCAGCGCGGCTCGATGCGTTTCACTGCGAAAGAAGAAGCCGGCGTCGCTGGTATTCTCAAAGGGACTGCGGTTCAACCCCCAGTACGTCGCAAAGATCGACATGCGATTATCGTCGGTTATTAGAAGGAAAACGGTTCGCATCGCGGACAGGTGTGGCTGCTTCGCCAGTGGAGACTTCCTCAATCCGGCCGGTCAACCAGACGATTCGCGATTCGTCGTTGGACTGCGTTCTCGCCTGCGTCTTTTCCAACCTGGCCTGTTCGGCTCGCACGTTGGAATTTGAATCGCTTCGCGCGGACTGCCGTGTGTTGACTGCTGCGGTGGATTTCACCACGTCGAAAGAACTATCCCGGCGAGAGCTGGCGGCGTTGTTCAAGCTCGGGTTGGAGGCAGCGATCAACTCGTTCGGCTCACCAATATTCTCAATCGACTCGATTTCGAATTCACCCGGTTGGGGTCGATTGCCTTCGTTCCAAAATGCCACGCCAACCAAAAAGGCGAGGCAAATTGTACTGGCAATAATGGGATACTCTCTAACCAGCCTGCCAAGGCGACGTGGAGTGAGGACCATCGCCGGCAAGCCGACAACCGCCCCCCAGCCAACGAGACGCAGAAGTCTCGACAGCAGGATTAGCATCAGCGAGTTGAGAATTCGCTTGGCTGGATTGCGCTGGTTTTCCGCCGTGTTCGGCGAATGCCTGTATTGCATGCTGACTTCCATGTCGTGATCAAGGTATGCCAAGCGGGTCTGCGCGCAGATCCCTCGGCAAACGATGGGTACGGTACCTCACAGGAATTTATCGGGAATCCATTCCCGCCGACTTGAGATTCCTACACAAAATGTTTTAAGAGCGGAACTTACGTTGACCGGGAAGAATCCAACGGTCAGCCGAAACAATTCGTCCTGAAGAGCATCGAAATGCCAAGCTTCTGTGATTTCTGCGGCCAATCCCGAAAAAAGCCTATCAAACGGCCTATCACAGCCCCAAGACGTCGGACATGCTATACAATCCGGCCGCCTGCGTCACGACGAATTTGGCGGCCACCAGTGCCCCGTGGGCATAGCTGTCGCGGGTATGGCCGCGAACGACAATGTCGATGGTTTCACCCATCATGCCGAACACAATCGTATGTTCACCCACATTGTCTCCGGTCCGCAGTGAGTGGTAGCCGATTTCGTGCCGCGGTCTTGCTCCCGGCCGGCCGTGGCGGCCGTGAACGTGATCGGTCTGCCCCATTTCTTCGGCGACTATCTGACCGAATTCCAGCGCGGTTCCACTGGGCGCGTCTTCTTTGAAACGGTGATGCCGTTCGATCACTTCGACGTCAACGCCGGCCGGCAGCGACTTCAAAACGTGCGCGGCTTCGCGGACGAGCTTCATTGTCAAATTGACGGCGAGGCTGAAATTCGGTGCCATGACGACCGCCGCTGTTTGTGCGGCTGATAGCACCGATTCGCGTTGGTGCTGATCCAGTCCGGTGGTGGCCGCGATCAGCGGAATTTGGCGTTCTCCGCATTCCGCTGCAATCGCAACGGCCCCTTCCGGCATCGAGAAGTCGATGATCACATCGGGCGACTGACCGACTTCTGCTTGTACCGGAACGCCGATGTTTCCGATTCCAGCGATCTCGCCGGCGTCTTCCCCCAATCGGGGGCAGGCCGATGTCTCGTAGGCCGCGACGACCTTCAAGCCGGCATCCGCATGAGCCAACGCCACAACCCGTTGCCCCATCCGTCCCACCGCCCCGTTAACACCGATCCGAATCTCGTCAGCCATCACTGCTCCTCGCTGTGTCCAATATCTTTCGTATGATCCAACGCATGCCGAATTTCACTCAGCACGTCGGTATTATCTTCAACGCGCAATCGGGAATGCAATGCCGCCACTGCAGTTGCGCCGCCCATCCGTCCCAATGCCCACGCGGTCGCTCCTCGCACCAACGGTTCGTGATCGTCCAGGGCGGTAACCAGCGCCGGTATTGCCTCGGCGCTGCGACGGTTTCCCAAAACAATGGCCGCGTTACGTAAGATGCCACTTCGTTTTGGGCGAGCCAGCGGTGTTTTGGCAAACCGCTTCTTGAATTCGTCGTCGTTCATGCCCAGCAGTCTGATCGCATCGACCGGATTCAGGTCGGCCGATGGAGAAAAGGCGGCCTCACGCGTGACCGGTGCCTTGCGATTCCATGGACAGACATCCTGACAGAGATCGCAGCCGAACATCCATTCGCCCATACCATCGCGCAACTTCATGGGAATCGGTTTGCGCAGTTCGATCGTCAAATACGAGATGCAGCGGCGGGCATCGAGAACATAGGGTTCCGGAAATGCATCCGTCGGACAGACATCGAGACAGCGCGTACACGTGCCGCAATGAGATGTATCGTGCGGGCTGTCGTACTCCAAATCAAAATCGACGAGCAGCGCCGCCAGGAACAGCCAACTGCCCAGTTGTTTGTTGATGATCATCGTGTTCTTGCCGAACCAGCCTAGCCCCGCCAATCGGGCGAAATCGCGTTCCAGCAGCGGGGCCGTGTCGATGATGCCGCGCGTATGACAGCCGGGGCACAAACGATGAATGAAATCGGCCAGCCGTCGGAGTTTCCCGCGAATCAAATCGTGATAGTCGGCTTCCCCCCAGGCATACCGTGAGACAGCGCCTTGCCGCGTCTCCACCGGCGCCCGCTCTTCGGTGTGGTAATTCATTGCAAGCATGACAACACTCTTCACCGTCGGCATGACGTGCTGCGGATGCTCGTAGGCGGTTTCTCGGCGGGAGATGTAACTCATCTCACCGTCAAACCCTCGCTGCAGCCAACGCTGCAGATTATCAAAACCGGCGGGCGAAGTTGCCGGAACGATGCCGACGGCATCAAAGCCGGCGCGTTTCGCCTCGGCCTTAATCTCCGCGGCGAAAGCTCGCGGGTCGAGTTTGACTATCTTGGATGTTGCCGACATCGGACTGCAATCAACGAAAATCGAAAAGGCGAGTTTAGCCGGGACTGGAGGGAGCGTTTTCTCCGGTTGCGGCGGGACTTTCCGGCAGGAACTGTGCGGCGGTTGCGCCCATCGACACGTAAATACTCATCAGCGCATCGACGGAAAGCGGAGCCTCTTTGACACAGGGGGCTGGAACGAACAATAAGCCGCCGCCGAAAGGAACCGGCGCTGTCGGTACAATGACGATGCAGTAATCGATCTCATTCAGGCGAAACTGCTTCGGCGAGACCAGCAGCGCCAGAAAGACAGTCGGATTCTGTTGACCGAAGTAGCAGAAAACCGGTTTCATTCCCTGCAGATTCTGATCGTCCGTCTTATCAAGCATATCGACAACCTGTCTGGACGAGCTGTAAATCTTCCCGACGAGCGGAACGCGCGAAAGAATGGCATCGACGAGTTTTTTAATGCGGTTCCTGGCCCCCATTTCGATGACGATGCCGAGACAGAATACTGCGGCCAACACAATAATCCAGCCGATGGCATACGAAAGCAGGTTTGATGAACCGTCGGCAGATGGATCGTCGGCAAACTGAAGGCCGAGCTTGCTGAGCTGTTCGCCGATGACTGTTTTGGGGCCGATGAATCTTTCGAGAAAGTCCGTCACCCAGACAACAACAGCCACGGTGATGATTACCGGCAGTAATGCAAACACACCCGCTAGAAAACAACGAATAACTCGCTGTTGAACCTTCTCGAATGGCTTTCCCATCGGGAATCCCCTTTCCGTAAATCAGGTTTTATCGGATGTGGATGATCTGAGGCGACACCTGCGCTGTCGCGACTGGTCGGCTTGTTTTTCCGGTGTTGAATTGAGATCGTAGAGAACTGGCCGCGTGAATAATGTTGCCAGTTTAACGTCGGGTGGCCTGAGTTTGCACTTTACGCGGGATATGTTATGCTCTCTTCCCTCTTGCGGGGCAATAACAATTCGGTTTCAGCTCAAAGCGGTGGCCGCGATGGCTTCGCTCAGCCGCCTTTACGGTATCGACCAGACGAATTTGAGTCTAAAAGGAGAAGTTTGTGGTCAGGTTGCGTTTACGTGAAAATGAATCGATCAACGACGCCGTCAAGCGATTTCGAAAGCTTGTCGAGCATGCTGGAATCAAGAAAGAAATGCGACGGCGCGAGTATTATGAGAAGCCGAGCGACGAAAAGCGACGTGCACGCCGCCGGGCCGAACGCCGTTCGCGGATCAACCGCCTCTCAGGAATGTGAAAAGCGATAGTCCACTCGCGTTAGGAACACAAAGACGGCACCCAGGAATTGGGGCCGTCTTTTTTTGTTGACAGAGCGGGAATCGACCGATGAACGGGTGCCACTGGCGTGTCGCCAGTGCTGCGCGGTGGGAACTGGCGACACGCCAATGCAACCTTCACAACATTCGCCCTTTAACACGTCCACCCAGCAGATCCGGGCTACTTTCCTGCAGCTTCTGCCTCAGCAGGAGTCGGCGCATCGGGCAGTGGCTCTTTGACGGGCTGGATGAAGTACATCTTTTTCGTCGCCTTGGCCCGTAACTGCTCCAGTTTCTTTTCGGCGTCTTTGCGCTGATCGTACGGAAACCGGGCTTCCTCTTTCATACTGCCACTGAAAACCGCCCAGACCAGTCGCTTTCGCTGGGGAGCCTTGGTCTTCGTGCGACGCGTGGTCGCCTTCTTGGCGGTTTTTTTCTTGGCAGCTTTCTTCTTTTTTGTGCCAGCACCATCGGATTCTGACTTCTCAAGGGCGTCCGCCGCCTCGACTTCTCGTCGTTTGTCCAACCGGCTGGGGGACTTTCGTTTTTTCGCCTGCATTCCCTGTCTCTTTCCGATACGACAAAAATTGGACCAATCACGCCCAGTCGCCGATCACAGCGACCCGCTTGCGGCCTTTCGATGCTGCGGAGAGCATAGCAGTTTGCCCAGCGGGAAGCTACCGTTGCGAATTTCGTCCGCGAGCGAGCAAATTTGTGGAGGCCGCCACGACTGACGGTTTGGTATTCGCCACGGCGTCCACGCTGAAGGCAAAGTTTGCAAACATCGGCCGGACTTGGTCAAATGCATGCGTGCGGGGGGATTGAGACAACGTAACGCGAACGTCGTGGGCCGACTATATGGAGGTCATGGTAGTTTCCTGTCCCAAATGCGGACATCAAATCCAGCTGCAGTCTCGCAGTCTGCGCAAACGAGCAACGCGCTGTCCGGATTGCAAAAAGGAGTTCCTGCCCGAAGAGCAAGCCGAGTCGAAATCTCCCGACGACTCGCCTTCGGGGCGCGAAACAATCACTCCGGGTGAACCGGCCGAGTCACTGGCCGAGCCATCCACATCCAGCGAATCGATCTTGAAGGAGTTTGGCCGCTACCAGCTGCTGCGTCAGTTGGGTCAGGGTGCGATGGGAACGGTCTATCTTGCCCGCGACGTCCAACTTGGGCGGCAGGTCGCGCTGAAGATCCCGAAGTTCGGTGACGACGAAAACTCGGAACGGCTACAACGATTCCATCGCGAGGCACAGGCGTCGGCCACACTCAGGCATCCGAATATCTGCCCGGTTTTCGACGTCGGCGAAGTGGACGGGGCGCATTATTTGACGATGGCCTATATCGAGGGCCACACGTTATCCAGCGACATCAACCGTCAGGAGTTGCTGCCGGAACGCCAAGTGGTTGACATAATTTGTAAGTTGGCGTCGGCTCTCGAACACTCGCATAAACAGGGGATCGTGCATCGCGACATCAAGCCATCGAATATCATGATCGATTCGCGAAATGATCCGATCGTGATGGACTTTGGCTTGGCGCTGCAACTCGAATCGGGAGACGACCGACTGACGCAGACCGGTACGCTTCTTGGCACGCCGGCCTATATGTCACCCGAGCAGGTGCGAGCCGAATGGGACGAGGTCGGTCCGGCCAGCGACATCTACAGTTTGGGCGTCGTCCTATACGAACTGCTGGCCGGCGAGGTTCCATTCGAGGGAGCTGTCGGCCTGGTAATGGCGTTGGTTCTGACTCAAGAACCGCAGAATCCGTCCCGGATGCGCCCCGACCTCGACCGGCGGCTCGAAGCGATCTGCCTGAAAATGATGGCCAAGGAGATCGAAGACCGCTACCAATCGATGGACGACGTCATCACGGCGTTGACAAATTTTCTGTCGAATCCGACTCCGCCGGCCGCCATACTGTCTGCTGAAGCGGATCTTGCGCCGGATGAATCGGATTCGCCGACATCTGCAGGCAGCGCGTTGGCAACGACGGCCGAACCGCCGAAGCCGGAACAGGCACCCGCTCGCCCAAAGGCTCAAACCAACAAGAAGAGAGAAGTCAACCCGGCGAAACAACAGCGACGGGCGATGGTGCTGTTTCAGGCCGCTCAAGAATGCCTGGAAGGCCACGATTACGAACGAGCGATCAAACTCTTACAGCAGATACCGGATGCACAGCTCACCGAAGATGCCCAGAACCTGCTTGACGAGGCGATCGAACTGCGGGACGAGGTGACGTTCCTCACCATTGCAATCGACGACCCGACCTACCGTGGGCAAGAAGACAATCTCCGCCCTCTGCTCAAACGGCTGCTCGAATTGCAACCGGGCCACCGTCGCGCCCGGCAGGCTTACAGACAGTTGGCTGGGAAGAAAAAGCCTGGCGGACGGACGAAGAAACGATCGGGCCGACAGCAAAGAAAGACACCCCGACGGAGATGGGTTATTGCAGGGGTGGGCGTTCTCGTTGTCGCGTTCAGCCTGATGGCGTTGTTTGTCGTCTCCTATCTGAGTGACGGCAACGAAACTCCCCCCCCAAAAACGGAGGCCGGTGGTAAAACAACACTGACACTCGCGGGACACGCCGGCGTTGTCCGCAGTGTGGCTTTCAGCCCAGACGGAAGGAGGATCGTTAGCGGCAGTGATGACGAGACGCTGAAGGTGTGGGATGCGGAGAATGGCCAGGAAATGCATACGCTCGATGGGCATTCCGGAAATGTCTTGTGTGTCGCATTCGATTCAGACGGGCGTCGGATTGTCAGCGGCAGCGCTGACCAGACTCTGAAGATCTGGGACGCTAACAACGGCCAGGAAGTACTCACGCTCAGAGGACACACCCAGTCCGTCGCTTGCGTAGCGTTCAGCCCAGATGGGCAGCGAATCATCAGCGGCAGTCACGATGGGATGATGAAGATTTGGGATGCAAAGACCGGCCAGGAAGCGATCACGCTCGAAGGACATCCAAAACTGGTCGCAAGTGTGGCATTTAGCGTGGACGGAAAACAGATCGTCAGCGGCAGTTATGACAATACGGTAAAAGTGTGGGATGCAGAGAGTGGCCAGGAGACGCTCACGCTCACAGGGCATAGCAGCTACGTTACCAGCGTGGCATTCAGCCCAGACGGGCAGCGAATCGCCAGCGGCAGTTTTGATGACACGCTGAAGTTGTGGGATTCCCAGAGCGGCCAAGAGATCCTCACGATCACCGGCCACAGCGGTTCGGTCCGCAGTGTGGCATTCAGCCCGGACGGGCAGCAAATCGTCAGTGGCAGTGCCGACGACACATTGAAGGTGTGGGATGCTGAGAGTGGCCAGGAGATAGGCACGCTCAAAGGACATACGGGAAATGTCTTAAGCGTGGCGTTCAATTCAGACGGAAAGCGGATCGTGAGCGGCAGTGCTGACAAGACATTCAGAGTCTGGGACATCTCAAAGGACATGCCTGTTGGCTCCGGGGGGTCGGAAGCAATACCGAAGCCGACGCCATCGACCGATGCAGAGAGCACCATTCCAAAGTCACAGACGACAAACAAGAAGACATTCACTCTGCAAGGACACAGCAGCGGCGTCATGAGCGTGGCGTTCAGCCCCGACGGAAAGCGGATTGTCAGCGGCAGTCAGGATAAGACAATTAAGGTATGGGACTCCATCAGCGGACAGGTAGCGCACACGCTCAAAGGACACACCGAAAGTGCGATGTTCAGCCCAGACGGTAAACGCATCATTAGCGGCAGTTCTGATGACACACTAAAGGTATGGGATGCCGAAAGTGGCAAGGAGATATCGACACTCCAAGGACACACCGGACAGGTTAGGAGCGTAACAATCAGCCCTGATGGGCGTCGGATCGTCAGCGCCAGTGTCGATAAGACGCTTAAACTGTGGGACGCCAAGAGTGGCAAGGAAATATTGACATTTCAAGGGCATGGTGCCCCTGTCTACTGTGTGGCGTTCAGCCCGGATGGAAAGTGGATCGTCAGCGGCGGTTATGACGGGTTGGCAAGAGTGTGGGATTGTGAGAGCGGCCGGGAATTGCTGATGCTCGATGGGGACAACAAGTTTGTCATGGGCGTGGCGATCAGTCCGGACAGTCAACGGATTGTGTGTGCTGGGGACAGGACGCTGACGGTATGGGACGCCGAGACCGGCAAGGAGATGTTGAGGTGGAGAGGGCATTTCGGAACGGTCTACAGTGTGGCGTTCAGTCCCGATGGTCGGCAAATCGTTAGCGGTGGCATGGATAAAACGCTGAAGTTGTGGGATGCCCAGAGCGGTCGGGAAATGCTTACGTTCGAAGGACATTCTGACAATGTCTATAGCGTGGCATTCAGCCCTGACGGACGACAGATCGTCAGCGGCAGTCAGGATGGGACATTGAAGCTATGGAACATTTCCAAACATTTGCAGGCTGGTTCCGGGCGGCCGAAAGCAACACCGAAGCCGCCAACCCTAAACGAGGCAGCGCTCACGCTCGAAGGACACACCGACCGTGTCACGAGCGTAGCGTTCAGCCCGGACGGTCGGTGGATCGTCAGCGCCAGTCATGACAAGACACTGAAGGTTTGGACTGCCACGAGCGGCCGGGAGGCGCACACACTCAAACGTCACATCGCCGAAGTCAATGACTTCGCATTCAGCCCCAACGGCAGATGGATCGTCAGCGGCAGCAGTGACAAGAATCTGATGATGTGGGATCCGAAGAGCGGCAAGCAATTGTTGACCTTCCGAATACAGAATGACTGGCCTGTTAGAAGCGTGGCGTTCAGCCCGGATGGGCGATGGATCGTCACTGGTAGTAATGGTGTCACCAAGACACCCGTGACGGTGTGGGATGCCTTGAGCGGCCGGGTGCAACTGAAGCTCCAAGGACATACGACGTTGGTTTCCAGCGTGGCTTTCAGCCCAGACGGGCAGCAAATCGTTAGCGGCAGCTTTGATAATAAACTGAAGGTGTATGACGCCGAGAGTGGCAAGGTGAGGTTGACACTCCAGGGACACATCGGAGCGGTTCAATGCGTCGCATTCAGCCCCGACGGGCGTCGGATCGTCAGCGCCAGTAACGATGAGACGCTTAAGCTATGGGATGCCGAGAGTGGCGAGGAAATTTTGGCATTTCAATGGCACGACGCACCGGTCTCCAGCGTGGCATTCAGTCCAGATGGGCGGCACATTGTCAGCGGCAGTTGGGACAAGACGCTGAAGATATGGGATGTCCAAACCGGTCGGGAGACGCTCACGCTCCAAGGGGACACCGAGAGCGTCTTCTGCGTGGCATTCAGCCCCGACGGAAAGCGGATCGTCAGTGGTAACCGGAATGGAACACTGAGAGTGTGGGACGTCTCAAAGTACGTGCTGAAAGCCCCTTGATGCCGAAAATAGGAATCTACCTAGATCAGCCAGTGTGAAATTGCCAATGACTTGCAAAAACTGCGTGTCGGCCTTAGAGTTGGACGGCTTAAAGCGTCGGCGAAATTGGCGTTAGGGCGACAATGAGTGTCGCGGCCAGCCAATCGCAGTTCGCGTCATTTGACTTCGGGGAGTGGAGCAGCAGTTTATGGCCCATTACACTGGCCCAAAGGGGCGTATCAATCGCCGTCTGGGCGCCATGATTTACGAGGATGCCGGTGCAGTCCGGGCGTTGGAGCAGCGCGAGACGCCTCCGGGACCCGTTCAACGCCGCCGCAAGACGTCGAATTACGGCATGGCACTCAAGGAAAAGCAGAAGATCAAATTCTACTACGGTTTCCGCGAGAAGCAGTTGCGTAATTATTTCTCCAAAGCCAGACGGCTGAAGGGCAATACCGGCGAACAGCTTCTCATGCTGTGCGAACGGCGATTGGATAACGTCGTCCGACGAGCGGGCCTTGCGTTAACGCGCCCTCAAGCTCGCCAGGGAATCACACACGCCCACTTCCAGGTCAATGGTCGAACCGTGAAAACGCCTTCGATCATCGTCCGTGTCGGCGATGTCGTCACGGTGCGGAATCGACCAAATCTGAGGTCGATGTACCAGGGACTGATTGAGTCGGGAGGGCTACCGGCCTGTGACTGGATTTCCGTCGATCCGTCGGAACTGAAAGCCATCGTTACCGCGCTGCCGACATTCGAAGATGTTAGCGTGCCGGTGGACGTTGGACAGGTTGTCGCTTTTCTGTCGCGATAGGACGAGTCGCCAGGAGGGGTGACATGCCGCAGCCGAAATACCGCACCGTTCTGATGTTCGGGCCACCCGGCGTCGGGAAGGGAACTCAGGGACAAGTCCTTGCGGGCCTTCCCGGATTCCGGCACGTCTCTTCAGGCGACTGTTTCCGCGCGCTCGATGCCGATTCCCTAGCGGGCAAGCAATCGCGCTTGCACATCGAGCGTGGCGAGCTTGTCCCCGACGATCTGACGCTTCGAGTATGGAAACAGGCGATGGAGCGAATGATCGCCGACGGTCAGTTCTCTCCCGAAACCGACGTACTCATTCTCGACGGTTTTCCCCGCAGCCTGGTCCAGGCTGCGGAGCTTGACGACTATATTGATCCCCTGTGTCTCATTTCCCTCGTCAGTTTCGACGAAGACGCGATGGTTGATCGGATCAAGACTCGTGCCCTTGAGAGCGGCCGCCCCGACGATGCCGACGAAGCCATAATCCGGCATCGTTTTAATATCTATCGCCGGGACACCATGCCGGTTCTGAAGTACTATCCGGACGAGTTGAAGCGCGAGGTTGATGCGCTGCAGTCACCAACCGAAGTACTGCGAGCCGTGCTCGATTGCATTATCCCCGTGCAGTCCGTTCGCATGTCCAGCGCAACCAATTGAGTCATTTTCTCGCAATTCGCTGATCCCCGGCCGGGGAATCTTCGTATCATATGACGTAGGCACAGCGTCAAATATCGATTGGTTTTTGGGGTTCCACTGGCGACACGCCAGTGACACCTTCCGATTACAGGATTGACAAGATACAAAGTCCGTCAGCCAATCGATGGCAGCCGGTAGCCGGCGGTCGTTTGTTGCATCCACTCTCTTTGCGTCGGAAATCTCTGGATGTTCATTCCCGTCAGCACCGACGCCCCCGTTTATCATTGGCCGGTGGGTACGCTGTCGCTGATTATCGCAAATATCGCCGCGTTTGTGCTGCATACCATCGGCGTTCTGCCGGGAGGAGAATTATGGCAGTCGTGGGCGATGCATTTTGGTTCCGGCCTGCATCCTCTAGAGTGGATCAGTTGTCACTTCGTGCATTTTGACGTTGTGCATCTGGTGGGGAACATGATCTTCCTGTGGATCTTTGGACTGGTCGTTGAGGGAAAAATCGGTTTTTGGCGATTTCTGGTCGTGTACTTCGGCATGGGGGCTGCTCAGGCGTTTCTCATCCAGTTGCTAATGCTTGCCTCAAGCGACCCACGGCCGGCGGGAGGCGCATCGGGCGTCGTTTTCGGACTGCTGGCAATTTCGCTGGTCTGGGCGCCCAAGAACGAAGTCGCAATGATCGGTGCCTTCTGGATGGGCCTGTACCCATTTCGCATCTTTCATTTTGACGTATCGATTCTCGCGTTGGCAGGGTTCTATCTCGTCATGCAAATCGTCTTCGCCGGCATCACCGGCTTCGCTATGAGCAGCGAGGTTCTGCATTTGTTCGGCGCAGCCACCGGCTTGGGCGTGGGCGTGTTGATGCTCAAGAAGAATTGGGTCGATTGCGAAAACTGGGACCTGTTCGCCGTCATTCAGGGGACCTACGGTTCGACGGCCGTTAGCGACGAAGTCGATTATCGTGGCGAGACACTCGAATCACGTCTCCGCGAGGGTGCCCGCAAACCATCAACCGAGACGGAGAATCTCGATCCGTCCAAAGCAGCCGAAGCGCTCGAGCACATGCGGTATTGCCTTCAAAGCGGTAAGCCAACCGGCGCTTTGACAGAGTATCGGCGTGTCCTCGAGTTTGACCCACACCAGGAAATTGCTCCCGCCGATTTGCGAATGCTGATCGAAGCGTTATGCGAGGCACGCCTGTGGAACGAAGCGGGCCCCCTGTTGGAGCGATACGTCGAGCAGAATCCCGATGACGACCGACTGCGGCTGAAACTGGCCGCCATTCTGGTTGAAATCGAAGAGCGACCAAGCCAGGCGCTGCGGGTTCTCAAACAATTGCCTCAGCACGGACTGGACGAGCGGGTTTCCCGTCGGCGGGGACGAATCGAAAAACGCGCCCAACAGATGATTGACGACGGTGTGCTGGAACTCGAAGGTCGCCGCTGGAAGTAAGACGGCCGCTCGCCTCAGTCCTTGAGCGTTTGCCGCATTCGATGCAGTTCTTCCAGCGCAGCCAGAGGTGTCATCTGATCGAGATCCATATCGCGAATCTCATCCAGCAATGGATGCGGCGGGGGTTCGAATAGCGACAATTGCTGTTCACCCGAGCTGTGCGACTGCCTGGGCGGGACGTTGGGACGTCCGGTGTCGTCCAGGTGATCGGCTTCCAGTGTGTCGAGAATGACGCGGGCGCGATCGATGACCGCCGTCGGCACGCCGGCCAGTCGGGCGACATGGATGCCGTAACTCTTGTCAGCTGCCCCTTCCACAATTCGGTGCAGAAAGATGACGTCGTCATCCTGCTCGCGGATGGCGACATTCCAATTCGATGTGCCGCTGAGAGTTTGCGTCAGTTCGGTCAGTTCGTGGTAATGCGTCGCAAACAGCGTGCGGCAGACAACTACGTCGTGCAGATGCTCGGTTATGGCCCAGGCAAGCGAAATTCCGTCGTAGGTGCTGGTGCCGCGACCGATCTCATCGAGGATTACGAGACTACTTTGACTGGCGGCATGCAGAATTCGCGCTGCCTCGGTCATTTCGACCATAAACGTACTCTGCCCTTTGCCCAACTCGTCGCTGGCACCAACGCGGGCAAACACGCGGTCGGCAATGCCGATGCGGGCCTCGGTGGCGGGTACGAACGAACCCATTTGCGCGAGAATCGTAATCAACGCCGCCTGTCGAATGTATGTGCTTTTTCCCGCCATGTTGGGGCCGGTGATGATTTGGATGCGGCCGGTGTGCGATCCCACGGGATCCGGCCGGTGAGCTTTGCCCTCGACGCTCGCCTCTCGACTCTCAACTCCCAACACCACATCATTCGGCACGAATTCACCGGTTGGTTGCAGACGATCGAGGACCGGATGGCGGCCTTCGCGAATGTCGAGCAGTGGTTCGGCCGTCATTTCGGGGCGGCAGTAATGCTGCGAAACGGCGAGTACTGCCAATGCCGTCAGCACGTCAATTTCGGCAAGCGCTTCGGCGGTCTGCTTCAGCCGTCGGCATTCGGCCGAAACCCGCTCGCGCAGCGCGTTGAACAATTCCTGTTCCAGCGCGATGGCCCGTTCTTCGGCCCGCAGCACCTTGTCTTCATGCGTTTTCAGTTCCGGCGTGATGTATCGTTCCTGGTTCTTCAACGTCTGCTTGCGAATGTAATCCTCGGGTACCTTGTCGGCCTGGGCGCGGGTGACTTCCAGATAGTAGCCGAACACTTTGTTGAAGCCGACTTTCAAATTCTGGATGCCGGTCCGCTTGATTTCCTCACCCAGGTAATGGGCGATCCACTCTTTGCCCCCGCGTGCCAACTCGCGCTGCTTATCCAACTCAGTATGGCAACCGCTGCGAATCATGCCGCCATCGGTCGTTAGCACGGGCGGTTCATCGACCAACGTGCTTTCGACGTCGCTGCGAACTTCCGGACAGAGATCGACCTTGTTTTCGACTTCGATCAATAACGCTGCTTCGCGACCGGCAAGTTGCGCTTTGAGTTTCGGCAGCAGCGAGAGTGAGTGAGCCAGACATCCCAAGTCGCGCGGGCTGGCCCGACCGGTGGCAATCCGCGCAGTCAGTCGCTGCAGATCGTAGGTTTCGTCGAGTTGTTCACGAATGTCTCGGCAGAGCATCGGATTGCCGACCAATTCTTCCACAGCATCGAGCCGATGATTGATTGCCGAGATATCGCACAGCGGATTCGACAGCCACTCGGCCAGCAGTCGCGCTCCCATTGCGGTGACCGTCTCGTCGATGACCGACAGCAAGCTGCCGTCGCGTCGACTGTCTCGCAGGGTGATCGTCAGCTCCAGGCTGCGGCGGGTCGCTTCATCGATGACGAGATTCGTCCCGCGGCGGAATGGCTCCAGCCGCGTGATGTGACCGAGACTACTTTTTTGCGTTTCCTGCACGTAAGTCAACAGCGCGCCGGCAGCGGTGACGCCGGCGGAATCGGCATCGAGATCGAAGCCGTCGAGCGTTTTCGTCCCGAAGTGTTCGCACAACAGCCGCTGGCATTCATTACGGGCGAACGTCCAGGCGGGTCGCTCGGTGAGCAACGCCCCCTCGGGCAGCAAGCGTTGGTCGCAACCATCGGGAACGATGCACTCAGCCGGCGCAATCCGCGACAGTTCGTCCCGCAGATGATGAGGTTTCAGTTCGGCGGAAACAAAACGCCCGGTCGATACTTCCAGCCACGCCAAACCGACGTATTCTTTCGTCGGATAGATGCAGGCAAGGAAATTGCTTTCGCGGGGATCGAGCAGTTCTTCGTCGGTCAGCGTTCCCGGTGTGACAATCTGCGTCACTTCACGTTTGACCAAGCCTTTGGCTTGCTTGGGATCTTCGACTTGCTCGCAGATGGCGGCCCGATAGCCAGCCTGAATGAGCTTTCCCAGATAAGTCTGCAGCGAATGATACGGGAAGCCGGCCATCGGAATCGGGTTGGTCGAGGCTTTATCGCGGCTGGTGAGCGTGAGGCCGAGCACTTTGGCGGCCAGCCTGGCGTCTTCGTTGAACAGCTCGTAAAAGTCGCCCATGCGAAACAGCAAAATCGTACCGGGATTCTGCTGCTTCACCTCCATGTAGCGTTCCATCATGGGGGTGAGTTTACGCTTTGGTTCCGTCATTGCGTTTCTTGCTGATGGGGCGGAGAGGAATTGCCAATCGGTGCATGTTCAAGAAGGGACTGCCGAGAGTGTGTGTCGGGCGCGTGATTCTCTATTCGTCCGTCCTTGCATCGGGGAACAGCATGCTGACACTGGTGCGGTCGTGGATCGAGCGGATGGCTTGGGCGAACAGCGCAGCGACCGAAACGACTTCTATGTTGTCGGGCAACTTTCGGTCGGGCGACTCGATTGTGTCGGCGACAAACATTTTCTTAATCTCGCTCTGCTCAATTCGTGCGGCAGCTCCATCCGAAAAGACACCATGAGTGACGGCGGCATAAATGTCTCGCGCGCCGCGCTCTTTCAACAGGGCAGCCATGCTGATGAGCGAACCGCCGGTAATTGTGAAATCATCGACGATGACAATGTTCTTGTTTTCGACTTCGCCAATGACTTCCAACACTCTGGCCTGTTCGGAGTGATCGTCGCGCATTTTGTTGCCGATCACCACTGGCGCGCCAAGCAGATTGGCGAAAGCGGCGGCGTCCTTTGCAAACCCAGTATCGGGACTGCAGACGACCAGATCGGGAATGTTCAGACTCCGCACGTGCTCGCAGAGAACGTTGCGGCCGTACAAATGATCGACGGGGATGCTGAAGAAGCCCTGGATTTGTGGACTGTGTAGATCCATTGTCAACACACGATCGGCACCGGCCGCCTCGATCGCATCGGCACAAACGCGGGCGCGAATGGAAACGCGCGGCTCGTCCTTCTTGTCTCCCTTAGCGTAGCTGAAGAACGGAATGACGGCGGTGACCTGCTGCGCACTGGCGCGTTTGAGCGCGTCGATCCAGAAGAGCAGTTCCATGAAATTGTCATTGACCGGAAAATGCACGCCCTGAATGATGAAGGTGTCGCGTCCACGAACGTTTTCTAGCACGCGAACGAACACATTGCCTTCACTGAACAAAAGCGACTGGCAAGGCGACGTTTTGACGCCGAGTTTGGCGGCGACAGCGGCAGCCAATTCCGGGTTGGCCGATCCCGCCAGCACGGCCAAATCGCCCTGCGGAGCCTGAAACGATTGGGTACGCGGACCGGCGATCGGCGTGGATTGAGAACTCGGTTTCGGCATCGGCGGTGATCTGCCCGTAACAAAGCGGAAGGTGAAAATCTGGGAGAGTATCTCAACGGACTTCCGTTTTCGACTCTCCGAAAGCAGCACGGTTTCGTACTTGCATCATATCGGTCCGGGGCGGCAACTCAAGCGCTCGATTGACGTCGCTCGCAGGCAATCGTTATAGAGGCGGGTTGTGAGGTTTTTTTCGATAATATGCCTTCCGGTCCCACAGGCCGTAGCCCGTGGGCTTTGCTGGGGGAATGTACTCCATTCATTCCTCTCCGATTTGTGAAACAGGGCAGAACAGCCACCATGAGCCAGCGCATCCACAATTTCTCTGCCGGACCTGCCGTTTTGCCGGTGACGGTACTCGAAGAAGCTCGCAATAATCTGCTGTCGCTGGGCGAAACGGGTATCGGCATTCTCGAACACTCGCACCGTGGCAAGGCGTTTCTGGCCGTGTACGAAGAGACCGAGGCGCTCTGCCGCGAATTGGCGGGAATCCCCGACGATTACGCCGTGCTGTTTTTACAGGGCGGCGCATCGACGCAGTTCTGCATGACGCCGATGAATTTCCTGACGCCCGATGACACGGCCGATTATCTCGTCACCGGTTCCTGGTCAAGAAAAGCAATCGCCGAGGCAAAGCGATTCGGAAAAACGCACGTAGTCTGCACAAGCGAGGACCGCAACTTCTGCTACATTCCGACGGAGCGTACAAACAGCCCCAACCCGGCCTACGTGCATTTCACATCGAACAACACAATTTACGGCACGCAGTTTCGCAGTGAACCGGAAACACCCGATGGTGCATTTCTCGCCTGCGATGCCAGCAGCGACATTTTCTCGCGGCCGATCGACATCGCGAAATACGGCATCGTCTATGCCGGAGCGCAGAAGAATCTGGGGCCGTCGGGTATCACGCTGGTCATCATCCGGCGGGATCTCATCGAACGGGGCAACCCCGACGTTCCCACGATGCTGAGTTATCGCACGCACGCCGAAAAGGATTCGATGTTCAACACGCCGCCCACATTCGGCATCTACTTGATGGGGTTGGTTTTCAAGTGGTTGAAACAGTTGGGCGGGTTGGAAGCGATGGCGGAACGCAATCGCGACAAGGCGGGGCGACTGTATGAGTATCTCGATAACAGCAGCTTGTTTCGCTCCACTGCCGATTCCGACAGCCGTTCGCTGATGAACGTCACTTTTGTGACTGGCGATGCTGAGAAGGATAAGCAGTTCATCGCGTTCGCAACGGCTGAAGGTCTCGACGGACTCAAAGGACATCGTAGTGTGGGCGGCATGCGTGCCAGCATGTACAATGCGTTCCCAGCCGACGGCGTCGATGCGTTGATTGACGCCATGCGGCGATTTGAAACCGACCATGCATAGCCGCATTTATTTGGCGGTATGTCGCTTGTGGTTTAGCGAACCGGAGAACGCCGTCGAGGGACCGCTAAACCGCAAGCGATGTTTGAAAGACTGTTATGCCCGACGAAACCGCGCCAGAGAACGACGCCGCCCATGCCAACATCGGGATCGTCTGCGCGCTGGCGATCGAACTCGGTGCGTTTCTCGAACGCTGCGAACGTGTAAAGAAATACAAAGGGGGCGACTTCGTTTTTCGTGGTGGTCGGTACGATGACGTCCGCATTGCCGTCGTTGAGACGGGGTTGGGCTTTGCTCGCGCCCGCCGGGCAACACAGGCCATGCTCGATGCCCATACCCCACAGTGGGTCGTTTCGGCCGGGTTTTCTGGCGCGCTACTGCCGGAGATGAAAGTCGGCCAAATTGTGATGGCCAATTCGATTGTCGATACGCACGGACACGAACTCAAAGTCGATATGAAGATGCCGGCCGACCCGGAACACGGTCTCCATGTGGGCCGGCTGGTGAACACCGACGAAATCGTGCAAACGATCGCCGAGAAAAAACGCTTGGCAGAGGAAACCGGTGCGATCGCCGTCGATATGGAAAGTCTGGCCGTCGCCCAGATTTGCCAGGAACGCGGAATCCGGTTTCTTGCCGTTCGCGTCATCAGCGACGACCTCTCGGCCGATTTGCCGGACGAAGTGCGAACCGTTATCGGCACAAGCGGCTCGGCCCGATTGGGCGCAGCGCTGGGTGCCGTGTGGAAACGGCCGGGCAGTGTCAAAGAGATGTGGCATCTGCGAGAGACCGCGATGAAGGCGGCCGAACGTTTGGCGTCGTTTCTCGACGGAGTCGTTAAACAGTTGCACGCGGCCGATCATTAGAATCAGGGAATTCCCACCAGCTGCAACCGATGGGCTTTGGTTAGGATAATTGAAATGCGCGAGTGGATTCTTTCGGAAGTCAATTACGGGTACGTCAAGGATCACCCGTACGACGTGGCCGTGTTGCCGATGGGGGCGACCGAGCCGCACAATTTGCATCTGCCCTACGGCACCGATACATACGAAGCCGATGCGATTGGCAGCCGCGTTTGCGAAGCGGCATTCGAACGCGGCGCACGGGTCATCATGCTGCCACCAATTCCGTACGGCACGGAAACCAACCAGATGGAATTTCCGTTGACGATGAATCTCAACCCGTCAACGCTGGCGGTGGTGATTGGTGATCTCGTCGATTCGCTGGCGCGGCACGAAATTCACAAGCTGTTGATATTGAACAGCCACGGAGGAAACGAATTCAAACCGCTATTGCGCGAGCTGAATGGGCAAACGCCGGTGCAGTTGTTTCTGTGCGACTGGTTTCGCGGCGCTTCGGCCGACGTGCAGGCGACAATCTTCGACGAACCGGGCGATCATGCCGGCGAAATGGAAACCGCAGTCGGGTTGGCGTTCTTTCCCGATTTGGTTGTCCACAACCCGGACACCGGTGAACTGCGGGCCGACGATGGTGCGGTCAACAGCACGCGATTCGACGCGGTAAACCAAGGCTGGGTCTCGATCACCCGGCCGTGGCATCTGTTGACGAAGAACACCGGCTCCGGAAATCCGCATGCTGCAACGAAGGAAAAGGGGCAACAATTAATGGACGTGCTGGTCGAACGGATCAGCGGTTTCCTCGTCGATCTCGCCGCCGCCCCCATCGACGAGAAATTCCCCTTCTGATCCCATGTGATTGTTCTTATTGAGTCATCCAAAGCCCACGGGCCGCGCCCCGTGGGATCAATCCCTTAATCCATCACACCGCAATGTATCTCGGCATCGAAATCGGCGGCACAAAGCTGCAACTCGGCGTCGGCAGCGGCGAGTCGGCCGTGTTAGAACGCTTGGAACGACGGCAAGTCGATGCACACCACGGTGCGGCTGGGATTCTTGAGCAGATTGAACAAACCGGTCGCGAATTGATCGAAGCGTATGATGTCAGCGCGATCGGTATCGGTTTCGGTGGACCGGTCGATGTCGAAACCGGGTGTGTCATCACCAGCCATCAGATCGACGGCTGGGATGGTTTTCCGTTGGCCCAGTGGTGCAAGGAACGATTCAGTCTGCCCGTCGTCCTGGGAAACGACTGCGACACAGCTGCCCTGGCCGAAGCGCGATTCGGTGCTGGACGAGGAAAACAAACCGTGTTCTATGTGACCGTGGGGACCGGCATTGGTGGTGGGCTGGTCATCGACGGCCGACGTCATGGTCGCGGTCGGCCGGCGGTTGCGGAGATCGGCCACCTGCGACCCTGTGGTTTCGATATTGCCGACACCAGTGTCACGGTCGAATCGATCGCCAGCGGTCCCGGAATCGAATCCGCCGTGAAGGCGGCACTCAATCCTGATGACGTATCAGTGCCGAAAGACGTGGCCGAGCTGCTCGCTTCGTGCGGCAACGACGTCAACAGGATAACGGCAGTGCATATTGCCGATGCCGCACGGCGCGGCAACGCAATTGCCGGCGCTGCCATTCGTCGCGGCGTGGAATGTCTAGGCTGGGCCGTCGCACAAGTGGTCACATTAGTGGCAGCAGATGTCGTTGTGGTCGGGGGAGGCGTTTCACTAATGGGTGACGAGCTGTTCTTCGCGCCGCTCCGCGCAGCGGCCCAGCGCCATGTTTTCGGGCCGCTTGCCAATTCGTTCGACATCGTGCCGGCCGCGTTGGGTGAAGAGGTGGTCGTTCATGGCGCGGTGGCTTTGGCAGCAGGCGAGCGGTCGGCGTAAGCCGGCTGATTCGAGCAAACCACCGCCTGCATCGGCACCGGGCTGCATCGATGTTGCGAAGCGGCAACAGTTGTCGGCAGACCACACCAGTTCGATCTGGGGCCGATTCTCGAATTCTGGTTTGACTCGCTTCGGTGGCGACATAGGGTTTCGTTGCCACTTTGCGACACACCGGGAAACTCTGCCTATGTCAACGCAACTGCCGACGTTGCCCGATCCGCTGCTCGAATCGGGAACGGATGCCACCTCTGTTGCATTCTCTGCGCTGAGTCGCTTAGACGAAGTCTCGCGGCTGCTCGATTCGATTTCGGCCGAGTGGGGCGAAACCGTCATGGTGCATCGCCGCAGCGATCATCGTGCGGCCTTCACCGCATCGATTGTGCTGACACCGTTCGATGCGGGATTAGCAACTCCCAACGGCGAACCAAAGTTGGTCACCGGCCGCAACGTTTCGCTTCAGGGTGTCTCGTTTGTTCACGAATTACCGCTGCCGTTTCGCGACGTCGTGCTGACATTCGCCCTGCCGGACGGCGGAGTTGAATCGATACTGACGCGATTGAAGTGGTGCCGCTTCACACGCGACGGACAATACCACAGCGGGGGCCGACTGTTGCATCCGGTCACTTCGCCCATTGGCAGGGACATCGATTGGAACCTGTTGCGACGCGCGTGACGGGAAACATCGGTCAGTTCCAACGGGCAAGTTGGCTCTGAGCCTGTTCGAGTTGCGATTGCAAGAGTTCACGTTCCGATTGCGGACACGTCTTCAAGCAAGCGTCGAGCAGATCAACCGCGTCGGCCGGCTTGTTGGCGCGAACTGACATCACGGCAAGATCGCGGCGTTCCGTGTAGGATGCCGGCTGCAGAGTCGATAGCCGATGTTGAACTTTCCAGGCGGCGGGCCAATCGTCCTGTCGCGCGTAAATCGCCTTGAGGTTGTTCAGCATACGGATGATCGTCGTCCGTGGTGTCGCGGCTCGCAGCGTCGGCTCGACCTGATGTCGCGGCAGCTCGGTCATCCCTTGCAGCCATTCGACACACTCGTCGTAACGCAGAATCCGGCCGCGCGAAAACGCGTCGATGAATAACGGCCCGTCCGAGGATTCGTACTGCGTGAGATAATGTGATGGTGCCGAAACTCCGGCCAGATCGATGCCAACGCGGCCCGCCACCGCGATGTACAACACCGACAAACTGATCGGGATGCCCCGGCGGGTTTCGATCACTTTGTGCAGGTAACTGCTCTCGACTCGATCGTAGGCAGCGGAATCGCCAAAGACGCCGTGTGTCTGGCCGATCGCGTTCGCCAACTCACCCAGCATGTCCATCTCGGTACGTGCGTGGGCAACCGGTCCGGAGAGATCGCGCGCTCGCGTGTCGATCCACTCGAGCGTTTCGTCGAATTGCAGCCCCGGGTAGGCGTCGCGGGCCAGTTCCAACGCGGCGATGGTCAAATCGGCATCGTCGCGGCGCGCGCACAGCTTCTGGAACTCGCTGTCGGAACTGTAATCGCGTCCGCCGATCATCACATTGCGTCTCATGGAAAGAATTCGGAAAGCTAGAGCGGCGTGATTCTAGCGAGTGAAACCGACACCGACAATTGCATCTCGTTGACGCCCCGTACTGTGACCGGTATTCTGAGTCTTTCCAGTCCGGTGATTGGCAGTTCCGCTGATCGTCCGGTGATTCTCAACGGAAATTCACAAGGAAACTGACGATGCGGACATCTGGTGAGGACCGAATTGGCCGTCCCATTCTCTCGCTGACTATGTGTCTAGCGGCCATCGTCGCCGGTTGTGGCGGCGAAGTCCCCGAAGCGGGGAGCAACGCAGACGGCGGTTCCGGCAGCGGATCATCGGCAAATAAGCGGATTGTCATTTTGACAAACGGCGACAACCCGTTCTGGGATCCCTGCGAAGCGGGGGCGATGGAAGCCGCCACCGAACTGAAGCTGGAAGAAGCCGGTTTCACGGTTAGCTTCGAGCGAGCTAATTTCACCGTCAAGGGACAGGTCGACAAGCTCAAACAGTATGGTCTGGCAACCGACATTGTCGGCATCGGCATCTCGGTTTACGACGATTCTAGCCCGGCCATTGCCAACGAGTTAAAGAAGCTGCAAGAGGCGGGCATCAAGATTGTGACCATCGATGGCGACATTGATCGCGAGCGATTTCGCGACGTCCGATTTGCCTATCTGGGTACCGATAACGTGATTGGCGGACGGGAATTGGGGCGGGCGGCGGCCGATTTGCGTCCCGAGGGCGGCAAGTACGCCACGTTCGTCGGGAACAAAGGCAACTCGAATGCTCGCGCGCGGATCTCAGGGTTTGCCGAAGGGGCCGGCGATAAGTTCGATGAAGTCGAAAGCCTTGACGATGGCGGAAAACCGGAAGTCGCTCGCAAGATGGTCCGCGACGCACTCGACCGACATCCTGAAATTGACACGCTCGTCGGTATCTGGGCATATAATGGACCGGCGGCCATTCAAATCGTGACGGAACGCAAACTCCGCGACAAAACGAGTATCCTCACTTTCGATGCAGATGAGGCGAGCATCAAAGGCATGGGCGAAGGCAACCTGGACGCGATGGTCGTGCAGAACCCGTTCAATATGGGGTACCAGGGAGTCCGCATCCTCAAGGCGCTGGTTGAAGACGACCAAGAAGTCATCAAAGAGATGTACCCCAACCACGGTGAGCCCGATGGCGACTTGTTCCGCACCGGCCTGAAGGTGGTGATCCCCAACGAAGGTTCGCCGCTCCAGAAGGATGCCTTCGATTCACAAACCGAATTCTTGAAGCTTGACGAATTCAAAGCCTGGCTGAAGAAATACAACCTGAAGAGTTCGTAACCTCCCACTTGTCATCTTGAATGATGGGTGCCACTGGCGACATGCCAGTGGCACCTGAATTCTGAATCGTTTGCTCACCGTTCTTCTGGATCATTTGGAAGCCCCATTCATCCCGGACGAGTCTATGCCGCTGCTGAATCGTGAGACGCGTCCGGCCGGGCATTTCCTGCGAAGCTTCGGCAACGAAATCGGACTTCTGGTTGCCGTGTTGGTGGTGGTCGGCATCACGACCTACTTCAGCGATTCATACCGCATGAAGCCGTCGCAAAACGCGAAAGAGATTTTGCGACAGACGGCCTTGCTGGGCATCTTCGCACTCGGGGCGGGAACCGTCATCATCTCGGGTGGCATCGACCTTTCGAGCGGATCGGTCATCGCTTTCAGTGCAACAATCTGCACATCGATCATCCTGTTACTCTCGCCGCTCGTCGATAATTCGCCCGACACTTACGACGTCAGTCTGTGGATTCTGCTCGCAGCTTTTGCGGGGACTCTGTTGGCAGCTTTTCTTATCGGCAGCTTTCATGCGTGGCTGATTACGTCAATTGGATTGCCGCCATTTGTGGCAACGCTGGCATCGCTGGTTGGTTTACGAAGTCTCGCGCGGCTGCTCATTGAAGACGTGACCCGCGTCGCTTACGACAAGCAAACCGGCAGCTCGCAGATATATATCGGAGACGAGTTCTATCACCAGTTGGGCAGTGTGTGGTGGATTCCGGTTGTTATTTTCCTGTTGCTTTCGTTCTTGCTTTGGCTGCTCTTAAGCAAGTCGGTTTACGGCCGGCATTTGTATGCAATGGGGGGCAACGAAGAAGCAGCTCGTTTAAGCGGTATCCGCACTGAGCGTTTGAAGTGGTTGGCGTATTGCATTGGTTCGGTGACGGCTGCCATCGCCGGCATTCTCTACAGCAGCGAGATCAGCATGGCCGAACCGGCCAATAACGGCATGGGTTATGAGTTGAGCGCGATCGCCGCCGCGGTCGTTGGCGGTTGTGGTTTGAGCGGGGGAATTGGAAGCATTGGTGGGATTATGCTCGGTGCCGTGTTTCTGCGGGTGGTCATCGATGCCGTTGCAAAGATTTTTAAGCAGAAACCAGACATTCTGGAAGGGTTGGTCGTCGGCGGACTGGTCGTGCTGGCTGTCGCTTTCAACGAGCTGCGCGGAACCGGCGGTTTGCGGAAACAATTTTTCCCCGGCGCGTTGGGAATTCTCAACGTACTGATACTGACTCTCCTCGCCGGAGTCATTACTGCTGTTACCTCAACCACCGACAAATTGAGATACGGGATCATCGCCGCCGTCGTCACGTTGTTATTGCTCGGTGCCGCCGCAATACGCGAACGCATCAACGCATCGCGGGGCACAATTCCCCGCCAATAAACGCGTGGATTCATTCTCCCGCAAAGCTCACGGCACGCGGGATCGAAGCAACACAAACTCGCATGCCCACAACATCCCACATCGATATCCGAAACGTCGGCAAACGCTATGGCGGTGTGGTTGCGCTCAATGACGTCTCGCTCGGAATCACGGCTGGCGAATTCCACGCCATCGTCGGCGAAAACGGAGCCGGCAAAAGTACGTTGATGAAAATCATCGCCGGCGTTATTTCGGATTATGAAGGGGAACTGCGTCTGCGCGGTGAATCTGTCCGCTTTGCGGGTACGCGCGACGCAGAAGCGGTCGGCATCAGCATCATTCACCAGGAGTTGAACCTCGTCGAAGAATTGTCGGCAGCGGCCAACATTTTCCTGGGACGCGAAAAACGCAATGCGTTCGGACTGCTCGACGACCGTGCAATGCAGCAGGATGCACGCAAACTCTTCGAGCAATTGGAATGCGACATTCCGCCGGCCGGACCGGTTCGCGATCTACGAGTCGGCGATCAACAACTGGTTGAAATCGCCAAGGCGCTGTCCTTGCAATCAGAAATCCTGATTATGGACGAACCAACCAGCGCCTTGACCGAGACCGAAGTCGAGCGGCTGTTTCGCGTCATCGAACGGCTGAAAGCTTCCGGCGTCACAATTCTTTATATCTCGCATAAGCTGGACGAAGTCTTTCGGATGTCAGATCGCGTGACGGTCCTGCGAGACGGCCAGCTTGTGACGACGACGGACACTTCGGAAACCAGTCCCCGCGAAGTAACGCACCTGATGGTCGGCCGGGAAATTGAAGAAGTTGATTTAGGCCATGAGCGTTCACCCGGCGATTCTGTTCTCGCGGTCGAAAATCTGTCGTTGCCGTGGACCGGTCACGCCCGACAATGGCGGCTGCAAGACATCAACTTTCAACTGCGACGTGGCGAGGTACTGGGGATTGCCGGGTTGATGGGAGCAGGTCGAACGGAACTGCTCGAATGCCTGTTCGGCACGTCGCCGGAGAAACCGAATGGCCGAATTGTACTCGATGGCGAAACCGTGCGATTCTCCCACCCGGCCGACGCATGTCGCGCCGGGATCGCGTTCGTCACCGAAGATCGCAAGCGACTCGGGCTGTTCGCCGAGATGTCGGTTCGCGAGAACATCACCCTCTGCACGCTCGATGAAGTTTCCAGCATGGGGCTGATTGGTGCCACGACAGAAAGGCGAGCTGCGGTGGAGTCGGTCGAGTTGCTGGGAGTGAAAACCGACGGAGTTGAGGCGCCGGTGATGAGTCTCAGCGGTGGGAACCAGCAGAAGTGTGTGATCGCCCGCTGGTTGCGAACTCAACCCAAAGTCCTGCTGCTCGATGATCCCACGCGCGGCATCGACGTTGGTGCTAAAGCGGAGATTTACAAAGTCGTCGACCAACTCTGCCGCGACGGCATGGGGATCATCGTCACCTCAAGCGAACTACCTGAGTTAATGACATTGTGCGACCGAATTCTCGTCCTCTGCGAAGGCCGACAGACGGGCGAGTTTTCACGCGAAGATTTCAGCGAGCAATCGATTATGGAAGCGGCAACGATGCGGGAATGACGTTCGTTCGCCACTGAAACCAGCCCGCAATCTTTGCGTCAAATGCCCGGCATTGATAAACTCACGAGTGCATCGAAACAGTCGGTTTCAAGGCCCCATCGGAGATCCCCTCATGCGGACGCAAATGACGGCGGTTCTGGCAGCATTGTTTTTGTTTTCGTTGACGGCGGTCGCGGCAATTGCGGCCGACAAAACGTTGCCCACCGTTCTCGACGGCTTCACCATCGAGAAGGCGGCCGCTTCGCCGCTGGTAAAACATCCGCTGATGGCCGGTTTCGACGACCGTGGTCGTTTGTTTGTCGCCGAATCTGCGGGCAAGAATCTGCGGGCAGACGACCTGCTGAAGGAACTGCCCAACTTCGTCAGGATGCTGGAAGACACCAACGGCGACGGTGTGTTTGACAAGAGCACGATCTTCGCCGACAAGATGACCTTGCCGATGGGGGCATTGTGGTATCGCGGCGCGCTGTACGTTGCCGCCCCGCCGAGCATTTGGAAGTTGGAAGACACCGACGACGACGGCGTCGCCGACAAGCGGACCGAACTGGTCGATAAGTTTGGTTTCAGCGGAAACGCTGCCAGTGTACACGGCTGCTTTCTTGGACCGAGCGGCCGCATTTATTGGTGCGATGGGCGCCATGGTTTTGAGTTCGCCGACGGACGGAAGGGGAAGGCCTCGGGCATTTTCTCGTGTCGCCCCGATGGCAGCGACGTGCAGGTCTTCGCCGCCGGTGGCATGGACAACCCGGTTGAGGTCGATTTCCTGCCGACCGGAGAAATGTTCGGCACGGCCAACATTATGCTCAATCCGCGCGGCGACACGTTAGTGCATTGGATGGACGGCGGAGCCTATCCCCGACACGATCAGGGAAACGTGACGGCCGAACTGAAGAAGACCGGCGGCTTGCTACCCCCTATGACCAATCTCGGCCACGTCGCCGTCTCCGGCATGATGCGATACCGCAGCGACCAGTTCGGCCCGCAGTTTCAGAACAACATCTTCATCAGCATTTTCAATACGCACAAAATCATCCGTTCGGTGTTGGAACGATCCGGCTCGACGTTTCAAAGTCGGGAAGAAGATTTCCTGGTATCGAAAAACAACGACTTCCACCCGACCGACGTGCTGGAAGACGCCGATGGCAGCTTGTTGGTGATCGACACCGGCGGCTGGTTCCGAATCGGTTGCCCCACGTCACAGGTTGCCAAGCCGCAGATTCACGGCGCGATCTACCGCATTCGTCGCAAGGGTGCGCATAAGATTGACGATCCCCGCGGGCTGAAGCTTCAATTGGAAAAGCAGCCGCCCGCAGTGCTGGTGAAACATCTGAACGACTCACGTCCGATTGTAAGAAACAGGGCTATCGATTTGCTGGCATTGGCAGAAAGAGCGGCGGTCCCAGCACTCACGACGGCATTGAATTCCGACAATGATACAACCCGCCGCAACGCAGTTTGGGCCGCATCGCGAATGAGCAGCGCTCCTGTTGACCGCCTTTTGCGAACTGGCCTGACAGACAAAACAGAGGGCGTCAAGTTGGCAGCGGCTCGTTCATTCGGCGCGGTCGGCAGTGCCGACTCGGCATCCTTGGGCCTGCTGGCACAACTGACGGTTTCCGGCTCGCCGGCGCTCAGGCGAGAGGCAGCAACAGCGCTGGGCCATGTCGGTATCAAGGGTCGAGCGCTGAATGCCAATGATGCAAAAACTGTCCTGGAATCATTGTTCGGTGGAATTCGCGGAAGCGTCGCCGATCGCTACATGGAACACGCCCTGATTTACGCGATCATCCGCATCGACGATGGCGCTGGAACGGCCGAATTTCTGCGAGATCCCAATCCACAGGTCCGAAGAGCAGCACTGATCGCCCTCGACCAAATGGATGGCGGCAATCTCACCCGTGAACAGGTCGTGCCGCTACTCGACACGGACGACCCGGCGCTCCAACAGGAAACTCTGCGAATCATCGGCAGCCGCGAAGGATGGGCGACTGAAACGCTTTCACTGCTGCGCGGTTGGCTGCAAGAGAACAAACTATCGCAGGAACGCGAAGCTGCGCTACGCGGATTTCTGTTGGCACAAAGTAAAGACCGTGGCATTCAAAGACTGGTTGCCGACGCGCTCAATCGGCCCGGTGCGCCGTTGGCGCTTCGGTTATTGCTGTTGGACGTGATCTATCGCGCCCCAGTGACGGAACTCTCCGACATTGTGGTTGCCGCACTGCAGCGAGCAATTCTTCTCGGGTCACCCGAAGTCCGGTTACAGGCGATCCGTGTCATTCACGACCGCGGGCTAGAGAGTTTCGACCGGCAATTGCGCCGGATGGCAGGCGAACCGCAACAGTTGGTCGATGTCCGTGTCGAAGCACTTGCGGCAATTGCGTCGCGGATTGACGCGATTTCCGACACGGAATTTCGTTTTCTCCTCGCTAGGCTGGATGAAGATGTCGAACCGCTGTCGCGATTGGCAGCAGCTCAGGCGTTGGCCGATGCGCCGCTCGATTCCGCACAACTGCTGAAAGTCAGCGACACGTTCGAGACGGCCGGCCCACTGGCAGTACCAGTATTGGTGCGGGCTTTCGGACGTTCCACTTCGGAGAAGGTGGGGCTTGCGCTTGTCGAATCGCTGAACGGCTCGGATGCATCCGTAAATGTCTCGGCCGATGAATTGTCCAAACTATTAGGTACCTATCCGCCCAAAGTGCAGGCGACCGGCCGTGAACTGCTGAAGAAATTGGGCGTTAATCTCGAAGAACAAAAAGCACGGCTGACGGAATTGGCCCCGCTGGGAGCCGGTGGCGATGCCGAACACGGGCGGCAGGTTTTCTTCGGCAAGAAGGCGGCGTGCGCCAACTGTCACACTGTTGCCGCTCTGGGGGGCAAAGTCGGTCCCGACCTGTCGGCCATTGGCAAGATTCGTAACGGCGGCGATTTGATCGAGGCCATCGCCTTCCCCAGTTCCAGCTTCGCCCGTGGCTTTCGCAGCTACACCATTCTGACCGAGCAGGGAAAAGTTCACACCGGCATCATCAGCCGCCAATCGGCCGACACCGTGTATTTGCGGACCGCCGAACTGGCCGAAATCCGGATCGCCCGCGGCGACATTGAAGAGATGCGTGAGGCGAAAACATCCGTCATGCCAAAGGGGTTGGACAAAACACTGTCGGCCGACGAATTGCGCGATCTGATTGCGTACTTGCGTTCGCGGAAGTGAGGTCACGCCCCGCAAGCGGGGCGGCTAAATGGTTCGAGTTTGACGCGCGGGTGTTTTTGCGAGCCAGTGAGGCGCCGAGACTGCGTTCGGCCGTGTCCCGTCAATGATGGCCGGCGCAAGACTGGCGGGCATGTTGGCCGGTTCGTCTTTCACGCGGCGAATATTGGCCCCCAGGCTGTTCAGCTTCGCTTCCAGGCGGTCGTAGCCACGGTCGAGATGATAGATGCGGCGGATGACCGACTCGCCTTGCGCTGCCAGTGCGGAAATCACCAACGCCGCGCTCGCCCGCAAATCACTGGCCATCACACAAGCTCCGCTGCGCTGCGAGACACCGCTGACGATTGCGCTGTATCCCTCACGGCGAATCCGCGCTCCCATCCGCACGAGTTCGGCCGCGTGCATGAATCGGTCGGGGAACACCTTGTCGGTCACAACACTGATGCCCTCCGCGCCACACAACAACGCCGTCAACTGTGCCTGCACGTCGGTCGGTATGCCAGGGTACGGCAACGCGATGACATCCGCCGGGCGGAGGGACGATGGAACGCTAATTTCAATTGTGGAATGTTTGGGAGAAATCGCAGCAGAGACTTCGCAATTCACTCCCACTTCGCGCAGCTTCTCAATCACCGCCGTCATGTGCGTGGGGCACACGTTTTCAACCTCGACACGGCCTCCGGCTGCTGCTGCGGCGATCATCAGTGTGGCAGCTTCGATGCGGTCGGGGATGACGGTGTGCTCTGCACCGGTGAGCCGTTCGACACCTTCAATCTGCAAGAACGGAGTTCCCAAACCGGTGATGCGGGCTCCCATCTTGTTCAGGAAATTGCCCAGATCGACGACCTCCGGTTCGCAGGCGGCGGCTTCGATGGTGGTCACGCCGTCGGCTAGTACTGCTGCTGACATCACATTGGCCGTGCCGGTGACTGTGCTGCCGAACGGGCCGCCGAGATAAATGTCGGCTCCCCGCAGTTGATCCGCTTCGGCGATGACGTAACCCCGCTCGATGCGGATGTCGGCACCCAGCGCACGTAATCCTTTCAGATGCAAATCGATGGGACGATCGCCGATGTTACAGCCACCGGGAAGCGAAACGCACGCCTTACCGCGACGGGCAAGCATTGGCCCCAGCACGCAAACGCCGGCCCGCATTCGACGCACAAGTTCGTAGTCGGCAACGAACCGTTCGTCATCGACGACTTCCAGCCGCAATCCGCCGCCCTGTTGCCGTCGTACGTTGACGCCCAATGTTTCCAACAGCTGTGACAGCGTCGAGACATCGACCAGATCCGGAACGTCGTACAGTACGCTTGGCCCATCGGCGGCGAGCGCGGCGGCCATTATCGGCAACGCCGAATTCTTCGCCCCACCAACCACAACCCGCCCCTCAAGAGGCGTCCCGCCTCTCACAACCAACATGTCCATCCGTGGATCTCCGACAAGTCATGATTACCGTCGGGGCAGAATAACAGGTCTCGTCACACAACGGTACGTCAGTTAGGACGGCGGAATCTGCGGACCGGTGGCAAAGCGGAACAACGGTCAATTGCCCAACGGGGGACAAACAGCCTTAATGTCATTCCACAAACCAGGTAACACGTCGTGTGCCACAAGCAGCCCAATCTTCTTGAGCGTCTCATCTAATCCAATCTCTTCGGCGACCGCGAGAGCTGCGGCAACAACCGCTGGCGAACGGCTCAGGCCGGCACTGCAGAAAACAAGTGTCGGTGTCCGGTCCTTGATAATGCTGGCGGTTGTCTCGATTGCCAACCTCAAGAGTTTTGAGGAATTGCCCGTTCCATCGACAATTGGAAATCGCAGATAGACGATATCCCGCGGCACCTCAATAGGGAGTTCGTTGCACGCGAGATCAACGACGGCTTCGACACCCAGATTCAGCACGCTGCGCACGTCGCGGGCGTCGCCTACGTTTCCAATCCAGAGCCGCGAGGGAATGATTTCGTGCATGGTGCGTCACCCGTTAAAAAATCCCAAACCGTTTCCGACAGACGTTCTTGCGGTCGAGGTCGATCACTTGTGAAATGTTATCGCGCTCGAAGCGTTCGAATAACTTGTCGGCACCGCGTTTCAGCTTGAAATTGGTTTCCTCAGCATACAACGGCACGATGGAGAAAAAGTTAATCGTCTTCTCGTCGTTGATTTCCAGACGCCAGAATTCTTCGTTCTCCATTTCCGGAACGGCCAGCATTGCACAGACGAAACCGGTTTCGTCGGAGTAGGGGTCCGCAGGATCTCCGTTGGGAACGGTGTGATCCAATGCCAGCCATGTTTCGTATTCATGCGGCAGGCGGGAGAGCATCTTCATCAGGCGGATTGGCCAATAATTCGATTCGTCTTCAAAATCGCTCTCTTCCATCGGCCAATCGCTCGGCAGATAGATCATCAGTTCGGAATACTCGAACGCTTCGGCACCTTCCGGAACGGTCATCGGCCGGTCGCTCATGCCGCTGGTGATGAGCGTATAGAACGGCCGCTCTTCGGTCGGCAGAACACGGTGGACATCGACGTGAATCAGATCCGAGACCATTTCATGATAGACGATATCGATCTCGCCGACATGCTGCTCGATGTGCTCGCTGATCGCTTCGATTGACTCTTCGTCGCCTGTAGCGACTTCAAAGTCGCGTTCGCGCGATTTGTGCCGCAGGATTTCTCCGCCGGACGGTAACTGCTCGACATCGGGCGGAGCCGGCACGAGCATACCCGTCCCGCATTTCTTGCATTTCGCCTTCTTGCCCGCCTTGTCATCAGGCACACGGTAACTCTGCCCGCATTCTTCACAGTGAAAGGAAATGGTCATGTTCACGGCCCGAGCGGTAGAGTCGTTGAGACAAGGAGTTGATGCGATGCCAACATGATACTCCAGTGAAAGCCGGTTGCCTATAATGATTGAACCAAACGGGACGCCGATTCGCTGCGACGCGAGGTGGTATCAAATAGCAGCGTGACAAGGAACGAACGCGTGATACAATTGTCACTGAGTTTTACCTGTGGTGGAGCGTGGTTGAGTGATAGATTGGAAACTTCATCGATTCGACTCCTGCGTGTTGCAGGCGGTATTGAGCATGCTGCTGTTGGTCTGTTTTGGGACAGTTGCCATCGGCGATGAGCAGACGAAGATGACCGACGACAACGGCGTTTCGACAGCGCATGCTGGTCCCGTTGATGAGGCGGAAAAGGAACGCGCTGTTACGGCTGGTATGTTAATGCTGGTGCTGGTGGTTGGCGTGTTTGCCGGACTGTTGGTTGTTGTTGTGATGTGGGGAAGGCGTGTGCGGCGAACGGTTCGTAGGCCGACGAATCGCATTGTTCCCGGGGATGAGTTGTGGTTTCTGAAACCGAACAAGAACGAAGCAGCAACCCGACCGACAGTGACTCCCCATGTGGACGAACCACCGACGAGCGACACCGATCTGCCGGACGCCCCATGAGATTATTTCGCCTGCGGAAGGAAAGTCGGCTGCGGAAGTCGGCCGAGTTCGATCGCGTTTACGCCCTGCGGCAACGGGCCGGCGACGGACACCTGCTGATCTTCGCCGCCCCGAACGATTGCGGGCAAACACGGTTTGGCCTCAGCGTGTCGAAGAAGCACGGCAACGCCGTCTGCCGCAATCGGCTGAAGCGGTTGATCCGCGAAGCGTTCCGACTGTCGCAGCACGACCTGCCAACGGGGCTGGACATGGTGCTCATCCCCCGACAGAAATCGGGGGCGACGTTGGATGACTATCGGCAGTCGCTTGTGCGGCTTGCGAAGAAGCTGAAGCGGCGGTTTGCAGAAACTGATCGGAAGACCACGGAGACACGGAGACACGGAGAAGACGACAAATAGCTGCGAATTAACTGCTTGCCGTCTGCGGTGCGTTGCACCGCAGCTGATATTGTTTCTTGATGAGTTGCTGCTTAACAGTCTTGGGAAACACCGTTGCTTGCGAATGTTGTGATGACTCTATTTCGATGGATCTGGATGTTGCCGGCCTGGTGCCTGATTGGTGCTGTTCGCGGTTATCAGTGGTCACTTGGCTTGCTGATCGGCGGGCGTTGCCGGTTTCACCCGAGCTGCAGCGCGTATTTCATTTTGGCAGTGAAGAAATATGGAGCCGTTTCGGGAAGCGTGCGCGGAATTGCCCGCATCTGCCGTTGTCACCCGTTTCATCCCGGCGGCTGCGATCCGCCGTGAGGAATTATGAAGGATGAATTCTGAACGATGAACTTTTGCCGGGGGGCATTCGAGACGTGATTCCGCTGCCCATCGTTGCGAAAGGTCGCGAAGACGGGTGATAATGGAATCGCTGTCCATGCACCACCTATTGAGTTCCGCCAAGAGGAATCACCCCATGTTCGCTGCTCGCCTTTGCATCGTTTTCGCTGTCGCCCTTGCCTGCTTCTCGTCGGCAGTCGCTGAAGACAAACCGAAAGAGGAGAAGGGATTCGTTTCGCTGTACAACGGCAAAGACCTGTCCGGTTGGGTGCCATTGAATGTGGCGAAGGATACTTTTCAACCGCGCAAGGGTTTGATCTTCTCTACCGGCAAACCGACCGGTGTGATGCGGACCGAGAAGATGTATGAGAACTTCATCATCGAACTCGAGTACCGGCATCTGAAGGCCAAAGGAAATGCCGGGCTGTTTGTTTGGAGTGACGGAGTCATCGCCAAGCCGACGCCGTTTACACGATCGATTGAAGTGCAGATTCTCGATGGCATTGAAACCAAAAACTACACCAGCCACGGCGACATTTTTGCCATTCACGGCGCGAAGATGACACCGGACCGACCGCATCCGGCCGGCTGGATGCGTTGCTTGCCGAGCGAACGCCGCGCCAAACCGGCGGGCGAGTGGAACCACTACCGCGTGACCTGCAACGACGGCGTGATCAAGCTGGCCGTCAACGGCAAAGTCGTTTCGGGCGGTTCGGCTGCCTCGCCGCGCAAGGGTTATATCTGCCTCGAATCGGAAGGCTCGCCGGTGGAGTTTCGCAACATCCGCATCAGAGAATTACCCTCGACCAATCCCAAACCCGAGGAAATCGCCAAGCCGGCGGCAAAGTAATCACCAGAGCTTTGTCCATCCCGGCGAGCGGGGGGCGTAAGCCCCCTGATGCTTGAAGGATCTTCTCGCGCGGACACCTCAACTCCATCAGGTGCCGATTGTTTCGGAGCCGGCCCGACTTGCGAGATCGGATTCGGCGTAAAGCCAATCACGATGAACGCCAGAGTCAACCAGCCCATGGCCACGCGCACCGGTCCCAATGGAATGCTGTCATCCGCCGTCGGTGGATGCTTCGGCCCGAACACAAAAAGCAGAATGACCAACAGGATATAATTGAGACTATTGGTGTAAATCATCCAAGCCACTGCGAACAGCAACAGTCCCATCGCCACTTTGTGCGCCCGCCGACCGATCAAGCAATACAGAATATGTCCGCCATCGAGTTGGCCGATCGGAATCAGATTCAGCGCGGTTACCAGAATGCCGACCCAGCCCGCCATGATCAACGGGCTGAGACGAACGGTTTCGTTCTCCGAGATTCCTTGATGAATGTGCTCGATCATCCATTGCATCACTAACGGGTCTTCGAAGATAAATGCCACCCCATCGACCGGCACTTTGGGGACGGTTTTGCTATCGACCAGACCGAACCACACGATTGGCAACGCTAACACCAATCCAGCCAGCGGCCCGGCAATCGCGATGTCAAACATCTGCCGACGGTCGGCGACGCCACGCCCCTGCACAATCACCGCCCCCATTGTCCCCAACGGACTGATCGGCATCGGAATGAAATACGGCAGCGAGGCCGGTACGCGGTGAATCCGCGCAGCCAGAAAATGTCCCATCTCGTGTGCGAGCAGAATGGACATCACGGCGACGGAGTATCGCAGTCCTTCCAGCACAAAGTCAACAAAAGGGGAGCCCAACGGCGGATCAGCCGCGTAGAAAATCCCCGCAAACCAAGTACTCAACACGGTCGCCACAAACAGGAACAACGGCAACCACCGGCGCGGACGCCGTGCCACCGGCGGATGGCTCGCAGCATCGAAGCCTGGATCGATCAACTCCGGTTCGGCGGCGACAAAAGTCCTGATCTCGACCGGTTCGTCGCGAGTCTCTTCCCGCTCCATGTCACTCATGCAAGACCCAATAAATAGCTCTTAGAATCCGTCCGCTGCCGCGGCAAGAAATCCGTTCTGTTTCTCTTCTCCATCAATCACCGTACACTCCATTCTAGGTGATGCGGCTGCTGGTGGGTATGCTGAGAGGGGACGGTCCGATGGGCCGCAGCCCGTCGGCTTTTCTGAGACATTCAAACACTTATTTAGGGTGAAAACTGTTGAACGTTCCTTTGCGCAGTGCCGAGTGGTTTGCCGGGCGGCCGGAATTGGCGTTTCAGCATCGCAGTTCGCTGCGGTCGATGGGCATCGATCCCTCGCACTACGAGGGCCGACCGGTCATCGGCATCGCCAATAGTTGGAGCGAACTGAACAACTGCAACATGAATCTGCGAGAAGTGGCCGAGGCGGTCAAACGGGGAGTTCTTGCCGCGGGCGGGTTGCCGTTGGAGTTCCCCACCATCTCGCTCGGCGAGGAGATGATGAAGCCGTCGGCGATGCTGTATCGCAACCTGATGGCGATGGACGTCGAAGAAACGTTGCGGTCCAACCCGATCGACGGTGTCGTCTTGTTGTGCAATTGCGACAAGACGACACCGGCGCAACTGATGGCTGCCGCCTCCGCGAATTTGCCCGCCATTCAACTCAACGGCGGACCGCGCGACGTCGGCCGTTGGCGCGGCAAGCCTGTCGGTTCTGGAACCGATATCTGGAAGCACTGGGACGACGTCCGTGCGGGCCGAATCAGTCGCAGCGAGTGGGACGACTTGGAAGCGTGCATTTCCTGCGGTGCCGGATCGTGCAATACCATGGGCACCGCATCGACGATGACGTCGCTCTCCGAAGCGCTCGGCATGATGCTTCCCGGCACGGCGGCAATTCCAGCAACCGACAGCCGCCGCATCTCGGCCGCAGTGGAAACCGGCCGTCGCATCGTCAGCATGGTCGAAGAAGATCTCCGGCCCGAATCGATCCTGACACCGGCCGCATTCGACAACGCGATTCGCACGCTGTTGGCATTGGGCGGCTCGACCAACGCCGTCGTGCATCTCATTGCGATCGCCGGGCGGCGAAACCTCGACCTGCCACTTGCCCGCTTCGACGAACTTTCACAGTCGATACCGTTCCTGGTTAATCTCAGCCCGTCGGGCGAATTCCTGATGGATCGTTTTTTCGCAGCGGGCGGTGTCCCGGCGGTCCTCGCGGAACTCGGCGATCTGTTGGACGAGGACTGCCTGAGCGTGACCGGACAAACGCTCGGTGAGAATCTCGTCGACGCAAAATGTTACGACCGCGAAGTGATTCGCCTGCGGGACGAGCCGATTTCAGAAACCGGTTCGCTCGCCGTCGTCACCGGAAACCTCGCACCGCACGGAGCGGTCATCAAGACGTCGGCCGCTTCCGCGAAGCTGCTGGAACATCGGGGGCGGGCCGTTGTCTTCAACCATTACCAGGATATGCTCGATCGCATCGACGACCCGGAGTTACCCGTCGATGCCGACAGTGTGTTGGTACTAAAACACGCCGGCCCCAAAGGCGTACCCGGCTTTCCCGAATGGGGCATGATCCCCGTGCCAAAAAAGCTGTTGGAGCAAGGCGTGACCGATATCGTCCGCATCAGCGATTCCCGTATGTCGGGTACAAGTTACGGCACGGTTGTGTTGCACCTTTCGCCAGAAGCGGCCGCCGGTGGCACGCTGGCGCTGGTGGAAGAGGGCGACTGGATCGAACTCGACGTCGCCGCCCGAAAACTCCACCTTGACGTCACCGATGAAGAGTTAAAGCTGCGCCACGACGTCTGGCAACCACCGAAGACGGCGCACCTGCGCGGCTACCCACGGCTTTACATCGACCACGTTCTGCAAGCCCACGAAGGCTGCGACTTCGACTTTCTGCGCCCGCGCAGCGAGGAAGAACTGCAGTTCGTCCCCCCGCTGGTGGGACGGTCGTGAGAACTGCAGCTGCGATGCGTTGCATCGCAGCTATGGAATTTCTTTCGTCACTTTCATTTGCCAAAGCAACACTGAGTACCCCTCATGAAAATCACCAACGTCACAGTGACCATCGTCGAAGTTCCACAAATCGCGCCCATCGCGCCGTATCGCTCGCATATCCGCACCAGTTCGACCACGAAAAAAGGCATCGTTCAAGTCGAGACCGACAAGGGCATCAGCGGTTTGGGTGAGCACAACGTCAATTTCCTGCCCGACATCAGCGGCCGTGAAATGCAACACGATGCGGAAGAATGGCTCATCGGCCGTGACCCGCAAAACATCGAAGCCTTTCACCGCGATTGCCCACTGGAAACGCGACTGAAGTGCGGCATCGAACTCGCCCTGTGGGACATCTGCGGCAAAGCTGCCGGCTTGCCGGTTGCGGTTTTGTTGGGCGGAATTCTGCGGTCCGAAATTGAACTGGCCGCCTGCATGGGTATTCAGAGTTACGAACGCGCCGGCGAAATTGCCTCGCTGTATGTCGAGCAGGGTTACAGCACGCTGAAGACCAAAGCCGGCTCCGACATGGAAGAAGATTTCAATATGGTTCGCGGCGTGCGCGATGCCGTTGGCGATCGGCTCAAACTCCGCATCGATCCCAACCGTGCCTACTCGCCACAAGAAGCTGCCGATTTGGGCCGCCGACTGGAAGAGTACGACCTGGAATACTTCGAACAGCCGATTATGGCCGAACCACTGTCCGAAGCCGTCTGGCTTCGCGAACAAACCACAACGCCCATTGCGCTCAACGAGAGCGTCATCGGCCCGGAAAGCGTCTGGGAAATCCTGCACGCCGGCGCGGCCGAATTCATTCTGCCCGACACCCATATCGCCGGCGGCATACTTCCCTGTGCGAAAATCGGCTACGTCGCTGCCGCCGCCGGCATCACCGCCATCATGCATTGCGGCCACGATCTCGGCCCCAAGACGGCCGCCATGTTGCACGTTGCCGCCAGTAACCCCGCCTACACGCTCGCCAACGATTGCACCTATTACGGGTTGGAAGATGACATCATCACCGAACCGTTCCCAATCGTCCGCGGAAAAATGAGCGTGCCAACAACCTCCGGCCTCGGAATCGAAGTCGACCCGGACAAAATGGCGCGATACACGGTGGATTGTTGATTTGCATCGAGCCGCTGCAAAAATGGAAAGGCAAGGCTCCTGCCGAGCCGCGTGCACAACTTTGAAACGATGTCCCCACTCTTTCCTTTTTTCCTTTGACTTTGAACTTGCCCTCCATGCCTGACTTCCAACTCGTCAGCGAATTCGCGCCCGCCGGTGATCAGCCGGAGGCCATCGAAGCGCTCGTTCGTGGCATCGAACAAGGCCGCACTAATCAAGTGTTGCTTGGCGTCACCGGTTCGGGAAAGACGTTTACAATGGCCGGCGTGATCGAACGCATCAATCGGCCGACGCTCATTCTCTCGCACAATAAAACGCTTGCCGCCCAACTCTACGGCGAGTTCCGCGAGTTCTTTCCGCACAACGCTGTCTCGTACTTCGTCAGCTACTACGACTACTACCAGCCCGAAGCCTACATTCCGCAACGCGACATCTACATCGAAAAGGACGCGTCGATTAACGAGGAAATCGACCGGCTGCGACTGCTGGCAACCAGCGCGCTGGTTAGCCGTCGCGACGTCATTGTCATCGCCAGCGTCAGTTGCATCTACGGTCTCGGATCGCCCAAAGACTATCTCGAAATGATGGTCCCGCTGAAAGTGGGCGACGAAATCGACCGCGACAAATTGCTGCTCAAGCTCATCGACATTCAATACGAACGCAACGACCTGCAACCAACACGCGGCAAGTTCCGCGTGCGAGGCGATGTCGTCGAAATCTGGCCTGCCTACGAGGAATTTGCCTACCGCATTGAACTCTGGGGCGACGAGATCGAAAAGCTGTCGATGATCGACCCACTCAGTGGCGAAGACATCCGACAACAGCCGGATATCTACATCTATCCGGCCAAGCACTTCGTCCTGCCGCAGGAGCGCATCGATGCGGCCCTCGAAGAAATCCAGACAGAACTCGACGAGCGGCTCGAAACTTTTCGCCGCGAAGGCAAACTCATCGAAGCCCAGAGGCTGGCTGCCCGCACGCGCTACGACATGGAACTGCTCCGCGAAGCGGGCTTTTGTCCGGGCATCGAGAATTACAGCCGCGCGCTCGGCGGTCGGAAGCCGGGCGATCCACCCGACACGCTGCTCGACTTTTTCCCCGACGACTTTCTGTTCTTCGTCGATGAGTCACACGCCACCATTCCGCAGGTACGGGCCATGCATGCGGGCGATCACTCACGAAAAACCACTTTGGTGGAACACGGCTTCCGTCTGCCGATGGCCATCGACAATCGCCCGCTCAAATTCGACGAGTGGAACGCAATTCGCAAAAATACCGTTTTTGTCTCGGCCACCCCCGCCGATTGGGAACTCGAACAATCGGGCGGCGAAGTCGTCGAGCAGGTGATTCGCCCCACCGGTCTGGTCGATCCGATCATCCACGTCGTTCCCGCACGCGGTCAGGTCCCGCATCTGCTCGGAGAAATCCAACAACGGACCGAACGCAACGAACGCGTTCTTGTCACCACGCTCACCAAACGGCTCGCCGAAGACTTGACAACGTATTTGATTGAGGAAGGCGTTCGCTGTCAGTGGTTGCATTCTGAACTCGACGCAATCGAACGTGTAAAGATTCTCCGCGAACTGCGAGAACAGAAGTTTGACGCAGTCGTCGGCGTCAACCTGCTGCGCGAAGGATTGGACCTGCCCGAAGTTTCGCTCGTCGCCATTCTCGATGCCGACAAAGAAGGTTTCCTCCGCAGCGAAACCAGCCTCATTCAAACCATCGGCCGCTCGGCCCGTAATGTCAACGCGGAGGTCATTCTTTACGCCGACAAAGTCACGGGCAGCATGCAACGGGCGATCGAAGAAACGCTGCGCCGCCGCGAAATCCAACTCGCCTACAACGCCGAGCATGGCATCACGCCCGAAACGATCAAAAAAGCGATCCGCCGCGGCATCGAGGACGAAATCGAAGCCCGCCACGTCGCCCAGCATGCGGCCGGCATCGCCGACGAAACCGAATATGTCACGCAGGAGTACATTGCCGAGCTGGAAGCCGAAATGCTCGCCGCCGCCGAGAACCTCGAATTCGAACGCGCCGCCCAACTACGCGACCGCATTCTCGCTGCAAAAAAGCAGCAAGGCCAACCGATCAAAGCGGGCGACGAAACCACCGCCGGCTTCGCCACATCCGGCAACCAACGCCGCCGCGGCAAAAAAGGTGGCCGTCGAGGCAACCGAGGCAAACGCGTCCCCAAACCCGAACGCCCGTAATCCAATCCGGTTAGCCGCGACGCGCAGGCTTTCCGAAGCGGATCGCATGTTGCTCGTTTTGCGCGGGCCTAACCAAGAGATGCGACTTCAGTTCTCGCAGCCGCAAGAATCGCACAATAATCTGGATCGAATGGCTCGACGAGCGTAGATTCCAATTGCCCCTGAATTCGCCAAAGAACGCGTTCTTCAGCGGGATGATCGTATTCAGAGCATTCTTTATCATCGAGATTACTCAGCCACTCAAATAACACGAGCGCCTGGTTACGGCTCAATGAGAGTGTAACGGTGTCTTCCACAACATATCCTTCTTGAAAAACGATCCGTCCGCCAACACGCTTGTCACTTTGTTCGTTCCCCAAACGCACGAATTCACTTTGCCGCCGGCCACGCCAGATATCCCACCGCATCGGTGCGAATGCTCCACAGCGTGTGTCCCGCCGTCACGAACAACGTCTTCAAATCGTCGCCGCCGAACGTGCAGTTGGTCACCATGTCCATGGGAATCGGAATGAACTGCAGCAACTTGCCCGCCGGGGAAATGACATACACTCCCGCCTTGTATCTCTTTGCGAGTTCACGGGGGGGACTCGGGAAATTAAACCCGGCGGCCACGTAAATCCGGCCCTCTGTATCCATCGCCATTCCGTCGGGGCCGCGGTCACCGCCCCAATCGAACATCAACTTGCGGCTATTCGGAACGACGTCGCCGTCCAGCTTGAGACTGAACCGCCACATCTTGCGGTTGCCGCCCATTCCGCGCGGGCCATCATTGCAGTTGTCGGCGACGTACAAGTACTTGCTTCCGTGAGAGACAAGAATGCCGTTGGGCCGATCCACTTCGTGGGTCAGCACACGCTCGACCTTGCCAACGCCGTCGATGCGATACACACCTTCAATCTGCTCGCCCTTCTCGTCCAATTGCTCCATTCCCTTGCGATTGCGATAGCGGGGATCGCTGAAGTAAATGCGGCCGCGCGAATCGATCGCTAAATCGTTGGGTGAATTCAGTTTCTTGCCCCGATAGCGGTCGGCCAACACGGTTATCGTGCCATCCAGTTCGATGCGCGTCACCCGCCGATTACTGTCGGCTCCGCCCCCTTCACAACAGAGCAGCCGCCCCTTGTGATCGAACAACAACCCATTCGTCTTTCCCGACGGCGTGCGGTAAACGTGAATCTGCCCGTTGCGGTCACGCCGCATGATGCGATTGTTGGCGATGTCGCTGAAATAAACATTCCCACTCGGATGCCAAGCCGGCCCCTCGGTGAACGCGACATTGCCTTCGGCCCTGAGAATCGAATCAACCGGCACCGGCACCGGCAACGGCTCCGCAGCGGTTAAACCCTTCGGCAAAACAACCAACGCACAACACGCGACCATCAGCAAATGCAAATTCATCGTATCAAAACCTTTTCGCTTGGATGTCAATCATTGTGTGTCAAGACGTCTGCAATGCCGTTACCGGTTTTCAGCAGCTCAAACTTTCATTTGCTTTTTTCGCGCCGCGATCCGGCCAGCATCAGTTGTTCAATTTCCTGACCGGAAAGCGCCCGGCGGTACAGAGTCACCTCGTCGAGTTTCCCAATCCAGTTGTAACCACCGAAACCGCCGATGATTAATGGCGTCTCGGTGTGGTTCGTATGCCCTTTGGTCAGCGGCACCGGAAGCGATGGTTCCCCGTTGACGAATAGTTGCACGTGCCTGCCATCGCAAACGCCGGCAACGTGAGTCCATTGGCGCCTGGGTACAGGCTGTTTGACTATCGCGGAGCCGTATTCGCCCACGTAAAAGGATATATTGGCGTTGTCTTTCGGAAATCGGCACAGAGCGTAGCCGCCGTAAAACGATGCCTTCGTCTTGCCGATCACCTGTCGCCACGGGCCTTGCGGATCATTCGGGTAGACCCAGGCAGCCAGCGTGTAAGCCGTGGGGCAAAGCTCGGCATGGTGGGGAATGACCAACTGGGCATCACCATTGAATTCGTAGGCCCCGCCCTGTTTGCCGTCGGGAATCCATTGGGCGGCCCGCACCTCGGCATGATGTCGAAAGGACGCCTGATTCCGCGCCCGCTTGCCCCCGTTGCGGTCGAAGTTCAGGTACAGCACCAGATCATCACGCGCCGGCAAATTGGCGTCGATGGTGGTGGGATAAACTTCCAGACCGACGACCAACCGTATCGGCACGGTCACCGGCCCCACCAAAGTTTTCACGCCCAGCGATTCCGTCAACATCTTTCCTGATAGCTGCTTCGTGTTTTCCGTGTGAACAATCCAAACACCATTGCTGTGTGATGCCGAATGAAGCGACCGCAACGAAATATCCGTCGTCCCTGCGGCGGTCTGAAATCGAATCGACCCGAAAGTTGGCACGCCCACAATGCGAGCACCGTCGTTCAACTCAATCGCAACTTTCCATTCCGGGCTTGCCGACAGCGCGGGGCAGGCGCATCCCAGCAAACAGGAAAATGCAACGGCAACAGTTTTCGAGCACGCTCTCATCGTCACACCTCACGGTCGTCGTCAGTTAATTCGTTCCGCACTCCCAGCAATCGGCGACTCCTCGTCTCCATTGACGATTGTTCCGGTGAATTTGTTTCCGTTGATTATGAAATCTGTCACAACTTGCATGTCGAACGTATCAATCGAATACTTGACCTTGATGGAACCATCGGCTTCTTTGCCACCGTCCATTGTCACTTCGACTTTCTTAGTCGTTTCTTCCCATTCACCGCTGTTTTCCATGTACTGCCTGACAGGCTTGCCGTTCTCAAACACAAAATAGTGCTTGATGGTCCCCGCGTCGTCGAAATCCAGCCTCCAAATTTCCAATCCGGCATCGATATCGCGCTGGAATGGCTCAAAGGTGGCTGGGGCGTCGGAGCCACAACCGGCTGCCAGGCACAGCAGTCCAATCAGCAATAGTCGAAACAGCGAATGAGCCGTGTCGATTTGCCCGGACCGCGGAACCGAGATGCCGATCGGTTGCTTGTTCATGGTCTGTCAGTCCTAACCGATGTTTCCCATTCTGGATTGAGCCGAAGCCCGATCCCTGCTCGCCGTACCGCGACAATGAACTGCCGCATCAGCCGTCCGGCCACAAGCCTCGCAGGGACTCCACAATACCACATTCGCAGCGGATCAGCACCGCGATCAAGTCTGAAAGGGGTGGCTGGGGTCGAAGCGCAGCGAAGCCCCCCGACGAACGCTCCCTTCACGGCACCCACTCCGGCGGCACTCGATCCACAGGAATCGGCGAGTCTCCTCTATCTTGCAGAAAGGCGGCACTTGACCATTCCCAATCCGACGCGCGTTCGACCAGTCCACGCCTCACAGGGTTAGCATGAATGTAGTCGATCATTGTCATCAGTGTGTCGGTTCGACGGTGTTGCGATCATAGCCGCCACCCGATTGCCAGAATAATCGTTCGGTTCCGCCTCCGCGTTTTCGCGTGATGCGGGGCAGCCATTCGGGGCGTTCGTTTCCAGCCAAGCGATTGCTGCTGTGCCGACCGGTGCCTTGATTGCTTTGCGAATCGCCGCGATGTCGTATTCTGCTTCGCGCGGACGAACCACCAGATGAACGTGCTCGGGCATGACAACATAGGCCCACAGGTCGAACTGCCAGTTTTCACGCGATTCCTGAATCGCATCGGCCAAGCAGCGGCGCGTTCGCTCGCGCTTGAGAAACGCAAGACCTCGATAGCAACTAAAGGTCAACTCGTGTGCGTGACCGGCGTCATTGAAGTGTTTGCGATGCTGGGTACCCATTCCGGCGATGGTATCGCTGTTGATGCGAGAAGGCAAAAAGAACGTCGGACACGCATCGTCTGGGGGCTTCGCTACGCTGCGACCCCAGCCACCCAACCAGCGAACATCCACCCTCCCGGCGAGTGTTGTTGACTGCAGCAGTCAATTACGCACTCGCCACGCCGACAACAGCGCCCGCCGACAACGACTTCACCGTCGCCTTCGTTTCGATTTTGAGATCGAGTTTCGAGGGAAGTTTCTGGCGGTTGATTTCCAGGGTCAGCTTCGCCGGTTACGTGGAGTGTGTCGTTCTCGGCGACGATGCACATCGACAGAAGAAATCCTTGCGTTTGCCCCTTTTTTACCCTTATACTTGAGTACGTAGATGCGACGAAAGCGTCGGACAAATCTCGGGTACGAAAGCCCATTCTGCTACGCCCCAACGGCCAGCAGTGTGGGCTTTTTTAATTGGTCGTGTTGGCTTGCCGATTCCAGAGAAACCTGTGATTCCGCAGTTCGTTTTGCTGCACGCGCCACCACTTCGGTGGAGCAAACAGCGATCTTCAATCTCGGTCACACTATGACAGGAGATGTTGTCATGCGCTATTTCGCC
>JABISG010000150.1 GCA_018699955.1 Planctomycetaceae bacterium | reverse complement strand
TTGGACTACGAGACCCCCGCCGCATATGCGGCCCGTTCTGTTCAACAGGACTTCGCTACGCTGCGCCCTGTTGAACAGAACGTGTTACCTGAACCCCGATTCTCTCACTGAGGGTGGTACAAAGATCGGGGGTAGGCCAAACCGCGCATACAAACCGGCGACCAGGCTGCGGTATTTGGCATGAATTTGCTCGAATTCGGTAGCCGCTCCTATCAAGAGTTTTTTGAATTTCGGGTCGCTTTCGTCGTATGTGTGACTTTCTTCAAGATCGCAAATCGGCAGATTCAATTGAGAACGAATAAATCTCATTTCAGCTTTTCGCCTGGCCGCATATTTATCGGGATCGGTCTGTCGGTCGATGAACACAGGAAACGCTTTGTACTGCTGTTGAAACAAATCGTGCGCCACCCGAAAATACCGACGGCCGGTCGCGAGTAACTCGCGTGCTTGTTGGCGGTCTTTCCTTTTCCGATCGGCGTCTGTTGCTGACTCGGAGTTCACAATCGCGGCGCGAGCCTTTTCGAGCAGAAGCTGCGCGAGCTGCGCATTGGCTTGCGCAAATTCCAAGTGCCTGGAATTGTTCGCGACAAATTGTTCCAACAGTTCTTGCGCGCGGTCGATCTGTTTGTTTCTTTCGCCTGCATCCCGAATCGTTCGAGTGGATTGAAGCAGGGTCATCGCCTGCTGATATTGATTCGGGGTTTGCCGCTCCTGTGCATTGACCGTAGACACTGGTCCGGAAAGAGCCGCCCCCGAAAGAAGCACTAGTGCTACAACAACCGCGTAGAGATTGCTCATGATGATTGGAATCTCAAGATAGAAGTATCGAGACCATCGGCCTTGGGGACGTTCCGTTTGAAAAATGGCCACCCAGCGAAATCGTCCGCGCGATCGACCGACAACTGTCCGTTCATTATGCCATCTGCCCGACTCCGTGCAAAGAGCAGGGGGATTCTCGCGGTTCGCACAGAATGCGTCTGCCGTGAGAGGCCAAGGACATTGGGCAGCGCACCGCTACGCGAAATCTACTCCGCAACGATCCAGCCGCATGTTGTTTCAATCCTGCTCCTCTGTGAGACGAAACTTCTTGTTGATCTCATCATACGTCGGTTGAATTACGTTCTTCATGTCGAGTTTGCCGCCGGAGATCTGTTTTGAATACGGAATCCGCAGACTGGCGTCGGGCAATTGCGGCTTCTCGGTGGCTGGCGGCGGCCACACGTCTTCATCAACATTCGCCATGCGCACACGGATTTCGTCCTTGGTGATGTTCCACACCATGTAATCCACCGCCAGGCTCAACGGGCCGTCGTATGTCTTCGCGATGCGTCTGCTGATTTCCGGTGTTGTGTCGAAGTCCTTGAAGAAGTGATAGGCGACGGCCATCCGCGGTTTGATCATCGACATCACGCTGCCGAACGCTTCCGGTGCCGTGTGGATTTGCGTACCCACTAACAGGGCGCTTTGCGGTGTGAATTTGAATTTTGTAATCATGTCGGGCACAGCGATGAAGCACTCGTGAATCGCCAAATCGGCATCCTTGGCGTACTCCGCAAACCATTTGTTTGGAAAGGTATCGCCGCCGAAGACGAACTTCAAACCGTTCCATTCCAGGCTGTAGCTCACCGGGCCATCCAGCGAATGGATCGCCGGGAACGAGCGAATCGTCACGCCGTTTTCCTGGTAGACGATCTGATTTATGCCCCGATAGTCGAACTCGTGTACTTCGAAGTGGTACCCGCGTGGATCGGTCAGCCCCTTGCGACCGTCGAGATCCCACGTCAGCGCTTTCTCCAGATGCTCCAGCGCGTACTTGGTGCCGCGCTCCGGCGTATCACCACTCGGTCCCCAAACTCGCAAAGGTTTTTGACGACCCGCCAATGCCCCACCGACAAACAACGCGTCCAGGTCGCCGAAGTGATCGGTATGCAGATGGCTCAGAAAGACCTTGTCGATGTAATTGTAGGGAATCTGAAAGGCCGAAATTCGTTCGGCCGATCCCGTGCCGACATCGAAGATGAACTTGTCGCCGTTGCCCAATTCGAGCAGCCAACACGAGGCCGCCTGTTTCGGTCGCGCGGTTGGCATCCCCGTGCCACAGGCCAGCAACCGCATTTCGTTCGGCCCGAGATCCTCACTGTTGGGCGTGTAGAAGTCGCGATCGCGCGCCTTCACCGGAGAGTAACGCGGCGCCGCATTGGCATCAGCATCGGCCGACGCAAGCGCCGTCGGCTCCGGTTTCGTTGCACCACTGGCAACGGCGAACCCAATCACAAACCCAATCGCCAGAATCCCCCAAATACCAAGCTGCTTTCTGGTTTCGAGCGACATGACAAATCCCTCCATTTGAGAATTCTGACAAAATCGAGTTGCGTGTGAATTGTATGCCTGCGAATTGCCAGATGCCACAACCGTATTTTGAGATTGTCTCCTGCCGGTCCACGATGGCTGACCGAAAAATCTGGAGCTGATAAGACTATCAGCAGCGTATTGATCGAGCCGATTTGCTCTGCAGCAGCCGAACCGCACAGGCACACAAGACTTCCGACGACAACTCTCTTTTTGACGGCTACGAATCGGAGCGAAATCACCCAGAGTGGTCATTGCCCTGTCAAGTTTCGTACGCTATGACAACTTGGACCGTAAACATTCCTCGCTCGGGTAACGCAAGGATTGGCCCGAACTCCAGCAGCCGGATTGGATTTGACTGAAGAATGCTGACGGACATCGCCATCATCATCCTCGTCGCCTTGGTGGGGAATCTGATTTTCACCAGAATTGGCCTGCCGGGTATTCTGGGGATGATCACCGGCGGGGTGGTTCTCGGCCCCAGTGGACTCGACCTGATCGACCCGGAAGTCCTTGTGCTCCTGAAGGAGTTCAAGACCGTTGCTTTGATCGTCATCCTCATCCGTGCCGGTTTGGGGATTAACCGAGAGACGTTGAATCGAATCGGTGGGCCGGCGATTCGGATGGGCTTTGTTCCCTGTATCGTCGAAGGTGCTGCGGTGACCGCGGCGTCTTTTTACCTGCTGGATTTACCTTTCTTTGAAGCCGGAATGCTGGGCTTCATCATTGCCGCTGTTTCTCCGGCTGTCGTCGTTCCCCAGATGCTTGAACTCAAGGAAGGCGGCTTCGGAAAAAAGAATGAGATCCCCACGCTCGTTCTCGCCGGCGCATCGGTCGATGACATTGTCGCCATCACCATTTTCAGCGCGTTTGCCGGCTTGGCAGCAGGTGGCTCTGTCGATCTTGTCAAGCTGTTGGTTGGTGTTCCCGGCGGCATTGTTTTAGGTGGTGCGATTGGCGTCGGGTTTGGTTTTGCCCTTGTGTGGTTCTTCAAGCGGTACCATTTGCGCGATACGAAGAAAGTGATCCTGTTCATGATCATCGCCGTCGTGTTTTACGACGTTTGCGAAATGCAACAGGTCAAATCGTTCGTCCCCATTGCGGCACTGCTGGGGGTGATGGCGATGGGCTTTGTGATTCTCGAAAAATACGATGTGCTGGCAAACCGCCTGGCGATGAAGTTTCAGCGGATCTGGGTACTCGCCGAGATCCTCTTGTTTGTCTACATCGGGGCGGAGGTTCGGATCGGTGAGTTGACCGGATCGGTTGTTGGAATCGGGCTGCTAATTCTGGCGCTCGGTCTGACAGCGCGGAGTATTGGGGTCTGGATGTCGCTGCTCCGATCCGGCCTCAACGCGCGCGAGCGGTTCTTTTGTGTGATTGCCTACTGGCCCAAAGCCACAGTTCAAGCGGCGATGGGCGCGGTTCCCCTGGCAATGGTCATGGAAGGAAAGATGACCTCGATGACGGTAGAAAACGGCCAAGTGATTCTCGCCGTCGCGGTACTCGCCATCGTGGTGACCGCACCGCTGGGAGCGATCGGGATCAAAATGGCCGGCGCGAGGCTGTTAACGCAGCATAAATGAAACCGGTTGTACCGCTCCGACATTCACCGAGTGCAACGGTGGGCGAAGATGCCCAAAGATGCAGCCAACATCATTCGGCAGGTTTCGACTCTTCCACAGTCAGCAACTGGCCGGCCTTGATCGGGCCTTCTAACTGCTGGCTCGTTCCAGACGGCCAGCGAATCTCGATTGATGTTACTTCACTGACATCTCCCAGCCCAAAGTAGAGCGGTTGACTGCTCTGCGAAAGATAACCGGATTTACCATCATGACATTGCGTCAGAGTCTTTCCCGACGGCAATTTAACGCTGACGACGCATCCCAGTCCGTCGCGATTGGAAACTGTCCCACGGAATCGAATCTTAAGCCAATTCACCGTTCGTTGATCGCTGAGATCGCTGATCAGCGCCATCGGCCGTGAGTTGAACTCATTGGTCAGTATATCCAGATCTCCGTCGCCATCCAGATCGAAGATGGCAGACGATCTCGTTCCCCGGGATGACCAGACGATAATCTTTCCGCTGCGCCCGCGACAGATCGGATTGTCCTTGTCCACGTTCTCGCAGTCCAGTTCGAACCACGGCTTCAAGCGATCTTGCGGAGGTCGCGGCTCGACCCCAAGTGCGAATTCGGCGGGAACGAATTGCGTGCCGGCATCATTCAACCACACACTGTTGATCCCGTAACGGTATGGAAAACACATACTCGAAGCGACAAAGACATCCAGAAACCCGTCGGCATTGAGGTCGGCGACACTGATTCCCCAGGGCCAATAATTCTCCGCGCCAAATTGGTCGGAGATTTCCTGGAATTGCCCGTCGTCCTGCTTTTGAAACAAACTGTTTCCATAGATCCCCTTTTCGTTACTCTGCAAGAACATCTCCGGCCACTGCATGCGAGATTTTAGCTGTTCCCGCTCTGGGCCGACGTCTTCACTCATGTCGGAGTGCATATCGGTGACAAGCAAATCGAAGTCGCCGTCATTTTCGAGATCGAACGATTTGACTCCCATCGCTCCCCAGGATGTCCGGGGAAAATACTCGCCGGACTTGTCCACGAAGCGTTTGCCTTCCTGGTTTTCAAAGTATCCGTCGAGGCCTTGCATATTGAGAACGTACAAGTCGGGCCATCCGTCTTTGTTCCCATCGATCGGGGTGGCGTCGCCCGTCCACTTGACGTTGTCGATGCCCGTCTCGGTGGTTACATCCTTGAACTTGCCCGAGCCTTCGTTATGAAATAATCGGCTCTTCTCGTTGTATTCAGATTTCAGGTGTCCCCCGAATGCGTCCTTGATTCCCGTATAATACTTGACTCCGGCTGCCTTCTCGTTGGTCGTCGCATCCTGGCGAACGTCAACGTAGTCTTCTGTGGTGTAACGGCCGACGTTGCACAAATACATATCCAGCAAGCCGTCCTTGTCGTAATCAAAAAACACAGGAGCAGACGAATGACCGGAATAATCTAATCCGGAATCCGGCGTAACGTCCTCGAATTGTCCCTGGCCGTTGTTGACCAAGAGGGCATTTCCCCCGCGAACGGTTGTCACGTAGAGGTCGGCATCACCGTCGTTGTCAATATCTGCGAAGGAGGCTGTGACACTGATCCTCTCATCGAGACCGACGCCGGCTTGGTCGGTGATGTCCTCAAACGTTCCGTCACCTCGGTTCTTCCAAAGTTCGTTTGCACCGGCTTGCGAGAGGAAATAGACATCCAGATATCCGTCACCGTCCACATCGGCCACGCAGATGCCCGTCCCGTGGTCATAATGATTGACCTGAAGTCTCCAGCGCTGTTCATCGACAATCTGGGGTTCAAAGGCAATGCCGGTTTGATCGACCTTGTCCTCGAATTGGAATCCGTGAAACACTTTCGATTTGGAAATCTCTTCGGTCTGCTGTTGTTTCAGATCATCCAGCCATTCCATTTGGAGGATCTGCGGTGGTTGTGCCAGGTGGGTGACGTCGGAAGCAAACTGATCGGCTACAGCGGCAGCAGGCTGGAATTCCGGTAACACCATGCCGATATCCCGAATGAGTCTGGTTCGGTCATCTTCGACAAGAGCATCGTAGTAACCGCGAATCTGCCCCTGACGGTCAATGAGAACGACTTGTGTGTCGTGAAGAATTGGCATGGCCTTATCGTCGGGATTGGGAGAGACCTGCATCTTGAAGCCGGCTTTGCACAGTTCCCAGATCTGCGAACGCTCTCCCGTAAGAAACTTCCAGTGATCTGAATCGGCACCGTAAACCTCCGCATAGCCTTTCAAGACTTCGGGAGTATCGTTTTCAGGATCGACGGTGAAAGTCACCAGTCGAATACCCGGCCAGCTTGGATCCCCGGACAATCGAGCTTGCAGTTCTGACATTCGTTCACTTTGAGCTGGGCACGTTCCCTGACATGACGAGAAGATGAAGTTGGCGAGCCAGACCTTGTTCTTCAGTTCTGAACTCCCGAACGATGTTCCGGTTTGATCGATCAGGCCGAAGTCGGGAACGCCGCCGAGTTCGGGCAATGGGAGAGCCTGATCTCGTGAAGAATTCACCTGATTATTCTCTGGATCGGGAGATGGCTGTTCGTCTTTGGGGGCAAAATAGATCGCCAAGCCAACCCCAACGGCGACTGCCAGGAGAAGAAACCCTCCGAGTAACCGTTTGTTGCTAGAATCCATCGGATCGAATTACTCCATTAAGATAGGATGATCTGCGAACGCCATTGTACAAATTCCAGCCGTTTGACTTCAGCAGCAATCAGTCTTCTAAAGGTCGGTAGCCCAAGTCTTCCAGTCCCTGTCGTTGCGGACGAAATTCTTCGTCAAACTCTGGATCCGGAGCCGCGACCCGATTCTGCGAACGATCGATAGTCCCGCGCAGGTCGGACACCCCGCCTCCAATCCAACAATCTCTCAGTCCCGAGGCATCCATGACGTCAACTTCGTAGGGGTCTCCAGCGCGGGAACCATCGGAAGCGTCGTTTTTCCAGAAAATTGTGTTTCGGTACACGCTGCCTCGGCCGTGGTCGTCAACGCCGTTCCAATTGCCGGAGAACGTGCATCGATTCACTTCCGCCCGCGAGTCGGGAAACACCGTTAAGGCTCCACTCCCGTGCTGAGCGTTGTAGCTCAGACCGTATTCCCTTTGAATGCGGTCCATTCCGTAATTGCCGACGTTGTTGACGAACAGACAATTCTCGAAGGTGGCCAAGCTCCCTTCGAGAAGGTCCACCGCCGATCCCGTGGCTGGACATCGGTTGTTTCTGAAAACACAGGAAGTGAACTGCACGGGCTGATCATGAAGCCCGCGATGTTCGATGGAGACTCCTCCACCGCACAACCCCGATTCATTCCCGTCGATGACTAATTCCATGATTCGAGGAGACGATCGCCCGAAAATCTTGATGGCACCACCATCCAGATAAAAAAACATGCCAGGTATCAACTCGCGTTGTCGGGACCGAGGTTCAAGCGGCGGCTCAGATTGATCGAAAATGGTTCCCGGCTGCGCGCCGGTGATTCGAAAACCCCGAAGCACGGTTTGTGAACTGATTCCGTCACCGAAATACACCACATGGTTCACTTTGACATCATCGGTCGTTCCCGTTTGTCCGTCCGGACCAGAATGAGTTCCGCTGAGAACAACGTCTCCATCAGCTTCCAACACAACTCCGTCGTGAACTGCTGTCAGATGCAGCAATGCTTGACTGGTTTGCTTGGGGAAATAGGTGCCGGCGTGAACTCGCACCACTTTTGAACTCGAACTCGCGGCAGCCGCATCGATGGCGTGCTGTATGTTCTCTTCAGCAAAGACATGAAACACGCCGTGCTCAGCCGGCCGGATGAGCGCTGATTGTTCTTTTGAATTCTGGCCAGTTCCGCTGGAATTATCACACCCTGCGAAAGCCAGCATGACGAGAATTGCCCACGCCCCGGAAAAACGAACTTTGAGAACTCCCGAGGCAGGCCGTGATCGGGAATTTGTGTATGTACGGCTTGGCATCACAAGGAGTTCACAAGTGACAAATCAAATTGGACTGCAACCGTTGGGCGGTCAAGCGCTGCACACGCTTGCGATTGACGCCCGTCACTTCGGCCATCGTCAGGCTGGAATGATCGAAAGAGTTCAATCTTCAGTGACAACAACCTGAGGTTGGACATTCGCGTGAAAAAACGGTGTCCCACACATTGGCTGTGATTCCAAATCATAGAGCCCCGGCTTTCCCGTATCAATCATCGTTGTGATCTGGTGGTTCGGCACCGCAATTGTGTTGAGATTGAGTTCTTTCTGAGAGAGGCGGAACAGGTAATCGTCGCTCGTCATCTGCAGTTGAACCGTTGAGTGCTGCGGTAACAAGAGCAGATTGTGAGAAATGGGATCGTCGTCGCTGTGAAGCATGCCATCGGGACCCTGTTTCCGAAAGATCCAGCCATCAACTGTGCCTTTACACTCGACCACGATTTCGTCGCTACTGGATGTGGCGTTTTCCTTCGAGACCAGCAAAGCCTGAGTGACAATGAATGCCGTGGTTCCGAGGAAACACGCGAACAAGCTCACGATGAGGATTTGTCTTGTTGTCATTCTAAGGCCGGATATTGCCTTGAGATGTTGCGAGAGCGCGTAAGCGTCTCTTAATTCTCACCGTTTTCATGCTTTTTTCAAGGCTGGTCTGTTCGTCATGCAGGGCGGCGCAGCGGCTCTGTTTGTCGAGCATGGCGAAGAGCGGCTGAGCATTCCGGGCACTGTCGCGTAGAGCAGTGGCGAGAGAGTCAGGAACAAATCGATCCAGATCGCATGGTTTTCATCGACGAAACGGGGGCGACGAAATGCGGGCACTGCGGAGCGCCGAGCGGGTTCACCGTGGCCGCGGGGAGACGACAACGTTGGAAGGCGATATGCGCGCTGTTGGATTTGTGGCGCTGTTGACGGTTGATAGTCCGATCAACGACTGTCTGTTTCCGGTGTGAACCGAGAGCAGCATCTGGCCCCGATTTTCCCGTCCGGCGCCGAACTGCATTTGCTGCCACCGTACTCGCCCGACTTCAATATTGGCAGTGTCCGACTCCAACAGGCAGCCATGCGCGTTGATCGTCCTGCGATCAACGCGCACGGCCGCTTCCGCTCGCCAATTCGCGTTCGACTTCGGACGCAAACCGACGGGACAGTGTCTGTCAGAATTCAGGTTTATTCACCACCGCCCGTAGCTTTTTCCTCCGACTGTTTCATCATCGCGTCCATGTCCTCTGGGGTGGCATTCTCGGGTAGCATTTCGGGTTCGCCGCCTGGGGTGGGATCATCCTTGTGGCCAGTTCCTTCGCCAGGTCCGCAACCGGCGAGCAGGAGCGAAAACGCACAAACAACCAGGCAATTCAACAATGTCTTCACGGCAGTTTTCCTCACGAGTTCTCGACAAGAAATGAGACAAGACGTACCATAGTGTAGACTTTACGATGTGACAATTCTACCAAACCATCAGATTGATCCTCAGAAATAATGTCCGACGACGTTCCCCAGGCTCGTTCGCGCCAGAGAATCTATTGGTTGTTGGGGGCGATCTTGCTGGCGATCGGATGCGCTGGCGGAATGAAACTGTATGACAGCTGGGAGCAGCATCGAGTTGGAGAGTTCAAGCAACTCTGCCGCGCTGCCGATCAGAAACGCGATTGGGAGTCACTGATCAAAACGGCCGAGGAGTGGAGCCAGTGGCGCCCGACATCGGCCGACCCTTGGTTATTCCTGGCGGAAGGATACCTGCAAACGGGAAAGCTGGAAGAAGCACTGCATGCTTTGGATCAAGTCCCAAGGCACGATCCCAAGGCAATTCCCGCGCTGAGCAAGAAAGCTGAGATTGAATTTGATCTGCTCAATCGTCCTCTCGCTTCCGAGCAGACCAGTCTCGAACTACTGCAGCTTGAACCACGACTGACCGTGATCCGCAGCCGACTGATTTTTTTCTACGCTCTCTCGCTGCAACGCGTCAAATTGATCGAACAAATTCAAGCGTCGATTGAATATGGCTCGGAGCCGCCGGATGCCTATGTTTATCTCTTCCTTTGCGACCACCTTTACTTTTCCAACGGCTCTCAACTGAATTCCAAGTGGCTGCGATCGAGTCCCCGCTCGGAAGTCTTCCTGGCCGCAGCGGCGGTGCAGTTTGATGAAATCATGCAAAGACTCGAAAACCAAACCGAAGCGACCGCAAAAACTCGCAGAGAAAGCCAGGAAAAACTCAATCGTCTTCTCGAAAAATTCCCCCGCAATTCAGCTCTGCTGCGGTATTTCCTGCATCGTTATGCCGAAGAATCCAAAGTTGATGATGTCGCTCGGATTCTCGCGATGGTTCCACCCGAAGCAGGAAATGACAGCGTTTTCTGGCGGTTTCGAGGATGGTATCAAGCCGCAGTGGACGACCTCGAAGGTGCCGAAGAGGCGTACCGAAAGTCATTGGAACTGACCAAAATCGACTGGAGAACGTGGCTGGGTCTTGCAGAAGTTCTAAGACTCAAGGGAGATCTGCAAGAAGCGGAACGTTGCCAAAAGATCGCTCTGACCGGAAAGCGGCTGCGCCAGGATCTTCTGCGGCTCCCGACGGCCAAAGATATCACCGATGCGCAACTACATCGGATTTCCGAGTACGCGGACGCATGCGGAGATTCTCAGTTGGCGAACCACTTGCAGTTCCGGCTGCAGCAGCGCGGTTACGGCGGCTGATCCGGTCGCACTCGCGAAATCCTGCCAAGCCGAATCCGAAACTGTTCTGCTTTTGAGTTCTCGCCGGACTCCTCACAGATTTCAATGAGCCAACGCAGAATTGGCTTGGACCCGGGATTCAATTCGAGGCCCTGCTCTGCAGACCGAATACTCTCTGCATCGCGCCCGAGAGTGTTGAGGATATGCGATTTCTGATGGAAGAAATCCTCTCGCCAGGGATTCAAGTCAATCAGCCGATCGACATATTCGAGTGCTCCAACAGAATTCTCTTTCCTGCGTTCGACTAGCATCAGCCCTTCGACGGCAGATTCGTTCGATGATTGTAAGCCATTCAATTTCAACCAATACTGTCTTGCCGACGGATACTCTCCCACCAAATAACTGACCGTCCCAAGGGCATCAAGTAGTTCTGTATCATCAGGGAAAGAAGCGGGGAGAGGTTCGAGCAAACTCAGGGCCTGCCGGGCAGTTTGGGGGTTTCCGTTACTGTTGGCCATGTGCGCAAGGAGTAATCCGCGAACACGTCGAAGCGCTCGAGGTGGCAGGTCTGATTCGGCACCCTGAAACAACTTGGGATCCATGCCGGTCGAGAATGGCGAAGGGTTTGCTGCGTGTTGTCCGGCAGAACGCGTGCGCAGGATGCGATGATCGGTTTGTGACGTGTGCGGAACATCGGTCGCTCTCAGTCGTGGCATGTGGCACTCGATGCATGAATTCTGCACCGCGTGCCGCTCATCGTGGGGAGCAGTACACGACGCTTCGGCATCGACGTGACATTCCAGGCATCGCGACCGATAATACGCCACTCTTTGTTCTGGAGAAGGAGAGCGATGCGGGTCGTGACAGGACGTGCACGTCATTCGTCCGTTACTCTTCTGAGCGCATCGGCTCAGATGCATCTGTTCGACTTGGCTGACAGCGGGGGTCGCATTGCTGGTGGTTTCACCTCGGTCTCCGCCCACAAAAGTTGCCCAGATGTCGATCAGTCGGTCTCCCGGACGGAAATCGTACTCCGTCCGCCCGTAACGCAAGACCCGCTTGATTCCCAGGATGTGACACTGATTGCAGATGTCATCCTGGAGTTGTGATGAAAGCTGACTTGGATTGACGATGGGGTCACTTGTCGAACTCGAATCGGATAGATCACTCTTGAATGAATTCTGAAACTCGACGTGTTTCCGTCCAGGACCGTGACAGCGTTCGCAGCCGATCGATGCTTCGATAAACGGTGTTGCTGAAAAACGCTGAGGCCCGGTTTTGTCGCGTGCCATTAAGCCGCTGTGACACGTCAGGCAACCGTCGGACAAGCGGCGGCCAAATCGGGGATGCGAATCGGCTGCGTATCCAGGGGAGAGATCAAACCTCTGCCCTTCGGTGTACCAGGTGATCGGTGACATGAATAGCAAGCCTTCACGGTTTATCAGATAAGAATGGCCTCGCTTTCCCGATCCCACGATGTAATCAACGGGGACAGTTTGCTCGTAGATAAGCTCTCCGTCACGATCGCGCAGGACTTCGCTGTGCGTCACCGAGTCTTCGGTTGTGCGGACCTCGTAAGCGCATCCGGGAATCGAGTCGAAGGACGCTTCCTGCTGAACAGTCCCGACAGGGCCTGGCAGAGTCCCGATCATTGAATGTGCCATGGGGTGGGATTGATACGCGGCGGCGATCTCCTCGTGGCATTCGGCACACGCCTTGGAACCGACGTAACCCTGCGGACGAGGAGCAGGGCGGGAGACCGGCGCAGCCATTGCGGCTTCGTCCCCACCCTCGCGAATCTGCCCAGTCTCTTTGGGTTGCGGCTCATCGCAACCGGCTGCCCAGAGAATGAGAATGGCACACGAGAGGTTGCCGATGCGTCGCATGCGGACGGACATTGTCAACTCCGGTCAATTGCGATGAAAAAGTCGGCCATCGCTATGGCGATCACTCAGGCTGAGGACCCGGCCTGACCATGTAACCTCCATCTTCAAGAAAAACGATGGGCCGATTCATCGCGATTTCATTGTACTCGTATTCACTCCCCGACGGCCAGCGGACGCGGACGTTGCCGGTCTTGGATCCGAATGTGGGAAACACCAGTTCCGGATAGTGTGTGGCACAATAACTGGTGCCGCCGACGAGTTCCTGCATCAGCGAATGCTCGCCACATTCAACCCATACACGAACATTGATCCCGCTGCGCGGAGAAGTTGTCCCCCGAAACCTGAAAGAAATTGATCGTCGAAGTTCGGAGTCGTTGCGGAGTAATGCCACCGGAGAGTTTTGGTGGACAACCGCCAGATCCAGATCGCCATCCCGATCGTAATCCGCAACCGCCACCCCTCGTCCGACTCGTTTCTTCTGGAAGTATGCGCCGCCATTTGCTGAGACGTCGATCCATTGATTTCTTCCATACGATATCAGTTGCGGAAGTTGCTCATACCCGTCGCCATCCGCATTGCGAGGATCGATATGGCCGTTGGCAACAAAGAGATCCATTGCGCCGTCACAATTCAGATCGTACATGACCGTGCCGAAACCGAGTTTCGAATAAGACAAAGCTCGCATCCCACTGAGTCCGGCCACTTCGCGGAAACGACCGTTGTCTCCAAGATTTTTATAGACGGCGTTTTCTTCATTCGTGAAATGAGTCAGATAGAGATCCAGAGCATGGTTGCGATCGTAATCGCCGACAGCCACGCCCATACTCGCCTGGGCATATCCCTGTGCGTTCACAGCAGCACCACACTGCAAGGCCGTTTCTTTGAAACCACCATCGGGTTGCGACAGAAACAGAAAGTTCTCTGTCGTATCATTGCAAACGAAAAGATCGATCGAGCCGTTGTTGTCCAGGTCGGCCGCGACGACACCCAGCCCCCGGTTTCCTTCACCAAATAATCCGATTCGAGTTGCTGCCGCCTCGAACCGGCCATCCCCCAGATTGAGATAACACTCATCGGGAACGGGCGAGATCTCGCGCGGGTGACAGAGGGCGGGAAGGCCGTCCTTGAGACATTCCCGAGGGAAATAGGGGTCATAATCGCCGTAGTTACACACATACAAATCGAGCAGACCATCGTTGTTCAAATCCGCCCAGGCAGCGCTGCTGCTCCAACTCCGACCGCCGACCGCCGCAACATCGGTCACCTCGATAAAGGTTCCGTCCCCCTGATTTTGGTACAGAATGTTCTTTCCCACGTTCGTCACGTAGAGATCGTCAAAACCGTCGCCGTCGAAATCACCGGAAGCCACCCCTTGACCGTAACCCTCTCCCCGTAATTCTGCAGCCTCAACGGATTCGAACCGAGTACCGTGAATATTCCGAAACAACTGGTCCGGAGGTCTGACGGAGGCGGATTCCGCATCGGGTTTGCCGCCTTGAGGAAGAAAAAGGTCCGGCCAGCCATCACGATCGTAATCGAGCCAGCAACAGCCCCCCCCCAGCGACTCGACCATCAACTGTTGGCCATAAGCGCCGTTCCGATACGTAAAATCCAGGCCAGATTCTTCTGCGACGTCCGTGAACTCTAACGGCTGCAGTTCCCGGACCGACACGCCGAGATTTCGATCTTCTGTTGAAGGAGTCTTGGGTTGGAATTCGAAGACCGTATCGGGTTTCTTCTGAGTTGACGTGGTCGTTGAATCCGGTTGAGGGTCAACAGATTTTGAGTGATCGCAGCCACAGAACACCAGGAGGTAAACTGCCAACATCAACCAATGCCAGCGTGCGGTGTTGATCTTCATCAGTGATTGGAATTCCCGTTGCAGATCGGAGTGAGCAGAGACCCGTCCAAGCGACTCCCAGCTCGCAAATTCAAGCGAACGATACTACGTACCATGGACGGATGAACGTGAAAGGAAAAATTATCGTCTGCAAAACTTCTGGTTGTTTTCAGCGCACAGAAAACCCTTCCGCGACCAGTTGGTCGCGGAAGGGAAATAAACGTCAAAATCGGCACACATCAGCGCGGCTTAGAAGTCGCTGATGACCAAGCCGTCGTTGCGAACAGCGAGCTTGTAACGAATACCGTGGTCGATGTTCTCACCAATAAAACGAACGGATCCGTCTGCAAGACAGCCCTGGATTCCACCGGCATGATAGCTACTGGGCGATTCACAGCGAAGATCGTTCGACCCCTGCATCCAGGCAGGGTTCTTGTTGTTGATTGGATTTCGAAAGTTGTGTACTGCGCCCAGTGGGCTGATCCAACCACCATAACTGCTGATACGATAATCAAAGTTCACGCCGTTGCCACCGCGCCAGTGCATGTTTTCGAAGACGGCGATCGTGTTCGACGTTCCGTCGGTGATTTCGGCAATCCTGTGGCCGCCGCCGTAATTGAAAACGCCGTTGACTCTGGACCATTCGTTGGAGCGTTCTCCGTTGACCCAAGGGGTCCCTGGATTGGAGCCTTTGTTCCCGAGGTTTCCGGGCAGGGCATTCGTGACGAGCGAATCGGGTACGGCATTACAATCTTTCCAGCCACCCCAGATGTGACCGAGACTACCGACATAGTCCGTCACTGCGCCTCTCGAGTTCCCGTTCCAGCGGTAACCGTTCACCGCACCGGGGGCAATGCCATTCACTTTTTCGATCTGAGTCGCTGAGGGGCAAAGCAAAACCGGGAGGGCCGTTGTCCTGAGTGTCCTGTGGTTGGCATCGACATGGTTGTGGTTTCTGTCGCCAACAATGGAGAAATTGATTTTGTTGTAAATTGGCGTCTGATCCAAAAATGGAAGAGACATGGCAATCCAGGACCAGCCGCCCGTAGTGTTGCCTGACTGAGGTCCATTTGTGAATCGATGGTTCTGGCACGGGAAAATTCCGTGTGTTTCGTGATAGTTGTGCATCGCCACACCAAGCTGCTTCAGGTTGTTCTTGCAGGTTGATCGGCGAGCCGCTTCACGAGCCTGTTGCACAGCGGGCAACAGCAAAGCGATAAGAATTGCAATGATGGCAATCACGACCAGCAGTTCAATCAAGGTGAACGCTGAACGCCTGCCTCGCATGAGGACACGCGTGAAACTCATAACATAGACCTCCAATTTTACAGGATGGAAAAAAGCAATGGAACAAGAAATAGGACAAACACGGCAGGAAAACCCACCATGCAATCCATAGAGTCAACTCGTCATTCTAACAGTATGTCAACTTCTTTCAACCGTCAAAGTCTTTTTGGCCTTCCCCCCTTTAATTGATCCACAGCGAGTGAGAGAATCTTGACCGGGCTGAACACCCGGAAAGGATTCTTTGAGATGAAACAGAACCGACACACGGTGGACCAGATCATTGCCAAGTTGCGTCGTGCTGACGT